>JAQUPQ010000050.1 GCA_028716525.1 Terriglobia bacterium | reverse complement strand
TTACCCCCATAGCCGAAAATTATTTCGAAGAACTGCCCATGCGGCGGCGAAGACAAGCGAGAGCACGTTTCAATATGGCCGCATGATCGAACGCCAAAGGCGGCAGTCGATTCACTCTAAACCAACGGACCATGGCCGCATCATCTCCCGCCTTCAATTGGATTCGATCCGCGCGTACAGAACCCCAATAAGACACTGAAATCACTCGGCCGCGGGGATCGCGACGCGGATTTCCAAATGTATAGAACTGTTCCAGAAGAATTCGCGAGACCCCGGTCTCTTCTCTCAACTCACGTCGGACGGCCCGATCGAGCGGCTCATCGTAATTCACAAATCCGCCGGGCAGGGCCCATCGCCCCTTGAATGGGGGCCTCCGGCGGCGAATGAGGAGAACCCACAGAACATCCTGGAGCCGGGTGAAGACTACGGCATCAACGGTAACGGCGGGATTCCTGTAACGGGCCATTCAATTGTTATTCCAACCACAACATTGAAGAATACGGTTCATATCTACGGCCGCAGTTTTTGGAGTATTCGGGAGTGATACAAAATTCTCAGCAGGCGTGACAACAGTGAGGAAAATTTCTTGGAGTAGGGAAACCAGTTGATTTCGCGACGCAACCCGATGCGATCTTCCAGCACCGATTGGAGGAAGCAATACTTTTGGATTCCCGTTTCCCCGTGGCGCGCTCCCCAACCGCTTTCCTTGACTCCTCCAAACGGAACTTCGGTGGTTAGAAAATTTACCAGACAATCATTCACACACACGCTGCCGGACTCCAAGCGTCGCGCCAAGGCTTGTCCTTTGCGCTTGTCTCGTGTCCACACGCTGGCCACCAGGCCAAATCGGGAATCGTTGGCCAGGCGCACGCCCTCCTGCTCATCTTTGATTCGCATGATGGGAATGACAGGACCAAAGGTTTCTTCGGTCATGATCTTCATGGAATGATCCACGTTGACCATGACCGTGGGTTCAAAAAAAAGTCCGGGCAAGCGGGCGTTGCGTTTTCCGCCGACCAAAATGCGGGCGCCTTTGGCGACGGCATCGGCAATTTGGTCTTCCACGATCTCCACCTGCCGGGGCGTGGTCATCGATCCCACGTCGACGTCATAATCCTGATCGATTCCCTGCCGCAGCCGTTTCACCTTATCCACAACTCTGTCGATGAAAACATCGGCCACTCCTTCTTCCACATAGACGCGTTCAATGGACATGCATATCTGGCCGGAATTGGCGAGGGCGCCCCAAACCGCGCCGTTGGCGGCCCGCTCCAAATTGGCGTCCTGAAGCACGATCATCGGATCTTTTCCGCCGAGTTCCAACGTCACGGGTTTGAGCGACCGGGCCGCCCGGGCCATCACCTTCTTGCCGGTGGACACGCTGCCGGTGAATGAGATCTGATCCGCATAATCGATCAAGGCTTCAGCGGTGGTTCCGTACCCCGTCACCACCTGGAAGAGGTGTTTTGGGAATCGGGCCCGCTCGCACAACTTCACCGCCAACAAAGCGGACAACGGCGCAAATTCCGAGGGCTTGAGAACCACGGCATTCCCGGCCATCAAAGCCGGCACGGCTTCGCCCAGGGTCAGCGTGAAAGGAAAATTCCACGGACCGATGATTCCCACCACGCCTCGCGGAATATAGGAGGTGTGGATGCGCTTGGTTTTCAACAACACCAGGCCCACGGAATAATACCGGTCGCGTAAGAAGGATTCGGCATTCTTAACGTAGTAATCAATGCACGTACAGACATAAAGAATTTCATTGGATAACGCTTCAAGCTTGGCTTTTCCGGTTTCCGAGACAATGGTTTCAATGATTTCATTCTTGCTGTCGAGAATCACATCCCGCAATGCCTTCAAGTATCCGGCCCGTTTTGAAATCGGGAGATCGCGCCAGCTTTCGAAGGCCTCGCGTCCGCGCGCCACCGCGATTTTGACTTCATCAGCGTCCACCATGGGCACGTCGGCGATCTTCTGTGCTGTGGCCGGGTTGAACACCTCAAACGTTTTCTTCGATTCGAGAGCGGTCGCTTCTTGATCCAATTGTGATGTGGACATTTGCGTTCTCCTTAACCACGGTCATGCCAGGAACATCGTGGGGCGACATCCGTGAAGAGCCCCCTAATTTTCAAGTGTCCGGCATCGGCGACTGGAGGTTGGGTTTTCACGGCTGAGCAGGACCTTGTGACTGTGATAAAATTTGGCGGCGCGTTGTAACCGGGAATCCCATCCTTGGGGAGGCGATGTTACTTGAATCGAATTCATGAAGTCAACCAACTCCATCCTTAAACCTTCTTTCAATCGCATCGTCGTCATAGGTGCCGGCCGTGTCGGCCAGACTCTGGCTCGCCTGCTGTCGGAAAGCGGCTACACCATTGAGGCCGTGGTGTGCCGGTCTCTCTCTGCGGCGCGCGCCGCCCGCCGCTTCACACGCGCGCGGCGAGGAGCCACCCGGTTAGAAGAGACTTTCCTGAGTAGATCGGGAATCATTTGGATTACGACCCCGGACGATGCCATCGCCTCCACGGCCCTGGCGCTGGCACAGCTTCCCATGAAATGGGCAGGCCGGGTTGTGATTCACTCCAGCGGCGCACTCTCCTCATTGGTGTTGAAACCCCTTCGGCAACGCGGAGCCTCGGTGGGATCGCTGCATCCCATCCAAACATTCACCTCGCCACGACAAGCGATAAAGCGCTCCCATGGAATTTTTTACACCTTCGAAGGAGATGCGGCGGCCCAGGCGGTGGCGCGGCGCCTGGTTCAATCCTTGGACGGACGTTTGACGCGCATCAAATCCAAATTTAAACCGCTGTATCACTGCGCCGGTTCTTTTGCGTGCGGCGGGTTGATGGCGCCTCTCTCCATAGCTTATGAGATTTATGAAAAAATCGGCATCAGGCGCGATGCCGCCCGGTCCATGCTACAACCCTTGATCGAGTCAACACTGGAAATGAGCCGGCCATCCACGTTGAAGAAAAGCCTGACAGGCCCGATCTCCCGGGGAGACGAACTGACCATTCGCCAACATTTGCTGGCCCTCGAACAGATGACGCCACAATTTGTGGCTTATTATGCGAACATGTCCCTGCGGCTTCTCACATTGGCGGGCAGCCATCTCTCGGTGCAAAAAAGGAAATCGATTCGAAGACTCTTAGCGGGTTATGCGAGAAAGCATCACAGGGTTTAGAAATCTGTTAGTTTCCTTCAACCCCTGCCCCCAACATCTTGAATGAACCGATCCTTCAACCACCGAGCGAGTGCATCGGCACGGTCCCTGAAGGATCTCTTTGTGTTGATCGTCGTCCTGATTCAACTTATTTGGGCAGCACCGTCGTTTTCACAACTAACAGTCGGAATACATTCCGCTCGAGCGTCAGCCAAAAAATCTGTACGGCGTTTTCCAGTTGATCTTAATGCGGCGACTGAGCAGGAACTGATGCAGCTTCCGGGAATAGGACAAGCCACTGCAAAACAAATCATCCGGTTTCGGGAAAGGAACGGACCCTTTCGCCGCCTGGAGGAACTGCTACTGATTCGCGGCATAAGCGAAAGGAAACTGCAGCGATTGCGACCCTATCTGAAAATTGGGATTGTTCGAAACTCCGTTCCTCAAACTTCCTTTTGAGCCGCATGGAATTTCGCCCTGCCATGATGGGAACACTCAATATTTTTCTGAAGGAAGAGTCACTTTGCCGCGGAATAGACGAAACAGGTAAATGTAATAACCCAAGGCCAGCACCACGCCGATCAACCACCACGCCAATCCCACCCTCAGGCCGTAGGACCCGGAGAGGGTGTTTTGGATGGTTAGATTCAGTTCCGGTCGGGCGCTGGAAGGCAAAACATTGGGGTAAAGAGCGAATGCAGCGCCACCCAACATGGAGGCGAGGTACACACTGGATGCCACAAAGGCCACACGATCGTTTTGCTTGACACGAAGATAGAACATCGCAAAAAGGCTTCCCAGCACGATCACCGGAATTGCCCAACCCCAAGGATGCAATCTGAAATTCTCTATTACTGTGGGGCGAACTTTAAGACTCGCCACCAGACTCAGCACGGTGAGAATCGCCACCGACCACCACGACCAAGCGGCCGTTCGGTGGGCACGTTGTTGAAGGCTTCCTTCGGTTTTCGTGGAAACGTACAGGGCACCGTGTGAGGTCAGCGCCGCGAAGGCGAGCAAACCGATCAGAACACTATACCAGTCCAAAATACCGGGATGCGGACCGATGCGGAAATTCGTCCACAGAGGCTCAAAGAAATATCCATCCGGACCCAACGGCACGCCCCGAACCACGTTTCCGATGGCGGCGCCAAAGAAGACCGCAAGCAGCATGCTCGACACCGAAAAGAGGGCATCGAAAAATTTTTGCCAGACCGGCCCCTCCACATGATTTCGAAATTCAATACCAATGCCCCGCAGCATCAAGAGCCACAACACCATCATCAACGGAAGATAAAATCCGCTGAAACTGGAGGCATACAATTGTGGAAAGGCAAAGTAGAGCGTTCCTCCGCCCGCCAGCAACCAGACCTCATTTCCGTCCCACACAGGCCCGATGGCGCGCAAAATCATCTGGCGCTCGTAATCCTTGCGGGCCGCCCACAGGTGAATGATTCCCGCGCCCAGATCAAATCCGTCAAGAACCACATAAGTCACGATCAAAAGCGCCACCAGAACAAACCACAGCGTGCCCATCATTTCTCTCCTTCAAACCGGCGAATCCTTGATGCCTGACCCGCCAAAAAAAACCGTCTTCTATCTGGCCTCGACCGGCTGCGGCCCGTGTTCCAGTTCGCGCCGAATCAAAAACAGAAACAGGATTCCCAAAAAAAGATACATGCCCATGAATCCCAGCAGCGTAAACATTCCGTTTCCGGCGGTCACGACGGCCGAAGCGCCCTGATCCGTCCGGAACAAGCCGTACACCAGCCACGGCTGACGGCCGATTTCCGCCGTCATCCACCCGGCCGTATTCGCGATGTAGGGAAATGGAAAGCTCAGCATGAGGATCCAGAGCATCCATTTGGAATTAAAAAGGTTTCCGCGCCAAAGAAGGAATGCGGCCACCAGGAGTTCCGCTATGAAGATCGTTCCCAGCCCGACCATGATGTGATAGCTGTAATAGAGCAGCGGGATGTTATCGGGCCAATTCTCCTTGGGAAAGGCATCCAGACCTTTCACTTCGGCGCTCCAGCGGCGATAAGTCATCATGCTGAGCATCTTGGGAATTTGAATGGGATTGTCGAGTTTTTGTTGTTCCACATCCGGCTGCCCGAGGAGGACCAAGGAGGCTCCGGTATCGGTTTTGAATAATGCTTCCATGGCGGCCAAGGTCGCTGCTTGATGATGTGCAACCATCCGCCCTTGTTGATCCCCCGTCGGGAAGAGTTGCAGAATACTGAAGATCACGCCGGCCACCACGCCCAGCCGCACAAAAATTCTTCCCGATTCCAAATACTTCTTTTCAAGCAGGTAAAATGCACCCACGGCCGCCATCACAAAAGAAGCCGTGATCACGGCGCCACTCATATTGTGGGCGTACTGCCAGAGTCCCCAGGGATTCAGCATTAATTTCCAGAAACTCGTCAACTGCACTGCGCCGTCGGGCATGACGGCGTAGCCCACGGGATTCTGCATCCAGGCGTCGGTCATGACGATGAAGAAGCCCGAAACCCAGGATCCCAGGAACACCAGAAACGCGGCCCACCAATGCCCCCATCGGCTGAGCCGTTTCTCTCCGTAAATGAACAATCCCAAAAATGAAGACTCCAGGAAAAAAGCAAACACTCCTTCCATGGCCAGGGTCTGCCCGATGACCCCGCCCGCGAATTTGGAAAATCGCGACCAGTTGGTCCCAAACTGAAATTCCATGGGGATGCCGGTGACCACGCCCAGGGCGAAATTGATGGCAAAAATCCTGGCCCAGAAGCGCGCGGCGTGATCGTAGCGCTCGTCCTTCTTGGCCATTGCCAAGGTCTTCAGCACCACAATCAACAGCCCCAGACCCATGGTCAGCTGAGGAAACAGATAGTGGTAAGTCACAGTGAAAGCAAAATGGAGTCGGTGAATCAGAAGTGCGCTCATAACGCTCAGGCCTCCCCAACCATCCCGCTTGCATCGCCCCTTCGAGAAAAGCCGCGCCGCCTACTTCGATGGGTGGCGACTATTCATAAATTCTGCGCAGCGCCGTTTCCTCGTAATCGCAGATCAAGCCCTCGGGATCATTAGCCGCGCGAGCCGCCTCGTCGAGCCAAATTCTGATGCGTCCGTCCGCCACGACACACACGATGCGGTCCGCATGAACATACCGGCCGGTTAATTGGCCGTACTCATTGAAGATGTATGGAGGAATAAGATGGCTGATCTGGCTGAAAGGAACTTGCATTGGATTGATCTCTCGGATCGGACGATGTACGGCCCCGCCGGGCCATGTCGCAACCCTGGGGTGCGCCCAACCCATACACCGTGAATACAGAATTTCCGGAACACCGAAACTTTAGACCATTGAGAAAAAAAGAACAATGGGTTTCATTCGAACCTGAGAGCCGGGCGCTCACACGGCGATTACTTTCCCCTTGGAACCCGCGACTGCGAACATTCCGGCCTTTCGGTGGCTGGATAATTCCGATTGACACGGGTAATGATTGGGGTCGTGTCTGTCCATTCTATATTCTGTCCGAAAATTGCGGCCCGTCGAAGTTTGGGTAGCCGGGATTCGTCCGCTCCTGGGCGAATCCCGGACCTCGCGGTAATCCAGGTCGATGGCACATCCGGGATGCTCCAAAAAGCGGAGCATCCCGGCTACCAGAACGATTTTCATGCCCTTGGGTGCCCCTATCCATCGGGGCATGAGGAACTGCTCCGAAAATGGGGGACCGTCGTCGTTTGGGTAGCGCAGCCGAGTCCCGATTCCTCGGGACGAAGGCTGCGGTGTTTGCAAACCGAAATTCAAAATTCGTCCTGCACCGCATGATTTCCGCATCGCGATGGGAAATGCCCCGCCCTGTGGGCGGGCTACCCTCTGACCGGCCCTCCGGGCCTTACCGAATCGGACCTCATCATTTTCATGCCCTTGGGTGCCCCAACCCATCGCGGCATGAGCAACTGTCACTGTATCTAATCTTCCTCAATAATTATTGTGCCTGGAGGCCGGATGGATCGATGATCGCACTTGCAAAATCGGTCGAATTGATGGAAGCTCCCCGTTCAAAAATGAAAGCGATAAAAAATGACTGAAACTCCGTCGAGCCACGAGGCCCCCCGTTCGTTGGTGATCCTGGCGTTCGCCTCCGTCTATTTTTTCTGGGGCGGGACATTTCTTGCCATCCGTTTTGCCGTTCAAACCATACCGCCTTTTCTCATGGCGGGAATCCGCCACTTCACCGCCGGCCTGATTTTGTATGCGTGGACGCGATTTCGGGGGGTGCCGCGGCCGCGCCGCATTCATTGGCGAGGCGCTGCCATCGTCGGGGGACTGCTCCTCATGTGCGGTAACGGCGGAGTCTCCTGGGCGGAACAAAAGGTTCCATCAGGAATTGCGGCCTTAATGGTCGCCACCATCCCCTTGTGGATGGTTCTCATCAACTGGATGCATGGCGATTCCAAACGGCCCTCGCTGGGCGTGTCCTTGGGAATTGTCTTGGGATTTGCGGGCACGGCACTCTTGGTTCTCCCCGCCGGAAAAACCGGAGGACATATTGATTTGCTTAGTGCCTTGGAATTGACCATCGCGTCCATGTGCTGGGCGGCAGGATCACTCTATTCCCGCAAAGCCCATTTGCCGGATTCCCCGCTGCTGGCGACCGCCATGGAAATGATTTCGGGAGGCTTGTTGCTGCTGCTGTTCGGAACGGCCATCGGAGAGTGGCCCAAGTTTCATTGGTCATTAATTTCTTTGCGTTCCGGATTGTCGCTCGGTTATTTGATCGTCTTTGGATCGTTGGTGGGATTTACGGCCTACATCTGGATATTGAGAGTCTCCACGCCCGCCCATGTTTCCACTTACGCTTATGTAAATCCGGTGGTGGCGGTGGCGCTGGGGTCGGCGCTCGCCGGAGAGGCCTTGACGCTCCAAACCCTGCTGGCCACAACCATCATCGTGGCTGCGGTCGCCATTATTATAAAATTTCGAACCGAACAACTTCCGTCCGGCCCTCGCAATGTCTTGGCGCTTGCGGAAGAATGTCCGGCCATTCCCGAGCCGGAATCGGGCTTGAAGAGCTGAGGCGCTTCACTTCAACTTCGAGAGCCAGTCGACGATTGCTTTCTTTTCCTCATCAGTCAATTTAGGAAAGCCGGCCGGCATCGGATCTTTTAGGCCGTAAGAGCGTGAATCCTCCAGGATTTTCAAAAGATCCGCAGGCGTGCGGTCCGGCTTGTCGGTGATCCCGACGAGCGACGGTCCGATGTTGCCCGCCGCATCATTTCCGTGGCAGAAAGCGCAGGTCTGCCGGAATGCCGGGGGCGGTTCAGTCGGCGCCGGTGTAACCTCCACTTCCGGTTTCTGCACAGTCCGATGCTTCGCCGGTGGGGCCGAGGGCTTCGAGGTCGAAGTCGTTTTTTCATGCTCCTTCAATTGCTCCGGTGATTTGAGCCGCATCAGCCACTGGGCCAGGTCTTGGCGCTGCTCAAGGCTGAGTTGTGTGAAACGTGGCATCATATCCGCTGAGGTATCTCGAGAGTGCCCCCCGATATACCGAACCAGGAAATCGCGGCTCAAATGATGTGTCGAGGCCAGCCGAATGAGTGATGGTCCCAGTTGTCCTCCGGTGGCATCCCGGCCGTGACAATTGGCGCAATTGGCAAAATAGATTTTCAAAATCGGGTCACGAACGTTGGGGGCGGCGGGCAGTGTGGGGACCGGAATGGCAATCGTGCGACCAATTTCCTCAGGCTGAAAAGAGGCCGCCAGAAAAACCTTTTCATCTTGACGCTGTTTCTCGATCTTGGCCCGAAAATCACGGTTGGACCAATCCTGGTATTTCGATAATCCCAACAGGCCGCTGAAGCCGAATATTCCAAGCAGCAGGAACAGGACGGCGACAGGACGATACGCGGGATGGCGTTCTTCCTTCTTGTCCCAGAAAGGCAGCACCACCAGAACCAAAAGAATCAAACCCGGCAACACCACGGCCGGAATCAGCGTCAGCTTTCCGGAAAAATACTTGAGCAATTCAAATAACGGAAGAAAATACCAAGGCGGGCGGGCCAGATAATCGCTCGTGGGATCGGCCTGGGGTCCCAGTTCAGCCGGAATTTTATACGCCAAGATCACCAATAGAACAAACACAGCGAGAAAGACAACGGCGTCACGGAATGCCTGACGAGGATAGAAACTCTCGATGCGTGAATCATCGTGGCGATGGTACGGACCCGCAGGACCACGCCGTCGAAACAGCGCCAAATGGAAAATGATGAAGAAAATGAATAGAACCGCCAGCCCCCACACATGAAACGTGAAAAATCGTGAAAGTGTCAAAGTCGTCGTTTCGTTTCCACCCAGAATAATGCGGCGGAGCGGCGGGCCAATACCGGGGATTTCACTCAAGACCGAGGTTCCCACTTTCGTTCCGAAGTAGGCCTCCTGGGTCCACGGCAGGAGATAACCTGTAAACACAAACCCCAGCAGCAAAAAGAACATCACCAGCCCTGAATTCCACTGCAGTTCGCGTTTTCCCTTGTAGGCCCCATAGAGATACGTCTGAATGAAATGCAGAGCCACCAGAATCAGGATGGCGGAAGCGCCGTAGTAATGCAGTCCTCGAAGGATCGATCCGCCTGCAACGGCCTTTTGAATGTAGGTAACACTGGAGTGGGCGTGATCGCTGGTGGGGGCGTAATAAAGAGTCAGGAAAATTCCCGTGAAGGTCTGGACCGCCAGCAGTCCCAGCAGGGTGCTCCCAAAAACATAGGCCCAGCGCGCTCCGCCTCGAATGGGTTCGTCGTTTAATTTACGAATTAAGGTTTCGATGCCGGTGCGTTCGTCCAACCACAGATAAAGCTTTTTCCACATGCAGTATCACTCCGCCTGGCATGCCCCGGAGAAGCTTCTGCCAATGCTGAATTCCGACTAGGACACGACTTCTTTCGTGGCGATGCCCTGCTTGAAATGCTGATATTCGACCTTCAGAATTCCGTCCTCGATGCGAGTATTGAGCGTATCCAAGCCGCGCAAAGCGGGTCCTCCCACCCGCTGCCCGTTGGCATCCCAAGCGCTGCCATGGCAGGGGCAGACAAAGCCACTCGCCGCGACGTTCACCGTGCAGCCCAGATGCGGGCAGGTCGCTGAAAACACTTTCAAATTTGAATCATCCCGCACCACCCACAACAGCTGCTGAGAATTGAAGCGTCCCCAACCGGCGGGTTGTGAAACCACGATGCTTTGCTTGGTGGGTACATGTTCGGGAATTTCTTCTACGGGCCCCACAATCTGCCAGCTTCCTTCTTCATCGGGTTTTTGAAAAGCGGGGGAAAGCGTGAATCTTCCCGCGACCACTCCCAGAAACGCCGCAATCGCCGCTGCAATCATTCCAGTCAACTTGCCAAGAAATGAGCGACGTTCCGACGAGTTCAAAGATGAAGAACTTTCGGACATGCCTCATCACCTCCCTGGTCGGCAGGAAATCCCGGGTTTCTTGACTCCCACACTCAACCCGGAAGACTCCCGCCCATTCATTCAACTTCTTTTCATTTTGCTTTATTCCCTTCGAAGAAATTCCATCTCGTCGCGGGCGGACCCCACTGCAGCATCTTTCAATCGGAAAGTTGTGAAGCGGCGGCACGGTCTAAAATCCAAGTCAATCGACCCGCCACAGGGCGAATTATTTGAGCCGGATAAGTCTCCGGATGGAACTCCCCTTTCAGGACGGCGTGAAGTGCCGCGGCTTTGTCTTCTCCGGCAACGAAAAACACCACCTGAGCGGAATGATTGATCGCCGGAGGCGTGAGGGTTACTCGATAACATTTCAATTGTTCAACCCAGGGAGCCACCACCAGCTGATGCTCTTCCTGGAGAGCCGGATTATTGGGAAACAAAGAGGCGGTGTGTCCTTCGGGCCCCATTCCCAAAAGGACCAAGTCAAATCGCGGCCATTCACCCTCCTTGAGGCCAAAGAAGTCTTTGAGTTCCGCGGCATAAATTTTGGCGGCTTCAGACGTCACCGTCTTTTCGGCAGGAATGCGGTGAATGTGAGTCGGGGAAACTGAAATTTTACTGAGCAGCGTCTCTCGCGCCATCCGAAAGTTGCTGTCGAGGTGAATGGGCGGCACCGCGCGTTCGTCTCCCCAAAAAAAGTGCACCTTGCTCCAATCCAATTGGGGGCGGAACTCGTCACCAGACAATTGGGTGTACAGGCTCCGCGGGGTTGATCCCCCTGCCAAAACCAGGAGGAACTGTCCGCGGGCCGTGATGGCCTCTTTTCCCTCTTGGAGGATCATCACCGCAGCAGCCCGGCTCATTTCCTCCAGAGTCGGATAAATATGAATTTCAGGTTTTTGCAGCGCTGTGGGAACATCCATAGGAAGTACCTGGGACTATTTCATCGAATCCACCAAGCGGGCCGCCATGGCGATGGCTTCTTCGTAAATGGAATCGTGTCCGAAGATATCGAGCTGTCGCGCCAGCAGTTCCACTTCGGTATGAATCGGCAGCGGAACGGTTCGACGAAACGGCGGGGATTGGCCGAAGGAGATTTCTGTTTGGGCGCAGTGGGGACTCTCTCCTCGGGCAATTCGAAATGTGGTACTCCAGCCTTTTTCTGATGAAAGCTCGAAGGACACTAAATGTCCGGCCAATTCGGCGGGAGCCTTGGCGGGCCTGAGCAGGATCGAAATATTTGTGCGGCTGTGCTTGCGTTTCAACCGAAACTGCGTGCCCTCCCCGGTTGAGCGGCTATCTTGAAGTTGCCAGCCCAGGCGACTGGCCAACCAACCCGCCAATAAAAAAGCCTGAGGTGGCACCGTACCTCCCGGGGTAGCCCGCGGATTGAATTCCACGACCACATTTTCAATATGGCTGAGGTGGGCAAAGAGAACGGGTGAATCGAAAAACTGCGCCATCAACTCCCGCCATTGGCGCAATCGATGCCACGCCATGTCGCTGACGGCCAAACGGTCCTGTGTAGCCTGAATGAAGGATTGCAACTTTGGAAACTCCAGCGCAGGCTCGGCGAATTGTTTGGAGTCGATGATGAGCCGATCACACACGCCATGCAATTTCCCGACGATTTCGCTTTCAAAAACCCCGGGACCTCTCCACCACAAAAACACAGGCAGATCCGAAAGCAGGAACGGCACGGTGCTGGCGGCCAATTCACGTATGGCATTTCCGGAGGCCCGAAGCGAAATCTGTTCACAACACACCGCCTTGCTGGTGGGCAAAGGGCGATGGCAATGCGCAGAAATCCAAGCTTCCATCTTGTCGCCCTGCTGTTTTGGATCAGCGGTAATGACGATGGCGCGGCAAGGATCTTGCTCCACGAGATCTCCCAGCAGGGCTGAAACTTCCTGAGCCGCGGCCTCACTGTCGACGAACACCACCAAATTCAGGACGGTTGTTCGGGTGACGGGTTTGACGCTTTCATCTTCGGCAGTCGCTCCCGTGGCGGCGTCTTTCCACAACTCCCGAAGCTGGTCTTCAATGGAGGCGATATCGACGCGGAATGAACCGCCCGTCATGACTTTTTCCAACGAATTATCCGGCGGCATGAATTACCTCCATTTCTTAGAAATCAACTTGCCCACATGCGATTCCCCGCAGGGATGGGCATGGGGTCTTATATACGACGCCATTTTCGCCCCTCCGCCGAAAGCAAGGCCTCCGCCTCCGACGGACCCTGAGAACCCGCCTCGTACTGAGGGAGTTCCCGCTCTTTCGATTGCTGCCACGCTATCAAGAACGGCATGAGTAAATTCCAGGCCTGCTCCACGGTGTCGCGGCGCGAAAAGAGAGTGGCATCACCGATCAGACAGTCGTGAATAAGACGTTCGTAAGCTTCCGGCGTCTTTACACCAAAGGAGGCGCCGTATCGAAAATCCATGTTCACCCAACGGATGTGAATGGACTGTCCCGGCAGCTTGGCTCCGAACCGTAGCGTGATCCCTTCGTCCGGTTGAATTTTCAGAACCAAAACGTTGGGCTCCAATTGATCGGCGGCTGTCTGTTCAAACAGGAGATGCGGCACGGTCTTGAATTGGATGGCGACCTCCGACACGCGTTTGGCGAGCCGCTTGCCGGACCGGACATAAAAAGGCACGCCGGCCCAGCGCCAATTGTCGATATAGAATTTGAAGGCGGCATAGGTTTCGGTCTTCGATTGCGGATTGACATCTTCTTCTTCGCGATAGGCCGCGGCTGTCTCACCGGTGATAAAACCGCGTCCGTATTGGGCGCGGACGGAATATTTGAAAGCGTCCTGAGGCGGGATGCGCCGGATGGCCCGTAAGACTTTGGATTTTTCGTCCCGAATGGTGTCCGCCTCAAGTGAAATGGGCGGTTCCATGGCCACCAGGCTCAACACCTGCAAAATGTGATTCTGAACCATGTCGCGCGCCGCACCGGCCCCATCGTAATACGAGCCCCGATGCTCCACCCCGAGCGTTTCTGCCACCGTGATTTGAACGTGATCCACATAGCGGCGATTCCACAAGGGTTCAAATATCCCATTGGCGAAACGAAAAACCAAAATATTCTGAACCGTCTCTTTTCCCAGATAGTGATCAATTCGATACACCTGATTTTCGTTGAAGACCGCGTTGACGCCGGCGTTGAGCGCATGGGCACTCTCGAGATCGTGACCGAATGGTTTTTCAATAATGATGCGCGTCCAGTATTTTTCGCCGGGGGCAGCCACCAGATGGGCCGCGCCCAACTGCTTGATGATTTCGGAATAAGCCGTGGGGGGGGTGGATAAATAATAGAGGCGGTTGTTCAGTGTCCCGCGTTCCTGATCGATCTTCTGGAGTTCCTCAGTTAACTTCTGATATCCGGAGGCATCCGAAAAATCAAAGGGAATATAAAACAAGGAAGACTCAAACGACTTCCAGACCTCCGTCTCCAAACGTTCGGCATCGATAAACTCCCTTTGGGTGGCTCGGAACTCCTCGTGGCTCATGGGGCGCCGGGCCACGCCCAATACTGCAAACGCTGAAGGAATCAAATGCTGCTCCACCAAACTGAACAGAGCGGGAATCAGTTTGCGTTTAGTGAGATCGCCTGAAGCCCCGAAAATCACGACCACACAGGGGTCGGCCGAGCGCACTACTTCCAAACCTTCACGCAAAGGATTCACGAGCATCTCACTTTGGCTCACAGAGGTCATGGCAGTTTTCCCTTATCCGCACCGCTTTCTGGCGAACCCGCCCCGGTGCGGTTCAATAATTTCAAAGCTCGAGAGACAACGTTGTCGACAGTAAATCCAAATGCTTCGAGCAAAGGCTGGAGTGGAGCCGAAGCGCCAAAACGATCGACACACAGCATGTCCCCGCGGTCTCCGACCCACTGATGCCATCCCATGGGACTCGCCATCTCAATCGCCAACCGGGCCGTGAGGGATCGAGGAAGAACCTCTTCCCGATAGGCCGCCGGCTGCTGTTCAAAGAGTTCCCAACTGGGCATCGATACGACACGCGCGCGAATGGAGCGAGACGTCAGCTGTTGCCAAGCATCGAGAGCCAACGAGACCTCAGAGCCGGTCGCCATCAGAATGATTTCGGGCGGCCCGCCTTTACTCTCCGCAAGAATGTACGCGCCCTTGAAAAGGTTTTCAGCAGAAGCAAATTTCTGCCGATCAATCACCGGCAGCTTTTGGCGGGTAAACACCAAGACCGTCGGCGAAGTGCGATTTTCGATCGCCCATTTCCAAGCATAGACGGTTTCTGTGGCATCCGCGGGTCGAATCACCGTCAGGTGCGGAATGGCCCGCAGGGCCGCCAGATGTTCGACGGGCTGATGTGTCGGCCCATCCTCTCCCAAACCAATGGAATCGTGAGTAAACACAAAGATAGACGGATATTCGCTCAGAGCCGCCAGCCGCAGGGTCGGGCGTTGATAATCCGAGAATTGTAAAAACGTCGCTCCATAGACCACCAACCGGCTTAACGCCATTCCATTAATGATGGCCCCCATGGCATGTTCACGAATTCCAAAATGAAGGTTGCGGCTGTCGGGGTGGCCCTTTTCAAAATCGCCGGATTTTTTCATGAGGGTATCGGTGGAGGGCGCCAAGTCAGCCGAACCGCCGATGAACCACGGGATGGCATCCGCCAGGGCGTTGATCACCTTACCGGAGGCCTCACGAGTAGCCAGGGGCGCGGAATCTCCGGTAAAAACAGGCAAATTCTTATCCCAGCCCTCCGGCAATTTTCCCTCCTGCATCAATTTCCACTGTTGCGCCTCGGCCGGAAAGTTTTTTTGGTAGGCGTCAAACAATTGTTTCCACTCCGATTCCAGTTGGGCGCCGCGGCTCAAGGCGGAACGAAACCGTTTCAAGGATTCGTCGGGGATGAAGAAATGCGCGTCTTCCGGCCAGCCCAGATTTCTTTTAGTCAAGCGAACCTCATCCTCTCCCAAGGGCGAGCCGTGCGCTGAAGCGTTGTCCTGTTTATGGGGACTTCCAAAAGCAATATGCGTTCGACACCGGATAAGGGAAGGCTGGTCTTTCACCTCGCGAGCCTTGGTGATGGCCTTGGCCACTTCCTCCAAATTATTTCCATCCGCGCTTTGAACATGCCAGCCGTAGGCGGCAAAGCGGGCATCCACATTCTCGTTGAAGGCCAATGCCGTATCGCCCTCGATAGAGATGTGATTGTCATCGTAAAGGTAGATCAAATTGCCAAGTCCCAGGTGACCCGCCAACGAGGCGGCTTCTGAGGAGATCCCTTCCTCCAAATCGCCGTCGCTGACGATTCCATAGATGGTGTAATCGACGATGGAGAATCCCGGCCGATTGAAGGTGGCCGCCAAAAAGCGTTCGGCCATCGCCATCCCGACGCCATTGGCGAAACCTTGTCCGAGTGGACCCGTGGTGGCTTCGACACCCGGGGTCAAGCCATACTCGGGATGTCCGGGAGTGATGGACCCCAACTGCCGAAACTGCTTGATCTGATCCAAAGGCACATCGTAACCCGTCAAATGCAGCAAGGCATAAAGCAGCATGCACCCATGCCCGCACGACAGAATGAACCGATCGCGATTGGTCCATTTCGGATTCGCCGGATTAAATCGCAGAAAACGGTCCCACAGCACGTACGTCATCGCGGCGGCGCCCATGGGCATGCCGGGATGCCCGGAATTGGCCTTCTGTACGGCGTCCATCGCGAGGGTGCGGATCGTGTTGATGCAAAGCTGATCGATAGGATCAGGTTGGTGAGCTACAGTCGTCATAATTCCTCTGGGGCAAAGCTTCTAAGATTTCGAAGGATCCCTATCCCTCCGCTTGGTTCAAAATATACTTCTCAATGCCATCAGCAAAACCCTCCGCGAGGTTGGTGGAGGTAACGAATCGCGCCGCCTTCTTGACTTGCTCCGCGCCATTTCCCATGGCGATGGAAAGTCCCGCACGCACAAACATTTCAATGTCGTTGGGACCGTCCCCGATGACTCCGATACACTCGGCTGGCGTGTTCAGTTTCCGGGAAAGATTGGTTACTACCGATCCCTTTCCGGCGCCTTTGACCGTAATATCGATAAATCGCGGTTGGGAGCGCGTGGCTTCCAGCTCCAATCCCAGTTCCTGCAGGATTTGATGTTGGCACCGTTCGGCCACCTCGCACTCGCCCACCAAAGTCAATTTCGTGACACCTTGAAAATACTCCTCAATTTTTTCCACGACCACGGCGGAGAACCCTACCGTCTGCTCTTCGCGCTCCAAATGCGGACTGCGTCGATCAGCGAACCAATCAAATCCCCGATACACCCAGAAGTCCAAGGGATAGGCACGAGACAATTCATAAACGCGAGAAATCACGGCCTGTGGGAGCAAATGATTCTCCAATATTGTCTGGTTGTTGGAGACGAGCATGGCGCCATTGAAGGAAGCCACAGGGAGTGCGATTTGAAGAGACACAACGATAGCCTCCAAACCCCGGGGTGGCCGGGAGCTGGCGACCGTAAATCCGATCCCGGCGCTGCTCAAGTGTTGAACGGTCCGGAAAGTTCGAGCGGTAATTTGGTGATCCGGAGTGATCAAGGTCCCATCCACATCCGAAATAACCAGCTTAATCCCGCTCATGCGACCCTTCCTTCGGCAGACCCTTGGGCGGTCCGTTGCCAGACTTGATGCATTGCCGCGCTAGAAAATCTCATGGGTTTCATAACACCAACGAGCCGAACGCGCCATGGCTCAACGCGAGGCTCTTCCTTTGCTACCTAAGCCAACGTTTTTGAGGTTGGAGGTATCAATAGATCGACCATCTCTCCGATTTCCGCATCCTCTCACAAGTTTTGCGAAAAAATCAACCAACAGTCCCCATGGGAGCAATTCCGTGTGGATTTAGGAGGTCAAGATACTTTGACAATCCGAAGACCTTTTCCTATAATTTTATATCCCCAACCGGGGTGGCTGGAGCGTCATTTTTGAACCGCCGGGGGCACTTCGAGGCGCTCAGTTAAGCCCATTGAAGAAATTGAATCTGCCTTGCCATGACTTTGTTCCTGGCCGTTCGGCGGGAGCAAAGCATAGCTGGATTTTTTAGGTAGGAGCCCACCAATGCCCGTCACCAAACGACAATTCGAACACATCGCAGCTTTTCGACATACGTTGAGGCGATTCCTTCGACACAGTGAGAAAGTTTCAAGAAAGCAGGGCGTCACCCCGCAACAATATCAACTCATGGTGGCGATTATCGGTTTTCCCAAGCGCAACAACGCTTCGGTGGGAGAATTGGCCGAGCAGCTCCAAAGAAATCACCACAGTGTGGTGGAGCTCATCAATCGAACCGAACGGCTGGGCCTTGTGGAACGCCGCCAAGGCATTGATGACCGCCGCCAGGTATTCATCTACCTCACGCCCAAAGGCGAACGCGTGCTTGCCAAATTGGTGGAAGAGCACCGCAGCGAATATCGATTCCTTCACTCTTCGCTGGGACGTCTTCTGGAACGGGGCGTAAGTTTCAGTCAAATTTGACTGCTTGAAATCCGGTCCCCTTAACAATCGCAGCAAGCCTGAATCCCTCCAAACCCTACACGGTTGAGGGGAGCCCGCCTCGACTCAATCACTCAAGCTTTCTTTGCTTTTCGTATGGCGATATGGGCCCAAAAAAATAAACGGAGGAGACCGCCGATCTCCTCCGTCTTTTCGGTGGGAAGTTTGTTATTGAGGAAATGTAAGAGAGGACTGGGGATAGGAGAGCTCGAAATTGCAAACTCCGTTTATGAAAATATGAACAATGTGTCCTATCCTAATTTCCCCAATGCGAATCATAAAGCGCCGCAACAAACTTACGCCACACGGTCAACTTACTGAATTTTCACAATGGAAAAGGAAATGGCTGGTGTCAGCAGGCGGGAGGAGCGCGTTCAGCGCGCGAAAAGACAACCGTCGTCGCAGGAATGCTCTCCGGACGGGAGTACGTTTTTGCATATGTCCGGGCAATCGGAATCAAGAAAATCGGTGTCGCCAGCGAGATGAAGTCGGCGTTGGCCCACAAGCAGGCCACGCAGCCGTCACTTTGATTCACATCGTGCAAGCTTGCCACGAGGCGCGGGCTGGCGCCGGAAGGCGAACTCCAGATGATATTCTTGAGGGAATGAGTGCAGTTATGAAAATTGTCCGCGGTCGAAAGCGCGGGAAGGAGCAATAGAAATACGGCGATGAGAGCAAGAGTGACAAACGATCGGTTTCCACGTAAAGAACAGATCAGCACCGTTTGTCCTCCCTTCCTTGAACACCTGCGAAAGGAACTGCCCCACTGCGACTACGGAACGGAATACTGAAGTCGGCACGTTTCCGAGTCAGAAACGCCGCAAAAACTGACCGTATCCTATTCTCAGGGAAAACGAAAATCAAGCGAATTTTTGGTAGTGGCTCATTTTGAATTTTTTTTCACCTCTGGGTGGCGCACACATCGGCCGCCGTGGCGGACGATGTGTGCGCCACCCCATTCAAAATGAGTCAATACCGATTTCTTACCGGCCCGTTTGGGATTCCTCAAAGTGATCGAACAAGACCTTGGCGATCCTTGCAATGGTCAGGGTGGCCGCGTTATCCGCAGTCCAGCGAGTATCCGGGGAATCACCCGCGAAGATCGCCAGGGCATATGTTCCATGCTTGGTAAAAACCAAACCCACGTCGTTGCGCACATGATCGAGAGCGCCGGTCTTGTTGGCCACTTCGACCCCGCCGGTGTTTTGTCCCAAATCGTCGTAGCTGATGTACCGTGGGATGCCGTCGCGATCGCGTTGTTTTTTGAGGATGGCGATTACGGCGTCCGATCCGGCCCGGTCGACCACATCCCCGCGCGCCAGCATCTCCAACAAATGCAGCATGTCAGCGGCCGTCGTCACGCCCAAACCGTACTTCTTCTGCTCTTCGCTGGTCTGGGGCGCCGGGAGAAAAACTTTTTTAAATAATTTGGTATTCCGTGCCCCCAGGCTTTGCATCCGGGCATTCACATTCCCGATTCCCACAGTGTCAATGACCAGATTGGTGGCGGTGTTGTCGCTCAACACGATCATCAGAGTGGCGGCGTCTTGAAGTGTGAGAATCAACCCATCGGATAAATCCTGCAGAATGCCGGAACCGGGAACACGGTTGTCTTTGTCCAAAATGACATAGGAGTCCAGTGAGACCTGATTTTGGCGCGCTTGATAAAAAGTTTCGATCAGGATGGGCAATTTGATGACGCTGGCCGTCTGGACCTTTTCATCCGCCCTGATCTCAATGGTCTCACCGGTCTTCAAATTCTTGGCCGCCAAGGTGACGTGGCCTTTAAAGGCGCCAATAATGGCCTGCAGTTGAGCCTGCACATCATTGGGCGCAGCGGCGCACCTTGCAGGGAAAACCCAGATCCAACCGATCGCACACAACAGCCATAACGCGGTACCCAGCCTGCGCATAGATTCAAACCTCGATCGTTTCATTTATAGATGAGATATTTTTCGCGTACTGCTTTGAAGGCTTCTTCCTCGTCATCGATCTGCTTGAACAGGGTGCGAATAGGGGCATGATTTTTGATCTGGCGGAGTAACTGTTCGTTACCCAGCAATGGTAGAATTTTGTCGATTTGAAATTGATTCGGATACAACTCTTCAAGCGCCGAAATAAGTCCCAGCAGGACATGGGCGGCGTCAAAGGAGTCTCGTTCCACCACCATCAGGAAGACGCCGCCGCAGCGTTCCTTGAGAAACGGCTTGGTTTGGGGAGCAAATCGTATGGGATAAACGCGAACCCCGGCCAGACGATAGGACTGAATTTTATCCGCCAGCACCATCCCATCGATCCAGGGAGCGCCCAGAACTTCGAAGGGCGTGTCGGTGCCGCGCCCCACGGAAACGTTGGTCCCCTCCAGAGTCGCCACGGCCGGATACAAGATCGCTTCCGGCAGATTCCGCATGTTGGGAGAAGGATTGACCCAAGGCAAGGCATCTTCGTCGAACCATTGCCAACGTCTCCAACCCCGCATCGGAATCACCTGCAAATCGGCGCCAATCTTTCTTTCCTTGTTGAACATTTGCGCCATCTCCCCCACCGTCATGCCATGGCGTGTGCTCATGCCTGAAAAGTAGCCTACGAATGAGACTTGTTTGGCATCGAGTGCCGGGCCTTCGACCCGCATACCGGTGATGGGATTCGGGCGGTCGAGAACAACATATTTAAGATGATACTTGGCGGCCGCTTCCATGGTGTAGGCCAGGGTGGTGCTATACGTATAAAAACGCGCTCCCACATCCTGAATGTCGAACACCAGCGTATCGATCCCCTTCAGCATCTCTTCCGTCGGACGACGCACTTTAGGCTCATACAGACTGTAAATTGGAAGTCCCGTCTTCTCATCCACCGACGAGGCCACCGGCCGGTCTTCAACACCGCGGATTCCATGCTCCGGCGAGAACAACGCAACCAGCGTGACTCCGGGCGCGTTTTTCAGGACGTCGATGGTGGAATTCCAATGGCGGTCTATGCCGGTATGGTTGGTGATTAGACCGACTCGGCGACCCTGCAAGGCGCCAAAATTGGTCAGTTCCAAAACATCAATTCCGTTTTGAACTTCGCGTGCTTTTAAGATTACGGGAAATAGGAAGCTGAGAAGCAAGACGAGCAACAGAGGCGTCTTGCCTCTCCGGCTCCAGGCCAAGTTCTTAATGACGCGAGGAAAGGATCGACCGCCCTTTAGGAATGCGTTGGATGCCATAAGCAATTTCCTCCCGGTGAGGTATGTTGTCTTATAACGTCACGCTGTCAGGATTGTCAAATGAGTCAGAAAGGAGAAATTAAAGACACGGAGGCGCGTTCCGAACAGAGGCTTCGAGGCCGGCTCGATCGGATCAGCCGATCGAAATATTCTTGTCGAGCTCGTACTGCTTGATTTTCCGGTATAGGGTCTTGGGAGAGATGGCCAGGAGTTCCGCGGCCCTCCCGCGATGCCAACGGGTGCGCTGCAAGACCGTGGCAATCTGGCGACGTTCCAATTCCTCCAGCGAATCCGTCAACATCGGCAGGTGTCCCCCCAACACTTCGGCGGCCGGTTTCGCATTCATGAGATCGGAAGGAAGATCCTCGACATCGATCAGCATTTGGGGTGAGATCAACATGACGCGCTCAATCACATTGCGAAGTTCCCGAATGTTCCCGGGCCACGGATAACGCTTCAATACCTCCAGCCCGGCCGGAGAGAAACGCCGTTGCCCGGACCGGTCGAATTCCACCAGAAAGTGTTCGGCGAGCAGGGGAATATCTTCGATCCGCTCCCGCAGCGGCGGAATGTCAATGTTGATGGTGTTGAGGCGGTAAAAGAGGTCTTTGCGGAACTTCCCTTCTTCGACGGCCCGCTTCATATCTTTATTCGTGGCCGCCAGGATCCGAACATCCACCGTGATTTGCTTGGTCCCGCCGACCCGATAAAAGGACCGCGTTTCAATGACGCGCAACAATTTGGTTTGGAGCAACGGGCCGATTTCCCCGATTTCGTCCAAGAATAGCGTTCCCCCGTTGGCCAGTTCCAGCAAGCCCGGTTTGGACACGTCCGCCCCGGTGAATGACCCTTTCTCGTGTCCGAAGAGTTCGCTCTCCAACAGGGTTTCAGTAATCGCGGCACAACTGATATCCGTGAAGCAGTTGTTGCAGCGCAGCGATTCATCATGGATGGTCCGTGCAACCACTTCCTTTCCGACGCCGCTGTCGCCGGTAATCAAAATGGTGGAATTGCTTTTGGCCACTTTGATGATGAGTTCTTGAATTTCCTGCATTCGAGGATTCTGCGTTTGAGTCAAGAATGAGTGGCGCGGTGGATGCGCCACATTGGAAACTATGCCCGCTTCCTTAATGCTTCTTCGCCGCTCACAGGCCGTATGAACGGCCTCTTGGAAAGTGGCCAACCGAAGAGGCTTCATCAAGAAATCCACCGCCCCCATACGAATCGCTTCCACCGCCGCTTCCACCGACTGTTGGGACGAAATCAAAATGACCTCGGGGGCATCACTCATGCTTCTGGCTTTAGAAAGCAGTTGCAAGCCGCTCAAGCGGGGCGTCATCATGTCGCAGATGAGGAGATCAAAATTCAGTTTCTGGAGGAGCTCGATAGCAGAATATCCGTTGTTGGCCAGACTCAGGGTGAATCCCGGTGCTTGCAAAACCTGTTCGCACAAGCGAACCGTGGAGGCATCATTGTCGACCAGCAAAACCCGGTATGTTTGCGCCTGCTCAGCAGCGCCCGGATTTCCTCCGGACTTTGGTGTGGGAGAGTTTTGTGAGCTGCTCATTTTTTCTTTCCTAAAGGTTACCAAAGCACGAATGTCTTGCAGCTCTGGCCTGGTTGACTTTCATTGGGCCCGATGCTATAAACCGCTTCGACATAAACCGTCAGAATCTTTACAATTTCTCTTTACAGAATTGTCACGAAATAAGCCAAAAGTTCAGTTTTTGTCGTATTTTGTCCGGCATTCTCCACGTTTGACTTCCTGCCTCTACGCCGACCTAGCTAGTGAGGAGTTCCGATGATTGAAAGACGACGATGTCGTATCTCGGTAGTTTTAACCCTCCTGCTTTGTGCATTTTTCCTCGTTTCGACAAACTGTTCCCGAAGGAAAGCCGGCTCGGAATCCGTTGAGTCTTGGGGGCCTTTGACCAAAGATCCCTTGGTGGTCAAAGGTGATTTGGGCAAGCATGGCGGCACTCTGATCACGGCGCTGGGCCTCGAACCCCGATCCTTCAATCGAATTGTCTCCAGCGACATGGCCACCGTGGACGTCTCTGACCGGATTTTGGCCGATTTGATCCACGTCAATCGCGAAACTCAACAGCCCGAACCGGCCCTGGCGCGAACTTGGGAGTACTCGGCAGATCATCGGACCCTGATCATGCATTTGCGTGAAGGGCTCCGCTTCTCGGACGGTCAGCCCTTTTCGGCTGACGATGTACTGTTCACTTTTCAAGTCTTGTACGACCCAAAAATCAACTCGCCTCAAACCGACCAACTGTTGACGGCCGGAAAGCCCTTCGTGGTGACGAAGATTGATGACACCACAGTGCAGTTCGGCTTTGCTCAGCCGGCTTACGACATCGAGCGGGTCTTTGACTCGGTCTTCATGCTGCCCCGGCACAAACTCCAGGCGATCTACCAGGCCGGCAAATTTTCCTCCGCCTGGTCGATTTCATCTTCAGCGACCGACATCGTGGGTCTGGGACCGTTTCGATTCAAGCGGTACATGCCCGGTCAATTCGTCGAGATGGAGAGGAATCCTTATTATTGGAAAGTGGACACCGCGGGAAATCGTCTTCCCTATCTCTCGCGACTGATTTTGATGATTATTCCGGACCGCAACGCGCAGTTCTTGAATTTTCAGTCCGGGGCGCTGGATATTCTGAATGATGTGAGGGCTGAAGATTTTTCCACCTTATTGAATGAAGCCGGCTCCAAGAAGAACATTGTCGTTCAGGATTTGGGACCGGTCATGGGCAGTGAACAAATGTGGTTCAATCAGGACCGCGGGATCAATCCCAAGACCCGGAAGCCCTATGTCAATTCCACAAAACTCAAATGGTTTACAAACGATAAATTCCGCCAAGCCGTTTCGTATGCCATCGATCGTGATAGCCTCATCAAGCTGGCCTACAGCGGGCGCGCCACAGCGGCCTACGGACCGGCCACGGAATCCAACAAACTCTGGTACAACCCCGCCATACAGAAATATCCTTACGATATTGAAAAGGCCAAGCGGCTCTTGACGGAAACGGGATTCAAATGGACTCGCGATGGGTCCAGCGTGGTCTTGCGGGACACCACCAACCAGCCTGTTCAGTTCACACTTCTGACGAATGCCGGCAACCGAAGCCGGGAGAAAATGGGCGCCCTCATTCAGAACGATCTCGAGAAGATCGGCATTCGGGTGAATTTCCAACCCTTGGAGTTCAGCGCATTGATTGCGCGTTTCTCGGATACCAAGGACTACGAGGCCTGCCTTTTGGGGACAGCCATGGTCGACATTGATCCGTCTTCACAAATGAACATTTGGATGTCGAATGCGCCTAATCACCAGTGGTATCCCAACCAATCCAAACCTGCAACTCCCTGGGAAGCTCGCATCGACGTGCTCATGCGGGACCAATCGGCGGCGCCTACCTTGGAGCAACGCAAAAGAGATTTTGATGAAGTCCAGAGCATCGTGAGCCAGGAACTGCCCTTCATCTATCTGGTGGCGCGCAATGTGCTGGTGGCCGCCAAGCTGCGTGTCGGAAATTTCCGCCCGACCGTCCTGGATCCCCATACACTTTGGAATTCCGAACAGTTGTATTTGAAGTAGGGCGCTCCTTCTAGTGTAGTGCGTCTAACGCTTCTTTACATTTGTTGATCTTCGACAAGATTTGATGAACCGACGCCGTCCAGAGGAAGATTCGGGGGTGCTGATTGTTTTCCTGGATGTATTCTTTGATGGCCGC
>JAQUPQ010000049.1 GCA_028716525.1 Terriglobia bacterium | reverse complement strand
AACCCATCGCCGTGGAATTGATTGAAGCGCTCGACAAGGCCGTGCAGAAAGGTGACGCCCAGGCGGTCACCTCAGAAATCCAGCACGTCTTAACCAGCTTCATCGTGAGCGGCAAGCTGCATCTGTCGGAACGATTTCACATTCCCCAAACCGGATCGTACGCGCGCCGGCTTTTTCACCGCAGCCCGGATTGGGGTTATTCCATGGTGGTCATGACCTGGGGACCGGGACAATCTACGGTCTTGCACGATCATGCCGGAATGTGGTGTGTCGAAAGCGTGGTTGAAGGACGCATCAAGGTTTCCCGGTTTGACCTCGATCAACAGTCCGGAGACCGGTGCCATTTCAAATCCGTGGGAACCGTTCAGGCCGAGGTTGGAGCCTCCGGGCACCTGATTCCACCCTTCGAGTACCATAGGCTGGCGAACGCGGAAGAGGATCGGACCGCCATCACGCTGCACGTCTACGGCGGCGAAATGGATCATTGCAACATTTACGAACCCTGCCCGGATGGCTGGTATATCCGAAAATCAAAGAACCTGTCGTACACTCCGTGACGCCGTTTGAAGGATACGCATCAAAGACAACTTCTTCCCTTTGGTCACATTGCAACTGAGCGCGTACATGCCCCGCCGTTGTGATTCCATCGAAGCACTGTCCGTGCTAGGCTTTGTCGCAGCAACCGTCATGTCTCCGGGGAGTTCATATGAACGAAACCAGCTTTCGAAACGGTTTGGAAGAACTATTGAAGGGTGAATCGGCGCATGTCTCCGCCAAGGATGCACTGGAAGGCCTGGCGGCAAAGAATCGAGCCGTGCGTCCTGAAGGCGTCAAGTATTCCGTTTGGGAATTATTCGAACACATGCGGATTTCGCAGGAAGATATTTTGAGATACACCCTCGACCCTCAGTGGCGTTCTCCCAAGTGGCCTGAGGGTTATTGGCCCAAGCCGGCGTCAGAGGTTTCTGATGCCGAATGGAAGACCTCGATCAAGAAGTTCTTCGCCGATCTCGACGAAATGCGTCGGCTGACCACTGACCCCAAGATCGATCTCACTTCCAAGATCCCGCATGGTGGAGAACATACTTATCTTCGGGAAATTCTCTTGGTGGCCGATCACAACGCCTATCACACCGGGCAAATTGTCACGGTCCGAAAACTGCTGGGCGATTGGAAGCGATGAATCCTGCGACACATCCAAAACTTCGAAAGGCGTTGCCCGCTTGCCATTTGCGTCAAGCCGCGATCTTGAAATTTCAATCCGTCTTTGCAGGAATACACAGGAAGAGGAGCGCGATGATGAAACGCGTGATGTTTTGGTTGCCGGCTATTCTGTTGTCATTCGGCCTTGGAATGACCTCACAAGCTCAAACCCCAGAAACTGCACCATCCACCGAGCGGCATGTTCTCAAGGCGTCTCCACAAACGGTCGCCTGGGGATATTACGACGCCAGTGCAAAACCCGCGATGCGCATCCGTTCAGGGGACACCGTGGAGGTTCACACGCTGATCACTTCCTCGCCGGAAAGGCTCGAGGGAGCCGGTATGCCGCCGGACCAGGTCGAGCCGGCGCTTCGCGCCGTTTTTAAAGAAGTGACCAACAAAGGCCCGGGCGGTCACATTTTGACGGGGCCGATTTACATCGAGGGCGCCGAGCCGGGCGACGTTTTGGAAGTTGACATCCTGTCCATCCGATTGGCAATACCTTATGCCTACAACGGATTTCGTCCCGGCAGCGGGTTTCTGCCGAATGATTTCCCCTACTCCCGAATGAAAATCATTCCTCTCGACGAGCGCCGCCAGGTTGCGAAATTTGATAGTGGAATTGAAATTCCTCTTCATCCCTTCTTCGGAAGCATGGGCGTGGCGCCTCCGGAAGCCTCGGGACGCATCAGCAGTGTTCCACCGTGGATTCACGGCGGAAACATGGACAACAAAGAGCTGGTCGCCGGAACGAAGTTGTTTCTGCCCATTCACACCCGGGGAGCTCTTTTTGAAGTCGGCGATGGCCACGCCGGACAAGGCAACGGCGAAGTGGATATTACCGCCATGGAAACCTCTCTGGTCGGCACCTTCCGGTTCATCGCCCGCAAAGATATGCATCTGCTTTGGCCGCGGGCTGAAACGCCGACCCATTTCATCACCATGGGATTCAACGAAGACCTCAATGAAGCCGCCCAATGGGCCGTCCGTGAAATGATCGACTTCCTGGTTTCCGAGAAACACCTCTCGCGTGACGCCGCCTACATGCTGACCAGTGTTGCCGCCGATGTTTCCGTGACACAGCTTGTAGATAGCAGCAAGGGTGTACACGTCATGATCCCGAAGTCGATCTTCACTTCGGCGAATTCTCGGTAGCTTGAAAGTTTTGGTAGCCACGATCCCGAGTTTTGGGATCGTGGAATCGACCGGTTTTGGTAGCCACGATCAACCATTTTTTTGGTTGATCGCGGGTTTCGGTGTTGGATCAGGGAAAAGCCTACCCCGATGTATCGGGGTGGCTGCCAATGCCTTGCATGGACACGTCCCGTGGCTCTCTGCGTCCTGTGCGGCCATTCTGCGCTCTCTGCGGTTAAAACACTTTTTGGATTTCACTTGAAGCCGAAAGCGAGGAACTGCTGGAAACTGTGGCGACTAATTGCCCCTCCCTTGACTCCTTGCAGAATCTTTTCTCGAGGAGTAAGTTAATGGGGTTTTTCACAGGAAATATCCATTCGAGCAACCTCAAATGAAATAACTGCAATCCGGGTAGAAACTTCCTGATAGAAATTTCGTATCAAGAACATCAGCTAGCCCGCAAAAACTATATTTCTCTGGAGAGAAAATCATGACTAAGAAACTGATCCTGTTCGGTTTTCTGCTCGTCGCCGGACTGCTCACTTGCGCGAATCTTTTTTCGGCGCAAACCGTTGAGACGCGCTTGATGCGGTACCCCGACATCAGTGCCACGCAAATTGTCTTTGTTTATGGAGGGGATCTCTGGGCTGTGGGCCGTGAGGGCGGTGTGGCGCACCGTTTAACCGGTCACCCGGGCCAGGAAATCTATCCGAAGTTATCCCCCGATGGAAAATGGATTGCGTTTTCGGGAACCTACGACGGCAACACCGATGTCTACGTCATCCCGGCGCAAGGAGGCGAGCCCAAACGATTAACTTATCATCCCATGGCCGACGTGGTCCTGGGCTGGACTCCGGACGGGAAGAAGATTCTTTTCCGGTCCTCTCGCGCCAGTGAGACGCAGCGATACAACAAGTTATTTCTGGTTCCCGTCGAAGGCGGGCTGGCGGAACAACTGCCGCTTCCGACCGGCGAACTGAGCTCTTTCTCTCCCGATGGAAGCCAGATCGCGTATAACCGCGTAGCGGTTGAAAATCGCACCTGGAAGCGCTATCGCGGGGGCTGGCATCAATTCGTATCCATTTACAACTTCAAGAACAACACCTATGAAGAAATTCCACACACCGAGGCCGCCGACGAATTCCCGATGTGGTCCAAAGACACCATCTACTTCATCAGCGATCGCGACCGCACCATGAACATTTTCAAATACAACCTCAACACCAAAGACATCAAACAGGTCACTCACTTCACGGAATACGATGTGAAGTGGCCGTCCCTGGGCGGGGATGCGATTATTTTTGAAAACGGCGGCTATCTCTACGTTCTGGATCTCAAGACTGAAAAGACCAGGAAAATTTCCGTGCAAGTCCCCAGCGACATGCTGCTGACGCGCCCGGAATTCCGCAGCGTCGAACAGTTGATCCGTACGCCCAGCATTTCACCCACCGGACAGAGGGCGCTTCTGGAAGCGCGGGGAAACATTTTCACGGTTCCCGCAAAACATGGGGATATCCGCAATGTCACCGACAACACCGGCATTCACCAGATCGATCCCGCCTGGTCGCCTGACGGCAAGTGGATTGCTTACCTTTCCGACCGTACCGGTGAATATGAACTTTACATCAAACCGCAAAATGGCGACGGCGACGAGGTTCGAATCACCACCGACGGCGCAGTATATCGTTTCCGGCCCGTCTGGTCACCCGACAGCAAAAAAATCGCTTTCTCCGATAAGAAACTTCGTTTGTGGTACGTCGCGATCGACGAGAAAAAACCGGTTGAGGTGGATCATTCCATGTACGGCGACATCAATGATTACGCCTGGTCGCCGGACAGCAAATGGTTGACTTACAGCCGCGCGGGCGACAATCGTTTTTCGTCCATTCAGATCTATTCCATCGAACAAAAGAAGGTTTTTCCCGTGACGGGTGGATTTCAGGATGACGGCGAGCCGGTGTTTGATCCTTCCGGTAAATATCTGTTCTTCCTGTCGTCCCGGAGTTTCTTCCCCACTTTCAGCCGATTTGAGCTGGATCCATCCTTCAACAGCGCCATCGGCATTTATGCGGTCACCTTGAAGGCGGATGAAGCCTCTCCTTTTGCGCCTGAGAGCGACGAAGAGAAAGGCGCCGAAAAGAAAGACGAAAAGAAGCCCGACGAAAAGCCCGCGGCCAAACCCGCCAACGAAGCCGAGGCTTCCAAGCCCGAAGCTAAGAAAGATGAAAAGAAGGACGAGAAGAAGGTTGCAGACGTGGTTATCGATCTGCAAGGCATCGGGCAGCGCGTCGTGAATGTTCCGATCCCGGCGGGAAATTACATTAATTTAAAAGCTGCCAAGGACAAATTGTTTTACTTGTCCGCGCCGACCGTCGGGGCCGGATCGCTGCCGCCCGGCACCCCGCCGCAAGGCGAGCTGCATCAATACGATCTCAAGAAGCGCGAGGCCTCGTCCATCATTTCGGGCATCGGTTTATACGATGTGACCCCGGCCGGAGACAAGATTCTCTATCGCAGCCAGCAGACTCTCGGCATCATCGAGGCTCAAGCCGGCAAGAAGGTGGGCGACGGGAAGTTGAATCTTTCCGGATTGCAAGTGAAGGTGGAACCGCGGGCCGAATGGAAAGAAATGTTCGATGAAGCCTGGCGTATCGAGCGCGATTTTTACTACGATCCCAACATGCACGGCGTCGACTGGGCGAAGATGAAACAACGCTACGGCCAAATGCTGCCGTACGCCGCCGACCGCAGCGATTTAAACTATTTGATCGGCGAAATGATATCCGAGCTCAGCACCTCCCACGCCTATGTCGGCGGCGGCGATATGGGCACCAGCAAAACCATTGGTGTGGGGTTGTTGGGTGCGGATTTTGAAGCGAACGAGGGGTACTACCGCTTCAAGAAAATTTATGCGGGCCACAATTGGGATCCCCAGCTGCGGGCTCCGCTCACCCAGCCGGGCATCAACGTCAAAGAAGGCGAATATCTGATCGCCGTAAACGGCAAGGAATTGAAGGTTCCGATCAATCCTTACAGCCTCTTTGAGAACACCGTAGGAAAACAGGTGATCTTGCGTGTGAATTCAAAACCGACGCGAGAAGGTTCACGTGAAGTCACCGTGGTTCCGATCGCCAACGAATCGGCCATCCGCAATCTTGATTGGGTGGAGAGCAATCGCCGCAAGGTTTCGGAAGCCACGGGCGGCCGCGTGGGGTACATGTACGTTCCCGACACGTCCATCCCGGGCATTCAGGCGTTCAGCAAGGCTTTTTACGCCCAAACGGACAAAGACGGGCTCATTGTCGATGAACGCTACAACTCCGGCGGCTTCATTCCCGATTTCTATGTGGAGCGATTGAGCCGCAAACTTCTCTCCATGTGGGCGCCCCGCGAAGGAGCCGATTTCCGCACTCCGGGCCAAGCGGTTTACGGACCCAAAGCCATCCTGGCGAACGGCTGGTCAGGTTCCGGCGGCGATGCGTTTCCCTATTATTTCCGACGCTACAACATCGGGCCCATCATCGGCCAACGCACCTGGGGTGGCCTGGTGGGAATTTCCCGCGCCATTCCCATGATTGATGGAGGAAGTGTCACGGCGCCTGAATTTGGAATTTGGACGACTGATGACGGCGGGCACTGGACCGTGGAGAATCACGGGGTCGATCCCGACATTACTGTCGACGATCGACCCGATCTCGTCATTGCCGGACACGATCCGCAGCTTGAACGAGCCATCGAATACGAGAAGGAAGTGTTGAAGAAGGCGTCGCCCAAACCCAAGCGTCCGCCTTATCCGGTGGAGAAGTAGAATGCTCTGGTAGCGCTCGCCCCGATTCATCGGGGCAGGGCTTTTCTTTATGCCGGCGGGTGTGGTTTTGGTAGCGAGGCCAAGTCCCCCACGGGGGACGCAGGCAGCGGCTTTTAGCGCGCCGGGAAAACACTCGCCTCTTCATGAGGACCGGTTGGTCGGGCTGGGGCGCTCGTGGCACCGGCATCGAATTGTTCAAGATTTGAATGTTAGATTGCCCTTTCAGGGCAAGGAGGTAATCAACCGAGGCCTTCGAACCCAGGGCGATGCCCTGGGCTGTTGAAGTTTGCCCTTACAGGGCAAAGGCATTGAGTTCAAGCAACGTTTTATTGATGATTTTTGAAACCAACGAGCGGGTGATGCCTTTTGACGACGGTCATGCACTCAATTGCCAAATTCGCAGACCCGACTTTTAATATGGAAAGAAACAGTCTGTGTTTGCCGTCTTATACAGACTGTATAATCATTGTTACGCCGACTTAGGGAGCGCAAAGACGAAGGAGGAGATGATGATGAAGCGTATGAGGCATCGATGGGAACCACTGACTGCCATCATTGTCCTTGCGTTGACCGGCTCCATTGGCCCTGTGTGGGCAGCGGAGGTGTCGCCAGGCGCGGTCACGGTGACATTCGCTGCGACAAATCCGGAGCTTGCGGTCTATCGGAAGGGCGCGAAGGTTACCTTGCATTCCGCTTCCGCTCAGGTCGAAGATACGGCGGAGCGCCGTCTGCTCAACCTGTATTTCAGTGACCTCGAGAACGTCGACTGTCAAACGGCCGGCGCGACAAGGGTCAAGGGGTCGTCCTTTGTTCTTCGACTCACCGTATATCTCCCCGCGAAGGCGGCGTTGGCCCCGGGCAAGCAGGATGATCTTGGGATCATGTTCACGACTGCGGCAGGCCTATACTTCAAGGTAGGATCAGTCGGCTCGGTCACCATCCGGCAGACACTTCCTGCGGTGACCGGCACGTTGGCTCTCGTGGACGACAACCTCAAGGTGGCGGGAGACTTCACCGCAAGGCTGTGCAAATGATGAACGGTCGGGAACATAGGTAACAAGAGAGTCCGAGGAGATGGGTTGCACCCTCTTTTAGAAATCGGGTTTTGGTAGCGATGCCAAGTCCCCCACGGGGGACGCAGGCAGCGGCTTTTCGCGTAAAATCTCAGCGTCAGGCCTGGACATAAAACTTCTCCCAACCAATTGAGCCGCTGCCAAAATCCATCTCTGACTCCATTTCTTGTGCACGAAGACTTAACCCTTCTTATTATTCGGACAGCCGGCACGGCCTCATTTTTGCAAGTACGACAGCAGGTCTGTGTGATGTCCGATCATCTTCCATTGGCTGCCTTCTTTGCGGAAGATGTTGGTGGCTCGGATGGAAACCGTCTGAGTTTTTCCGGCTGCGTTGGTATTTTCTCCGCGCTCGTAATTCTCCGTAATGGCGAGGTCATGGCCGATGGTGATGTGCATATCGGCGGGGGTGACCTTGCCTCCGAGTTTCATGGCCGTCTGCGCTTGCCAGACAGGGAGCACTTGGTTCCATCCCACGTAGAAACCTCCGGTGGGACCCAAGTACGTCACGTCGTCGGCGTGCGACCAGACGGCTTTCATGGGGTCGAGGTTTCCGGTAAACATGGCGTTCAATGCCGCGTAAAACTGTTCCACTGCGTTTTTGACGGCCGCCTCTTCGGTCGGCGACGCGAGCAAGGGTCTGGAGAAGGAAAAACTCGCCATCGCTAACAGGATGAGCACAGTCCAAATCGTCGTTCTTTTCTTCATTCGTTACCTCCTTGAGGGTGGTCGTCAGGCGCAGAGTTGCGTGTTCCGGCCCGATCCTCGAGCCTGGTCGGTGCTTCGCGACGGGCCTCTGCACTTGATTGCTATCCCGAGATGAGAGCAGCGCCATTCGTTTTGTCTCGGTTTGATCCATGCGGATTGAAGTGACATCCCCGCGCGAGGCGACGTCACGACGTTTATTGAAGCTGGAACGCGATGGCAGTATACCCCGGGCGCGGGGAGCAGACAAGCGAGTAAGGGGATGCATTGAGTCTTTGGAAGGAGCCGGAAATAATTTCGTTGTTGATTCCCTTTTTGGACCGAAATTGGGTTTTGGTAGCGAGGCCAAGTCCCCCACGGGGGACGCAGGCAGCGGCTTTTAGTGCGCCGGGAAAACACTCGCCCCTTCATGAGGACCGGTTGGTCGGGCTGGGGCGCTCGTGGCGCCGGCATCGAATTGTTCAAGATTTGAATGTTAGATTGCCCTTTCAGGGCAAGGAGGTAATCAACCGAGGCCTTCGAACCCAGGGCGATGCCCTGGGCTGTTGAAGTTTGCCCTTGCAGGGCAAAGACATTACTTGCAATGGCCGTTGCCTTAATGAGATTTGAATCGAATACCCAGGTGACGCCCAATGACGACGGTCACAAACTCAAATGCCAAAGGCGAAGACCTGATTCTCTTTATTAACGCAAAAAGGGTGTATGACTTTTTCGATAGGAGTATTATCGGAACGGAAAATCCAATATCACGTTTATTTGGAGAACACATCTTTAGAAGTGCGGCAGACGTGTGGGAGGTGAACGAAGTTGACGATCGGCGAAGTGCGAGAGCTTTTTGCGTACGATGCCTGGGCAAACGCGCGCGTGTTCGAAGCGGCCTCGGCTCTGCCAACGGAAGAACTGGGCCATTCGGTGACAAGCAGCTTCCCGTCAGTCGGCGCCACGTTGGCTCACATCGTTGGGGCGGAGTGGATCTGGTTGCGCCGGTGGTTGGGTGAGAGCCCAAGTAGCTTCCCGGATTGGGCGGCCAAGGCGGTTTTGGCTGATCTGAGGGCCAGATTATCCGCGGTCGAGCAGGACCGCGACGCGTTCGTGGCCGGCCTGTCAGACGCTGATATGGATCGAGTCATTTCCTACCGAACGCTCAGCGGCCAGCCATATTCAGATCCACTCTGCCAGCTCGTGTGCCACGTGGTGAACCACTCGACTTACCATCGCGGTCAGATGGCAACGCAGCTTAGACAACTCGGGTTCAAGCCGCCGAGCACGGACCTGACCGTGTTTATGCGGGAGTCGAAGTAGAGCGGGGAGCCGCTGGACATGGTGATGAAGCTGACGAAGCTCTCTGTGGCACCATTGCCGGAGCCGTGGCGCCGACTCGTGCCCGCGGTGTATTTCACGTGTTATCCGGGATCCGCCAGTTTCCTTGGAGGATCCCGGCTACCAAATCTTAGCCAATACTTGTACGCCAATAAACCCGGACAGAATAACAGTTGTAGGAATCAAAGGAGGCATTGACCGGGAAGCACCTCTCCAGGCAAAGCTCAGCGAAATAGTAGCTGGAAAAAAAGAGAAATGAAGAGGCATTCAACCCTGGCTGGCAGCGGATCCATGCCCAATGATACTCTTACCGCTGAAGCCCGTAATCTGCATTCGAAAGGAGGCCAATGAAAACAATGAAGCGGATTATCCTTGCAGCACTCATTCTCAGTATTCCGTTGGTGATTGAAAGCAGCCTGTACGCGCACTGCGACACGCTTGATGGTCCGGTGGTCGCGGCCGCCAAGTTGGCAATTCAAAAGGGGGACATAACACCGGTTCTGAAGTGGGTAAATAAAGACGGTGAGAAAGAAGTCCGGGAAGCGTTCTCATTAACGATGAAAGTGCGTTCACAGGGTGAGGATGCACAACGGCTGGCCGACACTTTCTTTTTCGAAACGCTGGTTCGGGTTCATCGTTCGAGTGAGGGCGTCCCTTACACCGGTCTGAAGCCCGCCGGTTCGATCGAGCCTGTCATCTTGGCTGCCGACAAATCGTTGCAGCAGGGTTCCGTGGATGGATTGGCCGGCGAGGTAGCGAAGCTTATTCAAGAGGCGATCCGCGCGCGGTTCGCCAAGGCGGTCGAATCAAAGAAACATGCCGACGAAAGTGTAGAAGCCGGAAGAGCCTATGTAGAGGCTTACGTCGACTACATTCACTTCGTTGAAGCCATGCACTCCTTGGCCAGAGAAAAAGCGGGTGAACAGCATCAGCTTCATGAGGTGGCAGCAAAGCAGGAGTAAGTTGACGCCTCCAAAAAGCTGCGGTCACACTTGGGTGTTAAGCCGCCCATGAGCAAATCAAGCCGGAGACCATGGCTTCGTGCGGCGGTAATTTTCGGCGTTGTGAAAGCTCTCGGCGGCATCGTGTTCGCCGTGCCCCCCTCTTTATACATGACCCTCCTTTTTTTCCTTTTTCCGTTCGAAGTAAGTGGGATCGACTGCGTTGTATAATAGAGCAACAATGCAGTCGAGGCGCATCAGGTTGCGGAATTCACGATGTCTGCTGTTTCAATCGCCGCAACTCAATTCAAGAGTGAACATAACTTCGCCGCATTTGATTGAACGCCCGGGGAGGGAGGCTGAGGCTCATGAAGCACCAGCGCATCGTTGTGACTCACTACGGCGGACCCGATGAACTTCAGGTGGTTGAGGAAGAGTGCCCCGAGCCGCGGCCTGACGAAGTGCGAGTGAAGGTGTTGGCCGCTGGGGTTTCCTTGCCCGACCTCATGGCGCGCGAAGGCATTCATCCCGAAACACCTCGTGTGCCCTTCACACCGGGATGGGATCTGGTGGGTGTAGTGGATCGGGTCGGCGACGGCACCTATGGAATCGAGCCCGGCCAGACAGTCGCCGCGATGCCCATCAACGGCGCCTACGCGGAGTTCGTCTGCCTGCCTCAAAGTGAACTGGTTCCGGTGCCGCCGGGATTGGATGCCGCCGAGGCGGTCAGTCTGGTGTTGAATTACATCACGGCGTACCAAATGCTGCATCGCTCCGCGAAGGTCAAACCGGGTCAGCGTGTGTTGATTCACGGCGCGGCCGGTGGGGTCGGAACGGCACTGTTGCAGTTGGGACGCCTCGCGGAGCTGGAGATGTATGGTACCTGTTCATCGCGGGGTGCGACGGTCGTTTCCGACCTGGGCGGTGTTCCCATTGATTACCAGCGTCAGGATTTCGTGAAAGAAGTTCAGCGCCTCACCGGCGAAGGTGTGGATGTCGTCTTTGACAGCATCGGGGGCAGCCACATCTGGCGCTCCCGCAAAGCCCTCCGTCCCGGCGGGAGGGTCGTGGCTTACGGCCTTACGGGCTCTCTGAAGGCGGGTCGGTTGGCTTCAGGTCGGTCCGGTGGTCGTCATCGCTTTCGTGCAATCGCTATTTTTGGCTTGTACATTGCCGGCGGGTGGCTTCTCCCGGGCCGGAAACGGGTGGTTCCCTACAGTATCCAGACGCTTAAGCGGGTGAAACCGGCGCTCTTTCGCCAGGATTTGATCGCCCTACTGGACCTCCTTCAACAGCAGAAGATCAAACCGCTCATCGCGCAGCGATTTCCTCTTGCTGAAGCAAAAGCCGCCCACGAGTTGCTCGGCAAGGGAGGCGTCACTGGCAAGTTCGTGCTCGTGTGCCAAAGAGATCGTTGAGGATCTCTGACCCTCCTTTTTCCTGGTGTGAAGTAATTTGGCGGGGGCAGCGAGGCCGTTTTCCCTCCATCCTGTCTAGACGTCGGTCAACATTCTCCTTCATCGACAATCCAAAGCTCCGATGCATCGGAGCACTCCAAAAATTCCTTCCGCCTTTCAAACCCACCCGGCCCAAGTTGACGAAGTTCGGGGCATAAGATATTCTGCGATGCACCGGTTGGAAGATCTTGTGCGGGTTCCGTTCAATTGTCCGGATGGATTCAATCGAATTCCCGATCTTTGCCCGATAAGCAGGCCCATCCGGGGTGAAATGGGCAAAGCACCTAGACTAAGTATCTTGAAAACAAAGGCGTCGTCACAAAATGATTGAGTCTCGGCAAAAGACGCAGCGTTTCTGTCTGGTTCTCATTAAACCGTCTCACTACGATGACGACGGCTATGTGATCCAATGGTATCGAAACGCCATTCCGTCGAATTCTCTGGCGGTGTTGTACGGATTGGCTCTGGAATGCGCCGAGCAAAAGTCCTTAGGCCCTGACGTTCACCTCGACATCCACGCCTTCGACGAAACCAACTCACGAATCCGAACGGCCGACATGGCCTCGCTCATCGAGCAGGCTGATGCGGGAATGGTCATGTTGGTGGGTGTGCAATCGAACCAATTTCCTCGCGCCCTCGATATTGCCGCTCCGCTCAGGAAGCGTGGCATCCCGGTCGCCATCGGGGGCTTTCATGTTTCCGGGACGCTGGCGATGCTCAAGGAGTTGGACCCCGATGTTCGCCGCGCTCAGGAAATGGGCATTTCGCTCTTCGCCGGAGAAGCAGAAGGCCGCCTCTCGCAGGTTCTATGTGATGCCTTGGCGGGCCAGCTCCGGCCTCTTTACAATTTCATGGACGACCTGCCGGACCTGGACGGAGCCGCTATTCCCTTGCTTCCCCCCGAGCGCGTGAAGCGCACCGCGGGAGCGACCACCAGCCTGGATGCCGGACGCGGTTGTCCCTTTCAATGCTCCTTCTGCACCATCATCAATGTGCAGGGCCGCAAGTCGCGCCGCCGCTCGCCCCGGGATGTGGAGCGCATCATCCGGACGAATGTGGCTCAAGGTCTTCGCTCGTTCTTCATCACGGACGACAATTTTGCGCGCAACTCCGACTGGGAAGCCATTCTGGACCGCCTCATTTACCTGCGCGAAGTCGAGAAGCTTTATTTCAGTTGCATCATTCAGGTGGACACCCTGTGCCATCGCCTTCCTCATTTCGTCGAAAAGGCGTCGCGAGCGGGAGTCAAACGCGTCTTCATCGGACTGGAAAACGTCAATCCCCAGAATTTAATCGCGGCCAAGAAGCGCCAAAATCGAATTACGGAATACCGCGAGATGCTGCTGGCCTGGAAACATGCCGGCGTGCTGACCTATTGCGGTTATATTCTCGGCTTTCCCCACGACACGCCGGAATCCATTCGACACGATATTCAAGTCATCCAGAAAGAACTGCCGGTCGATTTGATGGAATTCTTCTACCTCACGCCCCTGCCCGGTTCTGAAGATCATCAAAAGCTCCACAATGCCGGAATCCCAATGGATCCGGATATCAATAAGTATGATTTGAACCATGCCGTCACAGCACATCCGCACATGTCGCAAGAAGCCTGGGAAAAAACCTATCGTATGGCATGGGAAACGTATTACACCATGGACCATGTTGAAACCGTGCTGCGACGCGCCATGGCGACACGGACCAGTCCGGGCAAGGCCGTCCTTTTTATTACCTGGTTCAAAGGCTGCATCAGCATAGAGAAAATTCATCCGCTGGAGGGGGGATTCTTGCGCCTGAAGGTTCGAACTGATCGCCGTCCGGGACTGCCGCTGGAACCCGCATGGTGGTTCTATCCCAAGCAGCTCGCCGAGGGTGTCTGGAAACAGTTGCAGTGGATTTCATTGTATTGCCGCCTTTACTTCTTGTACTGGAGGCTTCGGCGCGATCCTCATCGTCGCGAATACACGGATCTGGCCTTGGCCCCCGTAACCGACGATGAAGTCAATACCCGCGAACTATTCGTCTCAGAAGGAGCCCAGATCTTTGCCAGCCAAGTGGCGCTGACAAAAATACGACGAGCCACACTGGAATGATTCAGACCTCAGGAGGATTTTATGAGCAGCGGTGCTGAAGTTGTGGCCGCCAGGGCCGCGGCGGCTATTCAAGCCATCAAAGCATCCGGCGCGATTGTCCGAGTGGAACCGGAAGATTTCAAAAACATAGTCTGGAAATCCGAACAACCCCTCGTGATCATGGCTGAGGGAGGATTCCTCAGCCGTGAATATCAGTATCTCACTTCATACAAGGGACTCATCTTCTTCACTAAATCAAAGCTGCCGTTGGAACTCGGCAACCGGGCTGAACTCATGACGGCCAAGAGCATCTGGACGCCCAACTGAGGCCCGAGTTCGCATTTTGAGGAGACGGATCGGTCAAGCGGTTCGCCGAAATCGGCGAGCCCCCCCCACAGTCGGGCCAGTATCGCCCGGAATTTCCCATTGAGAACCGCCAAGTCGGCTGAAACATCTTGACTTTTTTTGCAGGGACCGTGTAGCTTCTGACCACCAAAAGATGTTTCTATAGAGCGGAAAGGTGTAGCCGCACGGCGGCTTGCATCAACCTAGAAGTTCATTGGAACTTCGCCCAGGATTGGCGCATTCAAAAAAGCTGAGGGGAGGATCGATGGGCTTGAGTGGCAGAAGAATTGTTCTCGCAGCAAGTGACTCGGAATCCTCTGAATACCTGCGCAGCAGCATCGGCCTATGATTCCGGAACTGGAACTGGCGCACATGATGGAGTAGGTGGCGTCCCGAGGAAGAGCATCATTTTTTAATAACGTACCCGGGCGGCTCAGGCGCGCCACGGGCCGATTCATACTTTGCATCTGACCCCGTCCCCCCGATCATTGGGACCAGACATTTTCAATTTCAAATAAAAACAGGAAGTCGGGCGATGGAATCGCTCGAGAAGGAGGGCGCAATGAACACAACAGGGAGAAAAGTGTGGCGTGTGGCGGGACTGCTGGTATTTTTGTCGGCGCTTTGGATGAGCACAGCGGCCCCCACTTTGCTGGCGGGTAACAACACTCTGGTATTTCCGCAAAGCGTCACCGGAGGGGATTTTACAACAACCATCACCATCATTAACACCAACTTCAGCCAAGCGGTGAATGGAGTCCTGTCGTTCTTCAATTCCGACGGAACTCCCAAAACCGTCACCATCAACGGCCTGGGCAGCAATAACGCCTTCAACGTCGCCGTACCGGCCGGAGGAACGGCCGTGTTGACGACCGCATCGGGTGGAACGCTGAGTGTCGGCATGGCAAAATTCGTATCCGACTTCCCCGCGGGCGGGGTGATTCAATTTCAAAATTCCAGCGGTCAGGTGGGCGTTCTCGATTCGCCTTCGCTTCACTACGCCTCCATTCCGTTGAACACGGCCAACGGCAACGACACCGGAATCGCCATTGCGAACGCCGGCGGTGTGCCCGTCAACCTCATGCTGGTGTACGCCGACGGAAATGGAAGCATAATCGAATCCGTGCGTCCGCCGGAGCTGAATCCCTTGCCGGTCAACGGGCAGGATGCAAAGTTTGTGTCCCAATTCGGATTTACGCACACCGCCAATCAATCTTCGGGCAGCATTCGAATCCAAACCGGTGACGTCGCCGATACGGGGAGTTTCAATGCCTTGGCGCTTCTGCTGAAAGGACCGGCGCTGGCTTCGACGGCTACGGTCGTGGGAGTGACCGGCGAAAATTCGTTAGAGCAATTTGCAGGAAGTTATACCGGACACTGGAACAATACCACTTTCAGCACCAGCGGGGATGCGTTCGCATCCATGGCAGGAGTGGCCTCCACTCAGGTGGCCTTTTTCCAACTGACTTTGACCGGACCTGTGTTCGGCGGATCCAATCCCCCGCCGACAACACTGGCGGGAACGTTCAGCAGCGGCGCCGTCAACTTGAGCGGCAACTCCGACTTGTTCGGGCCGGTGACGCTCACCATCGCTCCGGACGGAACCATGACGTTCACCGCCAACAGCGTGCCGGGCCCATTGGTCGCCACGTTCACCATCAATGGAATGGCGCACCCCGATAAAATTACGGGCAATTACACCATCACTTTTAAAGCCGGGGGAAACCCCGCCAACGGGACCTTGGTGCTGAATCACACCAACCAATAGATCGGGTCACAGTCACCGCGACTCCGCCGCCACCACGCCGATGTTGGCGACGGTGTCGCCCTTGTTCATGGAGGGCACGGCACAAATATAAGTGATGACCCCCGCAGCACTCGCCCGCACTTCATACTCTTTCTGATTCGCGAAATCGGTGACGCACCCGATCTTCATGCCCGTCGCCACATAGGAACCCCGCTGAACCGTGGGATAAAAAATTCCCGTCTGGTCGCTTGAAACCGTCACAATCTTCTCGAACCAAACCGGGTGCTCCACGAAGGGTGCGGGGCCCGGCAACATTTTCAGATAGCGCATCACGTTCAGAGTGCCTTCCACGAGCGCTCGAACATCCGTCGGGTCGACCGTTCCAGCATAGCCGGCTTCAACGGCCAGAGCAGCCTTGCCTCGCGTGATGGCGGTGTTGTCGAGAAAACGTGAAGCCGCGGGATCCTGGGGGCGGTCTGTCGTAATGATGATGTGATCGAGCCCAAAGGCCAGCACCATGTCGTGAGTCTTGGCATCCAGCTTCTCATTCCCTGTTTTGACCCAATAACTGTACGGCCGAAGATTCTCATCCAGATCGCCCCCGTGGTAATCGATGAGGTAATCGCTGGGTTCGACGACCTCTTTCGTTATCCAGTAGGAAGCCCGATCCGTCTGAGTTCCATCCTTTTTCCCCGGATAGAACCGATTCATCGATTTCTTGTCGACCGGATTGAGATGCGGAACTTTCTGTTCGAACGATGCCAGGTTCACCAAGGGAAGCAAGATCACCGTACCCGACACCTCGCGCGGATCCAACTTCGTAATCAATTTCTCCACGGCGATGATGGAAGCGTATTCAGTTCCATGAGAGCCCGAGACCAGCGCCAAGACAGGCCCCGGTCGCGAACCGTGGACCACCACCACGGGAATCGGGGTTCCTTCATCCACACCGGCCGGGACTTCCAAAACGCCGACCGCCTTCTGACCTCGTGCGGCCTTTGCCGTACCGACCGTGAAAGTGCCATGCTCTTGTCCCCAGATGAGGCCCGCCATCAACAACCACAAGACCACCATGAGTCGTGTCGTTCGCAGCATAGGATTCCTCCTTAAGCAGAGAAAGAAGTTTCCCCGAATTCTAATGGTTATTTCAAAGGGTCACAAGGCGGTAAAGTGGAATCGGGGACATAATTGATTAAACAGTTGAGACCTGATCTCACACACCTTCTTTTGATTTCTGGTTTTTCGCACATCAATTCTCTATAATGCCACGGTTTTTCAACGCGGCCTTTCGGTCGGCCATCTTGCCTCGAGGTGAATTAAAAGATCATGAAAATTTCTTACAAGCTTTCAGCGACCCGTTTCGGATCTCTCCTGATTTGTGGGTTCCTTCTTTATGCGACGATGCTCCGGGGTCAGCGCCCCTCGCCGACGCCGCCTTACTCATACCCGCCGCAACTCCTTCAAGAACTCAAACAGATCCTGCACGCATCGCTTGAAAACGATTACGCCTATCGACAAGTGGCGCACCTGACCGAAAACATCGGACCGCGTCTCTCGGGCTCGGCGCAGGCTGAAGCGGCCGTCCAATATGTTTCAGAAGAGCTGAAGAAGCTGGGACTCGAGGTGCGGTTGGAGAAAGTCATGGTGCCTCATTGGGTCCGGGGGGAAGAGCGGGCAGAGCTGCTGGAGTATCCCGGCCAAGCGCCGAAAACAACCCAGAAGATCGTCCTGACGGCGCTTGGAGGGAGCGTGGCCACGCCAGCGGATGGAATTACCGCAGAAGTCGTCGCCGTAAACAATTTTGAAGAGTTGAATGCTTTAGGGCGTGAAAAAGTCGCCGGCAAGATTGTGGTTTTCAATTATCCCTTTGACAAGAGGATAGCCGCCGAAGGATTCGGCGGGGCCGCTTATGGACGGGCTGTCATGTACCGGGGTTTCGGCGCCAGTGCGGCCGCGCGATTGGGAGCTGTGGCTGCGCTCGTGCGTTCTCCCGGAGGCGCAGATTTTCGCATTCCTCATACCGGCGCCATGGGATATGCAGCCGATGCGCCCAAGATTCCTGCGGCAGCCGTGACCGCCGAAGATGCCGGGTTGCTCGCGCATCTGGCCGCACAGGGACCTATACGTCTGCACATGGTTTTGACTCCCCAAACTCTGCCCGACGCTCCCAGCTACAATGTCATCGCAGACTTGAAAGGCTCGGAACATCCCGAACAGATCGTCATCGTTTCAGGACACCTGGATTCTTGGGATCTGGGAACCGGCGCGATTGACGACGCGGCGGGCGTCGCCGTGGCGATGCAGACGGCCCAAACGCTGCAGCAACTCCACCTTCAACCCAAACGAACGCTCCGCGTCATTGCCTGGATGAATGAGGAAAACGGGACCATGGGCGGAAGGACGTATGCTAAAGATCACACGGATGAAATCAACAATCACATCGCCGCCATCGAAAGCGACTTGGGGGCCGGCCATCCACTGGGATTCTATTACGCCAAACTTCCGCCCAAGGGAGCGTCTATGTTGCGTCCTGCTTCCTCCGTATTGGACCAGTCCGGCGCATCGCTCTCTGAATCCTCCCAAGAAACCGGAACGGATATTTCGCCTCTGACAGCCCTGGGAGTGCCCAGCTTCGGCTTATGGCAGGACAGCCGGTTCTATTTTAATTACCACCACACGGCCGCCGACACTTTGGATAAAATCAACCCCAAGGAGTTAGCCGAGAATGCTGCCGTGATGGCTGTGCTGGCCTACGCGATCGCCGACCTGCCGGAGCCTCTGCCGCGCCAGGAGCAAACTGGAAACTCCAAACTCCAAAATCCAAGTTCCAGATAAATTCCAAAAACCAAAACCCAAACGACAATCGGATGAACGAAGCTTTTCCATCGGAGGCCGTTTGGATTTTGGAGCTTGGATATTGGAGCTTGTCCCCCAAGGGAGATTGGAACTTGGGATTTACCGGACGGTTCCTACTTTTCCGACTCCTTGAGCAGATCAGCCAGATATTGCTTCCACACCGCCGGCAGAGTGTGTGTCCCGTGGCCGCGGGTTTGATCGCTGATGGGAATCAACACAAAACGTCCGTGCGGCACACGCTTGATTTCCTTCTCCATGATTCCCAACTCCGGGGGATTGACCTGATCGTCGGCGGAATTGATGGCGATTAGAGGGGCGCGAATCGTTTCCAGTTGCGGTTCCGGGTTGTAATCCCGCGAGGCGTCAAATTGGTAGAGCATATCGTTGGCATCGGCGTGTGCGAGGCGGGTCTTCATTAGATCATCGAACATTTTGTCGGCGGCCTCGCGTGTGGGAGCTTGTTTCTGCCATTGCAAGGGACTGCTGGTCATCATCAACAAGGTGTACATGGCGGTCGTTAATCCGAAGGGTTGGGTCTTGTACTCTCCGTGGTTCCAGTCGGGGCTGTTGCGGATGGAATCGATGACCATTCGTCGCGTCATACGATTTCGTCCGGCAATCTCCACCGGGAGGCTGGCCAAGGGCAGGAGCGCATCCACGAAATCCGGATACATCTCGCCCCACAACCATGTATGCATCCCGCCCATCGATGTTCCCATGACCAAACGAAGATGATTCACCTTCAACCCCTCGGTTAACAACTGGTATTGCAGATGGATCATGTCGATGTAGCCGTAATGAGGAAAGCGGGCGTGCAAGCCATCGCTGGGCTTGCTGGATTGGCCATGGCCCACATTGTCCGGAAGTATGACAAAATATGTAGTGGTGTCGAGCAACTGACCCGGACCGAACAACACGCCGGCGAATTGCGGTAATAGAAATTGGGTTCCTGCTCCCCCGGTTCCATGAAGGATTAGAACTGCATTTCGAACCACCCCCGAAGCGTCCCGCGCCGGGCTTCCAAGGGTCCGGTAATGTAACTTCAACTCCGGCAAAGATTCTCCATCGGCAAATTTGAAGTTGTGGATGATAAAGTCGCCTTGAACCACCGGCGGATTATCGGCGGCAAACATTATGCCGGACACAAGACAAACCATCGCCGTCAATTGAAGCGCAACCAGATATCGCTTTACTTTCATCGTGAAGAGAACTCCCTTTCTCGGCAACCCGCCTTATCTGGCTTCCAGCAAACTTGCTTTAACGGGTTGCTGAAAAACCGAATTTCCAGGGAGGCGATGGGGCCATTTTGGAGTGCGCCGCCGGGGGCGGCGCTTTGGATGGTGGCTCGCAACTCCCTGATCCCGGTCATGCCATTCCTGGCGGCTCTCTTTTCAATTCGAGAATCCAAAGCGGGGTCGCGTCCGCCACCGGCGGTCTTGCCGCCGCTCCAAAATCTATTTTTCAGCAATTTGTTAAGTCCCTTCTCGGCTCTGACGCGGCCTATTGCACCGACCGCGTTTCTGCTCTACTCGTCCAATAGTCGGGCATGAGCCTTTGTCGCACCACGAGCCAGGGAATTGGAAAGCTTTGGTAGCCACCCCAATGCATCGGGGCGGGACTAAGTGCAGGATCAGGAAAAAGCCCTCGATCCCCTGCGGGGGATCGAGGCTACCAACCAATTCAGCATCGAAGAACTTCACTTGGCAGTGGTGCCGTTACTAATCACGAACGCGTCGGGAGGAAATACCTGATTGGTCATTGCCCGTGTAAAGCTCATGTCCCAAACTGTGATGGAAGAATCGTCTCCCTTGTCGACGGTCACTCGAAGCTGCCATTTCGAGGGCAAGGTCAAACCATCCACAGTTCTGAAATCATCAAATTTTTCCTCGATGGCAAAGCGGCTTTCGCGCTGCTGCGAAGACTGGTCAATGGTCATACCAATGGTGGCGGGGACGGTCACCCGGTACACCGAATACACATGATGATAAGTCTCGGGATCGAAATAAAAGAAAACATTCAAATCCCGCTCGCCTTTCTTGGGACGATACCGCAGCTCGTGGTAGGGCTTGCCGTCGATCTTCTTGATTCCGTCATAGGAAAGCTTTGCTCCATCGAGATCCGGCTGCAACAGCGGCCAAGCCGTGGTCAGCTCCCCACCGAGCAATCCCAAGGTAACCGGATCGCGGTAGGTGAAGAGGAATTGGCCCAAGCGGGAGCGATGACCCGGGGAAATAAAGCCGATGGTCGTCGACTTTCCGTCAAAAGCATATTCATCGATGTCGTAGTTGGGATTATGGGCAATAAACTGAAACCGCAACTTCTGCCCGTCAGAGATCAGGCGGGCCTGGCCTTGAAGGGCTGCTTGTCCTCCCGTGATCATATGGAGTTGAGCTTCGCCTTCCAGATCCATGTTTTTTCGGGCGCTCAAGGCAGCGGCAGTCCCGATGGATTGAAGGTTGCGGGACACGATTTCGGACGGATCCACCTTGTCCTTGGCGAACGAAGAGCTGATGCCCCCGGCCAGAAGACCCCCTATCAAAAATACCTTCCAAAAAACTGAGTGGGTTCGATGCACATTAAACTCCTTTCACTGAAAATCACAAAGCAACACAAGACTTCAGCAGAAGTTTGATGATTCCAGTATCCCTTGACCGATCGCCGGCCTCACCAAGAATTGGATTGGGGTTACCCGGCCGAGATTCCAAAGCAGAACAACAGGCCTGGAAACCTCAAAGCCTCCGTGTATCAAGTGTGCCGAATTCACCGACGCAAAGTCAAAGGCAATCTTCGAAGGTCCTACGGGAGCTCCGAATCCCGAATCAAAAGAGCGCTTGCCCAAAAGGCGCCTGCAGTTTAGATTTCATTTCAATCCGGACGGCAGTTTACGGGAGTAGCCATGTTCCTTTTGAAAAAAATCGTTTCACCTCTCCTCATGCCCTTGACGATCTTGCTACTGATGCTGCTCGTGGGGGTCGCAACCCTGGCATTCGGGCGGCGCCAGCGTCTTGGAAAAATTCTAGTGACGGCCGCCACTTTGTTGTTGTGGTTGATGAGCTTCGGAGGTGTCTCCAACGGGATCGTGAGACCTTTGGAACAGCAATACCCGGTGTTGCATCTTCCTGCAAGCGCGTCGGACCTTCGAGAGGCACTCCCAAAAGTACGATGGATCGTTGTTCTGGGAGGGGGCCATTTTCCGGGGTCCAGAACCTCTTTTTCCGGGGTGTTGACATCGACCTCCATGGCCCGTCTTATTGAAGCCATTCATATTTATAAACAAATTCCCGGATCCAAGCTGCTCTTATCCGGCGGACCGGTATTCGGGTCAAGCTCCGACGCCCGGGCCATGGCCCAGGTTGCAGAAGGATTGGGTATTCCCGCCGCCGACATACTTCTTGAAGATCGTTCGCGCGATACCGAGGAGGAAGCCCGCATTATCCCCTCGATGGTGGGAGCGGACTCCATCGTCCTTGTGACCTCAGCGATCCACATGCCCCGAGCCATGGCATTGTTTCGACACGCGGGAATAAATCCAATTCCGGCCCCGGCGGATTTTCTGTCGCATCCCGGGTCTTTAAGCGGCCGGCTTCTGCCCAGCGCCGACTCGATTGACCATATTCACAATGCCTGCCACGAGTATCTGGGCATACTGTGGGCCGGAATCCGCGGCTGGAAATGAATTCTGAACCTGGACGCCAACAATCTTTTTTCTGTGAGGAATGAACACTGTGAAAACTCGTCGACCTTCAAATCCAAAAAGCCGAAAACTTTCCGATTCCATTCCCATTCCCAATGATGAAAGCCTGGCCATTCGTGTCAGCCTCATGCCGCGCGACACCAATCACTACGGGACCATTTTCGGCGGTGTTATTTTGAGCTACATCGATTTGGCCGGAGGCATTGAGGCCCACAAGCAGGCGCCCCACAGCTTCGTCACGGTCGCCCTCAAAGAGGTGGTCTTTCATGAGCCGGTCTACGTGGGCGATGTGGTGAGCTTCTACGCCCGCACGATTCGCAAGGGGCGTACCTCGGTCACTGTCAAGGTCGTGGTGATGGCAGAGCGATACCGTCGTAAACAAGAACGCGTCAAGGTAACCGAGGCCGAGGTGGTGTATGTTTGTGTAGACGACAACCGGAAGCCGATTCCCATTCGAACATGAGTACAAGAGGGACACCCCGTGGAACGCCTCTGAGAAAAAAGGCGTGCTTGGGGATTGAGCCGGGTTTTGTCGGGTTAATCTTCGCGCGCCCGCAGAATGGCGAAGGCAAACATCATGGTGAGCTGGAAATCCAGCCAGAGGTGGGAAAAGAAAAGCCAGGGAGAAATGCGGAAGATGCGCCGCTGTTTCAAATTCATCTTCACCGAGCTCCAATAATCCGCCAGATCCATGCGCGTGTAGACCTTGCGGTGGGCAAACCACAGATACCAACGCTGCCAATATAACGTCAATTTCGAGGGAACGCGAACGGAAGGAACGTTGAGTTTGGCCCGCATGTGAGCCAACTGCACTTCGGCCAGGCTCAATCGGCGCCGCAACGAGGCGCGCAGACGGGCCATCTCGTCCACCACGCGTTGCTCCGGCTCGGTACGGCGGCGTGTTTGGAGCCACAACTCCTCCATCTCCAACAGCAATCGCACCACACCCCTCACATAGGTGACCGTTTCACGAACACGCATCCGTAAGAAGCTCCATCGTGAAAGAACCGGCGTTCCCGGTCGCACGCTCAAGCGGCGTTTCCGCCGATAAAAACCAGCCATCATGGGATGACGCGCTTCCAACATGACGGAGTTCTTGTACCAGATGAAATTCCGGAAGATGTTCCAATAATTGCGCGGGGAGGCGTTCAAGAGCACACGCTTCATGTAGTCGAAACTGTAAAACGTCTGCCAGGCTTCAAAATACATGGCCCGCAGCGACCCGGGCTCCGGAAAACTCGGATAGGCCATGGTCTCATGCGTGGAGTCGTAGCGATTGTAATCCGGATCCAACGTTTCGCCGCGCTGCACCATCTCCAAATGGTCTCGTGAGCCGGGCAAGGGTGTCAGAATGAAAAACGACGCTTGTTCCACCTGAATTTCGTTCATCAGTCGGTGCAAGTCCTGCCGCAATGACTCCTGTGTATCGGAAGGAAATCCCAGGATGTATCCCACATGGGTGGCAATCTCCACCCGGTGCCAGGCTGAAATCAGGTTCACGTAGTCGGAGGCTTTGTTCTGGGTCTTGGCGGCGTCTTTCAGACTCTCCGGATTGATGGATTCCATTCCGATAAACACCTGGGTGCAGCCGGCGCGGCGGGCCTTTTCGACAAAATGCGGGATCTTGTACGACAACACGTCCACCTGCATCATAAAGCGGACCCGGATATCTTCCTTCTCGCGCAAAGCAATCAGTGCATCAAAGATTTTTTCCCAATGAAGGTTGCGCGCGAAATTGTCGTCCGTGAAAAAGTAAAAGTTGACCCGGTTGCGCTGCCAGTTCTCGCGAACCGCATTGGCAATGCACTCGGCGGAACGCACGCGCATCTTGCGTCCCTGCACATTGATGATGGTGCAAAAGCTGCAATTAAAGGGACACCCGCGGCCGCAATCAATGGTGCCGAAGTTGGAAGCCATAAATCGTTTCAACAAACGCTTTTCAATGAGAGGAATCGGCTTGTTGAACAAATCCGGCTTGTCGTCGACAAAGTCGTAGAGAGGATGAAGACGTCCTTCGATGGCGTCGCGCAGGATGTCTCCCCACGTTTCCTCCACCTCACCCTTCACGATGGTCACACCGATATCCATGAGCTCCTGGATGTCCGGCGGAATCTGCTGCAGCATCGCCAGATAACCGCTCACATGGAAACCACCGATCATCACCGTGCAGCCGCCGGCGCGAAACTGCACCGCCAAATCGCTGGCCCGGGGAAATTGGTTGGATTGCACTCCCACCAAACACACGATGGTCTGGGTGTTGCGACGGCGCGCTGTTTTGGCGATGCGGCTGACGGGAATGTGCTGAACCGTCTCATCGAGCATGTGCATCCGCAGGTCCACATCGGCGGGAAGAAGATGGTTCTTCACCAAATCTTCCGTCAACGCCGCCAGACAATTCAGTGTGTTGGAGGGAAGAACGCCTCGAAAGTGCGTCACCACAAATCCGTCATCATCGTAGTTGGAGGGTTTGAGGAGGAAGAGATTGATACGACGACGGGTCGGGAATAATTTTTGAAAGGAATTCACCAAACATCCTTGAAGTCGGTCATAACTTAAGCCCTAGCGGTCTTAATGCCGAGGTCCAATCATGCGCCGATTGCATTAATTCTTCAATCAAAAAGTGGCGGCTCTTGAAAAGATGGTTCTTCGCCTGTCGCGTGAGAAAAGTTTCACGAGTTCCGGGTACGACTTCGCTTTCGCCGCCCGCTGAAGATGATCCATCCATAGAGCAGGATGTTAATTGCCAGGACAAAAATACCAAGACAAGTTTCCACATGAGCGGTCAAATGCTCGGGGTACATCACGGGCAGGATGTAATGTTCAACAAAACCCCCGGAATAAGTTGTGTCCCCGCCCTTTTCCCGCAGCCAGTCCTCCAGATACGTTAGCGGATACACGCGGCCGGCCAATTCCACCCAAGCGCCCCACAGAAACGCCGGAAGAT
>JAQUPQ010000048.1 GCA_028716525.1 Terriglobia bacterium | reverse complement strand
CGATCTTCCACGGCGATGGGTTCTTGAGAATTCATGAAATTGAACGGAACTCTGTTGGTGAATCAGGAAATGATTCAATTTCGCGGTTGGCAGGGCAACGTTGAGCCACACTAACGACCCTGGGTCCGAAGAATTTGATCGCGCCGTTCCAGCCGAAACAGCCTTACAGAGAATCATGCTCTTGATTCGCCTTTAACGTTACCGCCGCAGCGCAACGATTTCAATCTTTTTGTGGAGGGGTGAGATGGTTGGGAAAAAGCCTGACAAAAGATTGGCGGCGACTTATTTTCGAATTGAAGGGAGATCCGAAAAACTATTTGAACCGCAGAGTATTGGTAGGCGGGATGCTCCGTTGTGTGGGGCATCCCGGAAGACAGAACGACCCGATTATCTGTCGTCCCGCAGAGCGGGACTCATTCGATGTTCTCCTGCTTTTCCCGGCACTGACGTGCCGGGCTAAAGATCTATCGCCCTAGCGGGCTTATCTTCTTGAAGAAATCGAATTATGCGATCAATGTACAATCCCGGATCGTGGATTCCGTCATGGTGCACGCCATTCGTTCCAAAAAACGGAGTCCGTCGGAGACGGACACCGGATCTTTAGCCCCGAACGTTAGTTCGGGGTACAGGCGAGTAATGAAGTTAGTAGTTCCACTCAGTGGGACGGCAGAAAAACCCGGACCATTACCATATCGAGTTCTTTTGTGTCCCAATCAACCTCTGTCGTCCCGCGTAGCGGGACTCATTCGACGTTTTTCCGGTTTTCCCGGCACTGACGTGCCGGGCTATCCCCCACGGGGGACTTTCGCCCTGGCGGGCTTGACCTGCAGACGGAATCGGGGGTCTTCCCCTGATCCGGCACAAAAGCCCATCCCGATTCATCGGAGTGACTACCGACCACTGCTCCTTCGCGATTAAATCCAAAATGAGCCACTCGAAAAAATGGGATTGACGAAAATTTCTCTTCCGAGAATTTCGTCAATCCCATGAAGTTGTCAGAATTTCTTACTGCGCCTTCGGGTACGTCATGGTGAGAGGATCCGGCAAAGGAATATTGTGAATCTTGCCGTCGGTTGTGAGCTTTCCGATGGCGAACTGCGGCTTGTCGGGATTTCCTTTCATCATGTCATCGACGTTTCCGACCATCAGAACGATCAGCTGGTCCGGGTGCAGGTATTTCTGAGCCACCCGTTGAACATCGTCGGCCGTCACCGCTTTGATGTGATCCCTGTAGGTATTCCAATAGTTTTTGGGACGATGCGTGAATTCATCATTGGCAAAAGTCCCGGCTATTTGCTGCGCGGTGGCGAAACTGCGCGGGAAGGTCTCGATGAAGTAGTTGATGGCGGTGTCGAGTTCTTCCTTCGAAACCTTGGTGGTTCGAATACGATTGATTTCATCGATGACAATCTGACCCCCTTGGGCACAGGACGGACTCTTGGATTGGAAATATCCCATAAAGGGTCCGGGAAAATAAACGCCCATTCCAAAACTGGAGCCGGCGCTGTAAGCCAAACCCTCGTCGGAGCGAACCCGGGAGACAATACGGGAAGTAAATCCACCGCCGCCGAGAATGCTGTTCATCACCGAAAGGGCATAGTTGTCGGGATTATCGCGCATGTCACCGAGATGGCCGATCCGCACCCGCCCCTGATTCACGCTGGCTTTGTTGACCACATAAATGCCGGGGACCGGCGTAAAAACGGGCTTGGGAACATCCGGAATCTTTTCGGAGGAGACTTCCCACCCTTGCATGGACGCTTCCAGTTTCTTGATCATTTCATCGGTCTTGAAGTCACCGGAAACGGCAAGGGTGAAATCGCCGGGTTGAAAGTACTTCTTGTGGAAGGCGATCAAATCGTCGCGCGTGATGGAGTCGATGGAGGCTTTGGTGGAATACTTGTTTTCAAAGAAGGAATCTCCATACAGCAAACGATCCCATTCGCGCTCTTCAATGACGTCGGTGTTGTCATTCCGTCGTTCCATTTGTTGCAGGATCTGGCTCTTGGCCAACGTCAGACGGTCGGCCTGGAAACCTGGATGTTGAATGAGCTCAAAGAACAACTTGAAACTCTCATCCAGGTTCTTTGTCAGGGTGTTCATGGTGGCATTGCCCTGAGTTTCTCCGATCGAGGTGGAGATTGGTGTGGCCAGAAAGTCGGCATCTTCGTCGAACTGCTCAGCCTTGCGAGTGGTGGTGCCGCCCGCGCGGATCTGACTTCCCACCAACGAGGCCAACCCTTCCTTGCCGGCCGGATCCAGGTAGCTGCCGGCTTTAACAATGATCGAAACATTGATTAAAGGCAGATCATGATCTTCAACCAGGAAGGCCACCACGCCATTGGACAGCACGTGCCGGTACTTCTCGGCTCGCGGCGGCGTGAAAGTGAGCGTCGGATATTTCAGGTCTTTCCAACTGGCCGGAGCTTGCAACGTGATCGGGGCTGCGGAACTGGCGGCGGTTTTCTCTTGAGTAGTAGCCGCCGGTTTTGCAGACGGAGTGGTTTGTGCCCACAAGCTCGAAGCCGCAAGGAGCAAAACGATTACAAGGAAACGGGTATTTTTAAGTCGAGTTTTCATTTTTTGCCTCCTTCGAGCTCCTTGAGGCGGTCCTCGAGAAGTTTCTTCATGGCTTTCATAAAGTTCTGCTTATCGGGGGGTGCGGCGGCTGCTTGTTGATCAACTTGTGCCAGGGCAGCTTGAATTTGCTCCAGCTTGGCTTGACTCAGCCGGGAACGGATTTGGCGAATCAGGGCTTTTTCTTCATCCGTCAATCCGGCCAGCAGCGGATCGTTTTCGGCCGCGGTGCTGGCTTTCGTGTAGTAGATTGCTACGGTGCGATTCTCCGGCGTGAAGTAGGTGTTGGCCACGCGCTTAATGTCGGCAGCCGTGACCGCCTGAATCTTCGGAGGATCGGTGTTGATCGCTTGCCAGCCGCGAGACTGGTCGGCGAGGAGTAGTTGCAGCATCAAAAAGAAATTCGATTGAATTCGACGGAAGGCGAAAGCGGCGTTTTGATTCTTCACCTTTTGAAGTTCGTGTTCGCCGACCGGCTCTTTCTGGAGCTTATCAAGTTCTTTGTAGATGGCCTTTTCGACTTCCTCAGGCGTATGACCCGGCTTGGCGACACCGCGCACCTGAAAATATCCTTCATACTTCAAGCCGTTTTCGCTCGCGGAAGCGGAATTGGCAATGGCCTGGTCCAGCACCAAAGACTTGGTGAGGCGTCCGGTGCGCCCATTCAAAACATCCGTCAACAGACTGAGCGCGTATTCATCCTTGTTTCCGTCCGCGACCGCGTGGTAGCGAATCACCACTTCGGGATTGGTTTCGGCGTAAGCCACCATGCGCTTCTCGGCGAGCTGTTTCACTTCCACCGTGCGGAGGGGCTCCGGCGGGTGAAGTCCGCGCGGAATGCGGCCGAAATACTCCTTGGCCAGCTCGGTGGCGCGAGCCGGATCGAAGTCGCCCACCAGGCAGGTCGTCAGATTATTGGGTGCATAGTTCACGGCAAAATAGTCCAGGGCGTCCTGGCGCGTGTAGCTATCCAAATCGCTGGGCCAGCCGACCACCGGCCAGGAGTAAGGCGATGACTCCCAGAACAGGGCATCAAATTCTTCTTCAAATTTTCCGGTGGGTGTGCTGTCGGTGCGCATGCGCCGCTCTTCGTGAACCACATCGCGTTCCGAATAGAATTCCCGGAACACGGGGTGCATGAGTCGATCGGATTCCAGCCAGAACCACAGTTCCAGTTTGTTGGCGGGCACGTTCACGAAGTACACCGTGAAGTCGTTGGTGGTTCCCGCGTTGAGGCTGGATCCGCCATTATTGGTGTAGATGCGCTCAAACTCGTCTTTCACAATGAGGTTCTTGGCTTGCGTTTGCAGATCGTCGAACTCCTTCAGGAGTGCGTTGTACTTGTCGGAGCGGACCTTGGGGTCCTTCCAATCGGCGATCTCACCCAGGCGTTGTTTTTCGATCAACTGGTTTTGCTCTTGCTGAATCTGGTCGTGTACTTCATCCATGCGCTTTTGGAGTTTCAGGTCTTCGTCGATGTTCTTGGTGCCGACGATGTGCGTGCCCTTGAACATCATGTGTTCAAACAGATGCGAAATACCGGTGATGCCGGGGTGCTCGTTGACGGAGCCGACCCGGGCGATCCAGCCCGCAACGATGTTGGGATCGCCTTTCCGGGGCACCATGAGCAGACGCATTCCGTTGTCCAGTACCACTTCCTGCACCGGAACATTCTGCGCCCAGGTCATGGCGGCACACGCCAGCAGCAGCCCGAATATTGGTAGAATTTTTTTCATAAGGTCATCCTTGTCCATCAGGGGGTAGTTGTTAAAACCTTCAGAGGTTACTGAGTACTGAAATTTCTGTCAAACCCGACGCTCAGGAGAGATTTCCAGCCGAATGCCTTCACACCATTCGAACCGCATGCGGCGGCCGTCAGGGTGTGCTTTTCAGATTCATGCTCAGGAAACTTCCAGGAGTGCATTTGTGGAAACTACATGGGATTATACGGGAACGAAGCGGAAAAGTTTCAATCCACCGGTGATCTTTTCCTTCCCTGCGTGTGGCCTTATAATCCGGTCGGTCGATCCTCCGGGATGCTCCAGGAAGCAGAGCATCCCGGCTACCAAATCTTGGCGACATCTTCGCGCCCTTTGAGATGACGCTTTTCAATCTTGATCATCCTGGACTGACAATTCACGGAGGACCCATGAAGAAAATCCTGATGGTGGCTTTGCTCCTTTTAACACTCTGTGCAGTCGTGGCGGCACAAGACCCGCAACAGGCAATTCGGGATAAGACTCTGAAGTTCACGTCCTCGATCGTCGCCAAAAATCTGAATGTGCTGGATGAGGTTTTCGACAAGGATCCGGGAAACATTTACTACGACATCAATGAAGGACCATTGGTCGGCTTCGATCGGTTGAAGCGTGTTTGGACGGCCGCTACCACCAACTTCACGATTTCAAAATTCGATTTCAACAAGGACATGAAAATCTGGGTGATGGGAGATCAGGCCTTGCAGGTGGGAACCTGGACTCAAACACAGGTTAATAAGGAGGGCGCCAGCCGCGACATCGTCGGCCGCGCCACCATTCTTTGGCACAAGAAAGACGGCCAATGGTGGGTGTGGCATTATCATGCTTCCATCACTCCTCCGCGGCCTCAACGCCCTCCACGTTGAAACGGCCATGGTGGAGTAAAAGACAAAGGCGCGGACGAGCGCACTCTCTTGCGAAGACTATCCGATAGGATTTCCAACCTCGACCTCTTTCGAGGAAAGAACTGTACACAACGCCTTCGGATCGATCTCCACGAGGAATCCACGTTTGCCGCCGTTGATGTAAATTCGAGGCAATGAAAGGATGGATTTCTCCACATAGACCGACAGGACTGTTCGAGTCCCAAAAGGGCTGATGCCACCCACTTGATATCCCGTCAATCGTTCAGCGGTCTTCTCCAACGCCGGGTTTACATCTTTCACACCCAAAGCTCTCGCCAATTTCTGCGTTGATACTTCGCAGTCCCCATGCATCAAGACCAGCAGGGGTTTTTTGTCGAATGTCTCCATTACCAGGGTTTTGATGACGGCATGCTCCTGGACGCCCAGAGATTTTGCGGCATGTCCTGTTCCACCGTGGGGTTCGTAGGGATAGAGATGAGGAACAAATGAAACCTTATGCTGCCGAAGAAACCGTACACCGTTCGTGACAGGAAAGTCTTTGTGAGACATGTCAGCACCAAGGGTTCAGCGCAGAGAGGCAGAGATTGGGTAGTCACGATCCCCCGCGGGAGATGGTGGGTTCTTGTTTGCGACCGCGCGAGGTTTTGGTAGTCGGGATGCTCCGTTTTGTGAAGCATCCCGGAGGATCGAACGACCCCAACAACCTCTGTCGTCCCGCGGTGCGGGACTTATCCTGCGTCCTCTTCATTTTCCCGGCACTCACGTGCCGGGCTGAAGATCTATCGCCCTGCCGGGCTAGACTTGCAGACGGGATCTTGGCTACCGAGTCTCTGCGTCCTCTGCGCCTCTGCGGTGAGCAAATCTCCGGTCCCCATCGAACCGGATCAACCCGCATCAAGCGAATACATCGTCAACCCGGAAAGTAACTTGGGATAAAAATCTGTCGATTTTTGCGGCAGCCGTCCACCGGCCAACGCAATGTCGCGCACCTGATCGATGCGTGTGGGATTAAGCAAGAAGCACATCTGGGCTTTTTTCTGATCGACCGCCTCCAGACCCGCCTCCATTTCGCGAACGTATCGGATGTATTTTTCGGCGCGCACGTCTTCGACGGTGATACCCAGGCAATGTTCCAGAATGAGTCGGTGGAGAATGATGACATCCAATTTGCGCTGACCTTCAGAAAGCTCCGGCAGAAGAGCCTGCAGATTCACCGTAGCCTTCAGTTTCATCAGGTAAAAATTCGAAGTAGTCGCGGCCCTCAATCCGAGGGTCGGGGTAACTTCTCCAACCCATTTTAATTCCCGCCGAAACTCCTCAAATTTGCGGTGCTTCTCTTCCTGTGAAAAGAATTTGAATCCGACCAGATTGAAGAGTTCCTGAGCCCGAACGATGAATTCCTTCATGTCGAATTTCGGAAGGTTGACGACGAGGCGATGGGTGGGAAGAATCGTCAGGCCTTCATCGTCCAGGTTGATGAAGGTCATCATCACCCATTCGTGAGGTGCGTCCGGGCCGGTTGTGCCCATGTTGGCGCGGCATTCATTTCGAAAGTTCAATGTGGTTTCGTAGCGATGGTGTCCGTCGGCGATGATGAGTTGTTTGTGGGCAAAAACCTTCTGAAGCGATTGAATGAGGGAGGCTTCCTCTACCGGCCAAAGGGAATGTTTGACTCGATATTCATCAGTGATTTCAAGTGGGGGTTTCTCCTGCCGGAGCGGCTGTAAGGCAGCGCTCACCGAATGCGCCGGATCCGAATACAGCATGAAGATCTGGCCAAAATGAGTGCGTGTGGCGCGAAGCAAACGCAGGCGATCTTCCTTGGGTCCACTGAGCGTGTCTTCGTGAGGAAACACGGTGCCTGACGAGTAATCCTCAAGATGTCCAAGGCCGATGAGACCTTTGCGGGTGCGATAGACTGCCGGCTCACCCGGGACTTCATAGGTCTGGTCATAAGCAAAAAATGCAGGCTTAGGAATGCGTTTCAAGACGCCGGAGGCGATCCAATCGTTCAGGTACTCTTGGCCGCGAGTATAGACATTGGTGTGTTCTGAATCATTTGGAAGTGATTTTCCGAGGATGATTCGGACCAGATTGTATTCGTTGGCGGCGTAATACCGTTCCCGCATGGCGTCCGAAATTTTGTCGTAGGGTTGAGTGACGACCTGCGCCAAATCACCGACCAGGTGGGGGTCATACATCAAGGCGCGAAAGGGTGCAATTCTGGCCATGTCTCCTGTCCAGGGTGATGGATTTTGCGGTGAGGCGCAAGCAATTCGCTCGCACCCCATCGCAAAATCCATCCCTCATTTCAGCAGATCCAGGATTTCTTTCCGCTGTTCATCCAGTCGCGGCGGGGCCAAACGGATGATTCCGGGCGTGTCTGAAAATTTGATGGGGAATCCAATAAGCCGCAGCGCTCCGATGGTGGGATGATCCACCGTAGCGATCATGCCGCGTGCCGCGAGTTGCGCGTCCCCGAGCGTTTCGGCGACGGACTTGATCTGGCCGCAAGGCACTCCGGCCGCATCAAAAGCTTTCTGCCACGACGCTCGCGTCCGGGTTTCCATAATGGTCTCCAGGAGAGATCGAAGCGAAGCATAGTTTTTCAGCCGATCCTGATTCGTTCGAAAACGCGGATCGCTGCAAAGCTCCTTGCGATCCAGGGCCGCGCAAAATTTCTCCCAGAGATTTTCGCTTCCAACACCGATGTTGATGTACCCATCGGAAGCCTTGAAGGTTTCGTACGGTGCGATGGAGGGATGTCGATTTCCAAGACGTCGGGGCGTTTCTCCGGCCAGTTGGCTCTGGGCGTGATAAGTGAGGCACGCGACTAAAGAATCCAGCAACGCGATGTCAATACGCTGTCCCCGGCCGGTCTTTTCTCGGACCAGGAGAGCCGCCAGGATCGCTTGCACGGCGTTCATTCCGGTTACGATGTCGGCAATCGAAAGGCCGAATTTGGTGGGCGGCCCATCGGGGAATCCGGTCACGTCCATGGCCCCGCTTTCCCCTTGAATGACCACATCGAATCCCGGGGCAGAGGCCTTGGGACCGGTTTGTCCGTACCCGGTAATGGAACAATAAATCAAGCGGGGATTCAGTTGAGAAGCCTGGGGGTACCCGAATCCCAGCCGCTCCAGAGTTCCGGTCTTGAAATTCTCGACCAGCACATCCGATTTTTGAATCAGTTTTCGGAGCAGCTCTTTTCCTTCCGGCGATTTAAGATCCAAAACGATGGATTTTTTATTTCTGTTGATGCTCAGAAAATAAGTGCTTTCGCCTTCGAGGAAAGGCGGCCCCCAACGTCGCGTATCGTCTCCCTGCGGCGGCTCCACCTTGATAATTTCGGCTCCCAGGTCTCCCAGCGTCATGGTGCAATAGGGGCCGGAGAGAATTCTTGAGAGGTCACAGACGCGAATGTGTTCGAGTGGGAGCATGTGGCGGCGTTCCTTCGCTGATTCGGCTAAGAATTTACACGAATGAATGTCGGATGGCGAGAGAAAGATGGTGAGGTGATTCGCCCTGGAGCTGCGAATTTAAGCTGGTTGTGATGCCTCCAGGCGCATCATGAGGTAATAAAGAATGCTGGAAGTAAAGAACCCGCCAAACCAGGCGTACTCGTACAGCCAGTGCAACTGCGGGACTGCCAAGCCGATCAGCGCCACTCCGATTCCCACGACCAGGGCCACGATGGCTTTGAGGTGAAAGCCGCGCGTGAATTCATAGAACGCCCCGCGCAGGTAAAGATCTTCGGGGACCAGCATCTTTTTCCGAATCAAAAAATAATCGGCGATCATGATGCCGGCGACCGGTCCCAAAAGGCCGGAGTAACCCACCAGCCACCCGATGTATTTGTCGGCATTGGCCATCAGGCGCCAGGGTTGAATCAGGACTCCAACAACGGCCGTAATCAATCCTCCGCGCATAAAGGTGATGCGGCTGGGCCACAAATTCGAAAAGTCGTTGGCGGGCGACACCACGTTGGCCGCGATGTTGGTGTTGAGTGTCGCGAGGCCCAGAGCCAGCAAGGCGACCAGCGCGACGAGAGGTTGGTTGAACTTAGACAGCAGCACGACCGGATCCCAGATGGCTTGGCCGAAAATAACGATGGTGGCCGAAGTCACCGCCACTCCAATGAAGGAATAAAGTGTCATGGTGGCCGGCAGTCCGATCGCTTGTCCGACCATTTGGTCGCGCTGCGATTTAGCGAAGCGGGTGAAGTCGGGTATGTTGAGCGATAGCGTGGCCCAATAGCCCACCATGGCAGTTAATCCCGGGACGAAAGCCGCCCAAAATTCGCGATTGGTTTTGAATTTGCTGTGCTGAGAAAGCATGGGCCCAAACCCGCCAGCCCGGTTCCAGGCCCAAAAGAGCAAGACCAAACCAATGCCGATCATGAAGGGCGCCGTCCAACTCTCCAATCCGCGGATGGTTTCAATTCCCTTGATGATGATGAACACATTGACCAGCCAGAAGGCGAAAAAGGCGATCCAGATACCGGATCTGAAATGCGCCCAGCCGGGAACCAGAATCGCCAGCATGGCGTTGATGGCTGAACCGCCGATCCAGGTTTGAATCCCGAACCATCCGCAGGCGACAAAGGCCCGCAGCATGGCGGGGATGTTGGCGCCCAATACGCCGAAGGAGGCCCGCGCAAAGACGGGGAAGGGAATTCCATAACGCGTCCCGGCATGCGCGTTCAAGACCATCGGAACCAGCACCACCAAATTTCCCAGGAAAATTGTCAGGATGGCTTCCCACCAGTTCATTCCCTTGGCAATGAGTCCGGCGCCCAGCAAGTAAGTGGTGATACACACGCTCATCCCGATCCACAAGGCGGCGATGTTGTACATTCCCCAATTGCGCCGGAGCGAAGAGACGGGTGCGAGGTCGTTGTTGAATAAGGGGCTGCTGCGAAGAGGTTCGACGTCGATGTCACTATAAAATTCGCGGGCAGGCTTCATTCAAGCCTCCTGAATGTTGCTGGAATTGAGTCGATTCTTAAGGCCGGCCAAAAAAGAAGCGACAACCATACGTCAAACGGCGACGAGAATCAAAGGCAAAATGGGGGAGTTTGGAATCGCAACGTGTGAAGTTGCCTCGAGAATGAACCCGAACCGGATAATTTTCCGTTTCGGAATGATGGGGTTTCTGCCGCCCCTTGCGGGGCTGCGTCGATTTATTGGAAGGATACGCGGCGCTCACGCGCCGGGCTATCCGCCACAAGGCCGGTGGACCGCTGCGCGGCTCAATACCGTCCCTGCGGGACTGGTTCGAAGCGATTGAACACTTACAGAGAAGCCCTGCGGGGAGATGACAAAATCCGAGCAAGGCTTTAGACGAATATCTCTTGTGATTCAAAAATGAAATTCTTCGATTTTCCTGGTACCTGATACCTGACACCTGGTACCTGACACCTAAATTCAGCGTCTGCTAAACGGTGCGTTACTTCCACGCCCCGGCATAGGTGGCCCGCTTAATGAACTCTCCGCGTCCGGCGCGGCCTTTCCACTGGCCGTTATCGACAATCACTTCGCCGCGGGAAAGGACGATTTTGGCGTTCCCTTTGATCTTCCAACCTTCGAACATGGAATAGTCCACGCGCATGTGGTGGGTTTTGGCCGACAGCACATGCTCCTGATTGGGATCCCAGATTACGATGTCGGCGTCGCTGCCGACCGCGATGGTTCCTTTGCGGGGATAGAGGCCAAACATTTTTGCCGGCGTCGTTGAGGTGATCTCGACCCAGCGATTAACCGAAATTCTCTTTTTGTTGACGCCGTGCTCGAACAGAAGCTGCAAACGATTCTCGATGCCCGGGCCGCCATTGGGGATCTTGGTGAAATCGCCACGGCCTAATTCCTTTTGTTCCTTAAAGCAAAACGGGCAGTGATCGGTAGAAACCACCTGCAGGGTGTTCATCCGGAGCCCTTCCCACAACTTTTCTTGATTCCATTTTTCCCGCAGAGGCGGCGTGAAGACGACTTTGGCGCCTTCGAAGTCCGGCATCTTCTCCATGTCCTCAAGCGAAAGGAGCAGGTATTGAGGGCAGGTCTCGGCATACGCCATGACGCCGCGGTCCCGAGCTTCCGCCACTTTTTCCAACGCCTCGTTCGACGAAAGGTGCACGATGTAGATGGGCGCTCCGGCCATTTCGGCCAACGCGATGGCGCGATGAACCGCTTCTCCTTCGGCCGTGGTGGGGCGTGTGAGGGCATGATAAATCGGGGCCGTCTTTCCCTCGGCGATGGCGCGTTTCACAATGACGTCGATGGCGTTGCCGTTCTCAGCATGCATGCAAATCAAGGCGCCGTTTTTGGCGGTCTGCGAGAGGGCTTTAAAAATGGTCCCGTCATCCACCATCAGGACTCCGGGATAGGCCATGAATAACTTGAAACTGGTGACGCCCTCGCGTACGACGGAATCCATCGAAGCCAATGCTTTGTCGGGATCCGTGGATCCTTCGCTCAAATCTGTCACGATCATGTGCAGTCCATAATCGATGCAGGCTTTCCCGTCGGCCTTCTTCCACCAGGCTTCCAAGCCATCCTGAACTTTTCCTCCGCGAGTCTGGATCGCAAAATCGACAATGGAAGTTGTTCCTCCGAAAGCGGCGGCCCGAGTTCCGGATTCAAAATCGTCGGCTGAGGTGGTGCCGCCAAAAGGCATGTCGAGGTGGGTGTGGTTGTCTATTCCCCCGGGGATGACCAGCATTCCATTGGCATCAATGATTTTGTCGACATTTTGCGCTGGGAGATGGGCTCCAATGGCGGCTATGGTGGATCCGTCAATCAAGACGTCCGCGGTGAAATTGTCGACCGCTGTGACGATGTTTCCATTTTGGATAAGAGTTTTCATGGATAAAGACTCCTCGTGGAATAAGAACCGTCACCGAAACACCCGTGACCGCAACATGGTATCACTGATCGACGTGGGAATTAAGAAGGAACAGGAGGACAGGCAGGACCTTCCTGGGGCAAAAAAAAAGCCCTGTCCCGCAAGGCGGAACAGGGCTATTCAAATTAATGGTTGGTGTAGTTACACCTTGGTGACGTTGGAAGCCTGCAGGCCTTTTTGGCCTTTAGTGACTTCGAATTCCACAGCCTGGCCTTCGGCTAAAGACTTGAAGCCGTCGCCTTGGATCGCGGAGAAATGCACGAAGACATCTTCACCCGACTGGCGTTGGATAAATCCAAAGCCCTTCGCGTCGTTAAACCACTTTACAGTACCTTGTTCTCTCATTACTTCTGTTACTCCTTAATTGAAATGTTGCTTGTCAGTCTTCGTGTTCACCGCAAAACAAAAGCCCCAAATCCCTTCAGGGTTTGGAGCTTGCACTGCAACGACAACAAAATCCTGATCAAGACTGCCATTACAATAGCGGAAATTCATCAGAAACGCAAGCATTTTTGCAGGCCTCCGGTAGGCCCGGCGGATCCTCCCAAACCCTAGGAAATGCTGGGGTGTTTCTTGTGCCAATCGGTGCGTTGTTGATATCCCTTGGCGATTTCAATTAACGTGTTTTCGCTGAAGGGCGCCCCCAGAAATTGAATGGAAGTCGGGAGGCCGTAGAGCCCAAACCCATTGGGTAGGCACAACGCCGGAGCGCCCACCAGATTTCCGGCGGGGATCAGGGGCGTGCCGCCGCGGACACCAGGATAGGCCTTGTCAAAATCTATTCCGATGGGTGGCGCCACGGTGCTTCGGGTCGGGGCCACCACGGCGTCGTATTTGGTCATCAATTCTTTGAATGCTTTTTTCATGGGAACACGGACGCGCATAGCCTGGATGTAGTCGACCGCCAGAGTCATGGCGGAGGAGTAGCCTCCGATGCGGTCCCGCGGCGTCTGCAATTCCGCCAGCTTGCCGCTCTCGATCAGGTCGTAGAAAGCGGCAGCTCCTTCGGCATTGACAATCGTTCCCACGGCCGCGCCCCAAGGCAGGTCCGGAAAGACAACGTCGGGAGTGATGTCGCAAAAGGTTTCCAGAACCTTGATGGCTTCCTCATAATTTTTCTTAACCTCCGCTTGATTTCCGTCCGCGGCTCCTTTGATCAGTCCAAGGCGGAAACGTTTCCTGGAGGCAGCCGGCCCGGGATAGGTAAATTTTCTCCTCACGGAGGAAACATCTTTGGGATCATGCCCGGCAATGGCGGCCAGCACCAGCCCGCAATCGTCAGCCGTGCGGCACATGGGACCTAACTTGTCGAGCGTCCAGCACAAGGCCATGGCGCCATGTCGGCTGACAAGACCATACGTCGGGCGCAATCCGGAAAGGCCGCAACAAGACGAGGGCGTAAGAATCGACCCGGAAGTTTCCGAACCAATTGCGAAGCCGACCAGGCCCGCGGCGGTGGCAGCGCCCGGGCCGCTGGATGATCCACCACTCCAGTAATCCCGGTTCCAGGGTGTTCGACCCGGGCCCGTAAATGAGGCATCAGGATTGTTGTAGCCCATGCCGCCGGCGAGTTCTACCATGGCGAGCTTCGCGATCAAGACCGTGCCGGCTTGCTGCAATTTCTCGACGACGGTGGCATCGTAATCGAATACCTGCGTTTTGTAAGGCGCGGCGCCCCAGGAGGTGGGAATGCCTTTGGTCGCAAGCAGATCTTTGACGCCGACCGGAATTCCATGCAAAGGTCCGCGGATTCTTCCGGCCGTGATTTCCTTCTCGGCGGCTTTGGCCTGCTTTATGGCGAGATCGCGTGTCATCGTGACGACGGCGCCCAGTTTCGGGGCGATCTTTTCCAATCGGTCGATGTAGGACTCCGTCAATTCCACCGGTGAAATCTTTTTGGCTCGAATCATCTGGCCCAGCTCACGTACCGAAGAGTAGAGAATTTTTTCAGATAGCATGGCATCCTCTTAAAATTGGATTTGAGTTGCACGCCACATCGACGGAAATGAACAGCCCTGGAATCCCGATGTCGCCTTTACTCGGCGCTGAACGTGGTGCAAGGCTCGTCGCCGTTTTCGAATTTGTAGTGTCGCAGGGCCTGGCGGCCGCGCAAGCCGCGCTCCAAACCCAGCTTGACCTCCTCGAGCTGTTCGGCTGTCAAGTATTTGCCGTAGCGTTGCTGCACAATTTCGGCGAGCGACAACGCCTCCGGCGAAGGGTTCAGCTGACCCGGTCCGGAACGGGGCGGCGGGCCGGGCATGGCCTTCGGTTTCGATTCCTGCGCCCAGAGCTCGGCAGCGCGGGGAAGAAGCGCCACCGAGGGCGCCAGCGCCAGAGCCTTCAGCAATCTTCGGCGCGAGGAGCGCTGAGGATGGTCTTGAGAGATTCGGGATTTGTTCTTCGATAAAAATTTCACGGTCGTCTCCAAATGAGAAATTTGAGAACTCTCCAGCCTGACCTTTCTGTAAATTGGCGAGGTTTCGGTCGCCCCTGACGAGGCTCTGTTTTTCTCTTCGAATCTGACCCCAATCCCTCGTTTCCACCGCGGGCGGAGGGTTTTGGAGGGAGCACCAATCTGCCGCCCGACGAGTCTGATTCGAAATTCAAACTGTGATTCATTGGGTCATCATGCGTTGATGGCACTGTTTCTTAATGGGCCGAAATGCTTGTTTGACGCGCGGGAAAAACAGAAATCCAAACTGCCAGTGAATTCATGAAGGGCGGCAGTATACCACAGACTGACAAATGCCCCCGGAGCGAAAATCGGGTTAATCTGGAAATAGGGTATTGATCCCAATGCGCTTGAAATCTGCGGCAGTGCTTGGGCAAGCCAAACCCCAATCGAAATGCCTGTGTTACACTTGCCGCGATGAAGAATGAAATTCGACTTGTGGCTCTCGACATTGATGGGACCCTCCTGAATTCCCGAGGTCTTGTCAGTGATGCCAATAAACAGGCAGTTGACGCGGCCCTGGAGCGGGGCGTGCAGGTTGTTTTGGTGACCGGACGCCGCTTTTCGATGGCCGAGCCGATTGCCATATTGTTTGACCACGATCTGATTGTGGTGGCCAACAACGGGGCAGTCGTCCGAACCTCCCGCTCGCACCGTTTGCTCTATCGAAATCCGTTGCCGCTGGAGGCGGCGTTGGCGGTTCTGCGCGCCACTAGGGCTTTTCGATCTTCCTGCGTGGCCCACGCGGAAGAACCCGGCTTCGAACAACTGGTGTGCGAATCGATCGATCCGGAAAATCGCCCTTTGCAATGGTATTTGAACAAGAGTAAAGAATCGGTTCACCAAGTCGAATCGCTCGAGAACTTTTTGACGGTCGATCCGATTCAATTGATGTTCGGCGGCAATGTCGAACGGATGAACGGCGTGGTAGGGGCGGTCGAGCCTTTGGCCCGGAAGGGCCAAGTTCGGGTCACCAAAACCGAATACCTGCATCGCGACGTATCGATTGTCGACGTTCTTTCTCCTTCGAGCGGCAAGGCGGTGGCTTTGGATTTCCTGCTGCAGCAGAGTCAGTGGACGCATAAAAATCTCATGGCCGTGGGCGACAATCACAATGATCATGACATGCTGGAGTTAGCCACGGTGGCGGTTGTCATGGGGCAAAGCGTCGAAGGTTTGAAGACGGCGGGACGTTACGTGACAGCTTCCAACGACGAAAATGGGGTCGCACAGGCCATCGAACGCTTTGTATTGGACCGGAAACCCCTTTCGGTCAACCCAAGTTAAAACAGTTTGTCTTCGATGCGGTCCGAGTGTGGAGTTTCATCAGTCCGATCGTGATCCATTATTCTCCGAACTCAAGGACGAGGAGTCAGGCCGATGGAAAAAGTCAATTTGCAGGAGAAACTCAAACAAATTCCGGATTATTGGAAACCCCATGTAGTGGGTGAGTTGAACGGACAAATGGTGAAGCTGGTCAAGTTCATGGGACCATTTACGTGGCATCATCACGAAAAGGAAGATGAAATGTTTCTTGTCGTACGTGGGCGTTTTCGAATGGAATTCAAAGATCATTACGTGGAGCTCGAGCAGGGAGAGTTCTTGATCGTTCCGCGCGGTGTGGAGCATCGACCAGTCGCGGAACATGAAGTTGAGGTTCTGCTGTTTGAGCCGGGAAGTACTTTGAACACAGGCAACGTGAGAAATGAATTTACGGTTGAGAATCTGAAACGATTATAGAGCTTGGCAATTTGGCGACATTTAATCTGCAAATAGCTGCCAGGTGTCGAGTGTCGGGTGTCAGGAAAGACCTGGGGCGGAAAAGAAAGGGTAGAAGGATCACGGGCGGTTCTCTGGCCGCGGCGGCGGCCGCCTCTGTGGTGGACGGCTTTTATGACGGCTGAAACACTTTTATCGCCTCAATCGACCCCGCCAAAGTCTTTTCAGCAAACGCCCTGTGACCGCGAGCCGCGCCACCCGGGCGTGTTGGAAGTTTTTGGCGTGCTATAATCAGGGCGAGTTCAATATTTTGGAAACAGGTATGGTATGGGTGGTCAGAATCCCTATTTGTCGCAGATTGAAGTTCCGCTGCCGAAGACCAAGTATCGTGTCACCTTCTTGCCCATGAACAAGACGGTGGAAGTGGATCCGGATCATCTGCCGCAAGGTTACGACGGCCGGCCGGGATCCGTTTTATCGATTGCGCTGGCCAACGGAATTCTTCTGGATCATTCCTGCGGTGGCGTTTGTGCTTGCTCCACCTGCCACGTGTACGTGAAGTCCGGTTTGGATACCTGCAACCAGTCGTCGGATGACGAAGATGATATGATTCAAGAGGCGCCCGGGCTTGAAGACTGCTCGCGCCTGGGTTGTCAGACTGTTCCTGACGGGAGCAAAGATGTCGTTGTGGAGATTCCCGAATGGAATCGCAACCTCGTTAAAGAAGCCCATTAGGCACTATCCGTTTTTCTCGGTCCCGCGTTCTATTCAAAAAGTCTTTCCGCTTTCCTGAAATTTTCAGTGTGTGCTTGGATATTCTTCACCGTGATAAAGAGGGCGCACGGTCAAATTCTTTTTTGGGGAGATCCTAATGATGCCTAAGACCATAAGACGAAGTCTCTTTGTTCTTGTGTGCGTTGTTTTAATGTTTGCGGGTCAGGCCGTCTGCCTGAGGGCGCAAGGGGGCACCGCTTCTACGGTGCCCGTCTTGCGAGGTTATAGTTCGACGGAGAGCCAAACGGAGCGTGACTGGGAGCAGAAGTTTCGCGCCATTCCCGATGTCAAGAATCTGCGGGAGAACATGTACATTCTCTCGTCGGAGCCGCATCACGTGGGATCTCCCAAAGACAAATCCAACGCTGAATTCATACTCAAGAAGTTTCACGAGTTCGGCTTGAAGGCGGAGATTGAGGAGTTTGAAGTGCTCTTTCCAACCCCCAAGGAACGCCTGGTCGAATTGTTGGAGCCTGAGAAATACACCGCGCAACTCAAAGAACCGGCCGTTCCACAAGATCCGGACTCCACCGATGCCGGACAGCTTCCGACTTACAATGCCTATTCGGCCGACGGCGATGTGACGGCGCAAGTGGTGTACGTCAATTATGGTACCCCCAAAGATTATGAGGAGCTGGATAAGCTCGACATTTCGGTCAAAGGCAAGATCGTACTGGCGCGCTATGGCGCCAGTTGGCGCGGCATCAAACCCAAGGTGGCGTATGAACATGGAGCGATTGGGTGTTTGATTTACTCGGATCCGCGCGACGACGGATACACGCGCGGCGATATTTACCCCGAAGGACCCATGCGTCCCTGGCAGGGTGTGCAGCGCGGAAGCGTCGCCGACATGCCGATTTATCCCGGCGATCCGGAGACGCCCGGCTGGGCCAGCGTCAAAGGCGCCAAGAGACTTTCGCTCAGCGAAGCAAAAACATTGATGAAGATTCCGGTGTTGCCGATTTCTTATGGCGACGCTCAGCCGATTCTCAGGAATCTCCGCGGACCTGTGGCTCCGGAAGCCTGGAGAGGCGCGCTGCCTATCACCTATCACATCGGCCCCGGTCCGGCTGTCGTTCACTTGAAAGCCAGTTTCAACTGGAACGTCGAACCTATTTACGACGTGGTGGCGCGGATCGACGGCAGCACCGCACCCGATGAATGGATTGTGCGCGGAAATCATCATGACGCCTGGGTCAACGGAGCCTCCGATCCCATCAGCGGGCAAGTGGCGCTCATCGAGGAGGCGCGAGCTTACGGACAACTGCTGAAGCAAGGCTGGCAGCCCCACCGCACGATTATTTATGCGGCTTGGGACGGTGAAGAGCCGGGTTTGCTGGGCTCGACGGAATGGGCTGAAAAACATGCCGATGAATTGAAGAAGCATGCCGTCGCTTACATCAACAGCGACAGCAACGGCAAGGGCTGGCTGGGCGCTTCCGGTTCGCACACGTTGGAAGACTTTGTCAACGAAGTGGCCAAGGATATCCGAGATCCGGAAAGTGGAAAGTCGGTGTGGGAAGCTTGGAAGCAACGCCAGATCGACCAGGCGAAAACCGACCAAGACAAGAAAGAAATTCGAGAACGCGCGGATTTACGTATTGGAGCGTTGGGTTCGGGTTCCGATTACACCGTTTATATTGACCACTTGGGTATTGCTTCTTTGAATTTGGGTTTCGGAGGAGGAGGCGGCGATGGTGGCGTGTACCATTCCATTTACGACGACTTCGCCTGGTACACGCGATTCGGCGACACCACGTTCGAATACGGCCGCGCCTTGTCGCAAACCGTCGGCACGATGGTCATGCGATTGGCTGATGCGCCGGTCCTTCCATTTCAGTTTCAGGATTTTTCCGACACGGTCGCAAAATACATCACAGAGCTCGACAAGCTTGAAAAAGATGTCAAGCCTCCGCAGAGCTTTGACTTGACGCCTCTCCATGAAGCAGCGGGAACACTCAAGCAATCGGCCGACCGCTATCATGCGGCCTTCGAGAAGCGGGCTGCCGGGAATTGGGGATTGGCTCCGGCGCAAATGAAATCGCTCAACACTATGCTCTTTATGACGGAGCGGAAATTAACCAATGCGCAGGGATTGCCGAGCCGCTCCTGGTTCGAACACGAGATTTACGCTCCCGGACTCTATACCGGATATGGCGTGAAGACCATTCCCGGTGTGCGCGAAGCCCTGGAACAGAAAAATTGGGGAGACGTAGTGCCCCAGATGAATAACGTCGTTAAAGCGCTTCGGGACATGTCGGCCGAGATCGACGACGCCACCAAGGTTCTGGAAGGACAATAAGCGAAGCCGGGACTGTTCGGTCACGGCTTGGTTTAATTGGGGCCGGACTCAATCGTCACCCGTGTTTTCGAAAAACTCCCGGTGGAACGCGGCCAATGTCCTTCTAGCGGACTCCTGGGGAACAACAAAACAGAGGTTATTCTTCGACAGCCCCTGGACCTCCGCCCGAGGCTGAATATCGCTTCGTGACATGGCCTTGAGGGCGCGGCGGGAAGTGCCGGAATCTAAGGAATTGCCCACGATCGATACCAGGGCGATTTCCGTATCGATTTGCGGATTTCCAAGGCCCATCTGACGAGGGGCTAAGGCTTTAAAATTATCAAAGAGCCGCATAGAAGCCTCAATCTCCTCTGTCCCCGCTACGAATAGAAGTTCATCCTGAGAAATATTTGTTGAACTCGGGAAAAACTGTGCGATGGCTTTCTCAGGGGCGGCGAGTGTGCGCACAGCCTGCGATAAGAATTGGTCTCTGGCGTTTGTGCGGACCCGGATCAAACTCACATCGGTGCGACAGGTAACAGCGCGTATGCCCCGCGATACTGGTTTCCTTTGCGCCCCAATACGGGTTCCCGACGCTGTGGGATTGAAGCTGTTTCGTATCCACACAGGGATTTGTTTTCCTGAAACAGGATTCAGTGTTTTGGGATGAAGGACTTTGGCCCCCAAGCAGGCCAACTCGGTTGCTTCCTGGTATGTGATTTCGGGAATCGTTCGTGCTTCCGGAACGGATCGCGGGTCGGCGGTGAGAACGCCATCCACGTCGGTCCATATGAAGATCTCCTCTGCATTGAGAGCTGCACCGAAGATCGTCGCCGTGTAATCCGAACCGCCTCGTCCCAGCGTGGTGGCAAGACCTTCCTCCGTAGCCCCCACAAACCCCGTTACTACGGGAATGAAGCCGCGTTTCAAGGTTGTCGGTACGAGACGCAATATCCGGTCTCTGGATTGATCCATCAGAGGATCGGCGTTTCCATGAGCCGAATTAGTGACGATGAGCTTTGAAGCGTCCATCGGAACCGCATTCAAACCCCGATCCTGAAGTGCGGCGGCAAATAGGCGCGCGGAGAGCTGCTCTCCCGTGCCCAGGAGACCATCGAGAGCTGACGGATTCAGACCTTTATCCTTGTAGAAAGTTTCTAGGAGACATGCGGCGCCCTCGACAATTTGTTCCAGTTCCGCGAAACACCGGATGGCAACATTCCTGTTTGATATCAGCGTTTGAATTGCCAGTTCATGGTGGTCCAGAAGGAATCGTGAGAGATCTTCGGCCATTTTAGGTTTTCCTTGCGTGACGTGAGTCGCCGCGTCGAGCAGTTGGCTTGTAACACCGCTCATCGCGGAGACAACCACCACTGCAGGACCACCCGATTTTGCTTTCGCGACGGCTTCGACGGCATTGCGAATGCATTCGGCATCGCCCAATGAAGTCCCTCCGAATTTCAAGACCCGAAGATGTGATTTCATTATGCCGGCCTCCTCTTAGCTTCAGGAGAATCGAGAACGTTTTGTTTGTCAAAGTATCCTCTGGCCAATAAAAGCTCGGCGTTGAGAAGTGCTGCGCCCGCAGCTCCGCGAATGGTGTTGTGTCCCAGTGCCACGAGCCGAAAATCCAAGACTTTATCTTTCTGAATGCGGCCTACGGTAATGCTCATGCCCTTTCCGGCGTCGCGATCCAGACGCGGTTGAGGACGATCTGATTCCTCGCGAACAATTAGGGGATGTTTGGGGGCTGAAAAAAGGCCCAGCCGTTGTGGTTCTCCGCAGAATGACGCCAAACTGTGTTTGACTTCCGAAATGGAAGGTTTCTGCTCGAATCCCACTCGAAGGGCCACCAAATGCCCATCCTGCACATTCACCCGATGACACTGCGCGCTGACGCCGAACTGGGCATATTCCACAGACTCCGAATTGCATTGACCCAGGATTTTTCGAGTCTCATTTTCGATTTTTTCTTCTTCCTGGGCGATGAATGGCAGAACATTGTCCGTGATGTCCATTGACGCCACGCCGGGATAGCCGGCCCCTGAAATGGATTGCAACGTGGTGGCCACAATGGACTTCACAGTGAATTGTCGGTGCAGCGGGGCCAGGGCCATTGCCATAACAATCACAACGCAATTTGGATTAGCCACGATAAAACCACCCGAACAATCGAAGCGTTGTCTCTGCCTCCCGATCATGCCCAATTGCTCCGGGTTGACTTCGGGAATGAGGAGGGGCACATGCGAATCCATCCGGTGTGATGAGGAATTGCTAATGACCGGGTAGCCTGCGACCGCGAATGAGGTCTCAATGTCGCCGGCGATCGAGGAGGGCAGGCTCGAAAAAATCACATCGCAATCCAGAGGGGGCTGAGGCGCTTGTACTTGAAGTGAACGAACCGCCTCGGGCAGGGGCGTTACCAATCGCCACGAACAGGCCTCCTCAAATTGTTTTCCGATCGACTGATCCGAGGCCGCCAGGGCGGTGACCTCAAACTGCGGATGGTTCTCAAGCAGTTGCACAAAACGTTGGCCCACCATTCCAGTGGCGCCCAGAATTCCGACACGAATCTTCGATTCCATGTGATATCTCGAGCCTTATGGACCCTGGAGAAACGATGCCCTCCGAACCCAGGATCAATGCGCCGGCATAATGCGGAGACGAAGGCGTGTCCCCGGAATAAGCAAATGGGAGTCTTGTTGAAAGTGAGACCGCATTGCCGGCCGCTCGTTCACCTTTCTCGAAATTCAAGCGGGCAATGGGGGTGTGGTATCACGTTGTGCAGAAAGCGGTGGAAACTGAAAACCCACCGCTCAAGAACTTCGGTGGGTTTTACAATCTTTTTGATTATAGACCGCATCCGGTTCTTTAGCAGTTTTTAACGTGGAGCAAGTCACCCTAAATCGCCACGCTTGGAATGGGAATATAGCAATCCGAAAAAGCGACTGTCAATTCTTTTTCCTTCGTATTACGTTTTTTTACAGGCAAGATCGTATTTGTCGTATCATTTGCGGGCGAAAGGTTTCGCCGCGGCTGGGACTTTGAGGCACAGCGACGCTCCTCCTGTAACTGCGAGGTTCTTCAAATCGTCTTAGGTTTTTCTATATCCGCGCCATCCAACCTTAAACTTCTTGAGTCACCAATTTTTTAAAACGAGGAAAATTCCATGAAATCGCAAACCCGAATGGGGCGAGTTGCAATTGTTCTCATCGCGTTGGCCTGTGTGTTTTCGATCAGTTCGAAAAGTGGCGCCCAAGCCACTCCGCGTCCTATGAACTTTATGGATGTGATGGAGATGCGCACGGTGGCGAGTCCCGACCTCAGTCCCGATGGAAAATGGCTGCTCTACACTTTGTCGGTTCCGGACTGGAAAGCGGGCCGGGCATTCACGGATGTTTGGCTGGCCTCGACCGATGGGTCGTCGAATCGGGAAATGACTTTTACGCACGACAAGAACGAAACGAATCCCAAATGGTCGCACGATGGCCGATTTTTTGTTTTTGCGTCGGATCGTGATGCGCCTCCCGCTGCAGCAGGCGCGGCAACCTCGGGCGCTGCTCCTGCAGGCGGCGGAGAGGGCGCGCCGCGGTCGCGCAACCAGTTGTACCTGATGCGTCCCGACGGCGGCGAAGCGGCCAGGATCACCGATGTCCGCGACCGCGTGGGAACCTTTGCGTTCAGCAAAGACGGAAAATGGCTGGCGTTTTCCGCGGGCCGGGCGCAGGAACAGCAGATATGGATTTTTTCAACCGCCGAACTGGAATTGGGAAAGGCGAAACAACTGACCAAACATTCCACTCCGATCACTTCATGGCAGTTTTCTCCCGACAGCAGGCGAATTTATTTCCTCTCACCGGATTCGGTCGACAAGGCGGACCGGGAACGCCTGGACAAGCGTTTCACCGTACGCATTCGCGACCAGCAATCGCCGGCCGTGCATCTGTGGGCGTTGGATCTCGATTCCAGGAAGGAATCCCGACTGACCTCGGGAACGGATTACACCGTGTCGTCGGTGACCCTTTCAAAGAATTCCCAATGGATCGGATTTCGCGGGGGATCGATGAACCGTTATGAGAAGGGAACCGACGCGCCGGATTACGCCGATCTCTATCTCCTCAATGTTGAAAGCGGGAAGATCGAGCGTCTCACCAACAATCGCGACATCTCCGAAAGCCCGTTAAGCTTTTCACCCGACAGTTCATGGATTGCTTTCTCCGCATCGGATGATTTCAAATATTTCTACAACGATCGAATCTATGTGCGACCTGTCGCCGGGGGAGAATGGAAGAAGCTGGGATCAAACTTCGATGGCGATGTTCGCATGGGATTCTGGTCAAAGGACGGGCATACGATTTATTCGACCGTCGGCACGGGTGCGACGACGCAGATTTTTGCTGTGGATGTGGCGACGGGAACGGCCGGGCCTGTTACCCACGTCCAGGGCGCCGTTCGCGCCATGCGGGAGGATGATCCTGAGGAGGATAGCGAGGTGGTGTTGCTGAGCTATTCCGATCCGATCAGCCCCAATAATCTCTACGTTACCCGGATAGAGACCTTGGCGGATCAAAACGCATGGAAACGCGTTACGGACAGCAATCCTCAAGTGACTGCTATTCAGTTGGGGAAAACTGAAGCCGTGCGCTGGAAGAGCTCGGATGGAGCGATGGTGGAAGGCGTGTTGGTGTATCCGCTGAACTACGAAAAAGGGAAGCGCTATCCGTTGATCGTCCAGATCCACGGCGGACCCGCTGGCGCCGATACGCTCGGATTCAATGGGCGGTATGTTAATTACTCCCACGTTTATGCGGCCGGCGGATATTTCTGTCTGATGCCGAATTATCGCGGATCCACAAATTACGGTCAGAAATTCAAGATGCAAATCTCAGGCGATTACTATCGCCAGGCCTTTGACGACATCATGACGGGCGTTGACAACTTGATCAAACTGGGCTTGGTCGATGAAAACAAAATGGGTGTGATGGGCTGGAGCGCCGGCGGTCATTGGTCCAACTGGACACTGACCCATACGAACCGCTTCAAAGCCATCTCTTCGGGGGCCGGCACCATGAACTGGATTTCGATGTATGCCGAAACCGACACGCAACTGAATCGCGAGTTCTATTTCAAGGGAAAGCCCTACGACAACTTTGAGCATTACTGGAATGAGTCGCCGCTGAAATACATCAAGAACGCCAAGACCCCGACCTTAATCCACGTGGTCGAGGGCGACCCCCGCGTGCCACGGCCGCAAAGCGAAGAGCTTCACATGGCTCTCGAAAAATTGGGCGTGCCCACCGAGTTCATGGTGTATCCGGGATCCACTCACGGCATTCCGGATATGCGGAATCAAATGGTGAAAATGGTCAGCGAATACGGTTGGTTTGAAAAATGGATCAACGGGAAACAAGCATGGTTCGACTGGAAGTCGCTGAACGACACTATCAAAGACGACACGCGCCGCCCGGAAAGAACAAGCGAGGAGAGACCCGCAGATCCGAATTGAAGAATTTTCTGATTCAAAATGCATGGGGTGCCGGGATGCGCGCCCGCGAAGCGGGAGAGCATCCCGGACGTTTCATGAATTCGAAAAACAGAAAATCCCGGGATTCGCCACAAATGCGGCGAATCCCGGCTACCAAATCTGGACATCTCGGCGATAAATGTTCTTCGCCGGAACTTTAAGTGTCCTCCGGCACTCGGTTCAGCCGCCACCCGCTTCCCGATTTGCGTATTTCCTTTTGCTCACTCTCCGCCACGCTCTGCTATACTGCATTTTTTCTAATCTCCTTCGGAAGGAATCTCTTTCATGAATCACGTTACTCATCTGGAATGTTCATCCTGTCAAAAACAGTTTCCGCCGCAACGCATTTACAACCTTTGCCCCGAATGCAAACTGCCTTTGCTGGTGCGATACGATCTCAAGGCGGCAGGACAGGAACTCAATCCGCAGAAATTATCATCGCGCCCGAAGACCCTGTGGCGTTATCGCGAAGTCATGCCGGTGAATGAAGACGCCAACATTGTGTCGTTGGGAGAAGGGTACACACCGCTGTTTCGTGCCGAAAGCCTGGGACGTGAGTCGGGTCTTAAGAATATTTACATTAAAGACGAATCTCTCAATCCCACCGCCTCTTTCAAAGCGCGCGGCATGGCAGCGGCCATCTCGATGGCGAAGGAATTGGGGATCAAAAAAGTAGTGGTTCCTTCTGCCGGGAATGCGGCCAGCGCCATGGCGGCTTACGCGGCCAAAGCCGGCATGGAGGCATTCATTTTCATGCCGAAAGATGTTCCGCGGGCGAATTACATCGAATGTAAATCCTTCGGGGCGCAGGTCACTTTGGTCG
>JAQUPQ010000047.1 GCA_028716525.1 Terriglobia bacterium | reverse complement strand
GGAGAAGTGTTGCTCCGCTCACCGACCCCCCGGGTCTTTTGAGGGGGTGCGGCTCGCTGCGCAACACCAAAGACGGGACTTACACCTTTGCACTTGACGTCGCCGCCCCTCTTCATAGATGACCCCAAATTAGAATTAGTATTTCTCCAAAACCAAATCTCAAAAGAGCGGATTCAATAAATATCATGGAGCGCCTCATTGTCTTGACTTTTCAATTTGGAAATTTATGATTGGAATTTATTTGGAATTCGGTTTTTGGAGTTTGGAATTTCTCTTCTCACCTCTCTCCCATTTTCTCTCCAATAAAGAACTATGATATAAATTGAACCGTATCTCCGATAACCGTGAGGCCCGAGATGCGGACGGTGGGTGAACGAATTGCGAGGCCGGACTCCCTCGATAAAGTTCAGGGAACGGCCCAGTACGTCGACGACCTCTCCTTTGGAGCCATGCTGCATGCGGCCGTGGTGCGGTCCCCGCTGGCCCATGGCCGCATCAAGAAGATCTCGACCGCCGCCGCCCGGCGCATTCGCGGGGTCCACGCCATCCTCACCGCACAAGACATTCCCGGACAAAACTTGATCCCCATGATCCAGCCGGATCAGCCCCTGCTCGCCGCCGGTGAGGTACGCCACATTGGCGAAGCGGTAGCGCTGGTGGCCGCGGAAACCAAGAGTGCGGCGGAAGAGGCGGCCCGTGCCATTACCGTTGATTATGAGGCGCTCCCGGCCATCCTGACCCTCGAAGAAGGTTTTGCCAAACGAGAGATCGTCCAACACTGGAAGCTTCGACGCGGCCGTCCCTGCGATATTTTTTCGCGCCACGATGTAGTGGTCGTCGAAAATACTTATCAAACGCCGTATCAGGAACACGCCTACATTGAAACCAACGGCATGATTGCCGTCCCGGAGACGGATGGGGGCATTACGGTCTACGGTTCCCTGCAATGTCCTTTCTATGTCCAAAAGGCGGTCGCCAGCGTTACCGGAATGAAAATGAATCACTGCCGCGTGATCCAAACCGTGACCGGAGGAGGCTTCGGGGGAAAAGAAGATGCCCCGGGATTACCCGCCGCGATGGTCGCCCTGCTGGCCCAAGCCACAGGCCGGCCGGTCAAATACATCCTGAGCCGTGAAGAAGATATGCAGGTGATGTCGAAACGGCATCCCGGAAAGATCGTCTATCGCTCCGCGGCGTCGCACGACGGAATCCTCCTGGCAGTGGATGTCGATTACTTTTTGGATGCCGGCGCCTACGCCACGCTTTCACCGGTTGTCCTGTGGCGCGGCATTAACCACGCGGCCGGACCTTACCGCTGCGAGCATGTCCGCGTGGATGCCTATGCCATCCGAACTCACAAGGTTCCCTGCGGCGCATTTCGAGGATTTGGTGAACCTCAAATCGTATTTGCCCACGAACGCCAGATGGATCTTTTGGCAGAGAGAATTGGGCTGGACGCGCTCCAGTTCCGCGAAAAGAACGCTTTGGAAACCGGCGACCACACGGTCACCGAACACGAACTCAAAGAATCGGTGGGATTCAAAGACACGATCATTGAAGTTCGTCGCGCCTCTAATTACGACCGGCTCAAGCTCGAGATTGAGAAGAGCAATGGCGCTCGTATTTCTGAAAATCCACCGAATCCCAAGCGACGCGGTTTGGGATGGGGCTGTTGTTATTACGGTGTGGGATTGGGTGCGCGGGGCGGTTATCTCAACCCCGCGGGGGCGAGTGTGGTGATCAGCTCGGACGGCAGCGTGAACGTCGCCGTGGGAACCACCGAGATCGGTCAGGGGATGATCACCGTGTTGTCTCAGATTGCCGCTGACGCCTTGGGGTGTCCCCTCGAATTCATTCGAATCATGCCGCCGGATACTTCCCGCGTTCCCGATTCGGGACCCACGGTCGCATCGCGAACCACGTTGATGAGCGGCAATGCCATCGCCGACGCCTGCCGTCAAATCAAGTCACGTATGGCCGCCGTGTGCGCCGATTATGATTTCTCAAAAATCATTGCTGAAATGAAATCTCAAGCGGTTGCAGCGTCAGCACGGGGAGAGACACACCCAAAGTCAGATTTCCATAGGATTGTGACCTCCAGTTACACTCCATCAAACCGCGCCTCAGGCCACTGGAGTGAAGAAGCCTGGCTGTGGAAGGCGACCATCCAACGGTGCGTCCAGAACATGGTGCAACTCTCCGCCCATGGTTGGGCTGTCCCTCCTCAAACCACCTATGACGGCGAGACCGGGCTCGGCGATGTGTACGTCACCTATTCCTATTCCACAAACCTGGTCGAAGTGGAAGTGGACATCGAAACAGGAGAAACAACGGTTTTGAAAGTGTGGACCGCCCACGATGTAGGAAAGGCCATCAACCCGCAGACCGGCGAAGGTCAAATTGAGGGAGGCGTAGTCCAGGGAATTGGTTATGGATTGCTGGAGGAACATGTCCTGGCGACGGATGGAAGCAAGGCCGCGACCAGGAAGACCGGAAAAGGCGGCCCCTTCCCTCCGGGCCGCATTCTCAACGATCAATTTTCAACCTACATCATTCCGACACCGATGGACATTCCCGAGATTCATTCGCTGATTGTGGAGCACGCATTTCCATACGGTCCATTTGGAGCCAAGGGCTTGGGTGAAACGCCCATCATTGCCGTGGCGCCCGCCTTGGTGAACGCCATCGCCAATGCCACGGGCATCCAACTTCGAGAGATTCCGGCAACGCCGGAGCGTGTTTGGCAGGCGTTGAAACAAGAGGCATCCCGGAGGACTCAACAATCGCCCCGGCGATCGCGAAAGGCCGCCAGCGCAATTTAGTATCTATGACGCGTTCCTCAGCCCTATCCACCACCGTCCGAATCCAATGCCACGTCAACGGCGAAGCCCGCCAGTTGGAGTTTTCACCGTCAGTCCGGCTATTGGATGTATTGCGGGAGGAACTCCATTTGATCGGGACGAAAGAGGGTTGTGGCAAAGGAGAATGCGGAGCATGCACGGTGATCATGGATGGTCGCGCCGTCGACTCTTGCCTGGTTATGGGATATCAAGCGGACGGAAGCGAAATCTGGACCATCGAAGGATTGCCGCAGATGTGGGAGATGCAGACTGCAAGGAAACTCCATCCGGTTTCCCGAGATGACCATGAACCCCTCCCGTTGCATCCTCTCCAGCGAACCTTCGTTGAATGCGGATCTTCTCAATGTGGAATTTGTATTCCCGGTATGATCATGTCGTCGGTGGCATTTCTCAAGGAGAATCCCAATCCCACGCGCGAAGAAATTCGCTATGGCTTGGGCGGCAATCTGTGTCGCTGTACCGGCTACGTGAAGATCTTCGATGCCGTCGAAAAAGCCGCTTCGGAAATGCGCGCGTTTGCGCAGAATCCATCGCAGCATGCACCAGCGCACCAGCGACGCGTCAACAAGGCGACGCCCCGGCGCAGAGACGGATTTGTCGCATCCACTCTCAAGGAAGCGCTCAAGATTCTTGCCATCCCTGACTCACCGACTCGACCTCAACTCGCCGGCGGAACCGATTCACTGGTGCGCGCAAAGGATGGCATCGGACAGCCATCCCGGATGGTCGATATATCAAGGATTAAAGAACTCTCCGGCATCAAAAAAATCCGGGCCCGGGGAAAAAGAACTTCTGGTTCTGCATATCCTCAGGAAATTCGGATTGGAGCCGGGACCACATTCACGGAAGTCCTGGAATCGGAGCTTCTGCAAAAGTATGCGCCGGCTTTAATTGAGGCCTGCGCCGTGATCGGCGGTCCGCAGATCCGTAATCGTGGCACCCTGGGCGGAAATTTTGCCAACGCTTCTCCGGCGGCCGATTCCGTCACCGCCCTCATGTCCATGGGCGCCATTCTCGAAATTGCTTCCTTGAAGAGCTGCAGACAAGTTCCTGCTGAAAAGTTTTTCTTGGGACCGGGAAAAACCGTGTTGAAAAAGAATGAATTATTGGTCGCAGTCCGGATTCCGAAAATTCCAAATCTGGTGGGTTGTTATTTGAGGTTGGGCCAACGCCGGGCTCAAGCCATTTCGAAGGTGGACGTCGCGGTGAGCGCCGTATTAAAGCCGCGCGGAAACGGGTCTTCGAAAAACGGCGGGTCGCTTTTCGATTTTCTGGGCATCTGTTACGGTTCGGTGGCGCCCACCATCTTTCGAGCTCGGGCCACTGAGGCTGTCTTGAAAGAACAGTCTCCCAATCCGGCGACATTGAAACACGCCAAAGAAACCATCAAGAAGGAAGTTCAGCCCATTGACGACATTCGCTCCACCGCGGAGTATCGTCGTGAGATGAGCGCCGTCTTGTTGGAGAGGGCGTTGCGAAGGATTGGGGCTTTGGCCTGATCCTGACCTCGTGGTACATTCCATCGCGGAAATCCTGTCATGCTTCTGAAGAATGCCACCCTGATTGATTTGAACCCGGCACGCGTCGAGTTGTCCCACCTGCGCGTGACCGGAAGCCTGATCACCGCCCGCGGGTGGCACCTCCGCAAAAATGCCGGCGAAAAGGTGGTGGATCTTAAAGGGAAGCTCCTCCTGCCGGGGATGATCTGTGCTCACACACACCTTTATTCTGCCCTAGCCCGAGGCATGCCGGCTGTAAAACCGGCTCCAAAGAATTTTCTCGAAATCCTGAAGAAAATCTGGTGGCGACTCGACTGGGCGCACAACGAGGAAACTTTGTACTACTCAGCTCTAGTGGGTGCGATGGACGCCGCTTTGAGCGGCACGACCCTGCTCATCGACCATCATTCCTCGCCCTGCCATATTCGCGGATCCTTGAAATTGATCATGAAAGCACTTCAAGAGGTGGGCTTGAGGGGTGTCCTCTGTTATGAAGTCACGGACCGTGGAGGCATGCCCGAACGCGATGCGGCCATCGAAGAGAACGTCGATTTCATCAGCGCCCATGCCGATCATCCCCGGTTCCGAGGACTTTTCGGTGCGCATGCCTCGTTCACTCTTGGAAATGATTCCCTGCGCGCGTGCTCTCATTTAGCCGGGGAGCTGGATTCGGGACTTCATATCCACGTTTCGGAAGATTTGATGGACGATAACGACGCCCGCGCCAAGTACCACCGCTCAGTCATCGAACGCCTTGACGAGTTTGGCGGTCTCAATTCCAAAACGATCCTGGCCCATGGAACACATCTGTCTCCGTCGGACGTGGAACGCGTCAAAGAAGCCCGTTCCTGGCTGGTTCACAACCCGCGCTCCAACATGAATAATTCCGTCGGCTATGCCTTTCCAACTCGATTCGGGGAACGAGTCGCTTTGGGAACCGATGGCTTGTCGTCGGATATGTTTGCAGAAGCACAATATGCTTACTTCAAATCAAGAGATGCGATCTTCGACAACCGGGGCAGGAAGAGTGAGGCCAAAATGGAGGGCGGCCCCCTCGATGTTGTGAACTCCCTCGCCCAAAATTCAAAACTCGCCTCCGAGATTTTTGGGGCGAAATTTGGCCGGCTACAGCCCGGCTTTGAAGCCGATCTCATCGTCCTCGATTACGCCGCCCCGACCCCTATCACCAAAGACAATCTGGCTGGTCACCTGATCTTCGGGTTAGGCCGCGACAATGTCGAAAGCGTGATGGTTGGGGGCAGGTTTGTGGTCAAAAACCGCAGAATTCCGCAACTAGATACAGAGAAAATCTTTTCCAAATCCTCGAAGCTCGCCCGCATCCTGTGGGACCGTGCATTTTGATATTAACATTCCCATTTTCAATTGGTTAGTCTGTTAAAAAATCATGATGATCTCCTGTTGAAAACCCGTTATTCGGGTGTTCATCGCGACAGTCGAAAGCTACCACCGATTCGACCGGTTTGACCTCCCTGTGGAAATTGAGTATCATTTCAACGTAGTTTTCGGGGGCTATTTGATAATTGATGGGATAGTTACCCTGCATTAATCTGCATGTTTTGGCTTCATCACGGAAGAGGCCAAGAAACGATTCATTGACCTCAGAAAGAAGCAGTTATGAACAGCCTCACTCGCAACATCTCGACCCACCATCGAAAGCTTTACAAATTCATTCCTGAACCTTTCATCGTATACCGCCATACCGGCTTCGAGTGATTTTGGGGCCAGCCCCGAAACCTTTTATTCATCTTCCACTGAATATTCCTTGGAGGCACGCCGCGTTGTGTCTCGAACGGAGGAGTTATGCGAATCAACGTAGTCAAGCGAGCCAAAAAGTATCTCACTCCCGCTCTGGGATGGGACACCGAGTTAGTCGTGCGTCGGGCCCGAGGGGCGGAGGTGGAAACCAAGACCGGTCGCAAGTATCTGGACTTCTCATGTGGTACTGCCACGACGAACATCGGGCATTGTCACCGCAAGGTGGTCTCGGCCGCAAAACATCAGTTGAACAATCTGATTCATGCGGGCGGTGTTTACTACTACGACAGCATCGTCAAGTTGTGCGAAGAATTGAAGGCCATTACGCCGGGCGCCATCGACATGTTTTTCTTCTCGAATGCCGGCGCGGAAGCAGTAGAAGGGGCCATGAAACTGGCCAAGAGCGTCACGCATCGACCGGCCGTTTTTTGTTTCCGCGGGGCGTTTCACGGCCGCACACTCGGTTGTGTTTCGATCACCTCCTCCAACGTGAAGTATCGAAAGAACTATGAACCGCTGCTCCCTTCGGTCTACCGGGCGCCGTTTGCTTATTGTTACCGATGTCCTTACGGCCAGAAGCGCGAGACCTGCAGCTTCGAATGCATTCAATTCATCCGTGATGTATTCAAGCATGAAATCGATCCTTCACAAACAGCGGCGGTCATTTTTGAACCCATTCAAGGGGAGGGCGGATACATTGTGCCGCCGGTTGAATTCGTGAAGTTCCTCCGTGATTTCACGAAGGAGCACGGCATTATGCTGATCGCCGATGAAGTGCAGACCGGTTTCGGCCGCACCGGAGAGTGGTTTGCCTGCGACCATTTCGGGATCGAGCCGGACATCATTGTCATGGCCAAAGGAATCGCCTCAGGGTTCCCCCTAAGCGGTTTCGGGGCTTCTTCAAAAATCATGAAGCAATGGACTCCCGGGGCTCATGGAACCACTTTCGGTGGAAATCCGGTTTCGTGTGCGGCGGCCGTGGCCACCATTCGCGCTATCCGGGAGGAGCGCATGCTGGAGCACTGCCGTGAACTGAGCGCCGAAGTCTTCGGGCGTCTCCGTAAGATTCAAAACAACCATCCTCTCATCGGGGACGTGCGGGGATTGGGATTCATGATCGGGGTGGAGTTGATCGACAGCCATGGCGCTCCTCATCCCACCGCCACCGCCAAAGTCATGGAGCGTTGTTTGGAAAACGGATTGATCCTCATCAATTGTGGAACGTCTGGAAACGTCATTCGATTAATTCCACCCATCAACATTTCTCGGGAACAGCTGTTTCGCGGGTTGGAGATTTTCGAGGAAGCGGTTCAAAAGGTTTCACAGGAGGAGTTTGAACTGGCTCATGCTTGAGCCGACGTCGGAGGGTGGGCCGGTCGACGGCCTGCCCTGTGACTGAAAACACGAATTACAGATTATCCATTATTAAAAACAGTTTGTTCGAAAAATTCAAACTTTATTAGACGAGGTTTCCAATGGATCCCATTCGCACTTTGATCATGGGCGCGGCCGGACGCGATTTTCACAATTTCAACGTGTATTTCCGTGACAACGAGAAGCACCAAGTGATCGCTTTCACGGCTACGCAAATTCCCAATATTGATGGGAGAAAATATCCCGCCGAACTGGCGGGAAAATTGTACCCCGAGGGCATCCCGATTTTTCCGGAACGGGAATTAGAGCACCTCATCTGCACACGCCGCGTGGAGCAGGTGGTGTTTTCTTACAGTGATGTGACTCATTTGCACGTCATGCATATGGCTTCGCGCGTGATTGCGGCCGGCGCAGATTTCCGGCTGATGGGCGCAGACTCGACCATGCTGGATTCCAAGGTGCCGGTGGTGTCCGTCTGTGCCGTCCGCACAGGGTGCGGAAAATCCCAGACCACGCGCAGAGTCTGTGATATTCTTCAGCGCCGCGGCCGCCGGGTGGTGGCGGTACGCCATCCCATGCCTTACGGGGATTTGGTGAAGCAGCGCGTTCAGCGCTTTGCCCGGCTAGAAGACCTCGACGTCCAGGAATGCACCATCGAGGAACGCGAGGAATATGAGCCGCACATTGTACGCGGCGTGGTGGTTTACGCCGGCGTCGATTATGAAGCCATCTTGAGGCAGGCCGAGCAGGAGGCCGATGTCGTCGTTTGGGACGGGGGAAACAATGATTTGCCGTTTTACCGCCCCAAGCTGGAACTGGTGGTGGTTGATCCGCATCGCCCCGGGCACGAAATTGCCTACCATCCCGGTGAAGCGAATCTCTTGCGGGCTCAGGTCATTCTGATCAACAAGATTCAGAATGCCCAGGCTGCCGATATCGAAACCGTTCGTCGGAACATCCGGCAATTCAATCCCAAGGCCCTGGTGATTGATTGCGCTTCACCGATTTCAGTGCCGGATTCCGAATCGATCCGCGGCAAAACGGTACTGGTCATTGAAGATGGGCCGACGTTAACACACGGAGAAATGACCTATGGCGCCGGAATCGTTGCGGCCGAACGATTCGGAGCGGCTGGCATCATTGACCCGAGACCCTACACAGTGGGTTCCATCACGCAGACGTTTCAAAAATATCCGAAGATCGGAACGCTTTTGCCGGCGATGGGTTATGGCAAGAAACAGATTCATGAACTTGAAACAACCATCAACAAGACCCCCTGCGACCTGGTTTTGATCGCCACACCCATTGATTTGGGCCGGATTTTGAAGATCAACAAGCCTTCCTTGCGGGTCACCTATGAATTGCAGGAACTCACTAAACCGGATCTTGAGGAGGTTTTGAAGGACATCTAATCTTTTAACCTATCGGGACCAGGGGCTCAAGAAGACGATAACCTAAATATTGGAAATTGGAATTGGCATCTTTTAGACCTTATCGCTGATACCCGACACCTAACACCCGATCCCTAACGCACACAGGAGCCGTTGATTTGAAACACACAGACTTCATCTCCATTCACGATTACAGCGCCAAGGAAATCGCACAGCTTTTCGCCCTGGCCTCACACATGAAGCGATCGCCCCGGCGATATGCCACGGCGCTCAAAGGCAAGACCCTGGCGATGATATTTGAAAAACCCTCGTTGCGGACTCGTGTCACCTTTGAGACTGGCATCTACCAACTGGGGGGACAAGGAATTTATCTTGCCCCGGCCGACATCAATTTGCGGAAGCGGGAGTCCGTATACGACGTCGGAAAGAATCTGGAGCGCTGGTGTCACGGCATCATGATCCGCACGTTTGGCCATGACATTTGCACCGGGCTTGCCGACGCCGCTTCGATTCCCGTCATCAACGGGCTGACGGACCTCGAGCATCCATGTCAGGCCATGGCGGATTTCATGACCATCCGCGAACATCGGGGCAAGCTCAAAGGATTGAAGGTTTCATTTCTGGGAGACGGGAATAACGTCGCCAATTCGCTCATGCAGGCAGGCGCAAAGACCGGAGCGCACGTGTGGGTGGCTTCACCCCGCGGTTATGAACCCACAATCGAGATGTTGGAAACGGCCCGGGCCGATGCGGCGAAAGCAAAACTGGGCGCTGAAATTATTTTCACCAACGATCCCTCTGAGGCGGCGCGTGGCGCCGACGTAATTTACACGGACGTGTGGGCTTCGATGGGACAGGAATCGGAGGCCGAAGCCCGTAAGAAAATTTTCCGGCCTTACCAGGTCAATGCCGCTCTCATGGCGCAGGCCAAGAGAGATGCCCTGTTTTTGCATTGCCTGCCGGCACATCGCGGTGAAGAGGTGACCGATGAAGTCATCGATTCCTCCCAATCGGTGGTGTTCGATGAAGCGGAAAACCGGCTCCACATGCAAAAAGCCATTATGTGGATGTTGATGAAATAGGCACAATTCATTTTTTCGGGAGGCAGAGGCTTTTATGTCGCGATTGGCGGTCATTGCCATTGGTGGAAACTCCATCACCAAGCAAGGCCAGGTGGGAACCATCAAGGAACAGTTCGACAACGCTGCGGAAACCGCCGAGCACATTGCCGGCATGGTCACCCGCGGATGGGATGTCGTACTCACCCATGGCAACGGCCCTCAGGTGGGCAATGTATTGATGCGTGTGGAACTGGCCTCGCCCCACATCTATGCCCTCCCGTTGGACACCTGTGACAGCGATACTCAGGGCGGCATGGGTTACATGCTGCAGCAAGTTCTGGGAAACACGCTGAGAGCGCGCGGCATCAACAAGCCCGTGGCCACATTGATCACCCAAGTGCTGGTCGATGAGAATGACCCCGCCTTCCAGAACCCCACCAAACCCATCGGTCCGTTCTTCTCGCAGGCGGAAGCTGAACGCCGCCAAGACGAACGCGGCTGGCACGTCAAAGAAGATGTGGGACGCGGGTGGCGGCGCGTGGTTCCCTCCCCTCAACCTCTGGAATTGATCGAGGAAGAAGCGATTCGCCGCTGCTTGCAAAATGGAATAATTTTGATCGCGTGTGGAGGCGGAGGCATTCCGGTGGCCCGAAGAGGCAATCAGCTTCACGGCGTGGAAGCCGTGATCGATAAAGATCGAGCTTCGGCACTACTCGCCAAAAGAGTGAATGCCGATCTGTTTCTTATCTCCACAGCGGTGGAGAAAGTGTTGCTCAATTTCAAGAAACCCAATGAAACCCCCATCGATCGCATGACGCTTCCTGAAGCCCGGAATCATCTCAGCGCCGGACAATTTCCGCCCGGCAGCATGGGTCCCAAGATCGAGGCGGCCATCGATTACCTCCAGCATGGAGGTCAGCGCGTCATCATCACGACCCCCGAAAAGCTGATTGAGGCGCTTGACGGAAAGACCGGAACACATATCGTTCCTCAATAAATATCTGGCGCGGGTCAAGCAGCTGTCAGCCATCAGCTATCAGCCATCAGCTGTCAGCTAACAGCCAAAAGCTATAAGCCCCAAGCAGAAAAACAAGGCATGTGAGTTTATCCACGCCCAGGAAGACAACAAGCGATCAGGCTTGGGTGCTTGCCAGCTTCCAAGGGCGTTCCTTCGCTCGCTGAAAGCTGAACGCTGACAGCTGATGGCTGATAGCTGATGGCTGACAGCTGAAAGCTGACGGCTCCCCGCCTTGACTCCATCTCAACCGTTAGATTAGAGTGGGCACTCCGATCGCGCATGGGTGTTGATTTGAATTCATGGGAAACGGCGTGCTGAAAGATCAACTCAAAGAATGCGGTGTAGTGGGTGCAGGCGGCGCCGGGTTCCCGACTTATGTAAAAGCCGACTCGCACGTGGAATACCTGCTGGCTAACGGAGCCGAATGCGAACCCCTGATTCACAAAGATGCCGAGCTGATGAAGCACTTTCCCACCGAAATAATTTCCGGCATGGAAATTATGATGTCGGCTACCGGGGCCCAGGCGGGAAGGTTCGGAATAAAGAAGAAAAACCAAGCCGCGATCGACGCCATTGAACCTCATCTAAAATCCAAAAGGATCGAATTCACGTTGCTGGGGGATTTTTATCCTTCGGGAGATGAGTACGAGCTGGTCTACACGGCGACCGGACGACTCATTCCACCGGGGGGAATCCCGCTGCAGGTGGGTTGCGTCGTCAACAATGTCGAAACGCTGTACAACGTGGACCGCGCCCGCCGCGGGCAGGTGGTGACCGACAAATTTGTTTCCATCGCCGGAGCCGTCAAAAAGCCCAAATCATTTTGGGTGCCGATTGGGACGCCCATTCGGGAATTGATTCGCCTGGCGGGAGGCGCCATCATCCACGATTATGTATGCTTCATCAGCGGCATCATGATGGGAACCCTCAGCCTGAATCTGGATGAGGTGGTGACCAAGACGACGGCCGGTTTGATTGTGCTTCCGCGTGAGCATTATTTGGTCACTCGCAAGAACCGGCCGCAGCAGAGCATGAATCGCATCGGAAAATCGGCATGCGATCAATGCAGCTATTGCACGGAGTTCTGCCCGCGCTATCTTCTGGGTTACGAGGTGGTTCCCCACAAGGTCATGCGCAGTTTGGGTTTCACGCTTTCCGGATCGGACCAGTGGAATCAGTGGGCTCAGCTCTGCTGCTCTTGTGGACTCTGCACTCTTTATGCCTGTCCGGAGGATTTATATCCCAAGGAAGCCTGCGATCAGTCCAAAGTCGATCTCCGCAATGCCGCTATTCAGTTTGTCCAAAAGAAAGAAGTGCGGGTCCATCCCATGAAGGAGTCGCGACGTGTGCCGCTCGCTCAACTGCGTAAGCGATTGAAGGTGGAGGAATACGAAGCGGAGACCCCGTATGAAAGAATTGAATTCAGTCCGACTGTCGTCCAAATCAAACTGCAGCAACATGTGGGTCAGCCGGCCCGGCCCGTCGTAAAAACCGGAGATCGTGTCAAGAAAGGTGTTTTGATCGCCGAAGTGGGCGCGTCGGACTTGGGAGTTAACATTCACGCCAGCGTGGACGGTCGAGTGACGTCGGTCACGGACCAATGGGTCGAAATCAAGCCTTGAAGGAACAATGCTAAATTGTTGAGGGCCTGCCATGACAAAGAATTCGATTGGATTGATTGAATTGAGCAGCATTGCCGCCGGATTTGAGACGTGCGATGCCATGTTGAAGGCCTCCGATGTGGAGCTGGTGCTTTCGCGGACCATTTGCTCAGGAAAATACATGGTCATGGTTCGGGGCGATGTGGCGGCCGTCGAATCGAGTGTGGATGCCGGCAGTCGGGCCGGTGATTTTTCAGTGATTGATACCTTCGTGATCCCCAACGTTCACGAATCCATCTTCCCGGCCATTGCAGGAACCAATAAGATCGAGTTGCTGGAAGCGCTGGGGATTATCGAATCCTTTTCGGTGGCTTCGCTTATCGAAGCGGCCGATGCCGCCGCCAAAACGGCCCAAGTCCAGCTCATCGAAGTGCGCCTGGCCATGGCTTTGGGCGGAAAGGCCTTCGTCACCTTGACGGGCCCCGTTGCTTCGGTGCGCAGCGCCGTCGATGCGGGGGCCGATGTGGTCTCTCAAAAGGGACTGCTGGTCAATAAGGTCGTCATCCCACAGCCCCGCGGGGAATTGCTGAACGAGATGATCTAAACCGGAGCGAGTGTCCGCAATTAAAGGAAACTGCCCCCACCTCCAACTGTCAACCCGTCTTCAAAAAGTCAGAAGGACTTGAATTCGACTCGCCGAGGCGTCGGCAATTCAACTCGGTATTCGCGCCGCCGAATCCAAATCCTTCCTTGTTTGCTGCTCCGAAAATAGGTTTCTGTCGCCCCTGCCGGGGCTGGGAGATCTTATGGATCTGCTAGACCCAGGGTAGTCCGCCAAAGAAGCCGGCGGACAACCCTGGGCTATTAAAGATGTCCCTTGCAGGGACCAGAAAACGGTTGCTTCAAGTGCTTGAGTTCGTTTTCATGGCCTTGGGTGCCCCTATCCATCCGGGCATGAAGAACTGCTCCCTTGTCCGGACACTCAAAACTCGTCTTGGCCTTCGTTATCCAAAGGAGCCAACACAAAAACACCCCCGGGCGGAATGGTGATGTTTGTAAAGCTGCTGGCCGTTTGTCCGTTCAGAGTGGCCATCAAGGCGGAACCGTCATTGGCAAAGAGATCCACACGCACTGTCAACGAGGAAGTTCCGGTATTTCCGATGACAATTTCAGTGGCCCAACCGCCGCCCGTTGCAAACTGTGGAAGAATGACGGCGCCGGTTCCGCCTATGCCTGTTGAGACCACAGGCACCGGTGTAGGACTGGAGAGCGAGGTCACCGGCATAGTGCTGAAATTCACACCATGAACGCGCAACCCGACAATCGCAACTGGGTTGTTGGACGTAATTTGCAACGTCCCAATGAAATTTTGCAAAGTGACGGTCAATGTTGGAAACAGCTCCGTCACAAAACGCGCCAGTTGATTATGCGCCGGCACTGTAATCTGCGTGGTCCCCACTTGAGTGCCATCCTTAGCCATGAGGTTAAAGGTCACCATGGCATCCGTGGATCCAGGGTTGGCAATGGCGACACCCACATTTTTGCCCGCATTGCCATTGGTATCAACAAACACAACCACGTCCGTCGTCATATTGGCTGGCAGGACACCCGCCTGAAGCATGCTGTCCCCTTCCCTTTCGCCAAAGGTTTCAAACACCACCAGTCCTGTAGTGCTTGTTCCGCTTGGGGTCACGATGGCGTAACCGGTTCGAATGGGGCTGTCATTCGGTGAATCAGCCCAAATGATTCCTGAAAATCCAAAAACCAGAACACACACCATCAACAATGATGCGATCTTCTTGCACATGAGAACACCTCCAGATTGAATGGTTTCATTCCACATGGAGCAAACAGGTTTCCAAGAGGAGAAGTCGTTTTAGTGGCGGGAGATTTTTACGTGAGGAATTATGAGAGCACCAAGTCATTGATTAATCGATCTTTGGGAGAAGCCCAGAACGATTAATTTCGAGGTCCGTTCGATTTTTTAGACGGCCTGGATTTTGTGCTTCTCATCACGCGGGATTCGATGAAAAATTCCCCGCGCCCTGGCGCCGTCCAAAACGGCTCGGCGGAGGATTGATGAAAAGTAAAAATATGTATCGGGAAGGGAGCTTGAGCGAGGGCATCTTTGGAGCGCGAATGCCTCGAGAAAAAGATTTCCCTACAAATTTCCAGCCAGATACCTTAAATTTACTCACCGCGGATGAGTCGAGGCCGCTTGCGGTCGTCTCCAACAAGATGCAATTCCAAGGGTTGGGTCGATGAGACCGTCATATCGAGGCTTCTTCCATGAAACTCCATCATGTGATCGAATCGCAACAGTTCAGCCTGCCGCTGTTGGAAGAATTATTTGAGACGGCCCGACGCATGGAACAAGTGGTGGCGCGGGGTGGGACGAAGGACTACAGCGGCCGGATTATGGCTTCGCTGTTTTACGAGCCGTCGACCCGTACGCGGTTCTCTTTTGAGTCGGCGATGATCCGGCTGGGCGGCCGTTGTATTTCAACCGAAAATGCCCGCGAGTTTTCGTCAGTGTCCAAGGGTGAGACGCTGGAAGACAGCATCCGGGTAATCAACGGATATGTCGACGTCATCGTCATGCGCCACAATGAAGTCGGTGCAGCCAAACGGGCTGCCGCAGTTTCAGACATTCCGGTCATCAACGCCGGCGACGGCATCGGCCAGCATCCCACTCAAGCCTTGCTGGATCTGTACACCATTCGAAAGCAGTTGGGCAACATCGACGGATTGAAGATCGCCATGGTCGGAGACTTGGCACAGGGACGGACGGTGCGCTCTTTAACCTACCTGCTCAGTAAGTTTGAGCGAGTCAAAATTTATTTTGTGGCTCCCGAAATGTTGAAGATGAAGGAAGACATCCTGGCCCATCTCAACGAGCACAACGTTTGGTACACCGAAGAAACCGACCTGACGCGGGTTGTCCCGGAAGTCGATGTGGTGTATCAAACTCGCATTCAAAAGGAACGCTTTGGTGACCGGCTCCAGGATTACGAAAAGTCCCGCGGAATTTATATCATCGACCGGAACATTCTTTCGCTCATGAAAAACAAAGCCATCGTCATGCACCCTTTGCCTCGCGTTGATGAAATCACAATCGAGGTCGATTCAGACCCTCGCGCCGCTTACTTCGACCAGGCGCGCAACGGTGTGTTCATCCGTATGGCGCTGTTGGCGATGGTCTTGGGATAAACACTCGGAGGCTCTCGCAGCTCGCACCGAACGCCCGCATTCCTTAAGGCAATCATTCTCAAGAAAGGTGGAATTACACTGAATGGCTAAAGTTCAATGGAACCGCAATCGAAGTATTGCCCCGAATATTTTTGAAAGCATCGGACGAACACCCTTGGTGCGTCTGAATCGCATTCCTCAAAGCGAAGGGGTGGCCAAAACCGAAATCCTCGTCAAGCTGGAATTTTTCTCACCCAGCGGGAGCTTGAAGGACCGCATTTATTTCAACATGTTCACGCGCGCCGAGCGGCGCGGGGCATTGAAAAAAGGCATGACGGTGCTGGAATGCTCCACGGGAAATGCCGGCATTGCCTGCTCTTTTGTGAGTGCTGTCAAAGGATATCCTTGCATCATCGTAATGCCCGAAGGCATGAGCGAGGAGCGCAAAAAGACCGATCTCGCCTATGGCGCGGAAATGGTTTACACGCCCGGTGGTGAAAGCGACGTGGATTTGGCCCTGGCCAAACTGGAAGAGATTCGGCGCCAGAACCCCAAAAAATACTGGGTGCCCTCGCAATTCGACAACCCCGATAACATCGACGCCCATTTCAAAACCACCGGTCCTGAGATTTACGAACAGACCTCAGGAAAGCTGGACGCCTACGTGGCCACCCAGGGCACGGGAGGGCAGATCACCGGCATCGGCAAATTTCTCCGCAAGAAAAACAAGAAGGTCGCGTTGTACGCAGTGGAACCTGCCGAATGCGCTTTGTTGGCCCGGCGCGAATGGGGCCCCCATCATATTGAAGGCATTGGCGACGGATTTGTGCCCCGCGATCTGGATTTGAGCGTCCTCACGGGCATCATTACGGTGACCTCGGACGAAGCCATCGCCATGGCACGACGGCTTTCCCGGGAAGAAGGCATTTTCTGTGGCATGTCGTCGGGCGCCAACGTCGTGGCCTGCCTTAAGCTGGCGAAGAAATTTCCAAAAATGAAACGGATCGTGTCGATGATCTGCGACAACGGCGGACGCTATTTTTCGACTGCCATCTGCGGCGTGGAAAAACACGTCGAGATCCCTGAACGCGAACATCCCATGGACGAGTACACGCGTCGACAGCTCGATAAGTATCAAAAACACTGGGTCATCATCGACTGAAGCCGGCTCGACCGTTCACGCCCGACTTCCAGACGGCACAATCACAATTCGAGGAGCCTTGAAATGTCTTTAATCGATACGCTTCGCGGACGCGATTACATCGAAACCCGCGATTTTTCAGAACCGGAGCTGGAGCTTCTCCTGCGCACCTCCGACGATTTGAAATCTAAATTCAAGGCCGGTGTTCCCCATCGCTACCTGGCCGACAAGACCATTTTTCTTTTTTTCTTTGACAAGTCCACTCGCACGCGAAACTCTTTTGAGGCCGGCATTACACAACTCGGCGGGCATGCCCATTTCATCGACGCCGACACCTCGCAAATCGCCCACGGGGAATCACCCAAAGACACCGGCATCATTCTTTCACGGTACGGCCACGGCATCGCCATCCGGCACGACCTTCTCCCGAGTGAAGGGAATTCCTATATGCGCGAAGTGGCGCACCATGCCGATAGGCCGGTTATCAACATGCAATGCGACGTGGATCACCCCTGCCAAACCCTGGCGGACCTCATGACCATTCGTGAAGTGTACGCCGAACGTCGCGGCTTAAAACTCACCAAAAGTTCGACGCGGGAGGTCGTGAAGGGATTGAAAATTGCCGTGAGCTGGGCCTATGCGCCCAGTTATGCCAAACCCATGTCGGTGCCGCAGGGCTTGATTATGCTGATGACCCGCTTTGGAATGCAGGTCACCCTGGCCGCCCCTCCGGAATTCAAACTTATGCCCGACACGCTCCAAGCCGCTCAGAATTTCGCCGCACAGTCCGGAGCCAAGTTCGAGATCACGAATTCCATGGAAGAGGCTTTTGCCGACGCGGATGTGGTGTATCCCAAATCCTGGGGTTGTATTGATCTGTTCAAACAGCCGCAGGAATCCCTGGAGCTGTCGAAAAAATACAAGGACTGGATTTGCGACGCCCAGTTGATGAAGGCCGCCAAGAAAGAGGCCATCTACATGCACTGCCTGCCGGCGGACCGCAGCAACGAAGTGACCGACGAAGTCATCGACGGCCCGCAATCGGTGGTCTACGATGAAGCCGAAAACCGCCTGCATACCTGCAAGGCGATTATGGCGCTGACAATGTAAAAGCAGGTGTCAGGTTTCAGGTGTCGGGTGTCAGGGAAAACAAAAGCATTCCACAAGAGTGCGCTGAGAAGGTAAAGGATTTTAAAAAACTCGAAGCTTATTTGATAAACATGCGCGTCCTGAAATTATTTTCTTCTATTGCACCAGACACCTGGCACCTGACACCTGGCACCTGAAACCTATGAAGCATGTTCTCGGTTTCCAATGTCTCTCCTGCAAGACGGATTTCGAAATCTCCGAAGTCCTGTACACCTGTCCGGCGTGCGGAGGCAACGTCGATGTGGTGTACGATTACAGAATTTTGCGAAATGAATTCCAGCGGGAGCATCTCGCCGAAAACAGAAACTACTCGATGTGGCGGTATCTCCCGATGCTGCCGCTTCACCCGGAAACCCGCAAGCCGACCTTGCACGTGGGCTGGACTCCGATTTACAACCTCCCCCATTTGGCCCGTCAATTCTCGGTCCATGCACTGGCCATCAAGGATGAAGGCCGCAATCCCACGGCGTCACTCAAAGACCGGCCTTCGGCGCTGGTGGCCGCCAAGGCGCTGGAATATCGCGCTTCCGTTGCCACCACGGCCTCTTCGGGGAATGCCGGCGCGGCCTTCGCCGCCATGTGCAACTCTGTCGACCTGAAGAGCGTGATATTCGTTCCACAAGCCGCTCCGCGCGCCAAGGTCGCCCAGCTTCTGCTTTATGGCGCCACGGTGATCCGCGTGGCCTCCGATTACGATCACGCCTTCGACCTCTGCACCGAGGCCTCGCGACAGCTGGGTTGGTACAACCGGTCGACGGGAATCAATGCCTACACGGCCGAGGGAAAAAAGACCGCCGCTTACGAAATTTGCGAACAGCTGGGATGGAACGTTCCCGATTGGGTGGCCGTCAGCATGGGTGATGGAAACATCATCGCCGGTCTCTGGAAGGGTTTCAAAGATTTTTACGCCATGAAATTTATCGGGAAGCTGCCGCGGCTTTTGGGTGTTCAAGCCGAAGGTGCCTCTCCCATCGTGGACGCGGTCGAGCTGGGTCCGCAAGGCGCCGGTCTGGACGGCATCCGACCGGTGGAAGCCCACACGATTGCCGACTCCATCAACGTCGGTAAACCCCGCGATGGACTGCGTGCCGTTCAGGCCATCCAAGAGTCCAAGGGTCGGGCGATAAAGGTCTCTGACGAAAAAATACTCCTGGCTCTCGCCCGGCTCCCCCGTGAAACGGGGGTTTTTGCGGAACCCGCCGGCGCCTGCGCCTATGCCGGATTCCTGGAAGCTACGGAGCGGGGCTTTTTCTCATCCACCGATTCCATTGTCATCGTGAACACCGGCAACGGCTTGAAGGACATTGATTCCGCAGTCCGCACCGTCGAGATCCCAAACGCCATCCCGCCCGATTTCCAATCTCTGAAAGATCATTTGAAGTTAAAATAGCTTCTCGAATCGGGTCGCGCACAGAGTGCCCCCGATGGGGAGTGATCGGCACCCCGTCTTTTAAGGAGGTTCCAACGATGAGGCTCGCACGTGGCTGAACTCTATCCCGCGCCGTTCGGACATCTGATTCGCCGCATGTTCCTGGAATACCAGCGCGAACAGAAGATTTTCGACCTTCCGGCGCGCAAATTTTTCATGGGTGACAAATTACTGGATACTTCGGTTCAGATGCATGGACACCCGGCGGCTTCCCCGCTGGGTCCTGCGGCGGGCCCGCAAGACCAGATGGCGCAGAACATCGTATTGTCGTGGCTGGCCGGGTCGCGTATTTTGGAGTTGAAAACCGTTCAGATCAACGACGAACTCGTGATCCCCCGCCCTTGCATCGACGTTCACAATATCGGCTACAACATCGAATGGTCGCAGGAACTGAAGTTGGAGCAATCGTTGCGCGAGTACGTGGCGGGTTCGATGCTGATTGAAATGCTTCAAGTGGCGCGCCTGCCGGAGCTGGACACAGCGCCGGAACGAACGGCTACCATTTTCGACATGTCGGTGGGCTACGATCTCGCGGGAATCTCCACACCTCGAGTTCGGGCCTGGATCGAGGGAATGAAGAACGCCGCACCGATTGTCGAAGAGCTGCGTCAACAAATCCCGGATGACTTCGCGCATTTCCGAAAGCTGGATTTTAGGACTCGAATCAGCGACACCTTAACCCTTTCGACCTTTCACGGTTGCCCGGCGCACGAAATCGAAAGCATTGTCGATTTTCTGCTGCGAGAAATGGGCGTCCACGTCATTATCAAGCTGAACCCCACGTTGCTCGGCAAGCCGGCAGTCGATTCGCTCCTGCACGACGTCATGGGCTACCATGAAATCACGACCGAGCAGGAGTTTTTCGATAAGGACTTGCAATTCGATCAGGCGCTGGAAATTTGCGGGCGATTGGACAAGACAGCACAATCACTGGGGCGCAAGCTCGGCGTAAAGTTTTCAAACACCCTCGTGGTCGTGAACAACAATTCTTTCTTCCCTGCCGGCGAACGGGTGATGTATCTTTCGGGCCAGCCTCTCCATGTGATCACCCTCAATCTTGTCAAGAAGTGGCGCGATGCGCTGGGGACCCGATATCCCATCTCATTTTCGGCGGGCATCGACGCCCACAATTTTGCGAATGCCGCAGCCATGAACTTCACTCCCATCACCACGTGCACGGACCTGTTGCGCCCCGGAGGCTATGCGCGACTGCCCAATTACATGCAAAAGCTTGAGTCCAGGATGAAAGATTTGAAGGTGTCGCACCTTCGAGATTTCATTTTGAAATCTGAGGGGAACGCTTCCCGGGCTGCTGAAGCGGTATTCAGCCGTCTGACGACAGCGCAAAAAGAAGAGCCCGCCTTTCGCGAATTGACCGATCGCCTTCGAAGGCCGGAGAACGTCGCCCCGTCCCATTTAGGTCGCAGCGATTTGAAAGCGCTTTATGAACAGATTGTCGCGCAAGCGGGTTTGATGAATACCGCCCCACTGGTTGAACGCACCACTCGCGATGAACGATATTACGCCAGGAATAATCGCACCACCCCGCGCAAGATCGGCTCGCACTTGTTCTTATTCGACTGTATCAACTGCGACAAGTGCGTCCCGGTGTGCCCCAACGACGCCAATTTTGTATATGAAACAGAACCCGCTTCAGTGGATTATGAGAATTATCAATTGACGCCCGACCTGATGAAGCCACAACCGGGCGGACATTTTGAGGTCAAGAAAGCCCATCAGTTGGCAACCTTTCAGGATTTTTGCAATGACTGCGGAAACTGTGACGTCTTCTGTCCGGAAGACGGCGGGCCGTACGTCGAGAAACCCCGGTTTTTCGGATCGGAGGAGGCGTTTGAAAAATGGACCAACCGGGACGGCTTTTTGGTTGAACTGGGCGATCACATCGAGCGCGTGCGAGCGCGCATCGAAGGCAATGAATATCGACTGGAGCTCGACCCTCTCGCCAATCGCTGCCGTTTCCGCACGGAGTTTGCAGAAATGGAGTTCGATAACTCGACCGACAAGCCGCTTCGTCACCGCCTCTATCCGAATGTCGACGAAGCCCTCATCGATGTTCGCAATTACCTGATCGCCAAGGCGGTTCTTCGCGGGGTTTTGAATCCCCAATTTGTCAATTACATCAACGTAGGGAGAAAAGAATCGGCCTGATTCTGCGAGCCCCAACGACGCGATTAGACTAAATCCATTGCAAAAACCAAAAAGCCCATACGCCAATTATGGCGTATGGGCTTTGGTCTCTGAGAAGAACCGAACTACTTCGCGACGGATACCAAATCCTCAACCGGGGCCGGCTCGTGGGGTCGTGCGGCGCCGCCGCTGTGCATGGCCCCGCCTCCAAAATCCAAATCCTCGAGACGGACATCCGGCCCGTGACCGTTCCCTCCCGACAATTCGGGGAGCGCCAGATTATGATCCGTGGTGGGGAGTTCGACCTTTTTGCCGGCGGCAAATACTTCGTGACGTCCAAATCGCTTGTACCACTCCGCCGTGGTGGCCGTCATGCGCATGTTTTCGATGAGTTGACGCCAACCCACGCCGGTGTTGTAGGCGCAGAATGAAATCTCGCCTTCCTGGGTGCCATACGGAATCACGCACATTTCGGTGCGCCGGAAATCGTAAGTAAACAAATCCTGGAACCACATACCCTCGACGCACAGGATGCGCCAATCGTCCTTATCGCTGCGGGTTTTCATGCGGTCGTTGCGATCGCTGTCGGCGCTCTCAGACGCGGGTTTGAACAAAGAAATGAGCTGGCCGATAGGAAAAGACTTGGGAGCCTTGCGGGCGTCGTAATTCCGCATGATCGCCAGGACCAACTGGGTCGCCGTGGCCGCTTTCCCGCGGGCCGAGTCGGTGATCAAAGCCACGTCCTTGATGAACTGTTCATAGTTGAAAAACTTATAGATCGGGCACCACTCCCCGGTCTTACGATTCACCATCAACAGTGTGAAGATGCCGCAGTTGGGGTGGCAATTACAGGCGCTCCAACCCCACGGCGCATCGGCGCCCGCCAGCATGTCCATCACCGAGGTAAAGGCCGAATAGGACGAAAGCGGGAACCAATCGCGCATCGGTTGAAGATCCGCGCCGAGTTGCTCTTTGAGATCATCAGTCATCTGCGAAAGTGTGTAGCGCTGGGCCTTGCGACGGCGCTCATCGACGTCTTCGTCGCGGCCTGTAAAAGAAACCGGCTGGAAAGCAATGGTTTGGATTTTGTCAATGTTCTTCAGCGCAAACTCAACGATCTTGCCGATCCGATGATTGTTGATGCCGTTCAAAATGGTGGTGACGAGCGTGGTCTTCATCCCCACTTTGGCCATGTTCTCGATCGCTTGCAGCTTTACCTCAAACAAATTACCGACACCACGATGGGCATTCACATCCTCGCCCACGCCGTCGAACTGCAAATACGCGCCGTGCAAACCCGCCGCCGCGGCCTGGCGTGTGAATTCCATGTCTTGGGCAAATCGAATTCCGTTGGTCGCGGCCAGAATTCGATAGAAGCCCACCTTCTTGGCGTACTCGACGGCTTTCAAGAAGGTCGAAGCCACGGTCGGCTCGCCACCGGAAAACAGGATGATGGATTGTCTTTTCGGTTTGAAAGAAACCGCGCGATCCAGAATGCCTTTCACATCTTCCCAGGAAGGCTCGTGAACGTATCCCACCTGGTTGGCATCCATGAAGCAGGGATTGCACATCATGTTGCAGCGGTTGGTGAGATCGACCGTCAACACCGCTCCGCGGCCGTATTTGATGGTCGACGTGCCGTGCTTGTGAACGTCGGTATCGTCGCTGCAGCGAAAATCCCGTCCGAAGAACAGCGACTCGATACGGCGCGTCCAATCGACGTCGGTGGAAAGAATATCTTCAAATGACCCGTGCTTGGGGCAGGTCTTCTTCATGAGGACTTTGCCGTCAATCTCAACGATGTCGGCTTTAATTTCGCCGGAATGCTTGCCGTAGTATTCCGAAAGGTCTTTTTGGCCGGTGATGACAGCATCCCGGACTTCCTTGACGCAGGTGGGGCACAGGGAATCCGTTTGGCGGGGCACTCCCAAAACCGGGGCTGTCCGCTCATAACTCTTCAGCAATTTTCCGGGCGCCCACTTGGGAGCGATTTGCTCACCGGCAGGGACCATCCGATTAAATGCCTGGAAGGTTTTCCAGGCCGCATTGGCTAAACCGGACAAGAAGATAGAACCCCGCATGGAACCCAGGCGGCCTTGCGGCCCACCCCGGTCCGGAAGTACGGCGTCACTGTACATTCAGTTCACCTCACTCGGCTGAATTACTCCCGCCGGAGTTATCTCTAAGTGCGAAATGAGAGCCAAGTGGCACAACTCGTGGCTCCTTCCCGCCGCATGCAGGCGGCGAGCATACCATAGATGAAAGCCAAATTGGCCCTAATTCTACTGTACAAATCCGCAATTAAGCAACCGAAAATCACGAAAACAGCCTGTTTTTCTTCCATTTAGGTCCGGAGTTTGAATAGGTCAATGCCCGCCAATTCATCCTCTGAATTCGGGGAATTCTCGCCTCAGGATTTGACTGATGATACTATTCCTCATCCCCAAAGGGGGTCGGATGACCGTATCTACAGAGCAAATTCTGGAAGTGTTCAAGCAATCTCCTGAGCCCAACATTAAGGTCAAGCATCTGGCCAAACTTTTGGACCTTCCTGTCAGTCAACGACGCCACCTGCGCTCTGCGCTGGAACGATTAATGCGGTTCGGGGCCATCCAAAAACTTCGTGGGGGTCGCTTTCGACTGACTCCGGTGGAAGTTGAGAAGAAGGAGATTCGAAAAGCCGCAGAAGAAGCGGTTTCACGAACCTCCAGAGTCGCCCCTCGCGCTGCTCACGGACCCAAGAAGAACCAAGCCATAGGACGATTAATAACTCATCGCGACGGCTATGGGTTTGTCGAATTGGAACCCGATCAGTTCTCGACCCGGCCGCCCGGATTTGAGGTTGAAGGCGACATTTTCATCCCTCCCTTCCAAATGCGCGATGCTTTGAATGGCGACCGGGTGATCGTGGAAATTGACGCCATCAAACGGGACCGCCGCGCCGAAGGCCATATTGTCAAGGTCTTGGAGCACAAATTTACATCGATGGTAGGTCAATTCCACAAACCCGGTTCGAAACCGTTTGTGGCGGCCATCGACGACAAGTTCCTCCACAAGATTCTCATTGATGCCGGTGGTGAGGGAGGCGCGCATGATGGAGATATTGTCGACGTGGAAATCACACGTTTCCCCTCGGCGTTGGAATCCCCTGCCGGGCGTGTTCTGGAAGTCATCGGCCGCCCCGGAGATTTTGGAATCGATGTTGAGATCGTCATCCGCAAGCATCATCTTCCTCACCGTTTCCCTTCCCAGGTTCAAGAGGAAGCCCGGCAGATTTCACAGGCCGTCAGCCCCGAAGAGATTTCCCGCCGCGAAGATTTTCGCCATCTTCCCATCGTAACCATCGATGGAGAAACCGCCCGCGACTTCGATGATGCGGTTTACGTCGAACGGTTGGCCAATGGAAACTTTGAGTTGCAGGTTCACATCGCCGACGTGGCGCATTATGTGAAACCGCATTCCCCGCTCGATGAAGAAGCCGTGCTCCGTGGAACTTCCGTCTACTTCCCTAACCGCGCCGTGCCGATGCTCCCCGAGGAGCTGTCCAACGGCGTCTGCAGCTTGAATCCCAAGGTCGACCGTCTGGTGCAGTCGTGCATCATGGAAGTCGATGGGGCCGGTCAAGTCGTACGGCACCGCTTTGCGCAGGGAGTGATCCGAAGCGCCGAGAGAATGACCTACACCAGCGTGGCCAAGGTTCTGGTCGATCATGATGCCGAAGCCATGGAACGCTACGCGAATCTGGTGGAGCGATTCCAGATGATGGAGGAGTTGTGCGGGATTCTAAATCGAATGCGCGATGCCCGCGGATCAATTGACTTCGACCTGCCGGAGCCCGTGGTCACTTTCGATGATGACGGCCGCATGACCGGCATCGTCCGGAGCGAACGCAATATTGCCCACCGCCTCATTGAGGAATTCATGCTCATCGCCAATGAAACCGTGGCTCAGGAGTTATTCAACAGAGCGATACCCTCACTCTATCGGGTACATGAGCTGCCGGATCCCATGAAAGTGGCTCAATTTGAGATGATCGCGCGGAGCTTCGGATACTCGTTGGGAATCGATTTGGTCGTCAAGAAATTCACTTTTGACAAAGCCTCACGGGATCGGGCCGCGAAATCCCGCAGGCCACCACCGGGCAAGAAATCGTCCTCTGTGGGAGCGGTGAGTCCGTATCTGTGGGCCCAACCGACCAATATGGTGATCGCACCGAAGGATTATCAACACCTGGTCGAGAAGCTCGAAGGCAAGCCCGAAGAGCGCATTCTCTCTTACCTGATGTTGCGGTCGCTCAAACAGGCGCGCTACAGCGAGCAAAATCTGGGCCACTTCGGGCTGGCCTCGACGTGCTACACTCATTTCACGTCTCCTATTCGCCGCTATCCCGACCTGATCGTTCATCGAATTCTTAAAAAACTCCTGGCCGATTCGCCCGCCGACCACAAGATGAGATCCCGCGACGTGAAATCCGATACCGCCAGCGCCTCAAGCCGTCCGCTTTACACCACTGAAACACTTGCTGAGATAGGTGCCTCCTCCAGCGCCACCGAGCGGCGGGCGAACGAAGCAGAACGTGAATTAATGGAATGGAAGACGTCCAAATTTATGCAGCAACACATTGGGGACGAGTTGGATGGCCTCATTGTGGGGGTCACCAAAAACGGCTTTTATGTGGAACTGGTGGATCTGTTCGTCGAAGGATTTGTGCCGGTGGGATCTTTGTTCGATGATTTCTACGTCTTTCGGGAAAGTCTGCAGAGTCTGGTGGGAGACCATCACAAACGCACTTTCCGTCTGGGCGACAGGTTGAAAGTGCTCGTCGACCGGGTGGATGATCAGCAACACAAAGTTCATTTCCTGGTCGCCGGCATGAATCAAAGACCGGCTGTACACCGTCGCCGCGGAAAAGGCCATCACTGAACGGTTTTCTCCGCGTCCCCACACATCTTCTCCCCCACCCGGAGATGGGGCATGCTTTCCTCCGCGTGACTCAGCCCGCCGCGGCGGGGCGTCTCTGCGGTGAGCGCCAATCCGTTTGACAAACGCTCACAGCGCAGCTTACTATTTTTCGCCCTTGACGGGCGTTCGCGTTTACTTGCAAGGGGCGGCGTAGCTCAGGTGGTAGAGCGAGGGTCTCATAATCCCTAGGTCTGTGGTTCGAGTCCACACGCCGCTACCAAATCTTTCCAAGACTGCAATTAGCCCCACCACCAAATCCCTCACGCCATCTATTCTGACTCGATTCTGTTCCAATCGAGTGT
>JAQUPQ010000046.1 GCA_028716525.1 Terriglobia bacterium | reverse complement strand
TTCTTGAACATATAACTGCAGGTGGGCCCGGGGATGACCACTTCGTAGCCGGCGCGTACTTTTTCAACCAGGAACTTCACGTTGTCGCGGGCCTGGTCCAAGGCTGTCTTCAAATCGCCGCCATCCAAAGCCGGCATGCCGCAACAGCGGCGATAGCCATCCATCACCTCAATCTGGTTTTTTTCCAAGACGCGGGTCAGGGCTTTGCCGGTTTCCGTATCGCTGTAATTCACCGAACAAGTCGAAAACAGGGCCACTTTGCGTCCGGAGGGAAGCGGCCCGGCTCCCCGGTGTTTTTTCAACCACCCGGAAAACGTCTCGGAAGCATACGTGGGCAGCAGCCAGTTACGATGCACGCCCACCAGCTTCTCCATCAGGAGGCGGCTCCAGGGGCGGCGATTCAACCAGTTGAAAAGCGGTGCTGTGCGGCTGGCCCAGCGCCCGATGAAATCGGTGTGGGCCAGGAATTTGTCCTGGCGTGTCACGCCGCGCTGGCGGGTCTGCGCCAGTTTGTCGCGCATCATGAGCCGTGGAAAATCGATCATCCAGTTATGCGGAGGCGTATAGGGGCAGTGGTTGTAACACAACTTGCACTGGTAGCAATCATCTCCGACAACCCGCAGATCGGTCGCCTTGAGCTTTTCCACATCACCGTCTACGCGCTCCTCGTCGATGCGTTTGAACAACTCATCAAACGAAGGACAGAGGTTAAAACAGCGACGGCACCCATTGCATAAATCAAAAACCCGGCGTTCTTCCTGTTCGACTGCAGGCCAGCTCCAAAACTTCGACGATTCGAGATCGTAACTCATAGGGCCCCGGGCGGCCGTTCGAGACCCTTTCGGGGAAGGGTCCGTCGCCGCTTCGAAGGAAACACAAGGAGCCATTTATCATGGCGGAGAAAAAAGCCGGGGCGCTGAAAAAATTCCTATTCACCGCCCCGCAGACGCTTTTCACAAAGGCCAAAATTAGGCAATCGCTTCCGACGGTTCTTTGCCGGCGATCATCGTCAATCCTTTGGTGAATCGCCCGGCATGGGACTTCTCCGCCTTGGCGAGGGTTTCAAACCACTCCGCCAATTCTCCAAATCCTTCGGTGCGGGCCGTCTTGGCCATGCCCGGATACATTTCCGTATACTCGTAGGTTTCGCCCTCGACGGCCGATTTTAAATTCGACTCCGTTCCGCCAATAGGCACGCCGGTCACAGGATCCCCCACTTCCTTGAGAAAATCCATATGGCCGAAGGCATGGCCGGTTTCCGCTTCCGCAGTGTCACGGAACAATCCGCCGATATCGGGATAGCCCTCGATGTCGGCGCGCCGGGCAAAATAAAGATAGCGTCGATTGGCTTGCGATTCGCCGGCAAAGGCGTTTTTTAAATTTTCAAAGCTTTTCGTGCCTTTCAAGTTGGGCATGTTGTCTTCTCCTTCGGTGAGTTTCGCAGTTAAGATTCAGACCTACGCTTCACTCGGCCCAAGGAATGAGGTCGGGATTCCTTAAGCCTAGCGCAATTTCCGGAATGTTCCAACCGCCGGTTCAATCGGCGGCCGGAGCCGGCGCACCGCGCGCACAACCCGCTGAACTCAAAATACAAACGTCGGATGTGAAAATCGTATTTTCGGCCCAAGCGGGCCTTGAACCGATCGATGAATCGATCTTCCACGTCATCCAAGCGTCCACACCGCTCGCAGACAAAATGCGCATGGGGGTCGAGCTTGCCGTCATACCGCTGGCGGTTTCCATTGGAAAAAATGCGGCGTGCCACACCAATACGATGAAACTGCTCCAAGATCTGATAGATGGTTCCCAGACCGGTCATGGGATGGCTTCGGCGGACTTCCGCATGAATCATTTCCGGCGTGGGATGATAATTAGTCTGCTGCAGGAGGCGGTACACCGCCAATTTCTGGGACGTCACCCGCAATCCACGGGCGTGAAGCATGGCCGCCAGCGGAGCGGCCGGGCTGTTTTTCTCCGGAGCCGTGGCCCGGCGGGTTGTTTCAATATATTTCTTATTAGGAATCATTCCTAATAAAGGGTATGACGAACCGGAGCTCGTGTCAAGTGTCTGCTCAAAAAAGATTTTTGGATCAGGCTGAAGGGATCCGACAGGTCACAACCTGCGGTTGACGCCTTTCCAGAACCCGCAGGAGGCGGGCCGATACCCCATGGTGTGATGACGGTTTCCAGGAAGCCAACTCACTCGTCAAATTTCTTGACTTCCGCCTTGGTTTCATCAATTCTCTTTGCATTCGGTCACGGGTTTGAAAAGTTCTTTCCGCAAATGGTCTGGAGTGACAGAAGCACCTTGAACCGACCGGGATTCTCAGCACCCTCTTTCGGGTCGATCGAGTTGAGGGCGACCCGTCTTCAAGCGGACCCCCAACAAAGGAGAAGATAAACGCTCTCATGATCGGCAGTGCGGGGTTCAAAAAGATGACGGAGGGATACAAGAGCATCGGGATCCTCTCCTTGTGGATGGGGCTGGTGTTCGGTTCGCTGGAGGGAATCCTGCTGTTCGCCTTGACTACACCCCACATTCCCGAAAGCGTTTATGTTTCTGTTTTGGTTGATGTGCCGTTGTTCCTTCTGGCGGGGCTTTTACTCCAGCTGCTGAGGCTGCTCTTCAAACCGCGACCGCACTTCTGGATTGTGTTGATCATCTTATGTGTGGTCGGTGTTCGGTTCGGGGCGGGGATTGCCTTCCCTTTCAGGCCCTGGATTCCTTTATATTTGGGTATCGCCGGAGTGACGGCGGTTTTGGTTGCGCTGGCGTTCTTTATCTCCCTGGAAAGAGTCCAAAGATTCCAAAAAAGAAGTTGGCCCTGGATTGCGGGGTTCATCCTGCTTTGGACGTTCGGATTTCCCGCTTATAGCCGGTTTGCGGAATGGCGGGCCACAAGAAATCTGCCCGCGGCGGTCTCCGGTACTCCCAATGTTGTTCTCATCATTGCCGACACCCTGGCCGCAGATCATCTCTCCTTGTATGGGTACCATCGGCACACCGACCCGAACCTGACTCGTTTTGCCCAAGAAGGGACAGTCTTTCAAAACGCCATTTCTGCTTCTTCCTGGACGTTGCCTTCGCATGTATCGATGCTCACAGGACGGATGCAATACGAGCACGGAGTGGATCTGCCCAAGAAAACCTTCGGTAATCGCTTCCCCACTCTGGGTGAAGCGTTCCTGCAGCATGGTTACCGGACGGCCGGATTTGATGCCAATCCCATGTTCTTCCTGAAGCGGCAGGGATTCGGCCGCGGCTTCTTGCATTTCGAAGATGCCAGTTCCCTCTTTCTCACGGTCATTCAAAATACCTACTATGGAAGTCGCATTGTGAAACTCTGGCAAAATCGAAAAGCCAGAAGGGATATTCTTGGTCGCCTGACAGCGGAAGACATGAATTCTCGAATTCTGAAATGGATTGATCGGAAAGGACCTCCTTTTTTAATGGTCGTTAACTTCTTCGATGCTCATGACCCTTACTTTCCGCGTGAACCTTTTACCCATAAATATTTGAAGTCGAAGGAACCTCAAGGTCTGACTTCGCAAACATTCAACAGCTTTCCCACACTCTCACCCCAGCAGGTTCAGGATGAGATGGACAGCTACGATGCCTCCATTGAATATCTGGATGCCTATTTTGGAGCATTGTGGAAGGCACTGGAACAACGTGGACTGGATAAAAATACACTGATTGTCTTCACCGCCGACCATGGTGAAACGTTCAATGTTCACGGGTTCATGCATCACGGAAACGCCCTCTATCTCGATCAAATTCACGTTCCCCTCATTTTCTGGTGGCCCGGGAAGATTTCGGGCGGCGTTCGAGTTGACCGCCCGGTGTCCACGGCGGCCTTGCCCGCCACAATCCTCAACCTGGTGGATCCCCATGCTTCCAAGCTTTTTCCGGGACTCCCTCTTGATCTCCTCGGGGAGAAGAACTCCGAAGAACAAGCCGGGATGTATCCCCTATCCGAACTTGCCGGGTGGAAGGTCTTTCCGCACTTTCCCAATTATTATGGACCTCTGAAGACGATCGTTACTCCGCAATGGCAGTATATTGAATCGGTCCGATTCGGTAAGGAACTCTTTGCGTGGCCCGACGACCCACAAGAGCAAAACAATTTGTCCACGACACCCGAGGGCCAATCCATCAGCGCTCAATTGGGGCGGGAATTGCACGATCGGGTTTCCCGTCTTGCCCCACCCAGATAAAGCGTGACCCCCCGAGGTATTCACGCCGCATGCGGCACACGAGGGCAGCAAGACTTTGCACATTGCCGATCCATAGTCGGGGGACGAATCTGATGGCCGTGGAATGCTGAGTCCTCACCAAATCGGAAGACTCAACCCCTGGAGTCAAAGAACTATCCGAACACCGTTTCCCAAGGAAAGGCCCAATGGCACTTGTTGAAAAGGGAAAACAGCAAGCCGAACAGGGATGTCCCTGGCCTGTTTTGAGCGGCGTTCTCCGATGGCCGACTGTCTCTTGGATCCTGATGGCTTTTGCCATCGCCTATTTTTGTTTCTTTGTGCGTCCGGTCTTTTTGAACTCGCAACACCTCATGAGATTCCGATCCATTCCGATTGCGGAGGTGGTCGGCAGTGACCTGAACGGGATTCGAAGTTTCAGTGCCTCTTGGATCAGGGGCAATCAAACCCCTTACATCGGGCGTTTAGGAGCGAACCCCTATCCGCCATTCACTTCAGTATTTTTTAGCCCGCTGGTTTTCATGAGTCGCGAGTCTGCTTACTATGTCATAACCACCTTGACCTTGGGTTGCTACATCTGGGCCACCTTGCTCATTCCAATTTGGGTATCCGAGCGCCATCGAGATCATGGCATCTCGATGCTCCTGTTCACTGCCGGGCTTTTCTCCTACGGTTTTCTTTTTGAACTGGAGCGAGGACAATTCAATGTGATTGCTTTCTTTCTGACCCTATTCTCCATTTACCTCTTTCACCGCCACCGCAACTTTCGCTATGTGGCTTACGCGCTCATATCAGTGGCCATCCAATTAAAATTATGGCCGGCCATTTTTGTGTTGATGTTTGTCGACAACTGGGCATTGTGGCGGCAGAGCCTGCGGAGAGTCGCAGGCCTAATGGGATTGAATGTTGCGCTTTTATTTTGCTTGGGGTTCCAAGTGTTTGGAGATTTCGTGCGGTCCATCGAGGCCCACGCAATACAACCCTATGTATGGGTCGGCAATCTCTCGATTCAATCTTTCGTCGGCTTGCATTCCTCAAAGTGGTCATTAAGGTTAGATTTCAATGTTGTTCCGTGGGGCGTAGCCGTGCTTCTCGTCCTTTTTGTCGTGTGTCTTCTGTTGATTGCAATGAAGGCTTATCGAGAAAAGCTTTCTGGTTTGAGCCCCCATCTGCTCCTGGCCTGTTCTATAGGCGCGCTCATTATTCCCTCCGAGAGTCATGACTATAAACTTTCAATTTTGACCGCGCCCTTGATCATGGTGTTTTCAGGATTTGTTCCGCCACCTGCCTGGCCAAGAAGAACGGTGTCGACTTTGCTCGTCTTTGTGGCTTCTCTGGCTTATTCCTCAACCCTCTTTTCTTTCGCCAACAAACATCCCTGGCTGCAAAACAATCTCCCCGCCTTGATGATTCTTCTGTTTTGTATTACCGGTTTGGCTTTGATGACAACCGAAGCACCGACGGAGACCTCCTCGTAAAGTTTTGAAATGGACAATAGAACGAGGCTGCGGGGTTATGCTGGATCAACCTGCATCCGGGCCACTGGAGGGATCCCGGGTGTCGTATGATCCAATGCAGCTCTCAATTCAAACGCAAGCCCACTTCCAACCCCCACATCTCTGATGGCTTTGGTCGCCTTCAAGGATTGGTGCCTCAGTCGACCGTGCCACCACAAAAAAAACAGGGAGCCGAGTGGCTCGGCCCCCTGATAGTGTTGCGGTCTCTGTGTTCAGAAGCTAATACGCAAACCGAACTCCGTTTGCCTCGGTGAGGTGGCTTGACCCGTGATCCTGCCGAACGTCGACGGAGAATCAAGATTCAAAGCCGGGGCTCCCGGGGCAAAGTGGTTAAAGACATTGGTGAACTGCAGGCTGGCTCGTATGCCAATGCGTTCATTGATCCTGAAATCCTTGGCAAGAGTCATGTCCACGTTCCATATCGCGGGGGCCCGGAGGTTGTAATAACCACCGCAACTGGTGTCGACACCGAGAACACATCGTCGAAACTGGGAATAGATCGACGCCGGGTCGGCAAACATGTTCAGTTGCCCGGGATTGTTGGTCCCAATGCCATTGGAGCCTGTCACGCCGGAATGCAGGGAGGTGCCACCGGTGAACGGAGCTGCGCCCACTGCATTCTCCGTGGTTGAGCTGCTTCCTCCGGGAGGAGTGACTTCCCCGAAGGATTGCAATCCGTTAGACCCATAGAACGGCGAGGCGCCCGGGCCACTTTGAATGGTGATGAACGGAGCAATTGTCCAACCCCGGACCAGATGACCTAAAACCCCTCTCTTGCCCTTGATGAATCCAAAGGTGTCTTCCGGCTGAAAGCTGAGGCCGGCGTTGAAGAGGAACTTGACGTCGAAGTTCTGAGGCCCGTAGTTGGCTTTCATGTTCCAAGGGTCGAGCGCGGTATTCGAGCTGTTGTACTGCGCCAATTCCCCGGTCCCCAGTGACCGTCCCCAAGTGAAATTGGAGATGCCCGAGAGACCATGCCAATCGCGCATTCTCAAGGTGGCGAAAAGCGCGTTGTAGTTCGCGTAACCCAGGCTGGTGGTCATGTTCATGGTGGTCGCCTGGCCGGCGCCGCCATTAAGCGACTGGTCAATCATAGTGCGACCCAAAATCCAACCATTCGCATTATTGAGCGCTTGCCATACCTGCGCCGCAAAGGTGTTTAGGATATTGCTCCCTTGGTTAGTGGCCACAGCAACGGAGCAACTTGAGAAGGGCTTGCAGTACGGCGACGACGCCCCACCCAATGCAGTTTCGAAGAAAGGCTGCACCGGGACTGCCGCAGCAGCGGTACCGGCGTTCAATGCCAAATATAGATTGGCGTAGGCCTGAGCGAAGGTTTCGCCACCGAGCGTGGTCATATAAGGAACGGCATCCAGGTTGATCTCCTGAAATACATTCCTGATGATTCGTCCCATATATCCGAATTCCAATGAAACCTTTGAACCCAACTGACGCTGCACCGTGAAGTCGAAGTTGTCTGTCCGTTCGGGCTTGTAATTCGGATCAAGCATTGTGGCATCCTGGGCGATAGGGTTAGTCCCACCTGTGAAGAACGGCTGCGGCAGTGTCGCAGAAGCTGCCGGCAGAGGGGCCTTTAGGCCATCGGTCCCAATCCGAAATACATTGGTGGGATTGACGGCCGTCGCCGCACAGGTCCCGTCCATTCGAGAGTTGGGACAGCTGACCGGTTGGAGCAGCCCGACTCCCAGCAACGGAACCAAGACCAGGTTCACGCCATTGAGTCGGCCCCAGATTCGGCCGTACCCGCCGCGAATGACGGTCTTGCCATCTCCGAAGATTTTTTCCATGATCCCGGATTTAAAATTCGGGTTCCACGCCACCGAAACACGCGGACTCCATCCACCGTAAAACGGATTGTACGGATACTTCAGTTTCAGGTTTCCGGTGGTTTCAAAACCCAGGATGGGATTAAAGACTTGGCCCGCCAACGCCGCTGCTTTTCGTTTGGCCAAATAATCCGCGGTGTCCACCAGAGTCCCATCTTGATAGACCAGAGCCACCTGCTTCCCGGTTTGTTCTACTGGAGGTGTTTCGTAGGTATACCCGATACCGTAATTCAGAGTCACGGTCGGCTTCATTCGCCAAGTGTCGCCGACGTACAAGTTGTAAGTCTTAATCAAACTTTCATCAAACGCGGAGCTTCCGACCGGCAGCAAATGCAGGTCCGAACCATCGCGGGCGTAGGCCACCTGGGGAAGGCCGACCATACCAAGAACCTCAGTCGCCAACCGTGAATAATTGGTTCGTTGGCTGGAGGGCACCGTGGTTGGAATCCACGGCAACCCGCCGGAGGCCGAGGACCAGTCGATGCCTTGTCGGGCAATCTGATACACAATCTGGTTATTGACACCCGCTCCGTTGTCGCTGCGAACGTGGTAATCAAAATTGCGCTGGTACAATCCACCAAATTGGATCAGATGATTTCCCATGACTTTGGTGACATCATCGCGCGCCATATAGTCCTGACCATCCCAGACTCTCTGACGAGTCTGTTGCGTGTTCACGTTGTACGGGATCAGGGCGTTGACACTTTCAGCAGAGGAAGAGGTGGAACCATTGGCGATTTCCACTGCGCCACCCAGCCCGGAAAGTTGCGGAGGCGAATTGGCAGAGCCCCATTGCCACCAATTCCACAGATAGCTCAAACGCAAGTCGTTGGTAATCGTGGGGGTCAGCGTGCTGGTCAATCCGATTACCCAAAGTTCTGGAGTTTGCGGTCTTGGAGCCACGGCTTTGAATTGGCCCAACGTTCCGCCGAAAAACCCTCCAACATCGAACTGGTTCGTGGTCGTATTGATCAGTTTTTGCACGCGCAGTGAACTAAAGAAGTGGTGTTTCTCGCCAAAATCATGATCGATTCGCCCAACATAGACATCGGAATTGAGAGGGGCGGTAATTACTCCCAAATAGCCCATAGTGTTGAATCCATCAGCATTACTATAAAGCGGGTCATTTGGTAAGGGCAGGAACTTATTCCAAATCTGGCCGACGATAGGATTCAATCCGATGCCACGCGGATCGCAAGGCCCGCCCGGACAAATCGCAGGCGGCAAGGTTACGGTGCGGAGGGGGGAGAGTGTGGAGGTCGAACTTCCGACTTGCACCGTCACCGGAGTGGGATTCAAATTGTAAGGTATCCAAGCCCCCGAACTGTCCTGAACCTGAATCACACCCGCCCGCATGGCTGCCGTCGGCTCGGGTCTCTCGAAGATCGCCTGATTCGGAAAGCGAAATCCCTCGTAGTTAAGAAAAACGTAGGTTTTTCCTCCCAGGATTTTCTTCGGCATGATGGGACCGCCCACACTAAAGCCAAAACGGGACCGGTGATTGGGTATGATGGGCGTGAACGGCATGATGCAGTTGTTGTCACCGGACCGCAATGTGGTTCCCGGGTCGCAGGGCCGTCGGTTAGGGGAGATGCCCTTCGAGAAGGTTGTATGGTTATTGGCCCACGTATTGGCGCCCCAAAGGTTCGGCGCGTAGTAGTAGCCGTAACCAGAGCCATGCCATTGATTGGTTCCACGCTTGGTGACCATCTTGACCTCGGCGCCGCTGGAGCTGTTGAAGTCGGCGGTCTGGCCAAAGGTTGTTACTCTGAATTCCTCAACGCTCTCGATGGGAGTCGGTACGACGCCCGAAGACATGGCGTTGGTCTGGGCCCCACCGGTGCCGGTGAAGTTCACCTGGTATCCGATGGTATTGCCTGCCATGTCATCGCTGTTGTTTCCTCCATCAATGGTGAATGTGTTCTGGTCCATGTAGGCACCCGCTACAAAACCCCCGTTCGGGTTTACGGCTGGCTGCAGGGCCATCAAGGTGCTGGCATCGCGTCCCAGGTTCGGCAACAGATGAAGGGCGTCGCCAGAAAGCACGGATCCAATTGACGAATTTGTCGTTTGCAGCTCAGTGCTTCCCCCGGCAACTACTTCGACCGTCTGCGACAAATCGCCGATCGCCAGTTCCACGTTGACGGTCAATAACAGGCCCACGCTCACCTTTTGTCCGGGAATCTTGTGAGTTTTGAATCCCGGCTTGCTGACTGTAATATCGTAAACACCGGGATTGATGACCGCAAAAGTGTATCGGCCCGCCTCGTTGGTCGATATCGTCTGCGCATGGCCGGTGGCCGTGTCCAAAAGAGTGACTTCCGCACCCGGAACCACGGCATTTTGCGGGTCCGTCACCCGACCGGCCACAGATCCAGAGGACGCTGTCTGCCCAAAAGCCGGCATCACAAAAAGCAAGATCAATACTTCCAGACAAACAAATCTCATAAGACATCTTGTTGAATTGGGCTTCATTAGTTCCTCCTAAGAAAAGCAGTAGAGAAATGGACGAATAGGGAGCTTGTTGAAGCAAGTGCACCCTGCTTCATCAAACCTCCATCAAAAACAAAAGCCCGTGGAACCTGCGGCGCGGAATTTCCCCACCGGGATTTGTTCTTGAATTGTGACTTGTGCTGTTACGTGACCCCAGGATGTTGCTGAAAAAGCCTCAAAATGCAACCGGATGAGAGCCGGATTTCGAGACTGCTTTTCTTGGTTCAAAGAAGGAGTATGAAGTCAGACGACGACATGATCGCCGTTTGGCAATTGCAACCCAACTTGAAAAGTTCGAGACTTGAAGGTGAAAGGTCCCGAAAATACTGTCCAACACAGTAGGCCTCGGGATACAAAAGATTGACGGAAAACCTGCGGAATAGCCCCCACGCGCAACCCACATCTTAGTCTTACAGGCCCCCGCTTGGCTTATTAGTTATGCAAGTTTCATTCCTAACTAGAGGGAATCTGTCTTTTTGCTATCTGTTCTATTTACAATGATTTTTATGAATAGACGCCATATTGGGTCCAACCAGTCTCCAATTTCCCATATTCGGAACAGAAAAAATTACGGAATTCAATATGAGTTTAAGTTCATGCATATTCGATGAATAACCAAAGGCGCCGATTCCGCAGCGTAAAAGAGCGGTTGAACTCTTCTTGCGGAAAACGTTGAGTCGTGGAATTTCTGTTCAGAAGTACCAGGGGAAAATCATCGGTGGATGAAAGAATTGCGCCAGGAGGGATGACAGCGGTGAATTTATTGACTATAATCCACCGACTTTGAAGTTCGATTCGGAGGAATCCTACCCATGCGTGAACGACAGAAAGAACTTCGGCGCCGGCGACAACGACAGATGAAGCGCCGCAAGATCAAAGCCAAGACCCAGCGGACGGCCGTGGCCAAAGCGGCACCTGCTGCCCCCGCTGCGGAATAGCGACGCCCTAGCGCTGGAATCTCGCGGACCCGCCACTAAGTTCCCACCCATTTAGCGAACAGGGATTTCGCAACGGCCGCATCCTGTGTTCCCTGAATGATGGCGCGTCCGTCGGCGAAGACCGTCAGCGTCAAACCCTTTATCACACACCGCACCAGGTAATCATTGCCCTCGGCTTCACCTGTGGCCATTAGTCTGGCTCTCAATTCCGCCAGAGGAATTTGCAGGGATCGCGCCGGCAGCAATTCCACAGCGTTGCGTCCACACAGCCGGACGGTTCGACTCTGTTCATGTTTTTCCAAAAAATCAAAACGTCTTTCCCCGCAAGTGGCGCATCCATTTTCGCCGCGCGCTTTTTGGAGTTTGACGTCCCGAAAAACGTTTGTCCAGATATCGAACATGCGGAAGCCCCTATGAATGTCCCCCTCATGGCCGGTCAGAATTTTGAGCGTTTCGGCCACCTGAAGGCTGGCGATGAGGGACACGATCGGCGCCAGAATACCGGCCGTATCGCATGTCGGGGCCGTGCCGGCGGGGGGCAATTCCTCAAACACGCATCTGAGACAGGGCGTCACGCCGGGCAAGATCGTCATCACCGCGCCCTCGCTCGCGACTGCGGCCCCGTAAATCCATGGTACTTTCAATTTCACGCAGGCATCATTAATTAAAAACCGGGTTTCGAAATTGTCCGTCCCATCCAGAACCAAGCTGGCATTCCGGACCAGATGCTCGATATTCGAAGAATTCGCATCCAACACCAACCCACGGATTTGGATTGCGGAATTGATGGCCCTTATCTTTTTTTCCGCGGCGACGGCTTTGGGAAGATGAGACCGGGCATCCTGTTCATCGAATAAAACCTGGCGCTGGAGATTGGATTCTTCGACAAAATCGCGGTCCACCAACACTAAACTCCCCATGCCGGCGCGGGCACATAATTCCGTCGACAACGCTCCCAGAGCACCAATGCCAATAATCACCACGCGCGATCGGGCGAGGCGCTCCTGCCCCGCAGCGCCTATCCGCTCAAATAAAATTTGTCTGGAATATCGATCCGCGTTGTTCACGATCTATTCCGCCTCAGGGTGGAGAGGACTCTCAACAGAGCATCAAACATTCCGCGCCCGTCTAAAGCTCTTAAACCCAACCCAGACGGCGTGCTGCGTCAAAAACCAGATAACACCCCACGCCCAGCACAAACACACCGAACAAAAGGCGCAGGTGGGGACCGCTCACTCGATTGGCTAATAAAGCCCCAAAGTAACCACCCACAAACAGAGCCACCGCCACAATGAGGGCGGCGCGCAGATTGACATGACCCTGGCGGTAATACTCGATGACTGCTCCCAGCCCCACGGGCGGCAGCAAAATGGCGAGGCTAGTTCCGTTGGCCAGCTTCTGCGAAAAACCGACCAGATACATCAACGCCGGAACCACCAACACACCGCCGCCGATGCCAAATAAACCGGATGCCAACCCGGAGACCAAACCGATCAAAATCAATAACCATGTGACAGGTCCAGCACTCATTGAATTCCTCCCAGGTGTATTGAGTTCAAAGCACGGCGGCTTAGAATCCGCGACCTTGCCGCTGGCCGGTGTCTCCGCCGATCGCCACCATCTAAAGAAGTCGTAAAATTCTTCTAACAGAACCGCCTTGGCCTTGTCGAGAAAAAATTGTCGCAAGTTTATACGCGTCGACAATCCTAAGAAATCTTGTCCCCGGCAGGTCCGGCTTAAAGCTCCAGGAACAAAATCCACGAACCGGTTTTCGAAAACGATTTTTCGTATTAAACTGCTTTCATGGATTCTCCGCATTTTGTTCACCTTCATCTTCACACCGATTTCAGTTTGTTGGACGGGGCCAACGACATTGGCAAGCTAATGATAGAGGCGGCCAAGAAAAACATGCCGGCTCTGGCGATGACCGACCACGGCAATCTGTTCGGCGCGGTGCAATTCCACGGGGCCGCGGGCAAACACGGGATCAAACCGATCATTGGCTGCGAACTTTATGTCGCCAAAGGCAAGCGCTTCGACCGCTCCTCGAGCGAAGGTGAAAAGGCCAATCACCATCTGACGGTATTGGCGACCGACGAAATCGGATATCGCAATCTCGTCAAGCTGACTTCCCAAGCTTATCTGGAAGGATTCTATTACCGTCCGCGCGTTGACAAGGAGCTGCTGGCGCAGCACAGCCGGGGTTTGGTTGCGCTTTCAGGTTGTCTCAATGGTGAGGTCGAGTCGAATTTGTATTTGGAAAAAGAAGGAGCCGCCCTCGAAACGGCCGGACAGTGGCAGGATATCTTCGGAAAAGACAATTTTTTCCTGGAAATTCAAGACCATGGCTTGGAAAAGCAGCAAAGCGTCAATCCGCGACTGGTCAGCTTGTCCAAACGAATGGCCATTCCGTTGGTCGCCACCAACGATTGTCATTATTTAAACAAAGACGACTCCAAGGCTCACGACATTCTTTTATGCATCGGCACCGGCTCCACCGTGCGCATGGAGCGGCGAATGCGGTACGAGACCGACCAGTTCTATTTGAAGAGTCAGAAAGAGATGCTCCAGACATTTTCGGAACTGCCGGAAGCGGTGTACCGATCCGGGGAGATCGCCGATCGGTGCACTTTCAAGATGGATCCCGTCAAGTCCCCCTTCCCCCATTTTGAAGTCCCCACGGACCAGACCCTGGACCAGTATTTTGAAAATGTCGTGCGCCAGGGATTCGAGGAGCGTTTGACAGTGCTCCAAACCCGGGCGGAACGCGGTTTGCTCCATCACGGCCTGGCGGAATACCGGGACCGCTTGGAACGCGAGATGGCCATGATCCGTCAGATGAATTTCCAAGGCTACTTCCTCATTGTCTGGGACTTCATTCGTTATGCCCGAGAACACGACATTCCTGTCGGTCCGGGTCGCGGCTCGGCCGCGGGCAGCCTGGTGGCGTATTCCATGCGCATCACCGATATCGATCCTCTGCAATATGGCCTGCTGTTCGAGCGTTTTTTGAATCCCGAGCGCATTACGTTGCCCGACATCGACATCGACTTCTGCATGCGGCGTCGCGACGAAGTCATCGACTATGTGACCAAACGGTATGGCCGTGACCGCGTCTCGCAAATCATCACCTTCGGGACCCTGGGCGCCAAAGCCGCGCTCAAAGATGTGGGACGCGCCATGGAGATGCCCTACACGGAAGTCGATCGCATCGCCAAGCTGGTTCCCAACCGCCTGCATGTCAAGCTCGAAGATGTTCTGGAGGAAGTTCCGCAGCTGCATGAGCAATACCAGCGCGACTCTCGCGTTCGCGATTTGTTCGACGTGGCCATGAAACTGGAAGGGCTGGCCCGCCATGCCTCCATCCATGCCGCGGGCATTGTGATTTCTCCTGAACCGCTGTTGGATCTTGTGCCCCTGTGCACCTCCACGCGGACTGAACATGCTTCCAAGAGCGAGGAGCAGCAGGTCATCACGCAATTTGAAATGGGCGATCTCGAGAAACTCGGCCTTCTCAAGATGGATTTTCTGGCACTGGCGACTCTCACCATTCTCGACGACACCGTAAAACTCATCGAACAGTTGACCGGCGAAAAACTCAAGCTCGATGAGCTGGACACCACGGACGCCGCCACGTATCGCCTGTTTCAGGAAGGTCGCACCAACTGCATCTTCCAGTTTGAATCCAGCGGCATGCGCGACATCCTGCTGCGCTACAAACCGGAGCGCCTGGAGGATCTCATCGCGCTCAACGCCCTGTATCGCCCCGGCGCCATTCAAGGCGGCATGATCGACGACTTTATCAAGTGCAAGCACGGCGCCAAGCAGATCAGCTACGAACTTCCTGAAATGCAGCCGGTGTTGGAGGAAACCTACGGCGTCATGGTCTATCAGGAACAGGTCATGCAGATCGCCATGGTCCTGGCGGGCTATACCCTGGGAGAAGCCGACATCCTGCGCCGGGCCATGGGAAAGAAGAAGGCCGAGGTAATGGCGGCTCAGAAGCAGAAATTTGTCAACGGTTGCAAAGCGCGAAAGATCAATGAACGTAAGGCCGAAAAGATTTTCAACATGATGTTGCATTTTTCAGGATACGGCTTCAACAAATCGCACTCCGCCGCCTATGCCCTGCTGGCCTACCAAACGGCCTACCTGAAAGTCCATTATCCGGTCTTCTTCATGTCGGCGGTGCTGACCAACGAAATCGGCAACACCGACAAGATTGTGAAATACATCAACGAATGCCGCAGCCTGGATCTGCCGATTCTTCCGCCGGATATCAATGAATCGGCCCTGCACTTCACGCCCGTGGTGGAGGCGGGCGGTCGTCCCAAAATTCGATTTGGACTGGCGGCCATCAAGAATGTGGGCGAAAACGCCATCAAAGCGATTGTGGAAGCACGCCGTTCGGGAGGGCCTTTCCATTCTCTCTTCGACTTTTGCGAACGGGTCGACCTGCGCTCCTTGAACAAACGCATGATCGAAAGTTTAATCAAGGCCGGCTGCTTTGATTCCTTGAAAGCCCGGCGATCGCAGCTTTCAGCCGTCATCGATCGCGCCATGGAGGCAGGATCGAAAGTGCAGCGCGACTCCCAAAGCGGCCAGTCGGGGCTCTTCTTCAGTTCCGGACATGCGGCGGTTCGCGAGAAGCTGCCCGACCTGGAAGAATGGCAGCCCCAGGTCCTTCTGAATTACGAAAAGGAGACGTTGGGATTTTTCATCACCGGACATCCGTTGACCAAATACGCCGACGACATGGCCCAATATGCCACGGACACTTCGGAGTCGCTCAACAACCTGGAGGGATTCCGTGATGTGTGTGTGGGCGGCGTGTTCACGGGCGTTCGTCACCTTCGCACCAAGAAGGGCGACCGCATGGCGACGGCGGTTTTGGAAGATCTCCAGGGAACCATCGATCTGGTGTTGTTTCCCCAGACCTATCAGCAATATGAGGACTGGTTGAAGGTGGAGGACCCGGTGTTCGTCAAGGGTCGGGCCGAATCCGATGACAGCGGAAAACTCAAAATCAAAGTTTCTGAAATCCTGGCGATGAAGGACATCCGCATGACGCAGGCGCGGCGGTTAATCGTCCATGTCAGCGTTGCCGGATTCACCGAAGAATTGGCCCCCCGACTCCTGGAGCTGTTTGAACGCCACAGCGGCGATTGCAGCATCGTGTTCGAGCTTGAACACGAGCAGGGCTTTCTGATAACCTTAAAACCCGATCCTTTTGTGAGGATCAAGCCTCAGCCACAACTGATCCAGGAAATTGAAGCGATGTGCGGGCGCGGCACCGTGCGATTGGTGGGTTGACACCTCGAACGGGCCGGCGGTCGAGACGAGACCCCGTCGCCTCAAATCCGAACAGGAAAGAACTCCTAAACGCATGGCGGATCCCAAGGACATCTACGAACAGCGCGAGAGCGTCGAGGACCTGGAACGACAGCTCACGGAGATCAAGAAGCTGAGCCCGGGAGATGAAAGCGAGCGCGAGATTGCGCTTTTGCAGGCGCGCATCGACCGGGTGAAACGTGAAGTGTATTCCAAATTGACGCCTTGGCAAAAAGTGCAGCTGGCGCGCCATCCCAAGCGGCCCTACACACTCGATTACATCCAAGACATCTTCACGGATTTCATTGAACTCCACGGCGACCGTCGTTTTGCCGACGATCACGCGGTGGTGTGTGGAATGGCGAATTTTCACGGCCAGCCGGTCATGGTTTTGGGTCAACAAAAGGGACGCGACACCAAGCAAAAAATTTTCAGGAATTTCGGACAGCCCAAACCGGAAGGCTATCGCAAAGCTCTGCGCGTGATGAAGATTGCCGAAAAATTCGGACGACCGATCTTCTGCTTCGTGGACGTCCAAGGCGCCTACCCCGGCATCGACGCCGAAGAACGGGGGCAGGCGGAAGCCATCGCTCATAATTTGCGTGAAATGTCGCGCCTGCGGGTTCCCATTGTCGTAACGATCACGGGTGAAGGCGGCTCCGGCGGAGCACTGGCCATTGCCGTCGGCGACGTGGTCAATATGCTGGAGTATTCCGTCTATTCGGTCATTTCTCCGGAAGGTTGCGCCTCCATCATGTGGCGGGATGCCGCCCACGCCGAGACCGCCGCTTCGGCACTCCGCTTGACCGCGGATGATCTCAAAGAGTTGGGCCTGATCGACACCATTATTCCCGAGCCCGAAGGCGGGGCACACAACAATCCTAAACAAATGTCGGAATCACTCGACAAACAGTTGCAGAAGGATTTGGAAATGCTGAAGAGGGTTCCGGTGGATCAGTTGACGGACCGGCGGTATGAGAAATTCCGCCGCATGGGACAATTTTTTGAAGACGCATCCGCTCATTCGGCGCAATCCTCCTGAGCTTCACTTCGCTGTAATTTGTTCCAATCCCCCATCCACTTCCTTGAATTGGAAATTTCTTCGCAAACGCCGCACATCCTGCCACTCCGATTGCAGATAGTCCCACGCCTGAGCGTCGTGCAACACATAAACGCTTTGATGGGCGTGAAGCGCCGCTGCAACTTGAACTGGAAGTTGTTCGGCATCCCAGGTCCATCCCGAATAAATAATTTGCCAGTCCGGACGGATTCCCGATTGCCGGTAAAACACCAAAGCCGGCGTGTAGGCTCCTCCGATAAATAGGGAATGGGCGGGGGCCTGCATCTTCAAGGTCTCAAGACGCGCTTTTCGTTCGGCAGAAATGTGATTGAAATGAAGAAGCACACCAAGCCCGCCAATGAGAAACAGGCCTTGCCCAATCCAAAGAAGCGCGGCGACCCTCCGCCGCCGTGTGGAACTCATCATCGGCCAAGCCGCTTTCAAACCCGCTAAGGCCACCAGAATCATACCGGGGACAGCCACCACGGCATAGCGCGGTTGAATCGGAAGATCGTAATCCGCCAACAAGGCGAGCAAAGGCAAAACAACCATTCCGGCGGCCAACGCCCGACAGGTCAAATGTTTCGACCACCACCGAACCGTGGTCATAAGGGCAATCAACGCCACCAATGAACTGGCCAGCGTAAATTTGAAGAGAGCCAGGAGTTGCATCCCGAGAGTCCCCTTGCGAAGCCCCATGGCACCGGCCCAAAATCGAATTCGATCCAAATATTGTGCATCGGTCCACCATAGCCACCCCATCACTATAACAATGGCGGCCCAATACACGGCTGTGTGCACCACGATGGCCCGGGCACGTTGATTCCCACTCAGCCGGCGATCGAGCACGATGACCAGTGGAAATACCACAGCCGTGGTGATGAGCTGCTCGCGCATATGCACACCCGCGGCAAAAATGAGGGCGCTCCCTACGAGATCCCAATGCTTTCGGGTTTTCTGCCAACGCAACAGGAAGCCCACGGAGGCGATCAAACAGGTCAGGGAAGGAACTTCCGTCATGATCATCCCGGAGTAAGCGACCACCATGGGGGTCGTCGCCAGCGCCACCGTCCCCCACATCGCCGTCCGGGAGTCAACCAACTGCTTGGCGCAAAAATAAAAGCTCACGAGGGCCAACAAGGCAAACAACATCACCACGCTTTGGCCGGCCCAATCCGCATGCGTTACACTGAGCCCCAACCGTTTCGCGCTTTCCCAAGCGGCCATCTGAATGCCCAAAAACACAGGGCGCCCGAAGGCCAAGTCGGAAACCTCGTGTCGTAGGGCCTTGGTCATGTAGTCAAAGCTGTCCCATTGCCCGAAAAAAGGATTTCGAAAGAACAACACCAACAGGAAAAATCCTGCACCCAGCACGGCACCGGCGACCCTTCTTCCCTGCCGGGTTTCAAGGATATTTTTTACTTGGACGGGGCGTGGGCTTTGAATAGAATGAGCACGACTTTCCGGCACGCGATACACTCCAACTTCTTCAGGATTGAAACCCCATGATCATCGGAATTTGCGGCGGCACCGGGTCGGGAAAAACCACGGTGTCAAACAAGATTTTAGAGACGGTGGACAGCAACTCTGTCGCACTCCTGCAACAGGATCATTATTATAAGGAATTGGCGGAATTGCCGTTAGAAGAACGCGCCAAGCAGAATTTCGATCATCCCGACTCCCTGGACATGGATCTGTTTGCTGAACACGTGGGCGCACTCAAGAACGGCCGGGCCATTGATCGTCCGGTATATGACTTTACGATTCACACCCGCAGCCGCAGCACCGTGCGGGTGGATCCCAAACCCGTGGTCATCGTGGAGGGAATTCTGATTTTTGACAATCAGGCGCTGCGCGATTTGATGGACATTAAAATATTTGTGGATACGGACGCCGACTTGCGATTCATACGACGTCTGCGTCGCGATGTGACGGAACGCGCCCGCACCGTGGACTCCGTCATCCATCAATACCTGAACACCGTCCGCCCCATGCATCTGGAGTTTGTCGAACCTTCCAAACGCTACGCCGATGTGATCATTCCTGAAGGCGGTTTCAATTCCGTAGGCATCGATCTGTTGATCGAAACCATCCGGGCGCAATTAGCGGCCCGCCAGTCCGCCTGACGCCGACGCACCCGGCTTCATCAACTCCCATCCCATCTGAATCGGAACTCCGAAGTTGGCTCCGCCAAAATCCGACAGGATGGCAAAATTAATCCCGATCACTTTTCCGCGAAGGTTAAACAGCGGGCCGCCGCTTCCGCCATAGGTGGTTTGAGCGTCGTATACCAGTTTGTACGGCAGAATATCACTCAGGTGTCCCTGGGTGGACAGCGGACGGATCATCTTGCGGCGGGCCAATTCCAGGGAGAGTTTTTGCGGATCGGATCCCACGGCGGCCATCACATCGATGGCGGCGCCTTCATCCAGGCGCGCCAGCAAGGCGTCCAGCCCGGTGGGATAGCCCAGCAAAACGACGCGTTGGCCGGCCGACAAAGAGGTTCGAGCGGGGTCCAGTTGCAGCACCGGGAAAACATGTTTTCCCAGATCCGTTTTGGCCAGGGCCACATCGCCCTGAGTGGAAATTTTTACCACGGTCAGTGGAAACGGATCCGGATCATTGGGGAAAAAAGCCCGCAGGCCTCCCATCGTGGCGTGAAATCCTTTCTTGGATAATTGCTTGGCTTCATCATCTTCCCACCACGGCTCCACGACGTGACGATTCGTTAAAATCAGCCCGCTCTTTGAAACCAAAAAGCCTGTCCCCGAGTAATTGGTATCAGCGATCGGCCCCGTGCCTGAGGTCGTGTAAAGCGTCCGTCCCTGGGAATCTTTCTGAGGATCGCCTGAACTGTCCAATCCGACATATCGTAGCGGGCTCCCCGCCCCATCTTCGAAATGGTAAATGCCCTGAATGAAACAGACACCGCCTTGATACCTCTTGATGATCTGCTGGGCCATCGACACTTCGCGTTGAAAGGCGGAGATTTGTTCGGTGGTGGCGCTGAGACGACTTTTCAAATCGTCGATAACGCTACTCTTGGTGTTGACATCGTTCTGCGCCTTTTCAAGTTGCTCCCGCAATTTTTGCTCTTCGGTCTGCAAGCCTTCCAAACGCGCCGCCGTTTCCGCCTGATATTTGGATCGAAGCGCCCGGCTCTTCACCCGCTCGTCAGCCACCTCGCGCTCCAATGCCTCCCGCGACATTCGATCGGAACTCACCTGCTTGCGCAGCAGAATGATCTCCCGCTCGAGCTCTTTCCTGGACGCCGAACCTTGAAATAGAACCAGCGCGCTCAACAATACGGAAAAGGCAATCAATCCGGCCGAGGCCACAAAGGCAATACGGATGACCGGCGTAGAGTGCAGCAGCAATCCCCGGCTGAATTCTCCGATGAAACCCACGGTCGAGGCCACACCGGGTTCGCGGAATCTCCGCGCCTTGCGCACAGAATCGCGGTAAACCACACGGAACGGTTTGCACACTTCCCCCTTCTCCACTTCAATGTGAAACCGCAGCTTGGGGCCGCCTTCGCCGATTTCCAGCAGGTCGCCGTCTTTGAGAATCACTTCGTCGATCTCATGCTCATTGACGAAAGTGCCGCGCGCCGAGCCCAGGTCGCGCAGGTAATATTCACAGTTGTCCAGATAGACTTCCGCGTGGCGGTCGGAGGTGGTGTCGTCTATTCCGGCATCAAACCGGACATCGCAGGCGGGATCGCAACCCAGCAGAATTTTCTCTTTTTCGAAGGCTTGGGTGTCGCCGCGATGACTTCCGGAAAGGTGAACAAAGACCGTTTTCATCAGGCAGGAACCTCTGAGGAGGGTGAGCGAAACTTAAGAGTCTTCAAATCCAAAGTCTACCACACCACCATGCCGGCGTAACCGACCACGGCATCGCGGTCTCCGGTAATGTCGCCCGAGGTGGCATACTTGACGAGTTCGGCCTGGGAGGCGCCGAGTTGCCGCGCTGCCGTCAGCATGGCGATGGCCGGGCCGTAGCCGCACATGGTGACGTGTTCACGTTTGATGACGTCAAACAAGCCTTTGGAATCCAGTGCCAGGACCCGGTCAATGGCGCGGCGGTCTTTTACGCGTGTGATCTCGTCGCTTTCGTAATGATTCATATCACTCGAAGCCACGATCAGCACCGGTGTGGTCGATTGTTTCACCACTTCCGCCACGGCCAATCCCAAACGCTCCAGCGGCGCATAACTGCCTGTCCCGAGGGCAATGGGAACAAATGTAAATTCGCCCTTTTGTCTCTGCAGAAAAGGCAACTGCACCTCCAGCGAATGCTCGGCCAAATGCGCCTGGTCGTCTTCGCTCAGGAGCGTACACAAGTGCATGAGCTTTCCTGCCAGATCCGAATCAATCGACACCTTTCCCAGTGGTGTTTCCCACTCCCCACTGCTCATGATCGAGAGGGGTGTCCCCATACCGGTGTGATTGGGGCAGAGAATCACAAATCGTTCCGGTAGATCAAGGCTGGCGAACACGGCTCCAGCGACGTGTCCCGAATACATGTATCCGGCATGAGGCACGACGCAGCCCAGGGCTTTCCGTCTTTTCTCAGGCGCCTTCAGATACTCCGTCAACTCACTGGTGAGTTTCTGTTTGTTGGAGGGATAGAAACGACCGGCAACGGCGGCGTGGCGAATCATAGGAAACCTCCCTTGAAAAACCTCACGCCACGAGGTTAATCAAAAATCCTATGTTGGCGGCCATCCAAAGTCAAGCGGCGGCTCGATTTCAAAACCACGTTTTCGATTATAATGTCACCCCATGCCTGGCTCGAGAATTCAAAAAATCGTGTTCCACCACCACACCGGCTTTTCGCTCTGGGATATGACCGATGAACGCGTGGCCGACGTGCAGCGATTCTTTCCCGATATCGACATGGTTCACGCGGTCAATTCCGAAGTCCTGACCGGCGAACTCGTCGAGGCCGATGTCCTGTGTTCCATGCGGATCACCTCACCACTCTTCCAGTCGGCCCGGCGATTGAGATGGATTCATTCGCCCGCCGCCGGCATTGGGGGCTTGATGATCCCGGAGGTTTTGAACAGCGATGTCCTCATTACAAACGGTCGCGGACTGTTTTCGGTGGTCATGGCGGAACACACCCTGGGATTTATCCTGGCGTGTTCGCGGCGCTTCCCCGACAGCTACCGTTTCCAGGCGCAGCATACCTGGGCCCAGGAACTGCTTTGGGAAAAAGTCCCGCACATGGGTGAGGTCCGTGGAAAAACGTTGGGCCTCGTGGGCTTGGGATCGATCGGACAGGAAATTGCCAAACGGGCGCGGGCTTTTGAAATGCGCATTCTCGCCGTCAAGAAAGATCCATCCACGGGTCGAGAATTCGCCGATGAGATATTCCCAGTCGATCAATTACACAACCTCCTGCGCCAATCCGATTTTGTGGTTCTGGCTGTTCCGCACACACCGGAAACCAAACACCTCATCGGCGAGCCCGAGTTGGCGGTCATGAAACATTCTGCTTATTTACTTAACGTGGGACGCGGGAAACTTATCGACGAAGCGGCACTAATCAAGGCCCTCAACCGCGGCCAAATTGCAGGCGCGGCTTTGGACGTTTTTGAAACAGAGCCTCTGCCCCTCGATTCCCCCTTGTGGAATCATCTCAATGTGTTCATCACCCCCCATAGTTCCGCGTGTTTTCCGGAATCCTGGGGACGCAGCCGGGATTTGATTGTCGAGAACATTCGAAGATTCCAAACGGGTGAGCCCCTGCTGAACTTGATCGACAAGAAGAAGGGTTATTAACGCTGCGGGATTGGAAAGATTTGATTGTGGAGGAGGGCGTATGACTAAATTCCAAATTCCAAGGACCAAATTCCAAATAAATTCCAAAACCCAAATCCCAAACGAAAGCCTCTACCAAAATTTATTTTCAATGGGTCTCTGGCTTGGAGTTTGGTATTTGATGATTGGAGCTTATTTGGAATTTGGTCCTTGGAATTTGGAATTTAGTAATCTATAAGCAAGTGACTCCATCCCGTGGTTGTTGTAATATTCTGCTTCAACCATCAATCAGGAGGATCAGGATGACTCTCGGGGATTTCATTGTGCTGCTCATTGTGGCGGGCTTGGTGGGATCGATTGGACGGGCCATTGGCGGATCGACGCGCGGCGGCTGTTTGGTTTCCATCGCCTTAGGATTCGTGGGAGCCGCCATTGGCACCTGGCTGGCTCGAAGACTGGGTTTTCCTGATATCCTTTCCATCAACATCGGCGGAACCCATTTCCCCATTGTGTGGGCCATTATTGGATCGGCTCTGTTCGTTGCGGTCCTGGGCTTTTTGGTCAGAGAACGCCCTTAAAAATCAGACATGATTCAAACCGGGATCTCGGCTTGGCCTTCTTCCCGTTTTGTCCTGATCGCTTCAGGATTTGAAAGCTCTACAAGTGTTTTCATACTCCACGCGAAAGGAGCACATCTATGTGCCATCCAAAAAACCCTTATTTCACCAAGAAGGATGGAGCGAAGGTGGAGGTCGTCGCGCGCGTCACCGATGTCTTCCGAAAAATCAGCGGGAAGGGCCTCACCGTGCTGGAGCACGTTTCCTTTCCTGTGGATATCGATTCGGGAAAAGCGGACTTGTTTTCGAAACCGTAGTTCGGGGGAACAAAGCTTAAGGATCTATTGGCGGACTATGGCTTGCAGGGATTCATGCCCACTGATTTCTCATTCTGCATCATTCCTCAATCAATGTGATGGCTTGAGCGGCGATAGCCTCGCCGCGGCCAATACTGTCGAGGCCTTCGTGGGATTTGACTTTGACGTTGACGCGGTCTGTTGAAAGACCCAGGGCTTCCGCCAATCGCTTCTTGATTTCTTCCAGGTGGGGTGACAGACGCGGGGCTTCCGCGATAAGGGTGGTATCGATGTTGATGATGTGAAAACCTTTGCGGGAGACGAGGGCCACGACCCGGCGGAGCAATTCCAGGCTGGAGATGCCTTTGAACTTTTCCTCGCTGCTGGGGAAGTACCGGCCCAAATCACCCAGTCCGGCAGCACCCAGCAGGGCGTCGCAAACGGCGTGCGTCAACACGTCGGCGTCGGAATGGCCCGTGAGTCCCTGGGAGTGTTCAATTTCAACGCCACCCAGAATAAGCTTGCGGTTTTCCACCAGTCGATGGATGTCGTATCCGATTCCGGTGCGCGGGCTCACGGTTGTGCCGTCGCCTCCTGCATTTCCATATTCAAATAAAACTCGGCCAGAGGAAGGTCGGAAGGCCGGGTAATCTTGATATTCCTCTCTGAACCCAGCACCACGCTGACCTCCTCGCCTAAGTGTTCCACCAACATGGCTTCGTCGGTTCCAAAAAAATTCTCTTCTTCTGCTTTTTGAAAAGCCCGCTGCAACAATCCGGTCCGCATCGCCTGGGGGGTTTGAACCAACACGATGCGTTCTCGAGGAAGGGTGGCCACCACGTGTTGTCGTTCAATTTGTTTGATGGTATCCATGGCAGGAATGGCGCAAATGGCAGCCCCGTTCAAGCGGGCCTCCTGGATGACGCGCTCGATGAGGCGGACGTCCACAAAGGGCCGAACGGCGTCGTGCACCACCACCCACTCAAATTGTTTGGCATCGATGCCCCGCAGCGCGGAGGCCACGGATTCCTGGCGGTGATCGCCGCCCACCACCATCTCCACCGGTTTCTTGAACGCCTCCGCTTGTAATAACCGTCCGAGCTCGTCCATTTCATCGGAGCGCAGCGGGACTACCATTCGATCGACCAGAGGTGAGGCCTGAAACTTTCGAAGCGTTCGAATCAAAATCGGAACGCCTCCCAGTCTCGCAAACTGCTTGGGGCGGTCTCCGCCCATCCGCGTTCCCACTCCGGCTGCAGGGATGATGGCGGCTATCGGCATTAGCTCCTCTTTCGTTAGGCGTCGAAAAAACCGAAGGGCTCGATCGAGGTTGCGACCTTCCAGAGACTTTCAGGAGGAGAGTGACGCGTCGGCCTCATCCATTCGAGGCCGACGTAAGATGAACGTCCATTCTAAAGCACCGCAGGCTCGGGTCAGTTCACCGGTTTGGTCAAAGGAACTGAAGTGCCCCCATTGGTCTGGCCGGTGGAGCCACCCGGGGAGGCCGGCCCAGCCGGAGCCGCGGCCACCGCCGTTGCCGCCGGAGGCGCCGTGCGCGGCGCGCCTTTCTCTTCGTATTTTCCAAAAATCATCTTGCCGGCGGTGGTTTGCAGGACGCTGGTCACACAGGTCTCGATGGTCTTCCCGATCAAACGCCGGGCATTGTCGACCACCACCATGGTGCCGTCATCCAGATAGGCAATTCCCTGGTTGTATTCCTTGCCTTCTTTCAGGATGAAGACCTTCATGATTTCTCCGGGCAACACCACGGGTTTCAGGGCGTTGGCCAGTTCGTTGATGTTGAGGACCTCCACACCCTGGAGCTGCGCCACTTTGTTGAGATTGAAATCATTCGTCACAATCTTACCTTCAAGCACTTTCGCGAGTTCGATGAGTTTCATGTCGACTTCGCGCACGTTGGGAAAATCGGTCTCCACTATTTGAACTTCCACGTCGGAGATTTTTTGAATGCGCTGCAGGATGTCCAGACCGCGGCGTCCGCGGTTGCGCTTCATGGAATCGGCGGAATCGGCCACCAGCTGTAATTCGCGCAACACAAATTGGGGGATCACCAGAACCCCGTCGAGAAATCCGGTTTCGCAAATGTCGGCAATGCGGCCGTCAATGATGACGCTGGTGTCGAGGATCTTGAAATTCTTGTGAGTGGAGTGCTCACCGCCAATGAGTCCGCCCAAGACCGAAAGATCCAGCAGCTCTCCCTTGGAGGCACCCACCACCAATCCGATGTAGCCCATCAACAGCAACACCACCAGTTCCACAAACGACTTGCTGCGGTCCGGCAACAGCGTGTGACCGATGAGGGCGCTCGCAAAGAACGCGCCGACAATGCCCATCAAGGAACCGATGGCCGCTCCGATCAATCGTTTCAAGGTGGCGCGCATCAGGCGAATTTCGAATAAAATGATGGCCACACCCACCAACAACCCGATGCTGCCGCTCAAGGGCGGTGTCAAGCCGAACGGCTTTGTGAAAAACGCAATCACCGCAATGATCAATACAAAAATAACCCGGATAACAATAATATCCAGCATATCGGTCGTCCCCCGCTTATGACTTAAGTGATTAGTCTCTGACGAACCCGCCTCTCAAGATGTCGATCATTCTAACCTAATCAGCCGGTCCACCATATGTTTTTCTTCAAAATATCGTAGACTAAGAGAATATTCATTGCCCGGGTCCGGAGGGGCGCCCGCCCGCGACACTCAAACTCTCCAATTCGAGGCGGCATTTGATGTAGAATCAGAGTCAAACTTTACACGGAGGACAACATGTGGAGTCCCGTCAGTTCGCGCCGGAAAGTCATTCGTATTGCTGCCACGTGGATCTTAGGCTTGAGTTTGTTCAGCTGGCCTGCGGCTCGCCTGCTCCAGGCCGCCTCGCAGCAACAACCGCCCACGACGCCCCCGCCACAGCCTACCGAAACCAAGAAGCCAAAACGAGCGCCCCAGGCCAAAACGCAAATTGAGTATGATGCGTATCAGGCCATCGACGCGGAAAAGGATCCCAGCAAGAAGATGGCATTGGTCGACAAGTTTGCGGTTGATTTTCCGGACTCCGAACTGCGTGTGCCGGCTTTCGCGTTGGCTTTGGAGAGCGCCCAACAAATCAGCAATTATGAAAAAACCATTGATTACGCCAGAAAGATCGTGCAGCTCCAACCCGATCACGTTCTTTCTTTGCTCATTCTTGCGTCCTGGCTCCCGGAACGGACCACGGAGAACGATCCGCAACGCGACGCCAAGCTTAAAGAGGCTGCGGACGCGGCCGGTCAATTGATCAAACTGGTACCCACTCTGGATAAACCCGATAACGCCACGGCCGACCAGTGGGCAACGCAATAGATCG
>JAQUPQ010000045.1 GCA_028716525.1 Terriglobia bacterium | reverse complement strand
CGGTCTTACACTTTGGAGACGACCGGAATCTCGACTTTCGCTTCGCTTCGCAGCGCCTCCGCCTTATTGATGTTTTCCCATGTGAAGCCCTCTTCATCGCGCCCGAAGTGCCCGTAGGCAGCGGTCTTCAAATAAATCGGACGGCGCAAATTGAGGTATTCAATAATTCCTTTGGGCCGCAACGGGAAATTGGCGCGAACCAGCTCGCAGATCGTTTCCTCGGCGACTTTTCCCGTCCCGAAGGTATCCACCATCACCGAGATGGGATCCGCCACACCGATGGCGTACGCGACTTCAATTTCCACACGCGATGCCAGCCCGGCGGCGACGATGTTCTTGGCAATATGGCGTCCCATGTAAGAAGCGGAGCGATCCACCTTCGTCGGGTCTTTTCCAGAAAAAGCGCCGCCCCCGTGATGTCCCATGCCTCCGTAGGTGTCCACAATGATTTTGCGTCCCGTCAACCCGCAATCACCTTGAGGTCCACCCACCACGAACCGTCCCGTGGGATTAACAAAAAATTTTGTTTTCTTATCGAGAAGGCGCGCCGGAATTACCGGCTTGATGACATGCTCAATCACTTCATCTCTGAGCTGGGAATGGAGAACGTCGGGACTGTGCTGGGTGGAGACGACCACCGCATCGACGCGTATGGGCTTGCCGTCCTGGTATTCCACCGTGACCTGCGATTTTCCGTCCGGTCGGATGTAATCCAGGATCTCTTTCTTTCGAACCTCAGCCAGTCGGCGGGTCAGCTTGTGCGCCAGCGTGATGGGCATGGGCATCAGTTCGGGGGTCTCATCGCAGGCGTAACCGAACATCAACCCCTGGTCACCAGCCCCCTGTTCTGAAGAGTCTTTCCCATCGGCCGCCACTTCGTCGACGCCTTGGGCAATGTCTGGAGACTGCTTGTCAATGGATGTCACTACAGCGCAGGTGTGAAAATCAAAACCATAGGTGGCATCGATGTAGCCGACTCCCCGGATGGTGTCCCGAACCACACGCGGGATATCCACGTAATGGCTGGTAGTAATCTCGCCCGCGACGACGGCAATACCGGTCGTCACCAGGGTTTCACAGGCCACGCGCCCCACCGGATCGTTGGCCATGATGTCATCGAGCACGGCATCGGAAATCTGGTCTGCAATCTTGTCCGGATGCCCCTCGGTAACTGACTCAGATGTAAAAAAGTATCGGCCTCGCACTCGTATCCCTCCTAAAAATTCTATGGTTTTGATAAAGACGCGCTCAGGGGCCCCAGTAGCTCTGCGGGTCGCATAATTAAAACCGACAATCTAACACAGCCGCTCAGCAGGGTCAATAAACATTTGTGCTATGATCACTTTGGAAGGTTGAACGGACCGCGCCCGATGAGAATCCAGTTCCTCAGCAAGCCCGGATGTCATCTTTGCGACCAGGCAAAACCCGTCGTCCGACGGATTTGCGAAGAATTCTCCCTCCCTTGGGAAGACATTAACATCGAAAAAGACCCGGACTTTTATGAGCAATACAAGGAGGAGATCCCGGTGCTTCTCATCGACGGAAAGAAGATTTTCAAATATCTCGTTCGGGAAGAGGATTTGCGGCGGGCTTTGAAGAATCGAAGGGGCGAGTTCTAAACCCCACTTCGATTCGGTCTCGAAGCTCCGCGGTAGCGGCTCATTCTTGGATCTCCGCTCCGAAAATTGCTTTGGTAGCGCCGGCAGTTTTTTATGCCGGCGATTCTCTGTCGCCCGCCTAGGCGGGCTGGGCGATAAAATCCTACACCCTACCCCACGGGGGATCGTGGTTACCCAATCTCCCAATTGTCATCGTCCTGAGCGCGACCATGGCCGATGAGCGAGCGAGGTTAACTTCAAAATCAGTCACTACGCCGCCGACCGATTCTTGACACACCGGAACCCCTCGTGTAATATCCCACGCGGCTTGACGGTTCCCGAGGCGCAATGTGCAGGTCGGTTCAACCCGGAACTCCTCGTCAACCGTTTTGGCCTTAAAAGGCTCGCTGACAAAGCTCCACCGGGCGGTTAGCTCAGTTGGTAGAGCGCATCCCTTACAAGGATGAAGTCACAAGTTCGAGTCTTGTACCGCCCACCAAGTTCGGCAGGAAGATACGGGCATTGGGGACGTAGCTCAGTTTGGTTAGAGCGCGTGCCTGTCACGCACGAGGTCGCGGGTTCGAGCCCCGTCGTCCCCGCCATGAATCGGACCGGGCCGGCACCTGGAGCGGAAGTACCCAACGCGGGTTGAATCTTAACCGAGAAGCTCCCATGCGAATTTGAAGGCAAGCGATAACGTATAACGCGTCGCACAGGCTACTCGGGCTTACGCTCAGTAGCTTTTTTTGTTGGAGTCGCGGATGCAATTGACACGGGAATACATCACCTACATGGCTTTCGAAATTGTCGACAAGCTCATCGAGCGCGACATGATCGAGGCGCGCGATCCCGATCGACTGGTTCAGGAGTTTGATCGGGTGATGCTCGATGAACTTTCCCAGGAAGACAAGCTGAACGAGGAAGTCCGTACAATTTTGAATCAATACACCGACACCATGAGCCGCGAAGGCATCTCGTATCAGGAGATGTTCCGAAAAATCAAAACCAAACTGGCACGGGAAAAAAAGATTGTCTTGTAAAACCCCATGAAACTGTCACGCGAAAAAATTCTTCATCTCTCCCACCGCCTGGCCGATGATTTGGCGGAACAGGCCGAAGTCGATTTTCTCGAAGATCGCAACACCATTCGCCAGGAGATTGGGAAGATTATGGACCAGCTGATGAAGGAAGAAGAAGCGGCCGAAGAGGCCGCCCGCCAGAAATTGCTTTCCCAGAAAAGAAATATCCCCGAAGGCAGCCAGGAATGGGAAATTCTTCTGAAGAAATATTACCACGAGGAACTCAAGAAGCTGGGCATCCTGTAAAGCGGTTTGTCCTTTATTGAGAATGTTTCCCCAAGTGCCGTTTTAAGAAAAGCACCAACCCCAGAACAATCAATATCCCCAGCACCAAATCCATACGATGGAAGTACACCTTGAGGCTGGACCACCGTTGTCCCAACTTCATTCCGGCATACGCCAGGAGCAAACACCAGGGTAATGATCCGGCAAAGGTGTACACATGAAATCTCACCAGTCGCATGCGCACCACGCCCGCGGGAAAGGCGATGAAGGTCCGAATAATGGGCAGCAGACGGCTAAAAAAGACCGTGGCATCACCGTACTTTTCAAACCACCGATCGGCCCACTCCAGATCCCGCTGAGAAAGCAGGACGTATCGGCCGTAGCGTTCAATGAGCGGACGACCCCCGTGCGAACCCAGGTAGTAAGCAACCGCCGATCCGAGGTTGCAGCCCAAAGCGCCGGCTATGGCCACCATCCACAGGTTGAATCGTCCTGTAAAAACCAAGTAGCCTGAAAACGGCATGATGACTTCCGACGGCAAGGGGATGCAGGCCGATTCGATCGCCATCATCACTAGAATCCCACCATACCCCAGCATTGAAATACCTGCGATGATGAACACACTTAGTTTCTCAATAACAGCTGTTATCATTCCCAACCTCGAAAATGCGGCAAGAGAATTACGGCAAAACCCTCAAGATCTCATCCATTTCTTGAGGCGTGTTGTAAAAATGCGGCGATAATCGAATAAAGCCTCCCCGGACGGCCGCCGAAATGCGCGCCTCTTCCAGCCGTCGATGAATCTCAAAGGCGGATGCCGCTCCGCTGGGGGGTCTGAAGGAGACAATTCCCGACGCCTCGCCCGGACGCCGGGAACTCAGGAGAGCGTATCTTTTCCGCAACAGGCCTTCACTTAAATAATCGGTCGTCGCCAAGATCTGTGCGGAGATGTTCTCGATACCGGCTTCAAGCAGCAGCTCCAAAGCTGCAGCCAATCCGTAAATCCCAATGGTGTTCAGCGACCCGGGCTCGTAGCGAAGGGCCCCGCGGCGATAGTTCAGCTCACGATGCTCGAAATCGGCATAGTGTTCAACGCTCATCCACCCCAGGACCGAGGGCGTGACCTGGTTAAGAATGCGGTTGGAAACGTATGCAACACCCATTCCCTCAGTGGCGAGCATCCATTTATGTGCGTCGGCGGCCAGGAAATCGATGTGGTCTCTGTCAACATTCAGGTCAAACGCGCCCAGGCCCTGGATGGCATCCACGCAAAAGAGAATTCCTCGACGCCGACAAACCTCTCCCAGCCGGGCAAGATCAACCCTAAACCCGCTTAAATATTGAACAAAACTCACCGTCAACACCCGCGTCCGGGCGTCCAACGCAGCCTCCAGCTCGGCGAGATCCACGCGGCCGTGGCGTTCGGGAATGGTGACAAGTTTCACCCCGCGGCGTTCAAGCGCCAGCCAGGGATAAACATTGGATGGAAACTCTGTCTGGATGGATACAACCTTGTCGCCGGGTTTCCAGTCTAATCCGTTGGAAAGTATCGAGATTCCGTCGGAGGTATTCTTGATAAAGGCGATTTCGCCGGGGTCGCAGCGGATGAGCTTTGCCGCCAACTCGCGCGTGTGCTGGACTGTTCTTCCCCACGATTTCCAATGCACCGCGCCGAAACTCGTCAAATCCGACAAAACACCTGCAATGGCTTCAGCCACGCGGTTGGAGATGGGAGCGACGGCGGCGTGATTGCAGTAAATCCACTGACGCGACACCGGAAACTCGCGACGGTACTTTTCGATATCCAGGGTCACAGAGCAAGTTCCATCGGTTGAAGAAAGTCGAAAGGCCGACCAAAAAACGGGTTATAATAGCACGACACGCGAAACGAAGGAGAACCCCATGAAGCGTCATTGGGCAAAAAAGGCGACTGTAGTGGTGTTGGTGTTTTTGATGTCCGTTCCCTCTGCCTTGCTGTTCGGTCAGAACAAGAACGAAAAGGATGTCAACGACATCGGCAACCGCAATGTGGGAAAGGGCCTGAATCGCTATTCCATCGAAAAGGAAATTGCCTTGGGCAAATCCATGGCGCAGGAAGTCGAACGCACTTCCAAGCTGGTCGACGATCCGGTCATCACCGAATACGTCAATCGCGTTGGACAAAACCTGGTGAAACATTCAGACGCTCAGGTTCCCTTCACCATCAAGGTCATTGATGGAGACGAGGTGAATGCCTTTGCCCTTCCGGGTGGATTTTTCTTTGTATACACGGGGTTGGTGCTGGCGGCTCAAAACGAATCGGAACTGGCGGGCGTAATGGCTCATGAAATCGCCCATGTGGCCGCGCGTCACGGCACCCGTCAAGCCACTCGCGCGGAAGTGGCCAACTGGGCTTCTTTGCCCCTGATCTTCCTGGGCGGTTGGGCAGGTTACGGGATTCGACAAGCGGCCAGCTTGGCGCTGCCTCTGGGCTTTTTGAAATTCAGTCGAGGATTTGAAGAAGAGGCCGATTACCTTGGATTACAGTACATGTACGCGGCGGGTTACGATCCCAACGGGCTGGTCACCTTTTTTGAGCGAATCCAGGCCCAAGATAAGCATCATCCGGGATTCGTCGGCAAAGCCTTTTCTACGCACCCTCAAACACCCGAGCGCGTTGAACGCGCCAAGAAGGAAATTGAACAGTTGTTGCCCCAGAAGGACGCTTACATCGTAACGACTTCCGATTTCGATATGGCCAAGGGAAGACTCACCGGCATCGAAAATCGACGCACCGTAGAAGAGGCACGCAGCGATCGACCGACTTTGAAGCGCCGCACCTCGGGCGACACCACCGATGTGGATAATAATTCGGACACCAAAAAATCGGGCGACGATGCCCCACCCACATTAAAGAGACGAAATTAGGTTTTCGATCGAGACACAAAGAGCGCTCCGAACCTTCGGAGCGCTCTTTTTTTGTCCGCCAAGCCGGTTCCCCGACTAAAACGCACGCTACGGTGCTTTCCAATAAATCCTGACAAAACAGACCGGATAGACTTTCCCTCACCTGACCGTCACACGCCGCATGACATCGCCGGCCACGATGCTCCTCGCCACACTTAATCCGGACACCACTTGGCCAATGACCGTGTACTTCCCGTCCAATTGAGGCTGCGGACGCAAGCAGATGAAGAATTGACTGTCGGCACTGTTCAAATCTCTTCCACGCGCCATCGACACGGTCCCTTTGACATGCCGACGGGAACTGATCTCGGCTTGGAGTTTTACACCCGAGCCACCGGTCCCGTCGCCTTTGGGATCGCCGCCTTGAATCAGAATGTCGGGGACCACACGATGGAATTTCAAACCATCATAAAAATGATTTTGAATCAATTGTACAACCCGGGCGACCGTATGGGGGGCGGCATCCGGGAAGAGCTGAACGACAATGCTTCCCTTCTCCGTTTCGATAGTCATCAGATGAGCCGACACCCCGGGCTCCGAAGCAAACAGGGCGCAGCATAGAACTGATATACCGACAAACCCCAGCCCAACAAACATTAAGGACTTCCACAACCCGGGTCTCAGATTCGTTTTCATGATCGCGTCACCGATGAATCGCAATTGCAAAGCTCAAAGACATTGATTAAGATTCCATGTCCTTTCACGAACCACCATTCGGTCTACTCAATCATTTTAAGGAGAATGGATGCGGATTGCCAAGGTGCTTCTTGTCTTCGGAATTCTGTTGCTTCTCGCCCTTTTGGGAGCGGTCGCCTATGGTTACCGGGTCCTCAGGCAATGTTCCCCCCAGCTTCAAGGGACCCTTGTTGTCAAAGGCCTTTCATCCGCCGTCACAGTTTATCGGGAGGCGCATGGAATTCCTCACATCTACGCCTCCAATCTCGACGATGTCGCATTTGCCCAGGGCTATGTGACCGCCCAAGACCGCTTATGGCAGATGGATATCTTTCGACGCAATGCCAAGGGGGATCTGGCAGAGGTCTTCGGAGAAGTCGCACTCAAATTTGATGAGAACCACCGCCGCTTGGGCTTTCGAGAGGTTGCCGACAGAGGTGTCGAATCGTTGGATCCTGAATCCCTCCAGTTGCTGGAGCATTACGCCGCGGGTGTCAATGCCTTCATTCAAACACACCGCGACCTGCTTCCGATTGAGTTTCGACTTCTTCGTTACCAGCCCAAACTTTGGACCCCGTCGGATTCGCTGTCCATCGCTTTGATGATGTCCGATACGCTCAACCATTCCTGGGAACGCGATTTGTTCCGAGGAAAACTCGTCGACAAGTACGGTCCCCAGATTGTCGATGATCTTTATCCCACACAGACGCCCTATGATGTCCCGTTGGTGGGAACCGATAAGGTGGAGGAAACGGTCCTTCCACCAATGATCTCGGAAGCCGCGTCGCCCCAAAAAACTCCGGTCGATAAGGAAAAGGATCATCTGTCCTCTTCACGAGGTGATGATGAATTCTCTTTCTCCCACGTCGTTGATGACGCGCTTTGGCTGTCGACACCTGAAAAGAGCCTTGGGGCTGTCCTGGCCTATCTCGACAGCCTAAACGCCTCCAACCGCGAAAGCATTGTTGGCAGCAACAACTGGGTGGTGGATGGAAAACATTCGGTGAACGGCAAGCCGCTTCTTGCGAACGACCCGCATTTGGCCTATTCGGTGCCTTCGATTTGGTATCAAATCCATTTGCACGCACCCGGGCTGAATGTCATTGGAGTGTCGTTGGCGGGCGCCCCGGGTGTGATAATCGGCCACAATGATTCCATCGCTTGGGGCATGACCAACCTCAATCCCGATGTGCAGGACCTTTTCGCGGAGCAGTTCGACGGGCCCAATGGAACACGATATCTCTCCAAAGGACAATGGATCGACGCAGACGAGCGCGTCGAAGACATCAAAATCAAAGGCAAGCCGCTGGAGTCATTGAGAGTCACCGTGACACATCACGGACCCGTGCTTCAATGGAATGGCTCAACAGGCTATGCCCTCGACTGGACTGCTCTTCATCCCGACTTGATCTCCTTTCCGTTTCTGCGCATCGACCAAGCCGCCACCTGGAAGCAATTCACAGCGGCTCTTCAGGGGTTCAATGGTCCAGCACAGAATTTCGTGTTTGCAAGCACCAGCGGCGATATTGGATATTATGCAGCCGGCAAGATTCCCATACGAAACCAAGGCACAGGGAACATTCCCGCGCCGGGAAACACCGACGACTTTGACTGGACCGGGTATGTTCCGTTCGATGACCTGCCTCACCTTTTGAATCCGCCGGAAGGTTTCATCGCTACCGCCAACCAGCGAGTCATCGGCAACAGCTATCCCTTTTTCATTACCACCGACTGGGAAGCGCCTTACCGATATGCCCGCATTCGGCAACTTCTGACATCCAAGCCGAAATTCTCTCGTGATGATCTGCTTCAGATTCAGGGGGATTGGCATTCGCAGGCCAACCAAGTCCTGGCCTCGTTTGTTCTTCAGGCTGCGCAGAAAGTCAAAACCACCGACCCAACGGTGCAAGCGGCTCTGACACGCTTGAAATCCGGAACTTTTGTGGCCACTCCTGAGAGCGTCGAAACCACTATCGTGGAGCATCTCCGAGATCACTTGGTGCAAGCGCTCCTGGAACCTGTTCTGGGCGAACTATGGACGGAGTATCGCTCCCAAATGAAACCCATCTTCGTGGAAGATCAACTGCGCGATCAGCCTCATCGCTGGCTTCCTGACGAATTCAAGAGTTATGAGGAATTGTTGATCCGGTCGCTCCAGGACGTGTGCGATGAGTTGAAAAACACCTATCACACGAGCGACGTTTCGCGATGGGTCTGGTCGCAGCGCTATCCGCTGATCTTTCCGCACGCCTTGGGAAGGGCGTGGCCGCTTGACCGCATTTTCAACGTCGGACCCTTTCCCCAAGGTGGTACGCGGCTGACCGTTCGTCCGGCCAATGGAACAGATGGCGCCTCCATGCGTATGGTCGTCGACTTCTCCGACCTCGATCATTCCTACAACAATCTCACCCTGGGAGAGTCCGGACAGGTTTTCAGTCCATATTACAAAGATCAGCTTCAGGCGTGGAGGGCGGTCGAAAGTTTTCCCATGTATTTCTCTGACGAAGCCGTGAGAAAAAACGCCAAGAATGTACTTACCCTGCAGCCTTAAGGGAGTTGTCGGCGGGCCTTTTTGTACCCATCAACACGAAAGATGCCTCTGAATAGCCGGTAGTGACTCATTTTGAATGGGGTGGCGCACACATGCGCTCCCGGCATGTGTGCGGAGTCCCCCTTGTTGATGTACGCACACATCCTCCGCCACGGCGGCCGATGTATGCGCCACCCAGAGGTGAAAAAGAATTCAAAATGAGTCACTACCGAATAGCCCGTTTTCTTTACATTCCTTGGCTTCTTGCCTATCATACGCTCGCCTTGACATCCGAAAAGCACCGCTGAGCTATCATCCAAATTGCCTTCATAAGGACATCATTTTGTGACTTCATCTCATCATTCGCTTGATCCCATTTTTCGACCGCGTTCCATCGCCATCGTCGGCGCCTCCCGGAAAAAAGGCTCCATCGGCCGGGAAATCCTTCATAACCTCATGGAGTATGAATTCAACGGCAAGATTTTTCCGGTCAACCCCAGCGCAGAAGTCATTCATTCCATCAAATGTTTCCCCAATGTGAGTTCCATTCCTGATGTAGTCGACCTGGCTGTGATTGTCGTGCCCAAGCATCAGGTTCTTGAGATTGTTGACGAATGCGGGCGCCGGGGTATCCGCGGGCTGGTCGTCATTACCGCCGGCTTCAAGGAAGTGGGGCCCGAGGGACAGACTCTCGAAGAGCAATTGCGCCGGAAGATCCGTCAGTATGGCATCCGCATGATCGGCCCCAACTGCATGGGTCTGATCAACACTGATCTCCTGGTGCGCGAGAACTGCACCTTCTCCCCCACCGAAGCCCTCACCGGCAACGTGGGATTCATGTCGCAGAGTGGAGCTTTGGGTGTGGCCATCCTGAATATTGCCCGGAAGATCAACCTGGGGTTTTCTTATTTTGTCTCTATGGGAAACAAAACCGATGTTTCAGGCAACGACCTCTTGGAATATTGGGAACATGACCCTCGCACCCAAATCATACTGATGTACCTCGAGTCCTTTGGTAATCCCCGGAAATTCACTCAAATTGCGCGTCGTATTTCGCGCCAAAAACCCATTTTGGTTGTGAAGTCCGGAAGAACGTCTCAGGGCGCGCGGGCGGCGTCTTCTCATACCGGGGCGATGGCGGGAATGGACATTGCCATCGACGCCTTGCTGGAGCAGTGCGGCGTCATTCGTGTGAACACCGTCGAAGAGCTGTTTGATGTGGCCATTGGATTTTCGAACAATCCTATTCCCCGCGGCTCGCGAGTCGCCATTTTGACCAACGCCGGCGGTCCCGCCATCATGGCGACAGATGCCTGCGTGAGTGCCGGATTGATCATGGCGGAGTTTAGTGAAACCACCCGCAAACACCTTCAGGACTATCTGCCGCCTGAAGCCAGCATCTTGAATCCCGTCGATATGATCGCCAGCGCCAACAAAGACAGCTATGCCTTCTGCCTCGACGTCATTCTCAAAGATGAAGGCGTCGATGCCGTGATTGTGACCTTCGTTCCGCCGATTATGATCAATCCGATCGACATCGTGCAGAGCATCGAACGGATTCGAAAAAACCACGGCAAGCCCGTACTCGGCGTCATCATGGCGCGGGATGAATTTTTCGATGAAGTCAACGAGGTGGCCCCCGATCACCTGCCTTTGTATCTTTTTCCGGAATCGGCAGCCCGTACTTTGTCGGCCATGGTTCGCTACGCCCGTTGGCGAGCCCGGCCCCACAGCGAGGTTGTATCGTTCAAGGTCGACCGCGAACGGGCGGCGGAATTATTCTCGGCCGCCAAAGCCTCGGGACGTGATCAGTTGTCCCTTGTCGAATCGATGGAAGTCCTGCGTGCCTACGGCATACCCGTGGCCAAGTACGCTCTGGCCAAAAATCGCGCAGACGCTTTGAATGCCGCCCGTGCCATTGGTTTTCCATTGGTTCTCAAGGTCGTTTCCTCGAAGCTTACGCACAAGTCCGACTTTGGAGGCGTCATCGTAGATTTGAGAACGGAGCAGGAACTTGACGCGGCTTTCGACAAGCTCGAGCGGCAGCTTTCGGCGGCCGGGCTGACGCAGAATTTGGAGGGCTACCTGCTTCAGGAGATGGTGCGTGGGGGCAAAGAGGTCATCCTGGGAATGACGCTGGATCCGCATTACGGGCCGCTGCTGATGTTCGGGCTGGGCGGAATCTTTGTGGAAACCATCAAGGACGTGGTCTTCCGCATCACTCCGATCACCCAGCTGGAATCCCACGAAATGATCCGCAACATTCGCGGCTTTCCATTACTGGAGGGGGTTCGCGGCGACCCTTCCGTTGCTCTGGATCTTCTGGCGGAGTGCCTGCAGCGCCTGTCCCAGCTGGTGGGCGATTTTCAAGAGATCGAAGAAATCGACGTCAATCCTTTCTCGGCTTCGACCCTTCGACAAAACTCCAAAGCCCTGGACGCGCGGATTAGAATCAGTCGAGGCACAACATGATCCTTCCGATTGCCCTTGCAGTTGTTTTTGTCGCCCTGATCATCGCGCTGTGCCTATATGCCTCCTTTTCCATTCGCTCCTCGCTCTATGGAAAAATCCACTGGCGAGGAAACTCTGACCGCAAGCAGATTGCTTTGACATTTGACGACGGCCCTCATCCCAAATACACCCGCGAGATATTGAACATCCTGAAACAGGAAAACGTCCCCGCAACATTCTTTCTTGTGGGCAAGAAAGTAGAGGCCTTTCCGGAAGTGGCGCAGGAGATCAAAGCGGCCGGACACGAACTGGCCTTCCACGGGTTCACACATCGCCCGCTGTGGATGAAATCTCGCCGCATGCTGGAGGAGGAAGTGAACAAATCCCGGGAGGTTTTCCGTCGCGTTTTGGGATTTGAACCCCAACTATTTCGGCCCCCCTATGGTGTACGGGGACGTTCCATCATGCAGACGGCTCAGAAACTGGGCTGGAAAACAATTCTGTGGACTCGGGCAGGCTGGGACTGGACGGAAATCAGCGGCGCGGAAGTGGCACGCCGCGCCTTACGAAAACCCCGGGCGGGCGGGATTCTCTTGCTGCATGACAGCGATGGCCCCTCGCTGGAGGCCGATCGCTCCCGGACGGTCGAGGCCCTCAAAATCATCATCCCCAATTTGAAACAGCAGGGCTTCAGCTTCGCCCGCGTATCGGAAATTTGCAGGGATTGAAACGGGGAAAACCGGTCAAGCTCGTTCTTCTTCTAAGACTCCATTCGCCTGGAAGCCTCCTCAGCCCGCAAATCTAAATCGCTGATTCAGCACTTGCAGGTCCTTTCCAACCAGGATGGTGGCGTTGAATCCGCGTCGGCGCCGTGTGGCGGAAGCAAAACGCAGATCACGAATGGTAACCAGAACACTGTCGCCGCGTTTTTCAAGGGTGTAAATCGGGATGCGGGCAAACCCCAAAAAGACCTTGCCCGTATTGCTGCTTTGAGCAACCCGCAAGGCATCGCTGCTGCCGGGTTTATAAAACACCTGGGCTTGACTTGCATTGGTGGCTGAAAATCCCGGTCCCACTCGCATGCTGAAATAGGCGTCATCGGTTTCGACAATCCCGTTCCATTGAAACGGATTCCCGGGTTCCGGCATGGCGAACACCGCATTGGGCGTTTCTTCGCGATACGTGAAGGCCGACATTTTTGAGATGGCGACGCGATGATTGTAATCGCGCAAGGCCCACAACGAAACGATCAGCACCAATGCGGCGACGGCTCCTCCGCGCCCCGGTTGACGTCGCTTCACGGCGCCCACTTCTTCAGAAATCAACCGGAAAAGCAGGGGCAGAAGCAAACCGCACAAAAGAATGCCCAAAATCACGGGATCGATGATGAATTCTATGTCCCAGGCCACCCATCGATCGCTGAATGGCATGAAGGGTCGCACTCCATAGCTGTTGGTAAAGTCGAGCAGAAGATGACTCCATGTTCCGATAAGACACACCCACAGCAAGGCCATGAAAGAAGGAGGAGATTTGGAAGGATTCTTTTTTTGAGAGCGCCGATACAGCCCGTATGCCACCCCAGCCAACGCCAAGGCCAAAACGGTCACACCCAGAAATGAATGGGTAATACCGCGATGGTATTTCAGGTAGGCCAGATTTCCCCAGAACCCCGAAACAGTGTCGACATCGGGGAGGTTGGCGCCGATCATCAAAAGAACCGCGGCGTGGGGTACCTTTTTGTTCAGGCCCGCTTTTGAAAGCGTTATCCCTAAGAGCGTATGTGTAATATTGTCCATTTTTTAATTGTCGTCAGGAGATGCGGCCGGCATTGGGACGGTTTCCTGGTCTGGCTGAGGTCGGCCACTCGTGGCTTCTATCACTTATACTTCGATCGAAGGTACTGCCGGGCTCGGCCGCGGCTGTCGTCCACATCCGGTAATTCGAGCACCTTTTGATAGAGCGTCACCGCTTCGTCGCGGCGGCCAAGAATATCCAAAAGGTTCCCTTTCATGAGAGCGATTTGAGCCTGCAGGATACCGGTCTTGGGCTGAACCTTTTCTGCTGCCGACAGCGCGTCCAATGCCCCGCCCCAATCCTGCTTCGCAAAATAGTTGCGGCCTAAATTGTATTTCAGCCAGGCCAGCGATTCCCGCGCATCGTCGCTGGACGCAGGGTTGATGGATTTCTCAAGTTTCCTGAATTCCTCGATGCCCCGGTCCCAGCGTTTCATGCCGACGTAATAATTCGAGGCCCAGAAATAAAAAACGTGATTTTGCGGATGGCTCGCCATCAAACCTTCCAGTTCGCGCTCGTAGTCCACCCAACGTTTTTCATTGAAATACACGCTCAGCAGGATGATTTTCGCCTCCGTTTGAGCGTATTCGCCTTTTTGTGAAGCCAGGATTAGCTGATTGATGCCTTCGTTCTTGTCTCCTCGTGCGCCCAGCAACCAGGCAAACGGTTTGATAACGCCGGGCAAAGCTCCCGTAAAATAATTGTAGGAACCCAAGCCGATGTACGCATCGTAGAAATTCTTGTCCAACTCATGAGCCATTTCAATGTACTTGAACGCTTTCTTGCCGTTGCGAAGCGCCGACAAATAGCTGCGGGTCACGGTCACGTCGAAGCGGGACTTGTTGCCATAGGCGCTGGCCAAATAGGCCAACCCCAATTTGTCCTGAGGATGACTTTTGAGCCAAGCGTGGGCTTTGTCGATAGCCTCCTGGTTCTGCCGTTCAAATCGTTCTTGCAGCCCTTTATCCTCATGATCTTCAACCGCCTCCCACCACACCAGCGCGGCCCGATACACATATCCCGCGGGGTGGTCCGGATACATGGCGATCAACTCCTGCCAGTCTTTGGCCGCTGCCGTGTATTCCAGGTTGTAGGAATGACTTAGTCCACGACGGATCAAGGCATCCGCACGGGCATCGTTGTAAAAGAAGTATTTCGTTTGTGCGGGAAGGTTGGTCGGAATAAGAAGAAACAATATCAGGCCCGAAAACAATTGCACGGGCGGACGAAGTAAAAAACGGCGCATGAGAAGAAAATGTCCCTCAGAGACTTCGTTCAGCTCGAACGAGGCAAAGATCACATATCCACGCCAGTCTAGAGGCCAACGGACTTGGTGTCAAGGCAGGAGCGATTCGGGGACGACTCAATCCTTCATCCCCGACTTTGGCAGTGGACTCCATTTCAAATTTCACGCTACAATTCATTCAACAGATATTCCGCCGCCGGGGCGAAGGGCTTACGCATTCGCGCTGGAAAACCTGAGTCGCAGTCCTGTCTGGGAGATTGGAGGCCGCCCATGACATCATTTTCCCAAACAGCCCGAAGAGTTTCTCATTACGACATCGAAGAATTGATCGGCTCCGGAGGCATGGGCCAGGTGTATCGCGCCACGGATGCCAAACTGGGCCGTAAGGTGGCCTTGAAATTTCTCCCTCCCCTGTCGGACGCCACCATGCGGGAGCGCTTCCTCAAAGAAGCCCAGGCAGCATCCTCGCTGGATCATCCGAATATCTGCACCATTTTTGAGGTCAACGAGACAGACGACGGACAAGTGTTTATCGCCATGTCGCTGTACGATGGCGAAACGCTGGATCGCGTTCTTCAGCGCGGGCCGATAGAGGTCAACCGCGCCTTGGGAATCTCAATACAAACCGCCCGCGGTTTGGCGGCCGCTCATGAAGAGCTGATTGTTCACCGCGACATCAAACCCGGCAACCTCATGCTGGTTCGCGGCGACACGGTCAAGATCTTGGATTTCGGCTTGGCAATATTGTTGGGAGAAGCGCGGCCGGCAGAAAAGGGCATGGCGTTGGGCACACCGACGTACATGTCTCCCGAACAACTCCGTGGGCAGCGCGTGGACCAACGCACCGACATCTGGTCCTTGGGAGTGGTTCTCTACGAAATGCTCGCCGGCAAGAATCCTTTCCAGCAGGAGCGCGTGGAAGAGGTCATTCAAGCCATACTTCATCAATCACCCATTCCCATCACCCATCTGCGCCCGACCATTCCCCAACGCGTCGACAGGATTCTGCAGCGAGCGCTGGCCAAGCATCCCGAACATCGCTATGAGCATATCGACGCTATGATTCAGGATCTTTTGGAGGTTCAAAGCGCGCAGGATTCCGGAGCCATCACGGTCCGCCGACCTGCCGTCACCGCCAAATCCTCCATTGCGGTGCTCCCCTTTCAAGATATGAGCCCGGGACGTGACCAGGAATTCCTGTGCGACGGAATCGCGGAAGAGATTCTGCGGGCGCTTAGCCGCATTCCGGATCTGTATGTGGCCTCTCGAACATCCTCTTTTCAATTTAAGAACCGCTCCGCAGACGTCAGAGAAGTGGGCACCCGGCTCAATGTCGACACCATTTTGGAAGGGAGCGTCCGCCGGGCAGGCGACCGCGTGCGCGTCTCCGCTCAACTCGTCAGCGTCGACAACGGGTTTCATCTTTGGTATCAGCGCTACGATCGGGACATCAGCGATATTTTCTCGATTGAGGAGGAAATTGCCGAACAAATCGCTCAGGCTCTGCGAGTCACACTTCGAGAAAGAACGGGGCATACGGAAGGAGCTCTCTCCGCCACCGAAACAGAGGCCTATCAACTCTACCTCCAGGGACGGCAGTTCTTCCACCAACACCGCCGCAAAGCTTTCGAAATTGCTCTCCAAACTTTTTCCAGGGTTATCGAGTTGGATCCCGGCTATGCGCGCGCCTATGCCGGAATCGCGGATTGTCAGTCCTTTTTGAAGCTCTACTTCGGCTGGGGCGAAGAAGCCGTTGCAGCGGCCGACTCTGCCAGCGCGAAAGCCTTGGAGCTGGATCCCGAACTCGCGGACGCCCACGCCTCACGAGGACTCGCCCTGTTCTTGAAGCGGCAATTTGATGAGGCCGAACAATACCTGCAGCACGCCATTCAACTGGACCCTCGTTTGTACACTCCGCACTACATTTTCGGTCGCGTGTGTTTTTCGGAAGGGCGCATGGCGGAAGCCGCCGAACACTTTCGGGAAGCGTGTGCTCTGGTTCCCGAGGCTTATGATTCCTGGTATCTGATGGGCATGTGCTATCGCAAGGTGCAAGAGAATGCCCGTGCCCGCAACGCTGATTTGGAATGCATTGAGGCCGTCAAAAAACGGGTGCGCTCGCATCCTGATGACACCCGGGCCTGGACCATGGGCGCTTCGGTACTGGCGGAATTGGGTGAGCCCGACCATGCGGCCGAGTGGGTCGGCCGCGCGCTGGCCATTGATTCGGACGAGCCTATCATCGAATACAACTCCGCCTGTGTGTACACCGCATTGCGAAAATTCGATGAGGCCCTAGCCTGCCTCGAAAGCCTCGTCGGGCGGGCAGCAATCTCCAGAGACTGGGTGGAAAACGACCCGGACTTGGATCCGCTGCGAACTGATCCGCGCTTTAAGCAAGTGTTGCATCGAATCTATGGGGAGTGAATTTAATCGGATGCCACCCTGGCGGGAGGATCCTTTTTATTGGACCCTGGGAATCGAGTTCCCTTCTTGATCAGCACGCTGGAACTCGCCAGCCACGGAAACATGAACAACGCTGCCGACGCCGCCGTGGCCGAACCGAACATAACAAACAGCCCGAAGCGCTGCGTCGGCGGGAAATTCGACAACAGGAAAATTCCGAATCCGCAACAAATGACCAGTAGCGAAGTCCCGATGGGTTGCCACAAGTGGGAGCAGGCTTTTGACCACGCCGTCCAAGTGCCGCGGTCGGCGGCTTCGCATCGGGCGAACATGGTCAGATAGATCATCGCGTCCACACCCATCCCCAAATCAAGATTGGCCGCCGAAGCGGTGATGAAATCCAATGGCATTCCCAGGTAGGCGATATATCCGCGGACAATGACAGGGATGGTGATCAATGTCAGCAACATTGCCAACCCCACACGAAATGATCGTGAAAACACGAGTCCCATCAGCCCAAAGAGCCCGATCAACAGTAGCACTCCGGTGATGATGCTGGAGGTCACCAACTTCGCCGTTTGATCCATGAGGCTGTAGGCGCCCCCCATCAAAACAATACGGAATCCGTCCCGCCTCACAATCTTCTCCAGCCGTCCGATCACCTCGTGACGCGGTGTTCTCCGTTGGGTTTCCCGCATGCGCAAAATGAATTGCGTCGCGGTCCGGTCCGGAGTGATGAAGTGACTTGCAATTTTTCCATGCTTGGGTTCGTCGAGAACCTTGATCTCCTTCTCGGTTGAAAAGAGGAAAGAGTACCAGCGCCGCTTCACCTCACCCAGCACGAGTGGCAGCGAAAGAACGTTCCCGACCGCAGGATCCTTTTCCAAGGCCTCCTGCAAACCCCATAACCTCTTGTAGGCATCGCCGGTGTCGAGTGGGGTACGGTTTTGGTCTTCAACGACAAGGCGGAGCGGACTGCTGCCGCCGGTTTTATCCACAAAATCGAGCCCCGTGCGAATATCGCCTCCCTCCTTGAAGTAGGTGGGCAAGGCCGGGTCGGTATTCAGGGTTCGAAGTCCATAGGCGCCGATTACAGTGAACACGGCAATGGCTGCCGCGATGAGCCCGTGACGCTTCGAGAAAAACGATCGCAGCCGGAATTCCACACCGCCCGCAAGATGCATCTCGTTTCGCGAAACGTTGGCGTATTCCAGGAACCAGGGATATATCGTGTAGGCGAAGACCAACGCCATGGTCGCTCCGATGGCCCCGGCGATCCCCAAATGCTTCATGGGGGTTGAAGGAACAAACAACAGGCTGATGAAGCCCAGAAACATGCAGATGGCGCTCCAAAACGACGGGGCCACGGTGCGTTTGACGGCCATCCACACGGCCTTCAGGCCTTTAGACTCCTCGTCTTTTCGTATGCGCCGCCAGTTGAACGTCAAGAACACCATGGGTGATAGCGTCATGACGAACACCATCGTCGACAGATTGGCGGTGAGCGGTCCGATGGGAATGTGGATGAGCTGCGTGGCGATCAGCGTGGAAGCACCCGAATCGGCACACGCGATGAATGTCCCCAGCAGAATCCAGGGTGACCGAAAGATGATGAACAGCACAATCCCGAAAACGCACACCGCAGCCAGACTGAACACACGAAGGTCCTTGGCCAGGTTTCGCGCGATCAGCTCGGAAATATACGGCACACCTGAAACAACCAGCTTAAAGGAAGGACTATTGAATCGCCGTTGAAGCCCCTCCACTTTGGCGATGGTCGCTTCGTCGGGCGTATTCTCCCAAGTCACAAAAATGTAGGTGGACTTATCATTGTCGGCAATCAGCAGCCGGCTCCACAGCGGACTTTTCAGCGCGTCGTCGATGCTCTTCGGTCCCCGGCTGAGCGATTGAAGACTGGTCACGCCGGGCAAACGACCCAGCTCATCAGAAAGGGCTTGAACTCTTTCAACGTAGCCCGACGATCGAATATCGCCCGTGGCCACCAGAATTATCTGGGACGATCCGGGAAACATTCTGTGGATTTCATTGTCGGCGTTGAGTTGAGGATCGTGTTGTGAAAAGAAAAACGTTTCTTCAACTTTGGGCTTCAAATCCACTTGATGGAAGAAAACCCACAAAATGGCCCCGCTTGCGCCAAGACACACCAGGAGCGGGCTGATTCCCAACACAAATCGCGTCCAGCGAGATAACAAACTATTCGAGGGGGAATTTCTCAAATACTTTGTTCACCATCCAGTACTGCCGCAGAGAGATTACCACAAACGGCATTCGAATGTGCGTTCGCAGACAAGAAAGTACAAATGGGAGAGAGATGACGTTAACCGGTCCGAACTCCTAGGATAGGATGGACAAAAGGAAGGTCAGATTCGGGGAGGGGTCGCGGGCAATTCCGTTCGGACAACTTCTTGAAATTCTTGGCGTCCTCGACGGGATTTGAACCCGTGTTACCGCCGTGAAAGGGCGATGTCCTGGGCCGGGCTAGACGACGAGGACGCACGTCGAAATCGAGCCAACTCTTATAACCCCCGCACGGCAAAATCGTCAAGCGTAATGGTGTTGAGCTGTGCCGTCAGCCGCGAGCTGTAAGCCACAAGCTCTCAGAAATCAGCTTTCAGCCATCAGCCCTCACCGATCAGTGATCAGCCACCAGTTAATTTCCATAGGGTCGTATGGAAAGATGCTGAACTTCCAGGCCGGGTGGCAGATGCCGGGCATCAGAAGGAGGAAGCCGGAAGCCCGAAGCCGGAAACCAGGCATCATTTGTCCAAAGCAATTTCGCCTCGGCGGGCGGCGTTGACCAAAAGATGCGCCTGGCGAGTCGGCTCAGGGATCCGATATCTATCGCAACACCGCAAAACCAACCTCGAGGCCGATTTCAAATCCACGCGATACCCGATGGACACGAAGATGGGGTTGACGCCGTCGCGGGTTCTTAACACATCGGCAATTTTCTCCTGCCGATCCCGGAGCGGCACGATGCTTCCCCGCCCTCTTCGAAGTCTCATCTCGTCATAGTCCCCGACCAAAATGCTTTTCCCGCACCCCACGGTGGGCCGATCAATCAGCCAGCCCAAATGACATGCAATTCCGAAGCGGCGCGGATGGGCAAAACCGTGCCCATCAACCAGCAAGACATCCGGTTTGAGGTGCAGTCCCTGCCACGCCTCCAAAATCGCAGGCGATTCACGAAACGACAAAAGCCCGGGGACGTATGGAAAATTCAACCGCACACGTACTACCCGCCGTTCCAAAAGCTCGAGCTTAGGAAAACTCAACACCACCACGCCCGCGTAAGCCGTGTTCGAGCTGCGCCTCGCCAGAAATCCGTCGAGTCGCGCTTCAGCAATGTCGTAGGAAAGATCCGCACCAGCGACGCGTCGAATGGCGGCAAAATTCAATGGACAGATCTTCAGTTGCGACCGCAGCTTCTGCTGCAACTGGATCGCCTCGCGAGGGGTTAAGACTTTCGAGGGAAATTTTCTCACGGGGTTGGGCACAGGCCAGATTTTGACAGATAACAGGATCGATCGAAAGAAATTAAACCCGGACTCGCAGATGCCTTTTGGTTCCGGTTTTATGCCACCCGCCAATACGCAGCAGGTCACAACCGATTGGATTTTTCCACTCCCATCTGCCTCGGCAAGAGGCTCTCTGTCGCCCCTGCCGGGGCTGGGCGACAAGATCCTACACCATACCCACCCCTTGCTCTCCGCCTACGGCGGAGGAGCGGCGGGTGGGGCTATCCCCCGCGCGGGACTGACCGGCCCTGCGGGCCTCGAATGAAGCGACCCGCTGATTTTCATGCTCCTGGGTGCCCGACCCATCAGGGCTGCCTTCTTTCAACATTGAGAATTTCACGGCCGAAGAATTTCACGCCCGAAACTTTCACACGGCCAATTGAGATCGTCGCTTATCGACCGATCCAATCCCCCTGAGGGGGATGAAATATTGGTAGCCTGGGGCGCAAGCCCCAGGACATAGATCCATAAGGTCGATGAGCTCCCGACGGGAGCGAAATAACCGAACAAGCGCCTCATCTTCAGCACAACCGGCTGATCACCCGCACGTCTACAGTAAGCGGTTGGGCGACTTCTCGATATGTCCATGCCGCTTGGAATCGATCCCGTAACACTTTCTATCCTTTCTGCCCGAAATCACGCAGAACATAGCGCTGCAATTTGCCCGTAGCTGTGCGAGGAAGCTTGTCAAGAACACGAATCTCCGAAGGGATTTGATAGGAGTGCAGCCGCTCCGTCATGAACGTTCTTAATTCATCAGGGCCGGGCGTTTTACCTTCACGAAAGACAACAAAGGCCAAGGGCCGTATCAAACGATCGGAATCCATTCCCGCCACGACGGCCGCTTCCAGCACCGCCGGGTGGGCCATCAAAGCCTCTTCGATTTCAAGCGGCGCCACCCACAAACCTTGTACCTTAAAATGATCAGCCGCGCGCCCACAAAAGTAAAAACATCCCGCCTCATCCCGGCGGTAAATATCTCCTGTGGCATGCCAGAGGGAGGGATCCTTCTTAAGAAATCCCTCTTTGCGATCAAAATAATATCCAAGGCTTTCGCCCCGGACGAGCAGATTCCCTGTGGCCCCGTTTTCAACCTCGCGCTCTGATTCGTCCACGATCCGCACCGCGTATCCCGAGACGACTCGCCCGCTGGAGCCGGCCTTCGCCGAGTCCGAATAATTCGACAGAAACATGTGGAGGGCTTCAGTAGTTCCCAAGCCGTCCAGGATTTCGACGCCGAACCTCTCCTTCCATTCAGAAAAGATCCGGCCCGGCAGGGCTTCTCCCGCGGAAACACAGAACCGCAGCGACGCAGCATTCAGCGGCTGCTCTTGATGGTGTTCCAGCAAAGCACGATACATGGCGGGGACGCTGAAAAACACAGTGGGATGTTCGGTTTCAAAGATCTTTGCAACCAGCGCAGGCGTAGGGCGCTCCCGACAAAGAATCGTTGTTGCGCGCGCTGCCAGTGGAAAGGAAAAAGAGTTTCCCAACCCGTATGCAAAAAACAACCGCGAGGTGGAAAACACACAATCCTGAGAAGTTAGATTGAGGACCGGTTTTCCAAAACATTCTACTGTGTGTCGGATGTCTGCATGGTCGTGCACTACGGCTTTGGGCTTTCCGGTTGATCCCGATGTAAACAGAAAGAAGGCCGGGTCATTCCAGTGCGTCAAAGCCGGTGTCGGCGGAGCTTCCGGAGAGAAACTCGCATCGTCAAATAACTCCAGTGCGGTCGCGGCGACTTGATCCTGAGGTTCCGATGGTACCCACACGTGTTTCAATGAATTAAGTATCTTCGATTCTTTGACCCAATCCTTCCCCGGTTCGTTTTCCACGATGGCGTAACTGCTGTCCGTGATTGTCAGAAGATGCTCGAACTCCTCTTTCCTTACGAACGTCGACACCAGTGCCGGAACTGCACCGATTTTCATGGCACCCAAGAAGACCGAAACAAAGAATGGGGAGTCGAAGAGTCTTAAGACAAGCACTTCGCGAGGCTTGACTCCATTGGACAGAAGAAAATTCGCGGCTTGATTTGTGCGAGAGAGCAAATCACGATAGCTGATCGAATGCCCTTCGAAACGCAAGGCAATCTTTTCACCCTCGTTTGAGGTTGAAAGCGAATTCGGAATGAGCCATTCCGAGATATTTTCAGGCTCGAGAGGCATGGTGTTACGAGCTGACGGTATCGGCGCGCATCATCTGTTCGTCGTCCAATTCACCTTCCCACCGTGCCACAACGGCGGTGGCCACGCAGTTACCCGTCACATTAACGGCGGTCCGTCCCATATCCAGGATCTGATCAATCCCCAAAAGCAAAGCCACGCCTTCCATGGGAAGATTGAACGTAGACACGGTCCCGGCCAATACGACCAGTGAAGCACGCGGAACGCCGGCAACGCCTTTGGAAGTCAGCATCAACGTCAGCATCATGGCCAGTTGGGTTTTGAGATCCAAGGGAATTCCATAAACTTGAGCAATGAAAATGGAAGCCAGCGAGAGGTATAGTGTGGCTCCGTCCAAATTGAAGCTGTAGCCCGTGGGCAGAACGAAGCCGACTGTTTCCCGGGGGCATCCGAACCGCTCCATCGATTCCATGGCCGCCGGCAACGCCGCTTCGCTCGAAGCCGTGGTGAACGCGATGGTGAATGGCTCGCGAATGGCCTTGAACAGTCGAAGGAACGGCACGCGAATGATCATGCAGATCAAGAACAGAACTACGCCCACAAAAAACACCAGCGCTGCATAAAAACAAATGACCAGGCTGGCATAGCCTTTCAAAACGCTCAACCCTTTAGCGCCCACGGTCGCGGCAATTGCAGCCAGCACCCCGAAGGGAGCGAACTTCATCACCAAGTTGGTGAATTTGAACATGACCTCGGCCAGAGAGTTGAGCACCGTCACCAGGGGCTTGCCTTTTTCGCCCAGCGCCGCCAACCCCATTCCGAAGAAGAGCGAAAAGATGACGACTTGAAGAATGTCGCCGCGCGCCATGGCGTCGATGACGCTCGTCGGGAAAATATTGACCACAAAATCCGAACCGGAGTGTTGTGCTGGAGCAAGCAGAGCTGCCTTTGGACCTCCTGCAACAGGCGCAGCTTGTGACACGGTGGCTGAGGGTCGGTTGATGTACTCGCCGGGCTTGAATACATTGACTGTGAACAACCCGATGAAAAGCGCAATGGTCGTAGCCACCTCAAAATAGATGATGGCCTTCAACCCGATCCGGCCGACTTTCTTGAAATCTCCGGCCCCTGCAATCCCGACCACCAAGGTGGAAAAAATCAGCGGCGCGATGATCATCTTGATCATGCGCAGAAAAATATCGGCCGCCGGCTTGATGGCCACACCCCAGTGCGGTTTCAAAGCGCCGACAACAATACCGATCACCAGGCCGACGAGAATCTGAACTGTCAGTGAGGGAAACGTTATCTTTTTCACGTTGAACTAAACGCCGGATGAGCTGGAATTGCGCGATTCGGATAATGAGCGATTGCGCGAATTAAGGATATTCGACAATTTTGAAAATCGCGTGTTCAAACCACGAACTCATGCATTTTCATAATAGGAGATCCTTCCAATCCGGATATTCCGAAAATAATAAGTGCTTTTAAATCGCAAATTCGAGCATTCGGTAAGTCGAGCAATGTTTTTCATGCACACAACAGCGCAAAATGAACGGCTCGAACGCCCGCGCTCTCGCCGAAAGTGTCCATGGACCAGAAATTGAAAATGCTTCTACCGTTCGCCCCACTTTAACTTTTCTCGCAAGACATCGAAGTAGCTCTTATCGCGCGGTTTGATGAGGTGAACGCGACGTTGTGATTTCCGAATGATCACCTGATCCGACTCACGCAGGGCCACACCCACTTGCCCATCCGTGGTCAAAAAAGTCGACTCCGTCTCCGGACGAATTTCAATTCGAATGATCGCATTGTCGGAAATCACAATGGGCCGGTCCGACAGGGTGTGCGCGCAAATCGGCGTAATCACGAAGGCGTCTAAACTGGGATAAATGATGGGGCCGCCGGCAGCCAGTGAGTAGGCTGTCGAACCGGTCGGTGTAGACACGATCAACCCATCCGATTTGTAGAGAGACAGCAGAAGATCGTCGACGTAAACGGCAAAATCGATAATCCGGGCCATGGCGCCCTTATTGATGACCGCATCATTCAACGCCCGATGATGCGCAATGACTTCTCCGGCACGATGCACCTCGACTTCGAGCATCATTCTGGGATCCGTCATATGGCGGTTCTCGAAGACCGACTCCAGGGTGGGAAACAGCTCCTCAATGGTCAACTCCGTCAGAAATCCCAGCTTGCCGAAATTCACCCCCAGAATAGGAACTTCGCGTTCGTTGACCAGCCGCGCCACGGCCAGCAAGGTGCCGTCGCCACCCAGTACCACGATAAGATCTACGCGGTGGGGAATTTCATCGCGAAGCGTGCCTTCCTCCGGTCGACCGATCAGATCACCGGTCTCACGATCAAATACGATCTGCACGTTCCGTTTCGCGAGCCAAGCCGTCAGCTCGCGGACGACCTTGGCAATTTCACGCTGGCGCGGTTTTGTAATGATGCCGACGGATTGAATAGGCATAAATATTCAGGGCGAGATGTGCAGCCGCAGGAAGAACTCCCGATTCCCCTCAGCCCCTGTGAGTCGCGATTCTACGCTTCCTCGAACTTGGAATCCATATCTCTCGGCGGCTTTGGCGATCTTTTCAACTGCGGATTTCTGTTGTGCCGAATCGCGGACAATTCCGCCTTTGCCCACCTGTCCCTTCCCGACTTCAAATTGAGGTTTGACTAACAGCAACACCTCCGTGTGGGCTTTGCAAAACTGCGGCAGATTAGGAAGAATCAGCTCCAATGAAATGAACGAGACGTCGACAACAACAATATCAACAATCTGTCCCACATCCTCGAACTTCAAGTGCCGGGCATTGATTCCCTCGCGAACGACCACTCGGTCGTCACGGCGCAGCTTCCAGTCCAGCTGATTGGTTCCAACATCGATGGCATACATCTTCACAGCGCCGCGCTGCAACAGACAATCCGTGAATCCCCCGGTGGACGATCCCACATCCAGTCCCACAGCACCCGTCACATCAATCGCCAAATCTTCGAGCGCCCCCTCCAGCTTCAATCCTCCCCGGCCAACGAATTTGCAACCTCCGTCTTTGGTTCGGATGTCGGCGGCGTCATCAACCAATTGTCCGGGTTTATCGATTCTTTCATCACCCACCACGACTTGGCCGGCCAGGATGAGCGCTTGAGCCTTTTGGCGCGTGAGGGCCAAGCCTCGTTCGACCAGCAATTTATCGATTCGACTCTTCATGTGATGCCGCTGCAGACATCGGAATCCCCGGCCACAAAGTTTCTCATTGAGCCGGCGCAGCTTTCAAGGTTCGATCAAAGAAATCCGCGGTGGCGTGATAAGCCTTAAGCCACGACTGCTGCATCAGGAAATCGTGGATTTCATCAGGAAAGACTATCTGTTCGAAAGACACATTAGCTTTGCGAAGACGCTGCACCAGATCGACCATCTGGCTGAACGACACGTTACGATCATCGTCGCCTTGAATAAGCAGCACAGGCGACTTCCAGGTCTTGATCGAGGCGACGGGAGACGATTCTTCAGCCACTTTTCGAACCACCGCGGCTTCAGGCCCGGTGAACGATCGAAAACGCGTGCCCAGGGTCACCCAGTTGTGGACGCCATGAAAGTCCACACCGGCCTTGAACAGATCGGAGTCACGAGCCAATCCCAGGGCGGTTAAGTACCCGCCGTAACTTCCTCCCCACAATCCAATGTGATTTCCATTCACCTCAGGAATTCCTTGCAGGTATCGTCCTGCAGCCACAATATCCTGGTATTCGGAGGCGCCCTGCGCACCGCGTTTTGCCGCCATTCTGAAATCGCGGCCATAGCCAATCCCGCTCCGATAATTGACCGACAGGACCACGTAGCCGCGGCTCACAAGAAATTGATTCATGCCGTAAGCGTTGTGGTAGTAGTACGAATAATGCCAACCCGGCAGCATCTGACGGATCGGCCCTCCATGCATGAACACAATGCCCGGCAGTTTCGTTCCCGGTTTGAGGTTCTTCGGAAGAAACAACTGGCCATGGATTTCAAGTCCGTCGGCTGCTTTGAATATGACCGTCTCAGGAGCCACCAACTGAGCCGCAGGAAATTCCCGCAGGGCTTCGTGAACCGGAACGGCATGCGGCGCAAGCTCGGCTCGTGAAGTTTCTTTGTTCTTCGTCAGTTTGTGAAGGTTTGGAAATTCGCTGAAGTACGGCATCGCGGGGCGAAAAGCATCCGAGGAAAGATAAACCAGGTAATTTCCGTCGGCGGTCGCTATCGGACTCCACGCCAACGTTCGAGAGTCGGTCAACTGAACAGGTGCCCCTCCCTCGACGGAAACAGCAAACAGCTGTCGCCGTTCGATGTCGGCTTCGTTGGTGGAGTAGAGAACAAAGCGACGATCCGGAGTCAAGCTGGCCTGCTCCACCTCGAACGCCCCGGTGGTAAGCCGCAGCGGATCTCCACACGCCGAGGGCATTGAATAAAAGTGGTTCCACCCATCTTGCTCCGACGTGAACAGCAGCCGATCGCCCGCCACCCACTGCAGCACCATTTCTCCTGAAAGGCGATAAAACGAGCCGGCGGCATCTTCGCTGCTTTTCCAAACTTGATGAGCAGTCCCGGCGGCCACGTCCGCCACCCAAATCGCCCAGGGATTGGGCGTATTCCCTCCGGGAATTTCAGGATCACTTCCGCGGCCGGGCTGGCGAACAAATGCAATACGCCTGCCGTCAGGTGACCATCGCGGATTGCTGTCCCGATCCACCGAAGGCGCCATATAACGAACCCGATCCGACCCTCTTTCATAAACTGCAATGAAGCTGTGATCGCCTCGCCCGGAAACAAATGCCAACGACCCGCCATCAGGCGACCACGCCGGAGACCCGTTCTCGCCCCGCACATGAAGGAACAAATGCGCCGGGGCGGCGCCCGAAAGCGGCGCGATCCATATCTGCCCTTCATGGAAAAAAGCAACTTCATCCCCACGAGGTGAAATGACAGGATTGTTTCCTTCTCCCAGCAGTCGAGGCGCGGCTCCCTCCCATCGCACCCCCCACACCTGCTCCCCGGCGGCCAGCACATCGCTCGTCGGGTTGGGAATATCACCCCCCGAACTTCTATTCCCTCCTCGCACGTACACCAGCGTGTTTCCATCCGGAGAAAATTGGATATCGCCGACTTCCTGGCCGTCATCGGTGCTGTATGGCGTCAATTGTCTTGCTCTGAATTCCGGCCCCTCCGCAACCCAGATGTTTCTGAGACCCTTCCAGTCGAAAGCCCAGGCGATTCGCTCGCCGGCTGGCGATGCTTTCATGTCCGAGGGAAAGGGCGTACTCAGAACCTGTTCCAAGGTGAAAGCTGCGGTATCACCCGGCTTGGCGGCAGCTTTTTGTCCGTAGGCCGCGGCGGAAGCAAAAATCGAAAATAACCCGCACGACACAAGCAAGCAACAAGACGAAAATCGAAAAGTATGTCGCATGGTGAACCTCCAAAAATGAAACCCGGGGCCGTTCAAAGACCTGATGAGTCAGATTCAGGCCCGCGATGATGTTGCAAGTTGAATCATAGATCCATGCAATGCCGTCTGATCAAACGCCACATGCATGTCGGGTACTTGGAACAGCCGGGAGGAGAGATTTTCCTTTATTTTAGGAGTGCGTGCGCACACGAGCCGGGCCGTGAACGGGTTCGTCGGTCAGGGATGCCTTGACTCGTTCAAGAATGCCGTCGGCATCCAAGCCATACTTGGCGTAGAGCAAGGATGGAGCTCCGTGAGGAATGATGCGGTCGGGCAAGCCCAGCCTCAGCATGCGAACATGAGCCAGCCCGCGCTCCGCCAGGAGTTCCGAAACCGCGCTGCCAAATCCGCCCATGAGTGCGGCATCTTCAATCGTCACCAGGAGATGTTTTTCATTGGCGAGAGCACAAATCAATTCTTCATCCAGTGGTTTGGCCCAACGGGCGTTGATCACGGTGCAGCGAATTCCCGATTCTTCCAGGCGCGTGGCGGCATTCAATACCGCCGAGACGATGGGCCCATAAGCAATCAGCGCCACATCGCCGCCCTCGCGGAGAATTTCCGCTTTGCCGATCTCCAATTTCTTCAAGGGATCATCCAGGACAGCGCCGACGCCGTTTCCACGGGGGTATCGAACCGCCACCGGATGCGGAATTTCAACCGCCGTATAGATCATGTGCCTTAATTCGCCTTCATCCTTCGGCGCCATCAGCATCATATTGGGAAGAGTACGCAAATAAGCGATATCAAAGAGTCCATGGTGCGTGGGCCCGTCGGCGCCGACCACGCCGGCGCGATCCATGGCAAAGGTGATGGGTAGATCCATAAGGCAGACGTCGTGATATATCTGGTCGTAGGCACGCTGCAAGAATGTGGAATAGATCGCGCAGATGGGTCTGAATCCTTGCGTCGCCAAACCACAAGCAAACGTCACAGCATGTTGCTCTGCAATTCCGACGTCGAAGCAGCGCTCGGGAAATCGCTCTTTGAATCGCTGAAGCCCGGTTCCCTCCAGCATGGCGGCCGATACCGCGACCACGCGCTGGTCCCGTTCCGCGAGCTCGATGGCCGTGCGACTGAACACCTGGGTGTAGGTGGGCGGCCCGGCGGGAGACTTCTTCATTTCACCGGTTTCAGGATCAAACGGCGTCACACCATGATATTTGTCACGGGACGATTCCGCGGGTTTATATCCCTTCCCCTTCTTGGTCACGATATGGAGGATCGTCGGGGCTTCGCTGTCCTTCACTCTCTGTAATGCCTCCACCAGAATGGGAATGCTATGACCGTTAATCGGACCCACATAATCAAATCCCAGCTCGTGAAAAAGCAGTCCGGGAACCATGAAGGTTTTCATGGCGTCGACGGTTTGTTTGACAAACTTGAAGATGCGCGGCCCGATGCGTGGCACCGACGAGACCATCTTCTCCACTTCCTTCTTGAATCGCATGTAGGTTTGCCCTTGAACGATGCGATTCAAATAACCGGGGATGGCGCCGATGTTGGGAGAGATCGACATCTCATTATCATTCAGCACGATCAACATTTTCCGTTTGAGATATCCGGCTTGATTCAATCCCTCCAAGGCCACGCCTCCGGTCAAACCCCCGTCGCCAACAATCGCGATGACGTAATATTTTTCCCGTTTGAAATCGCGAGCCACGGCCATGCCCAGCGCCGCCGAAATGGATGTGGAGGCATGCGCCACGTTGTATTCATCGTAGGGGCTTTCCTGACGCGATGGGAAACCGGAGATGCCTTCGTATTGTCGAATGGTGTGAAAGCGATCCCGGCGCCCGGTAATGATCTTGTGGCCGTAAGCCTGGTGGCCGACATCCCACACCAGCTTGTCCCGGGGAGCGTCAAAAACGTAATGCAGCGCCAACGTCAGTTCCACGGCGCCCAAACTCGCTCCCAGATGGCCGCCGACTTTCGACACCACATCCACCATGAAATGGCGCATTTCTTCGGCCAGGACTTCGAGCTCGGCAAGAGAAAGTCTCTTCAGATCTGCAGGCGAGTTTATTTTGGTGAGATACTGATATTCCATGAACCCATGGTACGACGGGTTTCAATACTAACGGAACGACTCCGCAGCGTCAAGGTAAAGGCGCTTTCCCTGCTGGCTCAGAGATTGAGGCAGATTCTAGCGGGTACTTAACCGCAGAGAACGCCGAGCCTTCGCAAAGGGCGCTGAAAGCAGGTTCTTGTTCCTTCTTGAGTCTGTGTGAAAACTTCTCTTGCCAGTTGCGTATAATGGCGGTGAGGAGACCGTCATGAGATTTCTTCCGTACAGTCCGGATCAAGTGTATTTGTTGCCGCCGAGCGTGAAAGATGTGCTGGGCG
>JAQUPQ010000044.1 GCA_028716525.1 Terriglobia bacterium | reverse complement strand
CGCCGTTGACCGGTAGCGCGTTCAGCTTGACCGTCAACGAGTCGTCGGAGTTCTTCCAGGCCGACCCGATTCGGCACCAGTACGCCCGGCCCTCCTCGTGTGCCGGCTGCGTCACGGTGAAGACTTCTAGGGTTACTCGTCCTGATCGTTGTGGTGCTGGCATGGATCAGACTCCCAGTTCGAGACGGTTCTTGATGAGTAATCCGGGCTCCGCCACGGGACGGATCTCGGTCAGATGGGTGAGCCGAAAGTCGACAGGATGCAGGTGGCCGATCGAGGCGATCAGCTCCCGCAACAGCAGGCCCATCACCACCACGACCTGGTCGTCGTTCAGGACATCGCAGGCCTGCAAGCGCTCGCAGATTCCCTCCCCGAGCTCGTTCAGACCCTCGAGGGCTACCCACACACCACGGACCATCGCGTGACGTTCGTCGACATTGATGCCCATCCCGTCCAACAGGTCGAGCAAGGTGAAGCCCGCCGTTTGAGCGAGCAAGGTTTCCAGTCTCTCTCCCATGTGTCCCTACACTTTCCGCGCCCGCGGCAGGGCGCTTTGCTGAGCCGCTCCACTGTCCACGCCGGCACATGCCGAACGCGCCTTGAGCTGGTCCAATGCCAGCCCGACAGTCGCAATCACCGAGCTCGGGTTGGCCCCGAGCCGCTGCCCAATGTGCGCCACCGCCACCTGAACCAGAGCGGGAGGCAGACAAAGCAGCTCTGCCAGGCGAGCAATGCCCGCCTGGTTGTGCTTGACCATGTGGTCTGGTTCGCGCCGAACGGGCATCTAGCCCCCGTCCCGTTTCGCAAGCACCGGGCCGATCCCTATCACATGGCACACGATGGAGACTCCGACGTCGACCGACCTCGGAATCATGGCCATGACCCCAAACCCGTCGTCGTTCGACACCGAGCAGGTCTCGTGGCCCGTGATGACCCGCTCCAGCATGGCTGGCCCCTGGATCACCACAGCTGCGCCGCTTCCCAGAAGGTAATGCGGGAAAAACTCGACCTTGGTTTGCTCGCCCGGTGCCAACCAAACCGTCTTGGCGCCTATCACTTGCGCGATCCGGTCGTTCGGTGCCATCGGTCCCACTGAGGGAGTACCAGGCAGAAGCGCCCTCGCGAAGATGTTGACCGTGACTGGGTAGGCTCGATGGCGCCTGTCCCGATCGAGGTCGGCCCGGATTGACTCGAGCCGCGTTCCGAGAGCTTGGAGCTCGGACATGAAACGCTTTCCTGCGTCTTGCGCGAAGGGCACCTGCCGGAGCATCTCCCCGATGAGCTCGTGCACATGGAAGACGAGCCCGGGCATCGCCCGCAGCATCACCCAAGCCTGAACAAAGCGCTGTAGGTTCTTCATCGGTCGTGCCTCCTAGTTTCCGTTGCGCTCGGACTTGAGTTGCCTCACCAGAGCCGTCAGCCGTTCCGTGATGATGAGGTCGCTCACGCCCAGCTTGCGCGCCATGCGCCCAACGAACGCGGCAACTACCATCATGTTCTCGCCGAGCTCGTTGGCCAGCTCCTCGATCACAGCCTTTCTGGACTTGTCGCTCACCGGTCACCTCTTCGTGGTCGTCTGCAGGATTTCGTGTACCTGGTAGACCACCCACGTCCTGCCGCCGTCGTGAGAACGCAGAAGAGTGGTCGTCGTCGTGCGGTAGTCGCGGTCGAGGACGTGGACAGGGTCGCCGTCCAGAATCCGTGCCGCAGGGGCCAGCGCTTGCCACGTGCTCCCACTGACAGGGTTCAGGGCGAACGCCGGGACGCCGCCCTTGCGAGAAACCAAGGCCCGCTCGAGTTGGAAGGTCATCGCTTACTTGCCTCCCTCGAACAGATTGAAGAGCAGATCGCTCGGGTCGCACCCAGTACGCTGGCAGATGAGCAAGAGCTCGGCCTGCATCGCACACGGGTCGAGCCTCAGCGCCTTGGCCCACTCCACCCACAAGAGCGCCGAGCTCGCACGCTCCGCGAGCTCTTCGCACGTGGCCTGCGCCTCCCAACGCATGAAGGCGCCAGCAACCGCCAAGTGCTGGCCCATGTGCCCCGGACCCCGCAGGCACTGTTGTCCGTGCCTCACCGACTCGCAACGCGCTCGGTCGCCCTGATAGAACCGGACCGACTCCGGAATGGTGTCCTCGGTCGCCGCATGTAGGTTGTTGTTCACGCTCGCATACCTCCGAGACCCCCAAAATGGGGACCTGATCGATATACGTCCAGACACAACAACTTGCCATAAGAAACAACATCCCACCCGAACCGGGCCGCTCCTGCTGGTTTTCGTGCCTCCTAGAAGGGGACTGCCTCCGCGTAACGACGGGCCGGCTTGGGCCGTGCCGCGCGTACGGTGTGCCGGTGGGCCTCACGCTCTGCCCGCTCGTGCTCCTCGATGGCCGCTCGAAGCTCTCTGTCCTCGTGGGTCATGGTGCGCGAGGCGACCTCTGCCGGGTGATCGTGCGCCCATTGGAGCACGGCCTCAGTGCGGGACATGCGGGGCGAGGCCTTGAACTGCCTCCGGAGCTCACGGAACACCGGGACGAGCTCGGGATGGTGCGGCTCGAGGTTTGCGATTACCTCGTCATCGCTTTCCGCTGCTTGCTCTCGCGCCCGCTGCGTGAGCTCGGTGGCCTGGACCCGGCGCTTGTGCCGCCCGAGCTCGCGCAGCCGGTCGCGTTCGTGGGACCGGACACGCTTGGCACGCTCGACCTTCGCTAGACCGAGGGCGTCAATCCGCTGACGCCTCGCGTCCCATAGCGCCCGGAGCTCGTCCCACCATTTGGCGATTTCGCGCTTGATGCGCTCTCGTTCCGCTTGGCGGTATTCGGCGGCCCGGCGCCTCGTGCGGGCTCTAGCCGAGCGATACCAGGCCGCGAGCGTACGCAACGCCCCGGCGTGCCGCTTGCGCGCCTCGACCAGGCGAGCTCGTGCTCGAGCAAGACGATCCTGGGCTGCCCCTAAGGCGAGCTCCGACTGAGCGTGTTCAGCCCTGAGTGTCATGGCTAGAACAGGCCGCGAACTTTGCGCGCTCGGCGCTTGTGCTGGCCGAGGCCCAGCCGGAGCGGGTGCGCCGCTTGGCCCGTCTTCTTGCCGCGCCGCTGCATGGTGCGTTTCGCCGCAGCGAGCTCGGCCTCGAGGGCCTTGGCTTCCTTGAAGGCCTCCGCGTGCTTGGCGACCAATTGGCGTGCCTCTTTGAGCTGCTCGACCACATGCGGCAGAGGCGGAGTCCCGTGGACGCGGTCGAACTTGAGCAGCCGTTCGCCTGCATGGATCTGCTCTCGCAAAGACCCTTGCTGATTGGCTCGGTGGTAGGCCTTCCAGAGCCGGTCCCATTCCGAGGTGGGCGCCGTCGAGTGGCCATGATGGCCGGCGTGGAGCGAGGGACCGAAGGCCGCCGGGCGCAGGTGGCGAGCGTGATGGGTCGCGTGACTCGAGTGCATGTGACGCCGGGAATGGCGGAAGCCCTCTTTGATGGCCTTCTCTTCGCCCTTCTCCCAGTCCTGGACGCTCATGTCGCGCACTTCTCCGTCGCTGCTTTCGACGTGCATCCTGCCGTCGGAGTGACGGGCGCTCAGCCAGTCCTTGCCGCGGACCAGCGTTTCGAAGTGACCCTCGGCGCGATGCATGGGCTTTCGCGCATGGGCCTTATGTGCTTTTTTCGCCGTCTTCTTATGGGCTGCGGCTTTCTTCGGGTGGTGGTGCGCGGTCTTATGCGGCTTGCTCTTGGATGCGGTCTTCTTTCGCATTTTGCGATCCTCCAAGGCTCGGCCCTCGCTCATGGCGATGGCTTTGGCCTGTTGTGTGTCTTTCACGAGCGCTCCGGAGCTGCTCCGGAGAGTCCCGCGGTAGAACTCGCCCATGACTACCGCCGCCTTCGAGCGGCCCAGCAGACCGAGCTTGCGCTTTTCGGTACCCATGGCTCAGCTCACATAAACGAGGTGACGGGGCGAGTCGCCAACCCAAACGGCATCCCGGCGGTCATCCTCGGTCAGCGAATAGGCGTTGTCGTTTTTGGCGAGCACAATCTTGCCAGCCTCGTGCAGGGCTCTGGTCGCCTCGTCAAAGTCGGTCCGGTGGTGATAGGCACGGGCTCCGACTCGAGCCCGAAGTTCAGTGATCCGGATGGGAACGCCCGTCTTTCCTCGGCCGAGCTCGCGAGCAGCATCCAGGATGGCCAGCTCGAGGCCCGCTCCCTTGGCCATCCTCGCGGGCATGGCCACTGGGGCGGAGAGCTTCACCAGGACTGAGCCTGCGGCACGGAGCCGACGGCGATGCGCCTCGACCTCCTCGGCCGTCTCGGTCCAGCGGTCCCCCGCGTCGTTTTTGAGCACCCGGGTCGTCTCGGTCAGAGGGTGGATCTCAACCCAGTAACCCTCTCCCATCGCCTTGCCCTCCCATCGCTCGGGACCGTTCCAGGGATCGAGTTTCTTGGGGCGCAGGCGTGTCGTGCCTTTCATGCCGGCTTGCGTGCGCGTGGTCCGAGCTCGAGCAGCAACCTGGGTGTGCACGGCCTCCCCAGTCGACTGGTCGTATACGATGACCCTTCCCTCGTGCGCTCTGCCGGCGGCCTGGGCCTCGATCTCGGCCTCATCCAACGTCCCGATGTCGGTGTCCCAAATGCGGGCTCCTGTGCGCTGCAGTTCCGCCGTGAGCGTCGCCTCGCTCCGGAAAGGGTTCGGGGTCGTGCGGAGCTTCGACCCGCCGTAAAGGACCGCGTAGGGGGAGTGATGGCCGACCAGATTGTTGAGCAGGGAACGCTTGTCAGCCATTGGTCGGTGCCTCCTCGGCCGTGGCGTAAGTGGGGGACCAGCCCATCATGGCGCACCATTCGTCGGTCTCGACTCGACGGGTCGCCTCGAGGCCGATCGATTCCTGAAACGCGCCCGTGGCCTCTTCGACACGCTTTCCAAAAACGTCGTCAATCCTGCCGGGCGTGTGCCCCAGGGCCTCTAGGCTCTCTTGCCACCAGCGGACGTCAGTGCCCCGCTGGTTCGGCTGGGCCAGACGCAGCGTCCGTTGCCGCGCTCCGATCCGCTCGTAGTAGCGGATCGGGTTGTCTGCCTCCACGTGGTCGACGTCGAGCTCGGCCAGCTTCGTGAGGCTCAGCACCGAATCGAGCGTCAGGTTTCCGAGGCGCATGCCCGGACGGCAACCCATGGCGGGATTGACCATGCGTGAGAAGACGCGCCCCGAGGCTCGTCCGTACCGTGCATTAAATTGCCCGTACTCCACGGTGCGCACCACCGATCGAGGCTCGAGCGAGGCGGGGCCCAGGACCACAGCAAGGTGGGACTTGGTAACCTGCCCCGCGACCACCAGGACGTCGCCGGCGTCGACCAGCTGCCCCACGCGAGGAGGGCGGGCAATTGGGTTCTTGCCGCCGACCGTGCTCGAGCACAGCAGGGACAGGTTACGTGCTTGCAACCATCCGCGGTGCTCGTCGCGGTTGATCCACGGGAAGCGGAACCCCATCCGGAAAAGCAGCCAGTGGCCGAGGTCACCGCACGCGGAGTATCCCTTGGTCTGCCGCTTCTCGGTCACTGCATCGAACAGCGGATCGAACTGGCGCCTGCCCTCCTCGTCCTTGCCCGCCATCAGCAGGAAGTCCACTGCGGATTCGCGAAGCTCTTTCATTCGTCGTCCTTTGAGGGTCGGTCCAGGTCGAGCTCGTCCCAGGCGATGAAAATCGATGGGGTGGTGAGCTCGTCATCCCCTGCCCCCCCCTCGCTCGCTCCGCTCACCGCCCCCCCGTAGGGGGGTCTCTCGGACCGGCGCTGCGCGCACGAGGACCAGGGCGGAACGAGCCCAGCACCCCGGCCCGCATGGCTCGGCGGCCGGTCACTTTGGGCTGGTGCCGGCGTCGTGTCGAACGTGCGCGGAAGGTCGCTCATGGCACGGCCTAGACGACCGGGATTGCCACCGTCGAGAGCTGCGGGGTCGCCGCCACCGGATAGGCGCCCCAGGCGTTGTTGACGCCGCAGATCCGCGTGTCGACGCCGCCGGCGCCCGTGCAGGTGATGGTCGGCGCTGCATCGACCGAAAAGGTCACTCCGGGCGCTTGGCAGTAGTAGCCGCGCTCGGCTGGGGCAATGTTGTTGGTCCCGTAAAGCGACCCGCCCGACTTGACGATCACCACGCCGGCGTCGAACACCTGGAGAACCGAGGTAGCTAGCACGTCGCAGATCATGTTGTGCACGCCCGCGAATTCTGTTTTGCCGGGCAGACAGGTCACGCCGGTACCGCCGTCGGCCAGCACATCGACCAGCAAAACGTTGCTGGTGTCCGCACCCGAGTCGAAGCAACAGGAGTGGAAGATCAGGGCCGCCGTGGTCGTGGCGATAGTGAGCACCTGGTCGGCATTGCCGTTGCCCTGCAGGAGGCTCGGAGCGCCATCGTTGCGGGTCTTGCATCCAACAACGTAGCCGTTGCCTAGGACCTTGTCGGTGCGGAGGTTACACCCATAGAACGCGACGGCTGCCCCGAGCGGTCCCTCGAGTGAGACTTGGCTCGCCGGCGCCGGCGTCGCCTGGGTGCACGCCAGCCCGCTCACTACGACCGACCGCTGACTCGTGGCCGGCACCGGGCCCTTGGTCACTTTGATCGCTGGGGCGCCGCAGTCGAACAGGGTTTCGACCACCAGCGTATTCGGCGCGGCGGGGGCGATGATGGCGCCTTGCGGGATCGTGCCGAGCGCTGGGTCCAGAAGAACGGGCTGGGTGATTCGGGCCGTGTTGGTTCCGGCGCCGGTAGGGTTCACGACCTGGATAAACGAGACGCAGCCAGCAGCCGGGCCCGAGGTGAAACGGATCCTCCGGTTGAGGCTCGGCGTCAGGTCCAGCGCCTCGACGAGCACCAGGTACGCATATTCAGCAATGTCCGTCGGGGCCGTGTAGGCGGCCACTGTCGCGTTTGCGATGGTGGTCGGGGTGACATCGATCCAGATTTGGCCCGCTCCGGAGAGCTCGACGTCGAGCGATGGATCTGCCTCCGCGGCCGCGAAGGTCAGGTGATAGAGGCCCGCGGATAGGACCGCGCCACCCATGCGCCGCTTCCACTCAGCCAGCGTAGCGAGCGCGGTTCCCGCGGCCGCACCCGTTGCCTCGTCTGATCCCGTCGCCGAGTTGAAAAACCAGTTGAGCTGCGTCAACCAAGGGTTCGCATCGCCCGGTCCGTATGCCTGCATGAACCACCGGCGAGCCGGGTCCGTTGAGGCAATGATCTGGTTTGCAATGAGCGCCGCAGCGCTCGTGCGTAGCCTCGCCTCCTGCTGCAGGCTCACCACCCACACAGGGAAGCCCTCAGGCAGTCCCGTCAACGGGATGGTCGAGAGCTCGGTCAGGTTGGCGACGCTGCCCGGGACTACCGGGCCGGCTTGGTATGCTCTGGAAGCGGCTGGAAACATGGTCTCACTCCTCCGGTTTTTGCGGTCTGTAGCTCGCGGCACGATCGGCCGCTTCATTCGCTCTTCGGACAGCCCTGACTAGGTCTTCTTCGATTACCCCCGTGGATTCGTCCCAGTCCTCCGGGCGGGCGGGGGGTCGTTCTGTGCGATCCCGTTGAGGCGGTCGATTGCCTGGTGCGTCGCTTCCGCCACCCGCAGCAGCGTCTCGGCATACTGCCTCGAGTCCGTGAGCCTCGATTCGTGCTCCTTGGAAAGCTGCTCGTCCTTCTGCTGCAACTTGCGCCAGAGCATGACCATTGCGGCCAAACAGATCACCAAGGCGCCGAAGGGGCCTAGTACGAGTTCCCAGTTGGTTTGCTGCATGATGTTGCACCGTTCGCTCCCTCCTAGATCCAGAGTCTCGTGGCCTTGAGCGGTTCGTGCGAGGGAAGCGCGGCGCCGGCGGCGAGCCGCGCCAGGCGCAAGGTCTGCGAATAGTCGAAGTGATCGGGGTTGTGCCTTGTGCTCGGCTGCTGGAACACCTTTGAGCGCCCATTGACGCTCAGCCACGGTCCGTCGGCTGTCGTCCGGGTCGTCAACGGCCAATGGAAACCGTAGTTGACCGCATACCCTGCGTGGTCCAGGGCCATGTTCGACAGGACCCAGCTCTTGCCGACGCAGCTCACCAGGCCCCACGCTGGACGGCCCGAAGTCTGCTGAGCGATCTGACGGTCGATCGAGGCGTTGAACGCCCAGACGGACCCGGCCATGTTGGCCACGTCCTGGGCGAGCGGCTTCACCTTAACGTCGGCCCAGTCATAGATCAGGTCTTCGACCAGCGGCGTTGTGGGCGTAACGGCAGAGCCTGTTGACGAGGACAAGAGCTCCGCAATCGCAGCGGTCGTCCTCGCGGACACTGGGATTCGGACCCCGTCGATCCGTCCGGCATCCTCGAACACCTGGACGCCCGGGACCCCGGGGAGGTCAGTCCAGCGGAACTCAAGCTTGCCGTCCCGCACTGCTTGGAGGATGTCCGCTTGGCTCATGCGGAGAGTCGGCGAATCCACGAACCCCACCGGGGTTACCGACGCCGCCGGCTCCGTGCTCGAGCTCGAGCTCGCCGGAGGCCTCCGGCGCAACCCGATCATGGCCGCGGCTCCGAGACCCAGCGCTCCCAGCGCCGACAGGGCGTAGGCAGGGCGGACGTTCATGCCGTTCGCCAGCCCAGGCCCGAGATGAACCGCTGGAGGATGGGGATCACGCTCGAGCCCCAGGTCGTGCGCTTGCGCACCCATGCCTTCGCGGATGTCAGAGTCATCCGCTGGGGCCACGGGGAATAGGCATCGCTGCCCGTCACAGCGTCCACGTAGTGGATCCGGTACCAGTCGATGGGCTGCTTGACCGCACCCACCACCTCTTCGCCATCATCCTCGAGGCCGATCCATATGCGCCCGAGCCTGGGCGGCCCGTTCATGTGCGGACCGGGATGACCAGCGCATAGCGAGCACTCGGTCCACACGTCCCACTGCTGAGTAGTAGCGCCACACTGCATCAGCCGACCTCGTCCCAGCCTGTGCTCCGCGTAGAGCTGCTCGAGCTCGGCACAACGCTTCGGGTCCCAAGGCTCGGCCGTGTCCCATGCCTCTCCGCCAGATACGTGCGCGCCCTCGTGTCCGAGCTCGCCGTCACACCCCACCCATACGCCGCCGGCGTCGAAGCCCGCGGGGCACGGGTCCTTGCCCACGTCATAGTCGTTCGTGATCCAGACTGGCCAGAGGTCGGCGCCGTGATTGAGCCAATCCTCCTCGGTCAGCCACGTAATCGCGCGAGGGTCCACTTCGTCGCTGTCCGCGATCTGCTCGGGGTTCGCCTTCGGTCCGCTTGTGGCCGACGCCGGAGTGCAAGTGCATCCGCCGAGCTCGTCGCCGGCGACCTGGATCGCTCCGGCTCCGAACGCCGGCGCCGGGTCGATTTGTCCCGTGCGTGCGTTGCGGAACTGCCACGCTCCGGGGGAGCCCTCGATCTGGTACTGGTCACCAGGGCCCCGCTCGAGCGTCCACGACCAGCGGAACTCTTGGTGGGGGAAGCCCAGCACCTCCGGCGGCACCAGGAACGCCGGCGGCCCGAGCAGGACCTGCCAGCTGTCGGCGCCGGCGGTGGCTCCCGGAGGAGGCGCCAGCGTCGCGGCCCAGTCCCGAATCCAGCCGGGCAAGGTCGACATGGCCCACCCTCGAGGCGCCGGGCCGCCATACAGCACCGCCGCCGGATAGGCGGTCGCGCTCGCCGGCGCCGGCTGTCCGGGTCTGCCCCAGTACAGCCGGACGCGTACGAGCACCGGGAACGACACGTCCTCAGTGCCAGAGGGACGACCCGGGGCGGCCGTGCCGATCGAACCGGGCAGAGGTGACAACTCAAGAAAACCAGCAGGGACGGACATGGATCAAACCTCCGACTCCCATTGCGCGCGCGCGGTTTCGAGGTAGGGCGCCTCGGGGCGGTCAAGGACCCGCGCCATCGAGGCGGCCAGGTCGAGACACACGAGGCCGAGCTCGGCAGGGTGCGCGTTTGGCGCAAGCTCCACGATTCGGCGCCGGAGCTCGATTCGCTCGGACACCTGCTCGGGAGTACCCCGGAACTCGCTCGGCTCGAACGTCACGGCTAGACCGTCTGTGCCTTCACGTTCAGGTCTTGCATGGCCGCCGAATTCATGGCGGTCGCGGTCGAGTCAAAGAACTTGGTCGCGGTGCGCACAGCCGTTGCGTCTTTGAGCATGTCGGCCGCCGGGGTCGTCTGGTCCGTGGCGAGCTGCAAGTACTCCAGGACCGGAATCATCGCCGAGGCTGCCTTGCCCTTCTCTGCCGGCGGCACGAGGTAGACTCGGAACGCGCGCGAAAGCGTCGACGGCCCCTGAAGCCCCAGGTACTCGACCCACCAGTTGCCGCCACTCTTGCCCTTCACGGACAGGTTCGTGGCGTTGACGATCTTCCCGCCCTTGGCCTTGGCAGCCCACCACAAGCCGGCCACCAGAGACCCGGCCGCGCCGGCGGCCCCCAACATCGTTCCCAGTCCCAATCCGTGCTTTGCCATCTCGTTTCCCTTTCAGTCGTCTAGGACCAGCTCCCGGAACCGCGCCGGGAGGTCGTCGTCTTGCGCTGCGTCCGAGCGCTGGATCGTCTTTTTGACTGCTGCGTTGGCTGCCCTCAGGGCGTCCACGAGCTCGAACTTGGTCGCGTTCAGTGCCTTGGCCTTCTTCAGCTCGGAGTCGCTGGTCTCCTCCGGGTCGGCCAGCGTCCAGACTTCATCTTCCACCGCGTAATCGTCCCAGCTCGAGCGGCCGATCCGCTTGATAGCGGCGTCGAGCAGCTGGCGTGCCTCAACAGCCTGTTGGTACACCACAAGCGTAGCCTCCCGCAGCTGTCGGAGGTCGGCGAGCTCGAGCCCGGTCAGATCGTGCCAGCGGCTGAGGGCATCCTCCCACTCAGAGCTTCCGCGCCGGTGCTTGGTGTCGGCGGCGAGCTTTTCCCGGATTGCCCGGATTCGTGCCGCAAGTGCCGTCTGCCGGCCAAAAAGTTCAGGATCATCCTCGTCCCCCGATGGCTCGCCGTTGACGAGCTCGGAAGCTCCGCCCCAGACGGCCCGCTTGTCGTTCTCGTCGCCCGGCAGGGCGTCGAAGAGCTCGGACGATTCGATTGCCGAGTCGATGATAGCCAACTCTCGGTCGAGCGACTTGCGGATGAGCTCTGCTTTCATCGCTCTCGGGATCCGATCATTGCAAGCAGCGCTCTCATCCTCGGGTCGTCCAGCTTGGAGGCGCAGTGGGTGCACACCACGACGGCATGGCCAGCGCCATCGATGTCGGCGCCGACCTCGTCCCCCTCGACCTGGTCGAGCTCGACAAAGCTCGAGCCCGGGCGTCGCCCTGCTCCTGTCGCGAACAGATACACCCCGGCGCCAGCAGCGCCCAGGGCAGCGGTCCCGGCCAAGAGCTTTGCCCAGCGGTTCATGCGAGGTGGACCTTTCCCATGAGGTACTTCCGGAACAGCCAGACGCCGCCCACCGCACCGGCGCCGGCGACCAGCACGGTCGTTGCGACCTTGGAGGCGCCGCTTGTGTCTGGCGGAGAGGTCAGGAAAGCCCCCTCTTCAACCGTCGCGCTCGGGTCGAAGGTCGAGCCCTGGGCCACGTTGATCGCGTCCCGTTTGGCCTTGGCAGTGCGCATGGTGTCGTTCACCATGACGTTCAGGTCCCACCAGCTCACCTGCTGGCGCCACTTCTCGTAATCCTCGACCAGCGGCAGAGACTTTGGCCACGCCTTGATCTTTTTCCGCGCGACGGTTCGCACGTAGTCATCAATCGCCTGCAGGTCGGTGACTGCTCGAGCGTCGGGGCCGAGCGGTGTGCCCATGTTGTATTCGAGTGTCGCCACTAGATCACCGTTGGGACTACCCGGGCGGCGCTACCCACCCGGGTAAGCCTGTTGTCTTCACCGGTCGAGAAAGACTCGAAAGGTCCGAGAAGCCGGAGCCGCTGGGATCGCCGCGCCGGTTGGGTTCACCACACGCGCCGTGATGATGCCTACGCCGGGCCCTCCAGCCGTGGTCACCTGAGCACCACACATGCCGAGTCCGACGTCGAGCCCGCCGAGCACCTCGCAGCCGATTACACAGTCGCCCTGGATGGCGGCAGCCGGCGGCGCTGCGGCGACGTTCAGGACCAGGGGGGGCGATACGTCACCCGCCCCAACAGCGGCGGGGAGGGTCAAAGGAACTGCCGTGATAGCATTCGCGCCCGCCTGAAAAGCAGGGACGACGACGTCTACAAACGGCAGGCCAGTCTCGGACCCGGGGGAGTCCGGGAGTCGGCGGGTTCTCAGGTAATGAAGTGACATGGTTCTCTCTTTCTGCCCCTCGGGGCTATGCGTATTCGATGATGATGATCAGGCCGTCTGAGCCTTTGCCGCCGTTGCCGCCGTTGCCCCCCGTCACGGCGTCCATATCCACGTTTGCCGCACGGCCAGCGCCTCCGCCTCCGCCGCCACCGCTGCCGCTCCTGCCGCAGGTTCCAGCCGTCCCAGTGCCGCCTGGGAATCCGTCCTGGGGCCTCACTCCGCCGGCGGATGAACTGTCGCCTCCCCTGCCGCCGTTGCCTCCCCCTGCAGTGCCGAGCGTGGGCTGACCGTATTCGTTGAACTCGTCGCCGAGCTGGCTGTGCCCTCCGGCGCCTCCACCGCCGGCGCTGCCCCAGCCAAAACTGGTTCCGATTCCGCCTCCGTTCGACTGGACCAGAATGGGGTTCGTGGCGCCCCAAAGCTGCATGTACGCGGACACCGAAAACGTGGGCGACGTGATTGCCACCGCGGCCACGTTGCTGCCCGCCAGACCCGTGCCGCCTCCGTTCCCTCCGTTGCGTGATCCATGCGTCGAAGAGCGACTACCCCACGGAAGGTTGATGCCAGTTCCGCCAGCTCCGCCACCGCCTGCTGCAGTCGTGCCGTGAATGCCCCCGTTGCCACCTGCGAGGTAGCCGACGCGAATATAGGTCGTCACCAGGGTCGTGACCGTCGTCGTGTTGACAATGCTCGACGCTAGGCCTGCTCCACCGGGGGTTCCGTCGGTGGCCGCTACTCCCCCGTACGTCATACCGATACCGCCCGTGCCCGCCGCTCCGCCGGCGCCGACTGTTGCCGTGATGGTGTTGCCCGCTGCCCACCCCAGGCCGGGCACAAATTCCGTTGTCGCACCAGCGCCGGCGCCTCCGCCTCCGCCACCTGCGCCAGCGGTGTTGTTGGCGTTGTCCGATCCCCCTCCTCCGCCTCCGCCTCCGCCTCCAGAACCGGGCCTTACCCAGGCGACCGCGCGAGTGCCAGTCGCCACGAAGGCGTGCGCCCCGGCGGTCGTGAAGAAGTGCACCGCCGTTACCGACTGAGCGCCTACCGGATGCACATGGTCCCCGCGTGACGCTCGATTCGAGACGCCGGGTGCTCCCGCTCCTCCGTAGACAAGAGCCGCCGGCACCGCGTCCGAGAGCGGCGTCACCAGGCAAGGAAGGCCGGTGAAGGGGTTGACGGTTGGCGTGCCTGCCATCAGATCGTCCTGGTTACGGTAGAAAGGTCAGACCCGACGTAGACCAGCGTCAGCTGGCGCACGATGACGCCGAGAGCTCCGCCGAGTCGGTAGTTGATCGTGGTGGGCAGGGCCGGTGGGATGCACTCCACAAAGTCGAAGTTCGGGGGCAGGAGGGCCACCATGCCGAGCAGCGCCAAGAGCTGGTCGGTGTTGTATGCCGTGTCCTTGCTGAATTCCGTTATGTCGTGGTCGACGTACATGGCGCCTCCTTCCCGCTCGGCTCGGTCTCCGTCCCCTCGGTTTCGACCGTTTTCGGCTTGGGCTTGAGCAGGGCCGCAATCGGACCCGGCAGCTCCCCCTTGGCGAGGCTTTTCACCGCGGTAACAATCCAGGCCTGAGTCTTCGTGTTCAGGCTCATTGACCGCTCTCCTTGTCGGTTCCCAGGTCGTCCTTGCCCGGCGGGGTCTTCGGGGCAGGCTCGGTCGTCTTTTTGGCGTCGGTCTTCTCGGCCTGGGATTTTTGCTCGGCCTGGGCCGCGACCATGCGGTCTCGCAGTTTGCCAAGCACGCTCCGCTCGGTATCGTCGAGCATCTCCGGGATCTCGAGCAAGGCGTCCACCTTCTTCGGATCCATGTGGTGGAGGAGCTTTCGCATGTCCGCCCCGAGCGTGATGTCCTGCAGGAACTTGGGCCCTTGCTCGACCAGCACCTTGGTGCACTGGTCCAGGCGGTCCTGACGCCTGACGGCCTCAAGCTTCGCCGTCTCTCGCTCTTCGCTGCCCCGGATCAACGCCGCCATCGAGTCGAGCATTTGGATCTGCTCGCTTTCGAGGTGCTGGATGCGTGCCTGCTGCCGCTCAATGATGGTGGTCTGCTGCTCGAGCACCTTTTGCATGGGATCAGGGATGAGCCGCAGATACTTTTGCATCGCCTCGGTCGTTACCTCGAGGGTCTTGGTGAGACCCTCGACCAGGCTGACCGAGTCGCGGCGCTCGTTCGGGTCGGGCATGTATTGCTCGAGCTCGACGGGGTCATATCGTCGATACCCGTCGCCATCGGTCACCGGGTGGAGCTCGCCGCGTTGCACCATAGCCGATATGGCCTGGGGCTTGATCGCAAGCAGCCGTGCCGCCTGGTAGGCGCGTGGCCATCCTTCAGACTTCAGTTTTCCCGAGCCATTGGAGCCGTTGGTCGGTCCCTTGTCTGCTGGTTTCTCTTCTGCGTCGCTCATAGGATCCCCTTGTGGCGAAGCCACCATGCGATGCCCGCTCCGCTGACCAGCGCAAGACCAATGAGTCCACGACGGCCCGAGGAGGGCCTCAGCCCAAAGGCGGAATGCGGAGGCGGAAGAACCGCCGGAGCCGTCAGGTCGATCCGCTCCGAAGGCTTGGTCTTCAGGAACGAGGCACGGAAGGTCTGTTTCACGTCGCCCACGTTCAGAACTCCGTCTCCGTCCCGGTCGAGGCCAGCGTTCTGGTCGTAGATTTTTTGGCCCTTGCGGCCGAGCTCGAGCTCGTCGGGCTTGCCCACGGCTCCGGGCATGAATACGGCCATGTAGTAGTCCCCGACCTCAGTCGGGGTCTTGCCGTACAGCGCTGACTGATAGTACCGCTCCACAAAGTCGAGCTGGCGCAGCGCTGACATGACCCGCAGCCGGGCAATCGACGTTCCTAGCGCCTCCGCCGTCTGCGGCATGAACTGGATCAGGCCAGTTGCCGAGCTCTGGCGGTTTCGAGCGCTCGGGTCGCCCCCCGACTCAAACGCAATCACGGCTGCCAGAGCGTTCGGGTCCCACCCATGGAACCGAGCGATCTCGAGCAGCCGTGTCCTGACTTGGGGTTCCGAATGAACGAGCCAGCCCCATGCCCAGAGCTCGGCAGCCGGGTCGTGGGCAATGGGTCCGACTCGTTCCGTCGTCAGCATTCAAGTCCGCCGTCTGGGAGCCGGCGCACGGCCGGCGGCAGGTAGGTGGTCGATCCGGAGGGTGACGCGAAGGTGCATGCCGCGCCCGCAGACGGGTCGACAATGGCTCCTCCTTGCCCAGCTGCGCCGGGAAGACCTGGGGCCCCTCCCTGCCCGCCAGCGGCTCCCATGGTGGAGTCAGCGGAGCCCGCGGCGCCGAGCTCGTCCGGCGTGACCTCGCCGTCGACAAGAACGGTGCATCCCAGCAGGGCCACGAGGACGAGGGCAGCGAGAACCACGAAGTAGCGAAGAGTAGTTAGGTGTTGCATCTTGTTCCGACCTTTCAGATGGCGATTTCGAAGTCGACCACGACTCGTTCTACCGTGGCCGTCGACGCAAATGCCCACCGCACCATTTGACCGGTGATCGGAATCCTCGCACCTAGACCCTTCAACGTAAGGAGCTGTGCGCCATTGAACCGCGCCAATGGGGTGACCGAGGGCGTTCCAGGATGCAGCGTGAAGAGCGTCGTCGCATCGTAGGGCGGCACGGCTGGACCAAGGGGCACTCGGTCATCGCCGTACACCATCACGCTCCGGGCGTACGGCGGGACTGGTCCCTCGGTCGCGACCAAAAACGGCGGCACGATCGTCATGTCGCGGTTCATGGTGTAGGAGCGATGGCCGAGCGGGAAAACGGTCCCTCGATGCAGCGTTCCCCGGACCCGCACGTTCTGGGGGATAATCCACCGGTTGATCGGAGCCACACCGGTCTGCGTCGGAAGCCGGTCCCACACGAGCTCAGCTCTTGCGCAGATTCCGGGCAGCTGGATGGCAAACCCCGGAACTGCGTCGAGCTCGAGCTCGTGGGCGGCTCCTCCGGTGCCGATTGACACCTGAGCGATCAACGGGTCCACGTACTGGTTGCCGCCACCCACTGGCCAGTCGACAGGCACACCGTCCACCATCATCACCCACGAGCCGGCTTCAAACGCGCGGCACTCGTCCAGCTGGGTCAGGTCCGCATCCAGCAACAGGGTTCTGGTCCGGGGTGGCTGAAAGTCTGCGGTCTGCCCGCCGACAACTGTGACCAACTTTCCCAGGTTGGTCAGGCGGGTTTTGGCCTGGGGATCCATCAGCCCACTCGAGCGTAGTTGCCCTGGATCGGAGTGCCGTCCCGAAGGACGACCGTGCCGGTCGCGTTTGCCGCGGCCGAGGCGTTCGCCCTCCAGTTTCCGAGGGTCCTGGTGCCGTTCTTGGCCACGTGAATCGCGCTGTAGGTCTGGCCCGCCACCGGGGCCACGACCGCCGGCACGGCCGCCTTGGCCGCCGGCACGATCTTCTGCAGGCGATTGGCAATCTGTAGGACTGCCATTCCGCGCGCCGCATCGGGGTCACCCGATTTCTTTCCCAGGGCGTAGGTTGCGGCGACCGATTTCTTGGCGGCCACTTTTAGAGCCGCCTGCACGGCGGGAGGCGCCTGCCGCTGCGCGGGCATGGTGCCCTTGGCGGCGCTCAGCACCTTGTCCGCGGTCGCCAGTGCAAGCGCGGCTTTGGCTCGGGCGTCCGCCTGCGCCTTGGCCGCCGCAGCTGCCGCAGCGATCGAGGCGGGGCTCCGCACCATCACGGCCGTTGCTGGCCTTGCGACGGGCTTCGGGGCGGGGCGAGCGACGGGCTTCGGAGCGGGCTTGGCAGCTGGCTTCGGGGCGGGCTTGGCGCTCGGGGCGAGCTTGGCTGTCAGCCTGACGCCCGCCTGGGCTGCCGCCATGCCCTTTTGCACGTACGGCAGGGCGACATTCGCCGCCGTGAGGGCTGCCGCCGCTGGGATTCCCACGGGCGGGAAAGCGATGGCCACTCCGCCCACAATCGCCTTGGTGACCGGCGACTTGATGATGGGCGCTGCCACCTTCACCACGGGCTTCGCCACTGCCAGCTGGCTCTTGAGGACGGACCCGGTCTGTTTGATGGGCTGCTTGACCATCGTTCGGACCAGCGTCTTGCCAACGTTTTTGCCCTTGGCGATGTCGACGGCGGCCCTCATTGGAGCCGTGGTCAGGGTCACCGCTGCCTTGATCGGAGCGGTAATCGACTTCTTCACCGACTTCAGGAACTTCGAGCCGAACCACCCAATGACTTCTTCGTCGTCGCCGATGGCCAGACCGATGGCAATCTGCGGGCGTCCAATGGCGGGCTCCTCCGCGCCGATCTGATCCACCGGGCCGCGCTGGTTCGGGTGGTAGTTGCGACCGAAGTAACCGATCAGCTCTCCGTTTTCGTCAGCCAGTCCGATCACGACGTTTGCGCCGCCGAGGTACCATTCTTCGGCTCCCACTACCGGGACGCCATCCGTTTGTCCTTCGAACATGCCTCATGCCTCCTGATCAGACGTTGGCAGCCGCCAACCACTGCGCCGCTCGGAGCGGGTCCTTGACTGAGAGCGCCGTGAGAGCGGCGCGGTATGTCGACTTTTGGGCGGGGATCTTGTTCTTGTCCTTGCTCCAATAGTAGGGCTTGGTCGGAATGATCCCGTAGTCCTCGGCGAGTCGTTGTGCCGTTCCTGGGCCGTACAATCCGTCGACCGGGCTCAGGCTCTCCTGTGCCTGGAAGGCCTTCACCAGCGACGCATCCTCCGAATACGGCTTACGAGCCGCCAGCATGACATTCATGCGGTTGGCCACATCTCGACGGCCCGGGTCGGTCTCCGGCCATGCAACGGTGCTCGTGAGAATGCCCTCTGGCGCCGTCGGCACCTGCTGGGTCACCTGCTGAAGAACCGCGCTCAGCCCAGGGATCCCCTGTGCCAGACTCGTCAGCTCGCTCGGGATGCCGGCAGGCACGGAGGTCGGAATAGAGCTTGTCGGGACCGAGGCTGATTGGCCCGTGGCCACGATGGCGGCGTTTTGCCACTCTGCTGCCCGAGCTGGGTCCTTGGCAGCCAACGCGGCCATTGTTGCCGCATAGGCCGCTTTCTGCGCCGGCACCTTCGTCTTGTCCTTACTCCAGTAGTAGGGAGCCGCCGGCACGATCCCGTACTGTTGAGCGAGCCTGACTGCTGACCCCGGGCCCCAGAGACCGTCCACCGGAGTCAGACCCTCTTGACTCTGGAACTGCTTCACTAACGCCGTGTTCTCTGAATAGGGCTTGCTCTGTTTGAGCATCGCGTTTGTGCGCGCCGCTAGGTCGACCTTGGCCGCGTTGGTCTCTGGCCAGACTGGTCCCGTCGGCAGCTGCGGCACGGTTGCGGATGGCAACTGCCACGGCGTAGTCGGCACCGTGACCGAGACTGGCTGCGGGGTCGGAGCACTCGGCAGGGGCTGCGCCGGGGTCGGCTGGGCGGGCGTTGGGGCGGTTGAACTCGTGGCCGGAGTCCCCTGCAGGATCTTGGTCACTGCTGCCACGCCAGCCTGAATTGCAGCGTTTCCGCTCTCGTTGAGGGTCGCAATCTGCTCGAGTGACTGAGCCCCGGTCGTATTGCCGGCCGCTCGGAGCTCGGCTGCCACGGCCCTCATCTGGGCCGGGTTGTTGGACGCGATTGCGGCCGCGACCTTCTGCTGCATGTCGCCGCTCGGCACGGCGCTCGGGATGGTCACCTGGGTCGATGGCAGGGTGACTCCCGGCGTCGTGACCGTTGCACCCGGCACCTGCGGCACAGGCGGCACAGGGTACTGGGTCAGCGATGGCGTCGCGCCGGCTGCGCCCTTCGTTCCCTGCGCTGGTTGCTTCTTCCTGCGCACCATCATGGCCGTAACGGCGGCCACTCCAACGGTCAAACCTCCGACCACAACTGCCTTGATCCCAGTGCCGCGGTTCATGCTGCTACTCCCTGCCACCAGGGCCAATCGTAGGTCCCCGGATGCGCGTGTTCAGACCCCAACGATTCGCGCGGGTGAACACCCGCCAGAAGGTCACCGACCAGACGCGGCTCGGTGCCCATCCCGAGCACTCTGCTCGGGTCGAGAATTTGGCCCAGGTGGTTCGAGTCATCCTTGATCTGTCCGAGGCCTCGAGGGCCTACGCCATAGCGAGGATGCAAGCGCACCTGCACGTGGTAGAGGCGCCCGGATCGAGTTCTCCTCGGCGCCCACTTGATCCTGATGGTCGCGTCGAGCCCCTGCTCAAGCAAGTCGGCACATAGCCACGCGCTCAGATGAGCACAGTGGCCCCATCCGCGGGAGATTACCGTCGGGATGTCCGCGAGGGACACTGCTCCCGGTGGGTCTTCGGCATAGATCACACCCGTTCGGTATAGGTGCCCAAGGGGCTTGACGCTCACGACCTGCACGAGCCCGTTATCCAACTGGATTGGCATGACCCCGGCTCGCCGGTATCGGAGGTACTCTCGGTTTCGGGGCACCAGGACGTCATTGACCAGGCGGCGAACCGTCTGCGCAAACGCCTGTGCAACCTTTAGGTCGTACCCCCCGAAAGAGAGCAACAGATCCATCGTTCCTGCTTTCTTGGTTCGTTCGGCTACGGCTTGACGCCGAGGCCGATGAGCATGCCGGCGAAGATGCGCGAAGCAGCGCCGCCGACCGGCTCGATATTCTGGATGTTGATGGTGATGGTGTTTCCGATGTTGGCGGTGTCCCAATCGATCGGAGCGTTGACTGCCGTCTCGGTGAAGCACTCACAGGGGATCGCGCCGGCCGCTGCCAATTGGCTGTCCTGCCCCACGAACACGCCGGTAATGGCGAAGTACAGGGCGATCGAGCCGGGGATCGACAGCAACTTGGGCTTGAAGAGTCGCTGAGGCGCGATGGTGATGGTGGCAATGGCGCCGAGGTTGACGACCGTGAACCCCATTCCCGCCACCATCAGGCGATGACGGCGATTGACCTGCGGCACGACGTCCACCCTGGTGCCTTGGACTGGCAGCTTCGGGGCTGCGACGGGCGGCTTGGCCACCGCGGTCTTGGCTCTGGCTGCACGGATGCGAGCCAGCGCCGCTGCCTTGGCAGCCGTCGGAGCCATGGCCCCGATGATTTCCTCGGCTGACACCATGTCCTCCTCAGGCGAGGAGTAGTAGCCGCCGTACCCCACGATCTCTTCCTGGGGTTGCCCGATCGACCCGTAGCCCACGATTTCCTCTTGTCCGGAGACCGAAAGCTCTTGGAGCAGCTCTTCGGCCTCTCCTCCGATCGATCCATAGCCCAGCTGCGCGCCGTAGCCGGGAGGTGCCACCGGGGGATTCATGTAGAGATGGTTTGCTTGCATCGTTGTTGTTTCCTTGCTCAAACCCGGGACCGCCCCGGGCTAGTCTGCCCCCGCTTCCGCCGGTCCTTGGCTCGGCTTCACATAGAGACGCAACAGTCTCGTTCTTGGTTTGCTCGCCGTCGCCGTCGCCGGCGGCGCGGTGGAGGTCATGGGAGCCGCGGACATCGCTGCCGGCAGCGCCGATTGCGCTGGACTGGTCTCCTTGGTCTCTGTCATGAGCAGCTTGCCGAGCAGCTCAGCGAGCTTCGCGCCTGTGTCGCAAATCTCGCGCTCGGTCCCGTTCGGCTCGAGCAGGACGGCGCAGATCAGCTCTCCGGCTCCGCTGCCCGCACTGATGACTTGCGCGGCCTGCTCCTTGGTGCAGGCGTTCACCTGCAGTCCGATTGCCGAGGTCAAGGCGATTTCCCAGACGACCAACAGGGAGCTTTTCATGCTTTTTTCTCCTGCGGCAGCTGTTGCCATGCCGCTTTGGCGAAGTCTCGAACCGCGTTTCCTACGGCCTCCGGCGCCCGCTCGATATCGAACGCCGCAGCCAGATCGTAGGCCTGGTTTACGGCCTCGCTGGACGGGCGGACGCGCACCTTGCCCGAAGCACGGTCCACTCCGAGCGCCGTAAACGCCTCGTAGATTCTCGCCAGTTGGGACGAGGTGGGCTTTTGCGCTTCCGGCAGAGGACCGAAGCGCTCATCCAGGAAGAGCCCGGCATCGAGCGTGGGAGCGCCGCCGGCTGTACCGGTCAGGACATAGCCTCCGGTCTCGTACGTGGCCGCCGGCGTGTCCGGCTTCAACCACACCGCATCCGGCGGTGGGGGAACAATGGTCACAGTCTCCTTGACCTTGGTCGGCTTTTTTCTCGCCGAGTAGAACGCCAGCGCTCCGACGCTGGAGATGAGCCCGAAGACGATCGCAGTCTGTCGTGTCATTGCACCGCCTCAATCGTTCCCGCCGCATGGATCAGGTCGGTCAATCCTGCCGCCAGCGTTGGATGCCCAAGCCGCTCGAGCTCGGTTACGTTCTCGCCTGCCTGCAGGGCGTCCCATTCGCTCGGGGCCTTGCGTATGTAGCCGTCTGACTCGGCATGAAGGTGGTCCAGGGCATCACGGATCACCATCTGGACGTTGTCCGCGGTCGTCGTCCAGCCGCCGAGGTAGTGGTCCACCCACACGGACTCCGGATGAGACTCGGGCGCTTCTGTCTCATCCGAGCTCGAACCTGACTCCGATGGCTCTTCGAGTGCCGCGTCCACCGTGTCCCTCACTCGCGTTGCGGCGAGCGGGTACCCGGACGCGGACAGTTGGTCCGCGAACAGCAGCGCGGCTGTCACCACCTCTGGCGCCGGCGGGTGGGTCAGGGTCAGATCCTCGACCCACTTGCTGACGGAGGCGGAGAGCGCCGACGGGAGCTCCTCTTGCGCCGTCGTCGCCGGCGAGCTCGCTGCCGGCAGTTGCGGCGCGGACTGGTCCGCTTCCCTGAGACGCCGCCGCGCCGCAACGATCACCACGACACCAGCCACGCTGGTTGTCGCGACTCCTAAGGTGAGCCAGCTGCCCGCACGCATGGGGCCGCCTGCTACTTGGCAGCCTGTCGTACGAACTTCTCAGTCTCGCGGTCCGCCACAATCGCGCCGATGCAGGCGCCAGCCACGGCCATCCCGTCGCTTGCATCGCCGAACGCCCCAGCCAGCGCGGCTCCGTTGATGAGCACCGCAGCGGCAATGTGCACGTCTACGCCCTCGATCTGGACGTCACCTGTCGCCGGGTCGCCCCACAGGCCGCGCACTACTCCGCTTGCCAGACCGACACCGAAACCGACCAGCTCGGTCATGCCCCGGCGTGCGAGACCCTGAAGCGTCTCCTTGTTCGCCTCCATCATATTCTTGTATTTGTTCGCCCATTTTTCGGCGAGCTCTTTGTAGTTGGTGGGGGCGTGATGGGCCAGTGTTGCTGCTGCCATGTGTCCTACTCCTGTGGAGAGCGCTTCGGGGGGTCTTCCCCGCCTGGGTCAAAACAACCCAAGTCTACGACACAACGGCCCCGCCGGACCATGTAGTCAGATCACCGCCTTGACGCCTCGCAGCATCTCCGGCGCTGGCCATGTCCCTCCCGGTGCCTGGGTCTCTGGCGACCCTCGGTCTTGGCCCTATCCTCCGCGGTCGAACTGGTACCAGCTTCGATGCTCGTGGGACTGGCTGGTCTCCGGGAGCATGGTGGCAGCCTCTGCCGGGCTCGTTCTGACAGCCTGAATGAAGGCAGGAAGCCAGCCCGGCACCCGCACCAGGCTGTCCCAGAGCCAGCCCGAGATAGTGAAGCCCGAGACGACCTTGTCCGCCTCTTTTTCCCGCGCCTCGGCTATCTCTTGGTCGGTCTTCTCCCTGATTCCAAAGGCTTTCTTCGCGCCTTTGGACCAGGTGAGCTGCCGGGCTCCACACATGCCCTCGGCGTAATGCCTCCAAAAATGCTGCGCCGGAACGTCGCCATCCGTTGCTGCGCGCAGCAATTGCCATGGCGTCCGGTGGCCTCGTACGCGCCCCTGCTTGCCAGCAATTGAAGCGATCTCGAGCCCGAGCTTGGCAATGTAATCGTCCCGATGGGACACGCGGACGTTGAGTCCTCGCTCCCAATTGGGCAGAGCACCGACTCCAAGAACCCGATCGACAGAGTCGATCCATCGGTTCCTAAGTGTCGATATTTGTTCATCATCCCAGACAGCATCGGACGCCGGAGGCGTCCGGAGCTTTAGGAAGAACAGGGTGTGCAAGTGTGGGTGCCATCCTGCGTTTCCATGCGTGACCTCGAGGGCTCGAATCGAGTGCACGATTCCTAGCTCGGCCTTCCAAAGCTTCGCCTTGCGTCCCCCCCACATCGATCGCCAAGCGTTCGCCACGCCCCGTCGAAGCCACCTCAGGTCATCGCATCTCTGATGCCGAATCGTGGTCGTCACCATCACGACCACATATGTAGGGCCACGGGAGCGCCACTCCTTTGCAGCCTGTTTTACCTCCTCGGCTCGTTCCGTATAGATGGCCTGCGCGCAGATCGGACAGCCCCAGACGCTCCCACAGGTCTCTACGCCGCACACGGAAACAGCCGTGCCATCTGAACGGACCTGAACCGATTGGTTCCCAATCCGATGGATCCGGCACTTCGCGGTACGATCGCGTTGCCATGGCCTGCCACGGCAGGCGAGGAGCCACGTCTCGTTCTTGTGGCTTCTGGAAACACTGCTTGCGATCTTTCCAAGGGCAGCCCCCGGAACCGTAAGCCGAGGTGGAGGTCGTGGCTTTGGCTCCTGCCAGATCGGCTTGGGTGGGACGACTCCGGCGAAGTATTCGACCCTTTTATCGTGGTTTCCCCACCCGTCGACATAGTCGACAATCTCGTGGTCGGCCGCCGAACTAACCACAACTCGACGCTTTTGGCGGAACTCGTCGAGCAACGCGTCGGAGCCGGAACGCTCCGCGATGGCGCCGGCTAGCTCGAACTGGCCCGCCTCGTCCGATACCCACCGCTCCACCATGCGAGGAGGCGGCTCAGGACGGGACGGTTCGGGACGAGCTGTCCTGCCAAGCGTACTGCCCCAGCCCATCGTTGCCCACCCTGAGCCGCCTGCCGTGCCCTTGCGGACGCTTTCCTGGTCTTGAGCACGACCCTGCTCGAGCCCCGAGCGCACGCTGTCAGCTATCGCCTGGGCGAGGGCCGGGGCTATCTGCCGAGGACCATGGTCGTCTTCTCCTGCCCCAACTATGCGGCGTTTCCTAGGCGCGAACCGTGGCGCATTGTGCGGAGCAATTCGGACTCCTGTCCTGGCCTCCGGAGTGACCGGGAAATGTCCTACCTCTCCGTCAAAAGGCATCGCTCCTCAGCAGATGGCGCTTGACATTCTCGTTTGCGATCTGGCGCTCCATGCATCTCGCGATGACTGCGCTCGCCCAGCAGGCATCAAGCAGCCGACGCAAAGACCGATCAAGGCAGTCGCCCGACGTCGAGCGGTACCCGTCGCGCAACGTGTAGCCATAGCGGCCATCACGACCGCGCCAGAGAACCACCATGGGATAGCGCCTCACGAGCTCGTCCGTTCTCCGCGGGGACCTTTCCCGGCTGGAGTCGAAGTGGTCCAGGTGACCCCATCCTGCTTACCCTTGGCGAGCTCGGCCTCAATCGCAGCACTCTTGGCCTCGAGCTCCTGGTGCTCACGCAATGCGCGGTCACTTTGCAGTCGGAGAAAGTCGGCCTTGAGGCTCTTGCCGTCACGCCCATACCCATAGTCCGCCAAGAATCCAGCGATCGATCCATGCCGCATTCTGATCAGCATCGCAGCAGCGCGTCTATCGTGTCCTGGTACGAACAGCCTGCCTTTGGAAACAGCCTGATCGCACCCACACAGGCATTTTGCGTGGTCAGAGGCGTTCATCGCTTGGCCTCATCGAGGGCTGGATCATGCCGAGCTCAGTCAGCCGCTCGAGCACCACGAGCGTTCGAGCAACTGAGAGTCCAGCGGCTTCCGCAACCTGTCGCGTGGACGGGTAGTTTCCACGCTGCATGAACTCGCCAGCAACGAAGTCAAGCACCTCCTGCTCGGCCGTAGTCAGCACGCACTTGGCGGGCATCATGTCACTTGGGCTCCAGAGGCCGCGACGAGATGTCGCTTTGGTCGCACTTCTTCATGGCTAAAGGTCCTCCACGATCCAGCCGCACAGGGCTCCCATGAAGATCAGGGTTTCCGAGCCAATGTTTTTGACCACAAGCTCGATCCGTTCACCCGGCATCGCCGCTCGGAACTCAGGCACCATGCCGAACGGGATAGCCTCGTCTCCGAAGGTATCCGCTGGCACGCAGCCTTCAGCCAAGAGCTGTTCATCCTGCCCGATCTTGATGCTCAGAATAACGAAAGACCGAGCGACCGTGCTTGGCAGGAAAATCGAGCGGCCATTGTCACCGGACAACAGTTCAAACAGCCGCTGGGGAAACACAAAGATCGTTGCCGTCGCTCCGGCCTCGACCGTAGTCATGCCGAGACCGATCAGGCTGCGCCGTCTTTTGGTTTGACGGTGCACGACGTTCACAATGCTTTCCGGGTGTCGTTGGCGCCAGCGGCGAGAGCGCCAACTAGCCCATAACCCGAGTCCGATGGCCACCACGGCCAGCAGACTCAACCAGACCACTTGAAGGCTTGTCATGTTTGCTATTTCTCCCTCAGGCTTTCAGTTGGAATCACGATTCCCGACCAGGCGACGCACCAGGCCCTCGAGGGCATCCGGGCTGCCCGCATCCTCCGCGGCCGAGGATGCCTCGTAGACCAAAGCGGTCGCCTCGAGGATGCGCCGCCATGGTCCCTTGTGGGTCGTGCACGACATGCACAGGTCACCCTTTGGATCCTTCGCGACGATGAAAAAAAGCGTGTCCGTTTCGTGCGACAGCTTCGCCAAGGCACCCATCAAGGCCTCGAGCCGCTTTTCGTCAATCACGAGCCGCCTCCCTGTTGAGCGGTCACCGCAAGGCAGCCGGCAAACGTTGCGTCTTCTAGACGGATGAAGAACGCGACGAACCCCGGCTCGAGCTCGCCCGTTTCTTTGCGCAGGGCATCGTACTGGCCGGGCAGCGTTCGTTTTAGCGCCGACCAAGATCGGATCCGCACGGTCGAGCCGGTCTCCGTCGTGGTGACCAGAAAAACATCAGACAGGTCGGTGCCCTGCCTGACGAGCTCTTCGAGCTGCTGGCCTATGGCGACCATGGCGGTTTCGGTCCGGCACCTCGTGCAGGAGCACAACGGCAGCCCAACCCCGGTGCATCGCAGACCGAGGTTGTCCAGGAAGCGCGTGGCGTTCACTCGCTCGCCCCAGCGTTGGGCTCGCCCTGGTCGTCCTTGGGCAGAGGCTCGAGCTCGAGCTTGGGGGGCTTGGTGCGCACGATCGGACTGAGCGGGGGACGCCCCGGATCATGCGCATCGTAGAGCTCGAACATGAGCTCGTCGGTCGGGTGAGCGATGCCCCTCACCATGGGATAAGTCCGCGTGAGGTTGAGGTGCAACAAACCGTTGCCGTACTTCAGCTTGGTCGGCTTGAACCCGAGCGGCGCGTAGATCGGAGCTTCCCAGTCCCGATCACCGACGTAGTAGACAGCCAGCCCGCAGCCCGCCCCGACGGTGTCGATCAGCCTGCGAGCCACAGCGAGCTCTATTCCGCGGCCACGGAAGTCGCGCTTCAGACCGATGTCCTCAATCAGGAAAACGTCCTGCACGCAGCAGTCGGCAAGGATCTCCGCGCGCTTGTAGCCATTGGAGGTCAGGTAGCACTCCCACACCTCCAGCCAGATTTGCGACTCGGCGTCGCACGTATACGCCAAGTCAGCATGCGCCTCGTGGCAGAGCTCCACGTGCAGGCGACTTGCGCAGAACGAACCGAGCTTCAGTTCGTCGTCGGGGTCGTCCTCCTCGTCGCGGAGGTGCCGATTGAGCCATTGGCGAGTCTCGAAGATGCCTCCGCCAAAGTGGGTAATGAGTCCACCATCGGTCGCTTGCTCCAGGATCAAAACTTCACAGCCAACGTCGATTCGCATTGGTCGGTCCTTTCGGTTGTTGTTCCTCCGGGGCGGGCAGACCCCACCTCGGCAAGAGCTCGATGCCTGCCAACGGATCCCAAAGAGGCCCGAAGGCCGCCGCGTCCAGCTTGCTGGTTCGGCTTGGCCGGATGACGGCACTTGCCGGGACGCTGGGAGGGGGTTAGGTTGGTCATCAGTTAGTTAGGTTGTTGTCGACGCCGGCGGTGTTGCTCCCGACCGGCGTCACCTAATTTCGGGGATGGCGAGGGGAAATGAAAGCCGAAACGTGCGACGTCGGTTCGTGTCGCACATGCGCCGCCTTCAACGCGCCACGCCACGGACCCACCAGCCTCGTCCCGGCGGCACCGGGTGACGGCATGGCGGGCCCGTGGCGGGCGGCTTGCGTGCGGTTCTAGGCGCCCTAGGCGCCAAATGTAGCGACCGAGCACAAGCCCCAGACGACAGAGGTAAGGGCGGGTCCCAGGGCTCGGCCGGTCGAGCGTGCGGTCCGTCGCTAGGACGTCCCGCCCTGGCCCATGCAGCTGGTCAGGCCGCACGCTCCACAGGTCGAGCTCTGTATTCTTGACTCCGGGCCCGCTTTGGTCAACCTTCGAAGTCGAGGCCCGGCTCGCATAAGGATCCCCCCCCCTTAGAGCTGGGCCGCTCCTTTTTGTGGTCAGTCCTCGGAATAGAGCGGCAGCTGACCCGGGAGCACCTCTGGCGATTCTGTGCCCTTCTGGCGCTTGGCTTTCGGTCGAGCCATGGGCGCCTGCTTGTGGCCAGCCACGCCCGCAATGAATCGCAGCGCGAACTCGCGTGAGATTTTCCATGGCGCCCGCCCGCCCTCGGTATCGGGCCGCGTGGCGTCGATGATGCCGGTGTGAATGTACCTGAGTACGGTCTCGCGATGGCATCCGAGGGCCTCGGCCATGTCGTTGACCGAGATCCATTGCATGTCTCGAACCGTCGGTTGACGCGGTGCCATGTCCTTCGGTTGCTGGTTGGGGTTGGGATTCTTTGCTCGAGCTGCTCGAGCTCGCGCAGGCGTTTGAGCTCGGGCGTACGCTGCTTTGGCGGAGGCCCGCGGCCGAGCCTTCACCCGACCGCGCGCCTTGGTCTTGCGAACTGCCATCTATGACTCGACCGCGGTCGTCGGCTCGACCGCCGGCGCCGGCGCCGTCAGCTGACCAGCGAGGTCGCGGCAAATGTGGTCGAGAGACCGGGTCACGACTGCCTGCTCGATCAGCTTGGACCGGTTCGCCGCTTTCTCCTCCTCGGTCGGAGGGGGAACAAACGCAGCATCCCCGTCGAGCTCGGGCAGGGCCTCGACCAGAGCAGACACGTTCTCGGCCTCCCCGAGCTTCTGGTCCACGTCCTTGGTCGCATCTTCCAGGTAAACCCCGCGAAGCAGCCGCATCGCCATCGGAGTCGCCTGCGGCACGACCAGATCGGGGCTCAGGTTGCGCGCCTCCGAAAGCGTCTTGACGACGACAAAGAGCCAACTCGGCTCGACATGCAGGTCCACGGCTAGCGCCTTGAGCTGCGCTCCCGTCACGCGCGGCGGAGCATTCGATCCGCGTTGCGTCTCGGGCACTGGCTCCGAGGTCGTGGAATGCACCACGAAGTCGGGCCCGGATGCGCCCGCCTGTCCCGCACTGATTGCCGCCGACACAGCTCCGGAGGCGCGCAGCTGAGCAAAGTCGCGGTCTTCGGTCATTCTGCCGACCAGACTGTGAAGGACGGTCGAGGCGATGAGAGCCGTCCGGTTCATCCCGGTTTCGGCGGCCATCTTGTCGGCTGCCTGAATCCAGTCCCTCGGCACGAGCTCGAGCCCGCTCGATCCGAAGTTGTCGACGTACTTTTGCAGGATCGCATCGGGCGGGAAGCCGTAGCGCGCACCGTACGACTGAGCCTGGTTCCGAATGTCCAGGTAGGTCACCCCCAGGCTGCCCGCCACGTAGGACTCGAGCTCCGTTGCCGGGTCCTGCGGAGGCTGCGCCATCGGCAGCGGCAGAGCCGGCGCAGCGGCCATCGGCACACCCACAGGAGCCGTCGGCTGGGCAATCGTGGGGACCTGACCCACCGCCGGAGGCATTGCGTAGGCTGGCGTCATGTGCGGCGCCATCGGAGCCGCCGGCACCGGTGGAGCCACCTGCTGCATGCCGAGCATCGGAACAGGCGAGGCCGAAAGCGGGAACGCCGGCGGCGACATGGGACCGTTGAAGGTGCGCCCGGGCGACATCTGACCCGGCATTTGCATCGGGGTTGTCTGCCCGATGGGCGGACCGAGGACGGTCGCCGTCTGCTGAGCCATCATGACCGGCGCCGGTGGAATCGGTTTCTCGACCGACAGTTGATAGGTGAATTGCGCCCCGTGGTTTCCGCGATTTGACCACGTCATCACCATTCGTCGAGGAGTTGCCAGCTGCTCCGGGGTCCAGAGGGGCAGCGGGTAGCACAGCAAGTCTCCATCCTGCTGCGGCAGGACCGGAATCTCGGTTCCGTCGATGGTGAGACGCATCAGCACGACACGCTCCCAGGACACTCGAGCCATCACCAACCAACGCGCATCGAACCCCGGACCGAGGTCGGCGGTCGTGGTGCCCGCCCCGCGGGGAGGCACGATCCCGTGCAGCTGGTTGGCGCTCGGCTGCGCGGGTCCAAACGATTGCGGTGCGTTCATCATGATTCAGCTCCTTCGGTTCTTCGCGACGGTCTTGGCGATGGCCAAGAATAACATTGTGACGGCTATCTCTCGAGCGTCTACCCCGTATCGCCTCGCAGCGGGCTCCACCTGAGTCTTCATGCTCCGGTGTGCCGCCTGGATTGCGTGCCACGGGCGAACCTCGATCCATGAGAGCAAGTCTTTGCGATCGACGGATGACCGGACCGCTGCCTCGGTCGCCGTTCGGTGAAGGTTCACCGAGGAGACTCCAAAAGCGCTGGCTAGCGTCTGCTCGAACTCGGTGATCGGTTCGAGCGACAGCGTCGCCGGCAGGTCGACGTCTTCGGCCACGAGCTGCTCGGGCAAGTGCTCGAACAGGCGCCAATCGACTCGCTCGGAATAGCGTCCCGGGTTGTACCAGATCATCACCATCGACCTGACGCCGGGCTCGATGCGCAGCAGAGCGTGGCCCTCGTCCGAGAACGTCCGCCACGTTCGAATCCGCGCCCCAGTCTTCGGGCGGACTAGGTCGACCAAGGTCGCGTTGTGTCCCGTGCCCCGCTTTACCCTGAGCTGTCGCGGTGCGGGACCGTCCCCCAAGAGCACGAGCTCGGCAAGCGCCGACCTCGGCGGAATGACCGTCGAGCCCTGACGCTTGCCGTTCGTGCGTTTCATTGCCTACTGAGCGCCCAGGGCTGGGCGAAGCTCTTGGATCTTCTGGACAGCATCCTCGGAACTCCGGACACCAAGACAGGCCAGAGCCCCCCAAACAAGATGCTGTGCGAGCTCGGCGAGCTCGGGCGATACGTCCGGATTCGACTCGGCAAAAGCCCGACCGAACGCAGCGTAAAACCAGAGCGGTGGGCTGGGCTCTGGGGCCTCGAACAACCAGAACAGCTGACAGAAGACGCACGGGCCGTACGAAGCCGCCACGGTCTTCATCAGACCGGACAGCACTTGCCCACTGGTGCCGAACGCCCAGCACATGGCGTGTGCCATGCGATCGACCGCCGCCATGCCGGCGGGGTCGAGCCCGCCGGCACAACAGTGTGAAGCCCGAGCCAGCAGGAGCGTGGTGCGCTCCGTCCGTTGCCGGGCCGCCAGCATCCGTCGTTTTCCGTCTCGTCGGTACGGATAGCTCGCCACTCAGGCCTTCCGTTTCCTGCAGAGGGCCGTTATCTCGGACGCCGCAAACTGAGCCAAGACCATCCGCGTCCGGGCGATCTTGCGCTGGCTCACCTTGCCCGTCTCGTACAGCTCTCGCGCCGTCTCGGCAGCGAGCTGGAACGCCATCAGGGCAAGGCTGCCCGTCTGGCGGTTCGGGTCGAAGGCTTCGTCGGTTTTCGGCGGGACCTTCGGGTCGGGCACCAAGGACGGAATCCGAGGACGGGGTCCGGAGCCTGATCCAAACGGAACGACTGTCGTCGTGCTTTCCTTGCGCGTTGCCATCTAGGTCGCCTGAGGGGGTCGCGGTTTTTTGATCACGAGCTCGCCGTTGACCGGTAGCGCGTTCAGCTTGACCGTCAACGAGTCGTCGGAGTTCTTCCAGGCCGACCCGATTCGGCACCAGTACGCCCGGCCCTCCTCGTGTGCCGGCTGCGTCACGGTGAAGACTTC
>JAQUPQ010000043.1:1877-32096 GCA_028716525.1 Terriglobia bacterium | reverse complement strand
CACGTGGAGGTGGTTCGACCGGACGCCATGGCGGTGCTCAATAAGTTAGTCGAGCACTGCGGTGAGCCCTTTGCCGACAGTTCTATTCTATGTACCTACTACGTTGCCCAAATAGCGCGCCAACACGTGAAGATGGTTCTTTCCGGCGATGGGGGAGATGAGACGTTTGGCGGTTACGATTACTTTGGCAAGCTGGTTCAGCAGCATCCCCAACCTCATGGCGCACTGGGAAAATTACGTCGCGCTGTTGGGAATGGGGCGCGCGGGGTGGGCGTTCGCGCGCCGTTGCCGCAACTCCCGACGACTTGGTATGAGCGTAACCCGTACTTCAGCGAGCGGGAACGGCTGCGTTTATGGCGCCCCGAATATCAGCCTCTCTTGAAATTGACACGTGAATGGAATGACCGCCAGTTCGAAGGCGTCAAGGACTCGGATGTGCTGAGCCAATGCCAATCGGTCGACTTGCACAACTACCTGCCGTTTGACAATCTCCATAAAGTTGATATCGCCAGCATGTGCCACGGGTTGGAGGTGCGCGTTCCGTTTCTCGATCATGTCTTTCTGGAAATTGTGGCCGAGGTTCCTGCCGAAATGAAGTTGAAAGCTGACGAGGGATGGGCCATCGACGATCCCCAGCGGCCTGTGTCGGCGGTGATTTCAAAATATATCTTGAAGCGGACTGCGGAACGATTCTTCAACACTGAATTCCTGCACCGCCCCAAGCGCGGTTTTTCAATGCCGGTCCCGGCATGGTTTGCGGGCCCGTTGTACGAAGAGCTCCGCGATCGTTTGAATGATCCCGCCGCAGCGATGAACGATTTCTTCGACGTGAAGTATATTGCGGCCCTGCTCGAAGAGCATCGAGAGAAGAAGAATCACGGTTGGGGATTGTGGGCCCTTCTGTTTCTGGCAACATGGAAAACACAAAACCAGCATCTTGTTTCCGTATGAATACCCCTGAGGGAGGGCGTCCACTTAATGTGGTGCTGATCCACGCCGCAGACGCTGGAGGTGGTGCAGAGCGAAGCACTCTATCGTTGCATCTTGAGTTGATCAAGCAGGGACACAACAGTCGGATGTACGTGGGGTACAAGCGAACCAATTCACCAAACGTCGTTGAAATTGAGCGAGTGAGGACCATTCCAGGTGTGATGAGGGTATGCCGATGGTTAGAGGAGAATCGCGGTTGGCAACACCTCTATGCTCCAGGTTTTAGAAGATTACACTCCATCATCCCCCCGGATACGGATATTCTTCATATTCATAGCCTGTGGGCGTCGGGTGGCTTCGCGGATGTCGGGGCCTTGCCGGCTTTGACTCGTCAATTTCCAACGCTCATTACCCTCAGAGAGCAGTGGCTTACAACAGGTCATTGTGCGAATTCTGGCGACTGTGACCGCTGGCTGAGGGGGTGCGGCAGCTGTCCCCACCTGGATGTCATTCCCGTGATTGCCCACGATGGAACTCGCATCAACTGGCTTCGGAAGTGGATTGCGTTGCATAGGTCCCAAGCACACATCACCACGGTTTCAGATTGGATGCGAGAAATGGCCATGAAGAGTCCCATCTTGGCGGGGAAAACAATTTCGACGATTTATAACGGGATCGATGTGTCCGTCTTCAGTCCCGGTTCTCAAGATCAAGCCCGAGAAGCCCTGAATATACCCAAAGACAAATTTAGTGTTCTCCTTGCCGGCCAGAGTATTGAGGGCATTCACCATGGAATTGCCCAGCATGCCATCTCTGCGTTCAACAGATTCAAGTCCGACGGTTTCCTCCCGCTTTTAGTGGGGCATTCGGCATCCTTGGTGGCAAAGACACTTTCCATCCCGTGCAGGGTTTTGCCCTTTCAAGAAACACCTCAAGAGATGGCAAGGTGTTACAGGGCCTCAGATTTGACAGTTGTTTGTTCTGAAGTGGAATCGTTTGGCCGTATTGCCGCAGAATCACAAGCGTGCGGAACCCCGGTTCTGGCATTTGCTTCAGGAGGACTTCCCGAAGTTGTCAAACATGGAATGGGTGGATGGTTGGTTCCAACAGGAGATGTGGATGCTTTGACAGCGGGTCTCCGGTTTTTCATAGAGAATTCCTCTGAGCGCCGGCGGATGGGGTCGGCGGGAGCAACGTGGGTACAAACACAGTTCTCAAACGAAAAGGTCACTAAGGATTTTATCTCCCTCTATGGTCAGGTCATTACGAAACGCCGAAGGCTCGAGCGGTGAGTGTTTCCATGGTTTCCGCCCACCGAATTGAACCTTCATTTTTCGTGGGCCTGCGGTGCAGCAGCAATTCTAATGTCTGATCTGAAAAGTGGAGAGGTTTCTTTCGCCCCTGCCGGGGCTAGGCGATGGAATCCCACACCATACCCCGCCCTTGCTCTCCCGCAAAGCGGGACGAGCGGTGGATGGGGCTATCCCCCGCGGGGGACTGACCGGCCCTCCGGGCCTAACCGAATCGGATCTCATCATTTTCAGGGTCTTGGGCGCGACCAACGGCCCATGAGCGACTGCACTGAGATGCTATTGAAATTCAAGTGGATTGGTACCGAGAGAAGATATTGTTCTTGAAGGTTGTCAATTATCATCATGCCTTAATTTCTGCTTAGTGACACAGATTCGAGAATGGCCAAGTTACATCACCACGTTTGTCAAATGGAGGAAAGAGACCATGGATTGGCAGAAACTCACAGTACTGATTACAGGGGGCACAGGATCCTTTGGAAAGAAATGCACGGAAGTGTTGCTCAAAGAATTTCACCCCCGCAAGTTGATTGTTTTCAGTCGCGACGAGTTGAAACAACACGAAATGCGTCAGCGCTGGAGCGACGCCACGGGAGAATGGCCGATCCGTTATTTTGTAGGCGATGTTCGTGATAAAGACCGGCTGGACCGCGCCATGGATGGCGTCGATGTCGTGATCCACACGGCGGCGCTTAAGCAGGTCCCTACTTGTGAATATAATCCCTTCGAAGCGGTTTTGACCAACATCATGGGGGCCAAGAATGTGATCGACGTGGCCATCGACCAGGGTGTCCAGCGCGTTATGGCGTTGAGCACCGACAAGGCCGTAAATCCCGTCAATCTGTATGGAGCCACAAAACTGGTCGCTGAGAAGTTGTTTGTTCAGGGGAACGCCTACTCGGGCCGCCACGGTACCATGTTGAGCTGCGTGCGTTACGGAAATGTTGTGGGAAGCCGGGGAAGCGTCGTCCCCCTGTTTATGAATCAGCGCATGAATGGGACCGTCACGGTGACGGATGAGCGCATGACCCGGTTTTGGATCACGCTGGAACAAGGGGTTCGATTTGTTCTTCGCTGCATGGAGCAGATGCATGGAGGTGAAATCTTCGTTCCCAAAATTCCCAGCATGCGTATTACCGACCTGGCCAAGGCCATGGCACCTGGCTGCGAAATAAAAATAAGCGGAATCCGACCCGGCGAGAAGGTGAACGAATTGCTTCTTTCGGACGACGAAATCAGGCAAGCCATTGAATTTGACGACATGTTCATTGTTCAACCCTGTTTCTCGTGGTGGGGATCGGGAAACTGGAACGAAGGGCACACCCTTTCCTTGGGATTTCGATATTCCAGCGACTCGAATCCTCAATGGCTATCGCCAAACGAATTGATGGAGATGGTGACTGCCTTGGAGGTTCAGTGAATTATCGATTGGCCGTTGACGGGGGTGTTCCGGTTCGAGATACGTTCCTGCCTTACGGTCGACAGTCGATCGACGAAGACGACGTTGCCGCTGTGGTGACCGTATTGAGGTCCAACTGGATCACCACGGGACCCCTGGTGGAGGAATTTGAAAAGGCTCTGGCCCAGAAAGTGGAGGCGCGCCATGCGGTGGTTTTCAGTTCCGGAACTGCGGCGCTGCATGGAGCGGTATTCGCCGCCGGTCTGGGTCCCGGAGACGAGGCTGTGACCACACCCTTGACTTTTGCAGCCACTGCTAACTGCGTCCTGTATCAAGGCGCGACGCCGGTGTTTGCTGAAGTCTGCAGCGACACCCTGACCATTGATCCTGGTGAAATCACAAAGCGCTTGACCTCCCGCACCAAAGCAATTCTTCCCGTCGATTACGCCGGGCATCCCGCCGACCTCGACGCCATTCGGGATATAGCCAAGCGACATCACGCCATTGTCATTGAAGACGCGGCTCATGCGTTAGGAGCCTGTTACAGAGGCCGGAGAGTGGGAGCACTGAGTGAAATGACGGTATTCAGCTTCCATCCAGTGAAACACATTACGACCGGAGAAGGTGGCGCGGTTACCACAAATGATGAGCGATTCCACGAGAGGCTGCGTTTGTTCCGCAATCATGGGATCTCGACCGAAGCGCGCCAACGACAACAGCAGGGTCAGTGGTTTTATGAAATGGTGGCACTCGGCTACAATTATCGCCTAACCGACATCGGCTGTGCGTTGGGTTTGTCGCAATTGAAGAAGCTCGACGCCAATCTCAAGCGAAGGCGCGAAATTGCGGCCGCCTATACAAGAGCGTTCGCGAATCTCGAGGGTGTGATTTCCCCTGCGGTTCGACTTGAGGCCGAGCCCGCCTGGCACCTTTATCCTATTCGCATCGATTCCGCCAAGTTGAAGACGAACCGTGAGGAGATCTTCAGAGCGCTGCGCGCCGAGAACATTGGCGTGAATGTCCATTACATCCCAGTCCATCTGCATCCATATTATCGAAAGAAATATGGCTTTGGAGGAGGGGAATACCCGATCGCTGAAGCTGCCTATCAGGGGCTCATCAGTCTGCCCATGTTCCATGCCATGACCGCGGGGGATGTCGACGATGTTATCGCTGCTTGCGTCAAAGTGATGCATGCCTATGCCAATTGAGACAGCAAGCCCTTGAAGAAGAACAGGAAAACTGTATGCGACATTCAATTTCACTGAATGACCTACCTCAATGGAGTCCATGGCCGGCTCGCTTACTCGGAATAAATCCATTTTCTGTCTCGGCACGAACCATTGAGAAGGTTGATTCCGAGTACGATAAGGATAAGTATGCAAAGTGTCTTGAATTCTACCTTCATTCCGAGCATGCTCTGACACCGGATGATGTCAAATGGACTGAGTTTTCAAGTGATGCGAGCGCCGAAGTGTGCATCTCAGAAGGGAATGCACTTTTTGTAACTACACTAGGTGAGGGCTTATCCAGATATTATGATCTTATTGTCAATACCATGGAGCAAGCTCTGGAGAATTGCAAAACCATTGTTGAGCTAGGGGCTGGGTATGGGTACAACTTGTGGATGTTGAAGCAACGAATGCATCATCAGGTCCGATTCTTGGGGGGTGAGTGCTCTGCGAATGCTATTCAACTAGCGTCACTGCTGTATAAGAATAGGGTAGAGGGCAATTATCCTGTCAGCGTTCTTCCATTCAATTTTTATGATGCCCATTCTTACAGCTTTCTTGATTCTGAGGATTCTCCAATGGTCATCTTCACATCACACTCGGTCGAACAATGTCCTCGATCGGCTATGATCCTCGACAGTCTTTTTAGATATCGAGAAAAAATCAAGGCCGTATTTCATTTTGAGCCATGTTTTGAGGCTTACGATCAAACGCTCCTCGGCCTGATGCGCCATTGCTATGCAGAAGTAAACGATTACAACAGAGATTTGCTGTCTGAATTACGAATGCGTTCTTACATCAGAATTCTCAATCTCCAGCCCAACGTGTTTGGTATCAATCCGTTGAATCCCACTTCCATCATCAAGTGGGAGTTTGTCTCTTGAGGCTCCGCAAAGTTGGGAGGAAATCTGGCGACGTTGATCTCATCTTGGGAGCGGATGCAAGCGCAGAGATCGGCGCTGGACACTTCATGCGATGCACGGAAGTGGCGCAGGCGTGGCTAGATACAAATGGACACACTCTCTTTGGGGTGGGGATTGACCATGCCACCCTATAGATGTGGCTGGAAGCGAAAGGGATGATTACTGATTCCGATGGGGAAGATGTGATTAAGGCTGTTACGAGAGTGTCAAGACATTTTGCCTATGCAGGAGAGGAAGGCTCGAGATTCCATGGATCACCTCCCGTCATGTGAGATGAGAAACCCATGAATCTTGTCACAGCCAAGGACCCATGCTTTCGTGACTTCTGGTCACAACTGTGCCAGGCTGATGCTCTCCAGTATCCCGTGTACTCGGATTTGAATATCGAATACCAAAAGGAATACTTCCGCGACTCGCAATTCATCGACGTTTCTTTTCTCGTCGAGGATAACCGCTTGCCGGTGGCAGGAGTTTGCGCTGCGGTGCAAACCAAGCCTGACGGCAAGCGTGAGCTTTCGGGATATGGGTGGCCCATGATCTTCCTTCAGGCGCACACCCCCAATTGCGGAGCGGACCAGCGGATATCCAAAATTGTGAAAGCCGAGCTGGATCGACTATCAAAGGAATATTCGTTCGATTCGATTCTTCATCGCGATTACTTCCCGACACTATCTCCTGTTGGCGAATATCTTTTGTCGATGGGGGCAAAGGTCCGACCCCATTTTACTCAGATCATTGACTTGTCGAGGTCTGAGGAGAGTTTGCATCAACAGCTTCGCAGGAGTTATCAGAGCCTGATTAACTGGGGACAAAAGAATCTTGAGTTGAAACTGTTTGATTCGAAATGCATTCAGCGCGAACACCTTGAAAGCTTCCGACAATTGCATATCTCGGTTGCAGGACGCCAGACTCGTTCCCAAAGGACCTGGGATCTTCAATTTGAAATCGTGAGTCAAGGGGGAGCTTTCATCCTGATGGGCTGGCTACAAGGGAACCTGGTAACCGCTTCGTATTATATTCACAGTTCCAAATATTGTTATTATGGAGTCTCGGCTTCAAAGCGAGAGCTTTTTGACAAACCGCTGTCCCATTCCTCTATGTGGAGTGCCATTCTACATGCAAGAGCCTTGGGATGCCGCTTCTTTGATACAGGTGAACAGCTCTTTGCAGGCCAGGTCGATCGCGCACCAACGACGAAAGAATTAAGCATAAGCCGCTTTAAGCGCGGTTTCGGCGGGCAGACAGTCGTTAGGCTGGATTATTTATGGAATCGATAGATATATGGGAATGTCAATACCGGGAGCATGGCCTTAAATCGCAAAGGCGTTACCCGAATGAAAGCTTCCTTTCATTTTTAGGGAAAAACTATGCTGATTTGACTATGGAAGAACGACACCAGCTCAAGTTTCTAGAACTTGGTTGCGGTTCAGGTGCAAATCTCTGGGCTGTCGCAAAGGAAGGATTTCAAGCCTACGGCATTGACTCTTCCCCAACGGGTCTCGATTATTGCCGGGGTGTTCTCAACCAATGGAACGTGAATGCAATAATTGACGTTGGGGACATGACCGTCCTATCATTTCAAGATGACTTTTTTGAGGTTGTTTATGATGTGGTATCGATGCAACACCTAACCTATGCACAACACTTGTCTGCTTGGTCTGAGGCTTTCCGCTGTTTGAAACCCGAAGGGCGCTTCTTTTCTTTCCATTTAGGACGTAATTTCATCTCGCCAAAAAGCAAGGTGGAGATGCTCGACCCTTGTACTGTTGCCAATGTACCGGAAGGATATCCGCTTGCGAACAATGGACCGACGTGTTTTTTAGTTAACGCAGTAGTCCAGAGAGATCTGACCAGGGTTGGATTCATTGATCTAAAAATTGAAAACATTATTCGAAGTTACTGTGCCCAAACTATATTTCTTGAATATCTCGTGATTGTTGGAAAGAAGGGACACAATGCGGATGGATAAGCTACGCATCGCTGTCTTGGGTTGCGGGTCGGTTGGCTCCCGACACCTTAAGAATCTAAAGTCCCTTGGTTACGACGATGTTCTGGTCTTCGATGACGGGCCGGAGATCGCGTCAAGAGTAAGCATTGAATTGAATGTAGTCAGCGTCCCAAGCCTCGATGATGTGTGGAAGTGGAAACCTAATGTCGTTATGGTAAGTGCTCCTACTAATGCTCACCTGGATTCGGCGCTTGCTGCAGCGAAGAACAATTGTTGTCTATTCATTGAGAAGCCCCTTTCACATACCCTTAAGAGGGTGGAGTCGCTTTGCGAGGAGGTCAAACGCCGTGAGTTGGTGACGATGGTCGGCTGCAATATGAGGTTTCACCCTGGACCGGTACTCGTAAAGAAGTTGCTGGAGGAACAAGCGGTGGGGAAAGTCATTTCAGCACGGGTCCAAAGCGGCTCTTTTCTGCCGCACTGGAGACCCCTGCAGGACTATCGCCAAAGCTACAGCGCTTCGCGCGAATGGGGAGGCACCATTCTGGATTGCATCCACGAGATTGATTTGACGTTGTGGTATCTCGGTCCGGCAAAAATCATTGCCGCTGCCCATCGGCCAGCACACACGATCCAGTTGGAAACCGACGGGCTGGCAGAGATCCTGCTGCAACACGACTCTGGGCCTCTGAGCAGCGTTCATTTGAATTTTGTTCAGCGGGATTACCGTCGGGCCTGTCAGATCATTGGCAGTGAAGGAACGATCTATTGGGATTTCAGCGACCGCTGTGTGCGCGTGTATGGCGCCGATGGCGCAGTGAAGCAAAGTTATCCGGAACCGGCGGGCTGGGATGTGAATCAGATGTACGTGGATGAAATGAAACATTTTCTCAAGGCTGTCCTGACAGGTTCCCCGGCGATGAACCCAGTGTCTGAAGCCGCAGCCACTTTGGAAGTCGCGTTGTCTGCCCGGCGCATGGGAGGCACAAAAGAAGCATGAAGACTGTCGCGATCATCCAGGCCCGGATGAGTTCTACGCGTTTGCCTGGCAAGGTAATGGCCGCCATTGGAGGTATACCACTGCTGGAGCGTGTTGTGCGGCGTGCCAAGCAAGCGCGAACACTCGATATAGTCGCAGTGGCAACGACGGACCGACCGAGCGACAATCTCGTGGCGAATTGTTGCAGGGACATCGGCATTCCGTATTTCAGAGGAAACGAAGACGATGTGCTCGACCGCTACTATCGAGCGGCCGAATCCTTTGAAGCCGACGTCATCGTGCGCTTGACTGCCGATTGTCCGCTGTTAGACGCGACTGTAATTGATAAGGTGGTTCGGTTCTTTCATGCGGGTGATAACGACTATGTTTCAAATACACTGGAGCCATCGTATCCTGATGGCTTGGATACCGAAGTGTTTAGCCGCCGGGCATTGGAAAGGGCCTGGCGCGAGGCGCGTTTGAATTCAGAGCGCGAACATGTGACACCCTACATCTGGAAGCAACCTGATGTATTTCGTGTGGCTAACGTCAAGCATATTCAAGACCTTTCTAGCCTGCGCTGGACGGTAGACGAACCGGAGGATTTGGAGTTTGTGCGGAGAATCTATGCCTATTTAGAGACAAAGGAGCCATTCGGAATGGATGAGGTACTGGCCTTGCTGCAGGAACATCCCGAGCTGAGCGAGGTGAATGTCCGGTTTGAGCGCAACGAAGGGTATCAGAAATCGCTGCGCGAGGAAGCCATATACGCGAAGAAGGAAGCAAAATGAAAGGCACAGGTCAACGTCTTTATGCTCGCGCCAAACGCAGAATTCCTGGGGGCACGCAGCTTTTATCGAAGCGCCCTGAGATGTTTTTGCCAGACCAATGGCCCAGCTACTTCAGCCGGGCACACGGCGTCGAAGTTTGGGATCTCGATGGCAATAAATATCTCGACATGAGCTATAACGGAATTGGCGCCTGCGTTCTAGGCGCTGGGGATCCCGACGTCGATGCCGCCGTGCGGGCAGTGATTGATTCCGGATCGATGTCAACCTTGAATGCGCCTGAAGAGGTGGAACTGGCTGATTTGCTCTGTGAACTGCATCCGTGGGCTGAGATGGTCCGTTATGCGCGAAGCGGTGGAGAAGCTATGGCCATCGCAGTCCGCATTGCGCGGGCGAAGACGGGGCGGGATCGAGTTGCCTTCTGCGGTTATCACGGCTGGCATGATTGGTACCTGGCGGCGAACCTGGCCGAGGAAAGCGCGCTGGACGGGCATCTGCTTCCGGGGCTTCAGCCGGCCGGTGTCCCGCGAGGATTGTTGGGAACCGCATTGCCATTTCGCTACAACCATATCGAAGAGTTGCAAGCGATAGTTTCTCAGTATCCAAATGAATTAGCAGCGATTGTGATGGAACCGGTTCGCGATCATGATCCGATCCCGGAGTTCTTGGGAAAGGTCAGAGAGATTGCGTCACAGATCGATGCTGTACTGATTATGGATGAGGTGTCCGCTGGATTCCGTCTGACAACCGGTGGCGCGCATTTGGTCTATGGTGTGACACCGGATATCGCCGTGTTTGCCAAAGCCATGGGCAACGGTTATGCCATGGCAGCGATTATCGGAAAAAGCGAGGTGATGCAGTCGGCGCAAAGCACATTCATCAGCAGCACGTACTGGACTGAGCGCATCGGGCCTGTGGCGGCATTGGCGACAATCCGTAAATATCGGCGTCTGGATGTTTCCAAACACTTGATTCGGGTGGGTACGCTGGTGCTGGAGGGGTGGCGAACAGCGGCGGATCGCGTCGGTCTGCCTATTCAAGTCAGCGGGATTCCCCCTTTGGGCCACTTTTCAATTGAGGGAGAACAAGGCCAAGCCGCCCGAACGCTGTTTACTCAACTAATGTTAGGGCGCGGTTTTCTAGCGACCAATGGTTTTTACGCGACCTACGCCCATCAAGATCAGCATGTGGAACGCTACTTGGGAGCCGTTGAGGACATTTTTGCTCAGATTGCTGATGCCAAGGGACGCAACGCCATTGGCGATCATCTGGTTGGCCCCGTCGCGCATTCAGGATTTGCTCGGCTCACGTGAAGAATCTACTTATTCGGGCAGATGCCAGTCCGCAGATCGGAACGGGCCACGTGATGCGCTGTCTTGCCCTTGCCCAAGCTTGGCAGGATGCGGGGGGACAGGCGACATTTGCGATGGCGAATGCGTTGCCCAAGCTCAAGACTCGGCTGGAGGCAGAGAAGATTTTGCTCGCAGGTTTCGATGTGCAGCCGGGGAACACCTGCGACTCGGAGAAAACCATCAGGTTGTCGCAGGATCTCGGCGCCCGGTGGGTCGTGGTAGACGGTTATCATTTCAATAGCAATTTTCAACGTGCGATCAAGAATGCCGGACTTAATCTGCTGGTTGTTGATGATAACGCTGCGGTCGATCATTTTTATGCCGACATCGTGATGAATCAGAACCTGCATTCGCATGAAAATATGTATGTCAACCGGGAACCCAATACGCGCCTATTACTCGGCACGCGCTATGCCCTCTTGCGTCGTGAATTCTTGAAATGGCGCGGCTGGAAACGTGAACTGCCAAGCGTTGCGCGCAAAGTGTTGGTCACGCTCGGCGGCAGCGACCCCGATAATGTGACATTGAAGGTGATAGAAGCCTTACAACAGGTCAATGTGGATGGCTTGGAAGCGGTTGTTGTCATAGGCCCCGCCAATCCCCACTATCAAGAAATACAGACGGCGGCGTGTACGTCACGTTTCCCGATCCGCCTCGAAAGAAACGTGACCGATATGCCGGAGTTGATGGCTTGGGCGGATGTTGCGGTGTCGGGCGCGGGCAGTACGTCTTGGGAACTCGCGTTTATGGGGCTTCCGAGTACCGTCATGGTTCTAGGCGAAAATCAGCTAAGGATTGCGGAGCAGCTTCAGGACGCCAATATTACGATCAATCTAGGGAGAGCTCAGAATGTTACCACGCGTGAAATTGCTGAGGTACTGAGTATATTGTCAGCCGACCAGCTAAAGCGAACGACAATGTCGGAGCGAGAGAGAGAGTCGGTTGATGGCAAGGGCGCTGGACGCGTCACTGGATTTTTGAACAGACTGACCTTGAGAGGCGGTTAGTATGCGCATCCTGTTCTTGGGAAACAGTTGGCTGGGTTGGCAGATAATCGACTGGTTGCGCGCAGGGGGAAATGAGATAGTTGGTCTGGTTCTTCACCCCCCTAGACGTCGCAAGTACGGCGCGGAGATTCTCAAGAGTGCGAATCTCGGCGAGTCGTGTATCTTTGACGGATCTGAACTGCAACAAGAGTCGGTGCGGGAGGCGATCCGACAACTGCGACCGGATATCGGTTTGTCTGTACTTTTCGGTTATATCTTGCGCCAAGAATTCTTGGATTTGTTACCGCATGGCTGCGTCAACGTTCATCCTGCTTTTCTTCCCTTCAATCGAGGTGCGTATCCCAATGTTTGGAGCATCATCGAAGGCACTCCGGCAGGTGTGAGCATCCATTACATAGATCTAGGTGTAGACACGGGCGATATTATTGCACAGAGTCGTGTGCCTATTGAGCCGATTGATACTGGCGAAAGTCTGTACCACAAACTCGAACAGGCGGCGGTTGAACTGTTTAAAGTAACTTGGCCGTTGATCCGTACGGGCCAAGCCCCACGTATTTCACAGCATGACCAGCAAGGTACGGTTCACCACCTGTGTGATGTCGGGCAGATAGATGAGATTGATCTGGCGCGAACATATACAGGAAAAGAATTGATTGATCTGATTCGTGCCCGGACTTTTTCCTCCTATCCGAGTGCTTACTTTCGCGATGGGAATCGCAGGATTTATGTGCGTTTGCGGCTTGGGTATGAGGATGAGCCGGCAAAAGAGGCATAGATGAAGGCTTTTGAGATCAATGCCCACGGAATAGGTCGCGCGTTTCCAGTTTATACAGTCGCCGAACTCTCTGCGAACCACAACCAGGATTTTGAGCAGGCGGTCGCGATGGTGCGCGCTGCAAATGACGCGGGAGCTGATGCAATCAAGCTGCAGACCTATACGCCTGATACGATTACGATTCGCTCCGACAAGGAATACTTTCGGATTGGCGGCGGCACACTCTGGGATGGCCGCACTCTGCACGATTTGTATGGCGAAGCATTTACACCCTGGGAGTGGCAGCCAAAATTGAAAGCACTGGCAAATGAACTGGGGATGGACCTGTTCTCGAGCGCCTTCGATCCGAGCGCCGTGGATTTTCTTGAAAAGATGGGCGTGCCCGTCCACAAGATCGCCTCATTTGAGATTGTGGATATTCCGTTGATTCAGAAGATGGCGCGCACCGGCAAGCCGCTGATTATCTCCACCGGCATGGCCACCTTGGAGGAGATTGAAGAGGCCGTGAATACGGCTCGCAGTGCCGGTGCAAAACAACTGGCTTTGTTGAAATGCACCAGCGCCTATCCTGCGCCTCCCGAACAAATGAATCTAAAAGCAATCCCTGATTTGGCGGCCCGCTTTAACGTACCGGTGGGCTTGTCCGACCACACCTTCGGAATTGCTGTTCCAGTTGCAGCCGTAACTCTTGGCGCGTGCATCGTGGAAAAACACTTCACGCTTTCGCGCACGACCCCAGGACCGGACAGCGCGTTTTCATTGGAGCCGCAGGAATTCAAAGCTATGGTGGATGCAATTCGAGTGGTTGAGAAGGCCCTGGGAACAATCCAATACGGCCCCAGCGAGCAGGAAGCCAAGAGCCGCGTCTTTCGCCGTTCGCTTTTTGTTGTCAAAGATGTGAAGGCGGGCGAAGTATTTACAGCGCAGAACCTCCGGTCGATTCGTCCCTCGAATGGATTGCCTCCAAAGTATCTGCGAGAGGTGCTGGGCCGGCACGCGGCGAGGGATATTGAACGTGGGACGCCCTTGGCGTGGGAGCTGGTTGGTTGAATTCGTTGTCGTCATCAGGATTACAAACAGAACAATGAAGACCCCAGCGACAAGGGAAGCGCGTCAAGCGCGCGAAACGGCTAGATAAGATCGTGGTCACGACGACATGGCGGTAGAAGGATCTAGCGAGAATTATCGATGCTGAGTGGTTTAGATCTTCTTAAGAGCATCTTAACTGCCGAGTTATATGATGAATCGTTTTGGGTACGCATGTATCCTGATACAATTCCGGTGACCAACCCTTTGAAAAAGGTCATCCTGCGGAGAATCGTGAGTGCACTTGAGCAACGGCGGTATCGCGTTCTTCTTCCTGTGGAGCCGGACAAGCAATTGCGAGAGCGGCGGAATCTCGGAAGGGACCAGCCCTTCTTTGGATTTACAATGGTGGGCCGCAAGCGCCTGGATAATTTCGAATACTGCATTCGTACAGCAATAACGGAAAGTATAGAAGGCTCCATTGTGGAATGTGGCGTATGGAGGGGTGGGGCAAGTATCCTGGCTAAAGCAGTTCTTGAGGATCTGAAGTCCAACAAGGAGCTGTGGCTTTGTGATTCCTTTGAAGGCCTTCCACCTCCACAGTGTGAACAGGATCGTGGATATGATTTTACGCCATGGAATGATTATCTTGGTGTGTCCCAGGACATTGTGCGGCGCAATTTCCAACTTTTTGGTCTTCTGGATGAGCGTGTAAAATTTCTCAAGGGATTCTTCGGTGAAACGCTGCGAGGGGCACCGATTGAAAAGATCTGTGTGCTTCGCCTGGATGGAGACCTTTACGAATCCACGTGGCAATGTTTGGAATCGCTCTATCCGAAAGTGGCCCCCCAGGGGTTCATAATCATTGACGATTATAAAACACTAGAGCCGTGTCGCCAGGCCGTCCACGATTACATTCGGCGAGAGAACCTGCGCCCGGAGATCCGCCAAATTGACGGCATGGGCGTGTATTGGCGCGTATGAAGAGTGGATTAACTGTGATGATAGTTTGTGATGATTGGCCCCCTCAATAACATGGAAGACAACCCCACGGATTCTGTTGGAGAATTGCTTCGGGATTTGCCGCCGATCGAACGAATTACCGATTACAGCTCTATTTCGTGTCTTTATGGCGCCCATTGGGTAGCCGCACGCTATTGCGGATTCGAGCGCCCCCCCCTGAAACCGCAGGGCTTATGGCAGCATGGTTGGAGGCCTGATTATTTTGCCAAAGACCCGGCAATCGTTTTTGGGGGCTACGGTTACTATCAAGACACAAAGGACACTGAGTCATTCTGGGTCGCCCGTATAGATCAGGAACAGTACCTAAGGCAACATGGTTATCGCAAGGCAAGGGCGATTGGTCTTGTCGTGGTATATCTGCCCGAAATATCCTTTCCTCGAATGAAAGACAGCCTATTGGTGATGCCTGTTCATTCGTCATCGTCGGTAAAAAACATTTGGTCGTCTGAAGAATATGCAGAGTCTATTGACAGGATCAAGGACCGGTTTTCGACCGTGGTCGTCTGTGTACACCAGTCTTCGCTGGAGAGTGATTTGTGGGTTGATGCCTTCCGCCGCCGTGGATTCCCGATTGTGCAAGGCGCAGGCAATGACAAGAATTCATATAACAGGCTGCAATTGTTGATGTCACGTTTTGAATATGTTACATCGAATGGATTTGGGTCACACCTGGCGTATGCGTCGTTCTTTGGCGCCAAGGTATCGATTTTCGGCACTTATGCAGCGCTCCAGAAGGACCAAGCCTCAAATGCCCTTGTATATCGTGAATATCCTAAGATTCTTGAACCTGTCCTTAGATTGATCTCGGAGCCGGTTGTTCGAGAACATTATCCAGAGTTGTTTTGTCACCCGGCTGAGGCCAAGCAAGATCGAGAATGGGGAATGTATGAAGTCGGGTATGCAAACAAAGTCACACCCAGGGAGATGAAACACCTCTTTGGCTGGGATTTACGTGGTCTTGCCCGACGTAAGACCGAGGGGATGATTGCAAAAGGTAAAGCGGCCGCGAGAAAACATGCAAGTCACTTGGCAAAGATGATTATTCGCCCCGAGTACCGAAGCTACCACCATCAATTTGGTGAGATGTTGAAACTGCCTCCTGACAGCAAGGGGAATGTAATACTTTTTGGCAGAGCTTTTGAGTTCTGCAGTGCCGGAGAGTTTCTGCTCGATTATCAGAGAGTGTTTCAAGATAAGATCTACCGCTTCTGCACGCCTGATGATGCGCCTCTGATCATTGATGGGAGACCCGGGGCCGGGCTGACGATCCTGTATTTTAAGCAAATTTATCCGGATGCGAGGATTCTCGCTTTTGAACCAGGCGCAAATCGCTTTGCCGCATTGAAAAAGAATTCTCACTCCTATGGATGGTCGGATACACACTTGTATAGAGAAGACCTTGGAAGCCGGGTCGACACGATGTGTACATCCCAAGGGGGGCATGAGGATGGACATGTTCTGGGAAAAGCATTCGAAGAAGCGAATGAAGCTCCAACTCGTCGTCTGCGAGATCTAATGGAAGAAAAGGTGACGATGCTGCGACTGGTTCTCCCGGGAAGAGAGGTGTGCGTCCTCGAGGATTGTAGTGAGAAACTCGCTAATGTAGAGAATATGTTTATCGAATACCATTCCTTTTTTGACCGTCCTCAGGATCTGCATCAACTACTTTCTCTCCTTTACGGCGCAGGGTTTAGAATTCATATACATAATCAAAACGCCTCTCCACAGCCGCTCTTCATACGCGAGTTTCTGGACGGGACAGCAGGCCTCCGCAACTGCGATATGAAATTGGGAATGTTCTGCTTCCGCGATTGAATATGGAGGAACGCCTTACCGGATGATCCATCAAAGAAGGACAAGATCCGCCGGGGAGGGTACTGAGAGTTGGTCTGGTGGCCCGGGAGAATCCGGCACGCTCTTTGTGGCGGATTCTCCCGGGGCAGTTCGTTGAATCCATCTGCAACCGCGGCATCAATCAATTCCACACCGAAGATCCCAGGTGCCCGCCGCGGCGGGTTCTTGGCCTACCAACCCCAAAACCATTGGGTGAATCCAGAATACCAATTCTCCAAGGCTACGAGACCTCGGTGTGAAACAAGGTTCGGAATTCAGGTTTAGGCCTTCTGGTACTCCATGCAGAATTGATCCACGAGCCATCCGAACAGACAGTATGAATATTTCTGCCATCATACCGGCATACAATGCGGCGCCTTTTCTTCGTCGGGCTGTGGAGTCTCTGCTGAAGACGGACTTTCCGGACCTGGAAATTATTGTCGTGGACGATGGGTCCACTGATTCCACTTGGAAAATCGCGTGTGCATTGCGAGACCAGAATCCCGGCAAAGTCGCCGTTTATCGCCATGCAGATGAGGGAAACCATGGGGTGTCGGAATCACGTAACCTGGGAATCCTTAAGAGCTCCGGAGAGCTGATTTGTTTTTTGGATGCAGACGATTATGTGCTTCCTCGCCGCTTTAAGACTTCGGTTCCACTCCTCTCAAGCGATGTCCAAATTGACGGTGTCTACGAATTGAGCCGTGTCGAGATGGAAGAAAAGGGCGGGTCTGATGGTATTTGGCGGGACGGCGGGGCTTTTGGTATTCAGGAGAATGTGGAACCTCGCGAACTTCTTCGAAACCTGCTCCGCGGACAGACGTGGGCTATTAGCGCAATCCTGTTTCGGCGGTCGTTACTGAATCAGGCAGGATTGTTCCGAACGGATTTGAAGATCGCCGAAGACTGCAACCTGTGGTTTCGGATGGTTTGTGCCGGCCGGATAGTAGCAGGAGATCTCAGGAATCCTGTGAGCGTATATTGTCGCCACAGCAAGAATGCCTACCGCTATGAACCCTGCCGAAAGTTGGACATGATCCGGGCAATGGTGGATGCTTACCTCTGGGTGAGAAAAGAACCAAACTGCCGCTGTATGCAAGAGCTATTTCTCCACGGCGTTCGGGACTATATTCAAAACGCAATCATTACCGCCCGTGAAATGGGCGACCACAAGCTTGGTTGGGATATCCTCAAGTTGTTGTTAAGAGAGCGTGGCGTGCGGTTTTGTTTCAATCAAGCCATTTTGAAACAGGTTGTGGCACTGGCGCAAGAATCGATTGCCACGTCGAGCGCAAATTGAGCCTCGGGGATTGACAAGGGTGAAAGAGGGCACCCGACAGAAATTAAAGGGGGTTTTGCCTCCCATTGTCATGGATAAGCTGCAGCAAATCCGAGCAGTCACTGACCATGCTATGGAAAGAATCCGTTGTGCGTCGTTCGAAAACCTCCGATTGCCTATCGTTCATCGAACTTCACGTTCCAGGCTGTTGGATCAGATCGTCAGACATACTTATCCGCGCATTGCCTTGGTGAAGCAAGATGTCAATGAGGACCTTTACTGCTGTCGGCCTCACGCTTCGCCCCAGGAGATCATTTCTTCCACCTTGCTCCGGTCGGGACCCGTGGCTTTGTTCACCAAGTTCGATGCTGACTTTTATGTTCTGGAAACTGAGCCGGATTTGGAATGCAATACTTGGAAAGAGAAAGCCGAAGAGAATCACTGGTGGCCGGTGGAGCGGTTTGAGGCCTATAAGTGTCGCGTGCCCGGGCGAAATTACGGGCAAAAGGATTTTGCGGTTCGCGCCGAGAGCATTGATTGGAGCCAGTACGAATTGGTGATAAGCGTGGATGTCTCAGTTCCCGAGAGAATTACACGCCATTTTCCTTCAGTGGCCTGGGCCTATTACATCCGTGAAGTCAAAACGAGTTCGTATCGCAGTTCCTTTGAGAGGCCGGTGGCAGGACAGGACATCTACTTGAGTCAATCCGTGAGTCCGCGGCGCCGACGACCCATGAGTGTGCATGTTGTCAACTTTCCATATCATTTCCAATATTTCGGCTGTTTTCATGATCTTCTGGAAAGGAGCTGCCAAAAAGAAGGCCAACAGGGGATTTTCCTTGAACATCACACGGTGGCTAATCTGAGCGATCGCCAGTTGGATGGGTTGAGAAGATTCGGGCCGGTGTCGAGCACAGCTTTTACGCTGAATGAAAGTCGTCGTAGGTACAATATGGATGAAGTTCATACAACCATGGAAGCGGGATTTCTTGATCGCTTGACAACGAGTAAGTATTTTGTGAAATGCGGTGGACGGTCGGTTTTTGGGACGGCCGCGGTTGAGGCCATCGCAGCCGGATGCCTCGCGATCGGAAACCCGAAAGATACGGCTTATGGATTCATCTATAGCAAATCGACGGCGGCAGAAGACTTCGATGAGGTTTTGAAGAAGATCTCCGTATTGGAGAACGATGAGAAGTTGTGTCAACGAGAGTTGAAACGGCAGCGGATGTTGGTGGATTACTTGTGCTACGCTCGCCCGGCGCTTGCTTTGTTCAAAAAGGCGCGAAGCGTGGTTCGGAATCGTCAGATGGTGAGGATCGAATCTTGATTGGAAAATTATTTCCAAGGCTGAGGTTGCTGAAGTGTTCTTCTTCGCAATCTCGGCGTCCTCGGCGACTCTGCTGTGAAGCACCGTGCCGGCGTACGGGATATTTTCTCCCTTTGGTCCCCGAAGAACCGGCGCCCACAACTGCACGTGAACGGCTGGGCAGCCGTCAAATGATTGTTCTGAGCGCACCGCTATGATTGGTTTCATAAAGGCCATTCTCCCATTGCCGATCCGTGATCGGTTGAGGCCCGGTTATCGGAAGGTTGAACAACGCATCAAACTCTCGGGTTTCTGGCCGAATCCTTCCTCCTGGCAACAAAAGAAAAGGATCCTCGCCCAGGTCGAATGCCTGAAGGACTTCTATCAATTCGCTTCCGATGAATTTGAAATCATCCAGAACGAGCCGGAGATTGTCGGTCTTCTCGAATTCCTTCGGGAGAAGCAGCCGCGTGTTGTCGGGGAGATCGGCATGAAATCCGGCGGCAATTCGTTTCTGTTCATGCAGGCACTGCCTTCGGTGGAAACGATGATTTCGATGGATTTGCAGCTTCCATTGGAAAACGTCAGGAAGTTGAAATACTTGGCACGGCCACGTCAGAACATGACGTTCGTTCAGGGCGACTCGAGCGCCCCGCAGACGATCGCAAGAGTCCGAACGCTTTTGGCGAAGCGCCAATTCGATTTTCTTTTCATCGATGGCGATCATTCCTACGAGGGCGTGAAGCGGGATTTTCTGAATTACCGCTCCATGGTTCGACCGGGGGGGCTGGATTGCCTTTCATGACATTGTGCCTGACCATTTCACACGCTTTGGAACGCCGCAGGCGGGCTTCTGTTATGCCGGGGAAGTTTACCGGTTTTGGGCCGAGGTTAAGAATCAATTCCGTCATCAGGAGTTCATCCAGAATCCTGACCAGAATGGTTTCGGAATCGGCGTCATTGTCTCCGTCCCCGGATAGGGAATCGGCTTTCCATTCGAAAGAAGCTCTGGTGAAACTTCCTCGATTCTTGAAGCCGTTTTCTCCGGCGGGGAAAGCTGCTGTTCGGGGGGCCGTGCGCTTTCGGCTGGACCATTTTCCTTTGAGCATGAAGCAGGCCGAGCAGTGGGTGAAGACATTCAAGAAATGGCCGGGCATTTTCAGCGCGGGAGCTTATACCCGGCAAGTGGAAGTGGCTCCGGGAATTCTCATGAACCTGGGTTTGATTGACGTGGTCGAGCGGACGCTGCTGATCGAGCATCATTGGGAGACCCCGGTCATCATTTCAGAGCTTTCGGAGGAATACCTGGGAGGTGTGGGACAGAATGTTCGAGAGATGCTTCGCTTCATGGAGAACTTTGGATACCACTGTTTTTCTCCTCAGGGATGAGGTGAAGCTTATCAGGCAAGCGCTCACCTCGACTCAAGCCGCACTTCCTTCTTCTGGTGTGGATGTGGTCTTTGCGAAGCAGGCGCCCTGGTTCGAGACCTCGGAACAACCGGATATGGATCAGTACAGGAGCCCTGTGTCGTGCGGATGACTTCGAAGCGGTTTTTTCCGGATACGGTGTTGGCCGTTTTGGGATTGGTGAGCTTAGTCGTCTTGTGGGCCAATGTTCGCAACGCGAAGATGTATCCGTCAAATGCGCGTTCCATACTCTACTTCTATGTGTTGCCGGTGATTCTATTCCTGGTTTTTGCCGGCATGTTTTGGTTGAAGGAAAGCTTTCGAAGCAACTTTGCCTTTGTTGCCGTTTGTGTGTTGCTTCCGTTGTACGGAACTGAATACATCTTGCAGCGCCCCATTGATCCACATACACGCGAGTGGACGAATCGGACAGGAATGACGAAGTTGGAGATGATTGTGCAATTAAGGGTGCATGGTGTTCAGGCCTATCCCTGTGTTTATCCGATTTCGTTCGTCCACACTGCCAAAATTCAGACTATGCGTGGGCCGCTTCAACCTTTGGGAGGGATCTCTCGTGTGACCACGGTCTTTTGCAATGAAGGAGATCGAATTGTGGCTTACAACAGCGACGATCACGGATTCAACAATCCCCAGCGGAATTGGGGCCGGGATGTGAAGGTGCTGGCTTTGGGCGATTCCTTTTTGCACGGCGATTGCGTGGCTCCGGACCGAAACCTCTCAGCCGACTTGAATCGGGAGGTCGGATCCACAGTGGCTCTGGGCATGGGAGGCAACGGTCCTTTTGAGGAGCTTGGAGGAATCAAGGAGTACCTTCCCTACCTCCATCCTAAAATCGTATTGTGGTTCTATTACGAAGGGAACGATTTGGCAGACACGCACCGTGACAAATCGGATCCCCTATTGGTTCGCTATTTGGAGCCGGGATTTTCTCAGGATTTGTATCACCGGCAGGATGAGATCGATCTGGCCCTGAAGAAACTTGCGGACCCTGACGGAGTCATCGATCGGGAAGTCCGGAATGCGTCTCCCTTTTTCGGTTTTCTAAAACTCCGGGTGTTCAGAGCACGGCTAAATAAGGCCTTTGAAAATGTTCGCGGGTCCAAAGAAGGGTCAAAAGAAGCCGCGCCTATCAAAGCCAATGAAGAATCGGGAGAGGCCTATAGTTCTGACTATTCGGATGAAGATCTGATTCTGTTCGGAAAGATCCTGACGGAGGCGCGCGATTTTATTTCAAAATCCGGCGGACAACTGATATTTGTCTATCTGCCCTCGTGGGAACGGTACGGCATGCCCCAATCGGCCAATCGGGATCGCAGCCGGGTTCTCCAGTGGGTCAGTGCCCAGGGGATTCCCAGCGTGGATATCGATCCTATGTTTTCGAAAACGACCGATCCTAAAAAGTTATTCTTGTACACCGGTGGCCAGCCGGGACATTACAACTCCGAGGGTTACCAACGGGTATCCGACACGGTTCGTAATTTTGTGGAGAAGGGGAGACACCTGTGATGAAGAAGAAAACTTGCCGGGCTGAACGCGAGTTCGGACTGGTGGTGGGAGGAGTCCTTCTCGTATTCGGGTTGGTGTGGCTCATCCGCGGAAAATTTCACATCGTGGCCCCCTGGGTTGGGGGGTTGGGGTCGTTGCTGGCGGCCTTCGGCATTATTTGGCCACAGGGATTGATTGTGCCCTATCGGTACTGGATGAAATTCGCGCAGGGGCTGAGCTACTTGACCACGCGAATCATCCTTGTGTTGGCCTATTTTCTAGTTGTGACGCCCATTGGATTCACAAAAAGACTCACGGGATGGGATCCGTTGCGGCGTCGCGCCACTCCCGGGACTTCATACTGGCATGCCTATCCGGAAAGCCAACGCGATCCCAGGCATTTCGAGAAAATGTACTAAGAGGAAGAGTCTCATGTCGAAGTTTGAAGTCATGTCCCAGTTTTGGCATTTCATGAGGATACACAAAAAATTGTGGATGGCCCCGCTTATCATTTTTCTGATGCCTTTTGGAATCTTATTCGTCCTGGCCAAGAGCTCTGCCATAGCTCCTTTCATCTATACACTCTTCTAGCACTCCCTATCGAATGACCTGCATCCTGGGCATCTCCGCTTTTTATCACGATTCAGCCGCATGTCTGGTTGCGGATGGCGAAATAATCGCCGCGGCTCAAGAGGAGCGATTTTCGCGGATTAAACACGACCACGATTTTCCGCTTCGTGCCGTGGAGTATTGTTTGAAAGAAGGAGGGATCCGGAACGACCAACTTGACTATGTCGGATTCTACGACAAACCTCTGCTCAAGTTTGACCGGTTGCTGGAAACCTATCTGGACTATGCCCCTTCAGGGCTGTCATCGTTTTTGAAGGCCATGCCACTGTGGTTGAGCCAAAAATTGTGGATGCCCGATTTGATTCGAACTGAAATGGCGAAGACCGGCGGAATTGACGATGAACGGGAAGCGAAACGAATGGGGAAGAAGTTTGAGTGGAAGCTTTTGTTCGGAGACCATCACGAGAGTCATGCGGCCAGCGCTTTTTTCCCTTCACCCTTCGCTGAGGCCGCCATCCTGACTATGGACGGAGTCGGGGAATGGTCCACCAGCACCATTGGCCGCGGACAAGGCAACGATATCGTCCTTCTAAAGCAGCTCCAGTTTCCCGACAGCCTGGGCTTGTTGTACAGCGCTTTCACGTACTACACCGGATTCAAGGTAAATAGCGGCGAATACAAGGTGATGGGACTGGCGCCATACGGGGAACCGCGTTATGTGAATCTGATCAAGGAAAAGCTCGTCGAGATACGCGAGGACGGAAGTCTCCGTATGAACCATGAATATTTCGGTTATTCCCAGGGCCTCAGAATGACTAATGGAGCGTTTTCAAATCTTTTTGGGGCCCCGCCTCGAAAACCGGAGTCCAAGTTAACTCAAAAGGAAATGGATCTGGCCCGAAGCATTCAGGAGATCACAGAGGAAGTCATGCTCAAGATGGCCGGCTACGCGCACCGCGAAACCGGCAGCCAAAAACTCTGCATGGCCGGTGGGGTGGCCTTGAACTGCGTGGGCAATGGGCGCATTTTGCGCGAAGGCCCATTCAAAGATGTTTGGATTCAACCTGCGTCAGGAGATGCAGGGGGGGCCGTTGGCGTGGCACTTTCCATCTGGCATCGATATTTGAATAATCCCAGGCATAGCCCCGAGGAGAAAGGCCAATGGCGATCACGAAATGGAGATTCGGCGGACCTATCACTGTATCCCGACGCCATGCGCGGCGCATTTTTGGGTCCGCGAAATTCCGAGGAGGAGATTGAACAATTTCTGAAGGGAAGGGGAATTCCTTATAAGAGATATCTGAGAACGGAGCTTCCCGGAATTGTGGCTGATCTGCTGGCAGTAGAGAAGGTCATTGGTCTTCATCAAGGCCGCATGGAATTCGGACCACGAGCGCTTGGTGGACGCAGCATTATTGGAGATGCTCGCTCCCCGAAGATGCAGTCGGTCATGAATCTCAAAATCAAGTTTCGGGAAAGTTTTCGCCCATTTGCGCCCAGCGTTTTGAATGAGCACGTGCGGGATTGGTTTGATCTGGATGTGGAAAGCCCCTATATGCTGTTGGTGGCGCCGGTTCGAAAAGAGCATCAACGCGCACTGAAGCCCGAGGATTCCTCGCTGTGGGGGATTGAAAAACTGAACATGGCCCGTTCCGATATTCCTGCTGTGACCCATATTGATTATTCCGCGCGGATTCAGACGGTCCGGCGCGACGTGAATCCGCTGTACTGGGATATCCTCGAGGCTTTCCGACAAAAGACGGGTTGTCCGGTCATCGTCAATACCAGCTTCAATGTGCGCGGAGAGCCTATCGTGTGCTCGCCGGAGGATAGTTACCGCTGTTTCATGCGAACAGAAATGGATGTTCTGGTTCTTGAAACTTTTGTCCTGATGAAAGAAGACCAGCCAAAATGGAGCGAGGGACAGGATTGGAAGAAAAGATTCACACTGGATTGAATGTTGGGTTGGAAGGATCGCCTCATCGAGTTCCGGCCCTTCTTCGATTCGGTACCCGGGGCTCCAGAAAGCATTACTTCGGTCTACTGAACTGGTACGCTCGAGCCAAAAACGGGAACTCATTAAACCTTTTCGATTTCGATTCTGTCGTTGAAACTGGTGGTTGACTTCCATTGACCTCAGCTCCGCAGATTTGTGTGTGCCGGGCAGATTTCCATCAAACCAATCCCAAATGAGAGGTGTCGAGCTGCTTCAGGGAGAGTTGGTTATTTGACAGAGAGTTCTGTGGGTACTACAGGATGGGCCGGCTACATGGAATTTCGGAAGAATTCATCAGGAAAGATCCTGAAGGACGCGGCAGAGTGATGAGAGCCAACCATTTTGAAGATCGTTCTTCCCGGACGTATATGGAACACACGAAAAAAAGAAATCCACGTCGGGATTATCGGCGCGGGAGCAATGGGGAAGGGACTTCTGCATCCGAAAAATAGCTTTGGTAGCGCCGGCAGTTCTTTATGCCGGTGATTATCTCTCGCCCGGGCAGAGCCCACCCCGATGCATCGGGGTGGCTACCAAACCTTTCCATTTTCAAGGTCCCGGGTGCGACAAAGCCCCATGAAAACCTGCACTGAACCCCTAACACGATTTCCAATGGCCTTGTGCCGTACAGGAAACTTGCCTTGTCTCTAGCATCTGTAATCACCACCATCCAACCCCCCACTGCGGCTGTCCGGCAAACGGCAGCGCGTCTGAAGCAAGTCGGGGCTTCTCTTTTTATCATTGGTGATGAGAAGAGTCCGGCCGCGTTTGCAGTCGACGGAGCCATGTTTGTTTCGCTGGCCGATCAACTCGGGCTACCCCTGGATTTGGCGCGAGAGCTTCCGACGAATCATTATTCAAGGAAGAATCTGGGATATCTTCTGGCGATTTCTGAAGGTGCATCGGCCATTTATGAAACCGATGACGACAACCTGCCGCTGCCCGGATGGAAGGTGCGTCAGGAAACAACGCCCGCAGTAACAGCCAATGGGACCGGATGGGTCAACGTCTACAAACAATTCACTGACGAACACATCTGGCCCCGTGGATTTCCTCTGGATGAGGCGGGCCGTTCGCACCGGATTGACGCCAACGGGGAAAAGGAAGTCCGAGCCTCCATTCAGCAGGAACTGGCAGACGGTTCTCCCGATGTCGATGCCGTGTGGAATCTCATCCTGGGCCGGGAGTTTCATTTTCGTCAGGGCGCCAGCGTTTTTCTTCAGAAAGGAGCCTGGTGCACGTTCAACAGTCAATGCACTTGGTGGTGGCCGGCGGCTTATCCGTTGCTCTATCTCCCCAGTCACTGCAGTTTTCGCATGACCGACATTTGGCGGAGCTTGGTGGCTCAACGATGCCTTTGGGAATTTAATACCGGGGTTGCCTTTCACGCTCCCGAGGTTCGGCAAGATCGAAACGCGCATGACTTGATGAAGGATTTTGAACAAGAGATTCCCGGCTACAAGTTGAATAAGAAGATCGTCTCTATATTGGAGTCCACGACGCTGAAGCAGGGCGAAGCTGCGGCAGAAGAAAACCTGCTCCATTGTTATGAGGCGCTGGTGGCGGAGGGAATATATCCCAAGGCTGAGCTCCTTTTGGTTAAGACTTGGTTTTGCGACTTGGACCGCGCGAAGCTGGCAAGCCGCAAGCCTTCAAGCCTGCAAGCTTGAGGGCTTGCAAGCTTGCACGCCGGTGAGTTCGATCGATGCGTTCATTGCCTGCCATTTCTGATAATCCACTCGTTTCAGTCATCGTTCCCAGCTTCAACCAGGGACGATTCATTCGGGAAACGCTTGATTCCATTTTGCAACAGGATTACCGACCGCTGGAAGTGATCGTGGTCGATGGGGCGTCGACAGACAACACGGTCGAGATCCTGCATCGCTTCGATGAGCATCACGAAATTACTTGGACTTCCGAGCCGGATAGCGGTGTGGTGGAGGCGGTCAACAAAGGGCTGCAACGAGCGCGCGGCGAGATCGGCGCCATTCAAAGTTCCGACGACTTTTACTTGCCGGGCGCCATCACCCGCGCTGTGCAGGCGCTCCGGAATGATTCATCGCTCGGATTCATTTTCGGCGATATCATCAAGATCGATGCAGACGGAGCTGAGCTGTCCCGGACATCCTTGAAGCCCTTTTCCTTGGAAATACTCCTCTCGGTGCAGACGTGGATTCCCCAGCCGTCGACTTTTTTTCGGCTGGAGTTGGCCCGGGAGCTTGGAGGGTGGCAGGAAGGCATCCCTTTCGCGGCCGATACGGGTTTGTGGTATCGGATGGCCTTTCAAGCCAACGCCAAGAAAATTGATGAGACGCTAGCGGCCCGGAGAGTACATCCCGGACAGCGGGACACCCACGGCGACCGGATTGTCCGCGATTATTGCCGAATGATCGAAACGTTGGGCGATCTGAAGCATGCCTCCAGCCGTGTGCGGCGAGCCGCTCGTGCCGGTAAGCTGCTCATGAAGAACCGGTATGGCCCGAGTTCTTATTGGAAAGGTTTCTTCAGACAATGGGGCGCCGTATTGCTGTATCCACCACTGTGTCGCCATTTGGATCCCTTCTCTCTGGCGCCGGGATGGTATTTTCTGCGGCGGTGGATTTCAGAAGTTCGTTGAAGTGCAGGTAAGATTACGACAGGATGTAACACTTCGGTCGACGGCTGGACAGGACGTTCGACCCTCGCTTTCCGAACCCGTGCGAGTTCTTTGATTCCAAGAAGAACCTCCACTCGCTCACTAATTCTCTAGGATAGGAGGGTTTTAGCTTTGGAAACTTATAGTCCGCGCCAAATTCTGGGGGCGCTTGCTTTGGAAGTTCCCAGGTATTACTTGGCTCTGAATCGGCCCGGAAAGTGGAAAACAATCTGCAATCGAAAGGAAGTGTTGGATGTCGCGCCGGACCACAGAGGATTTCGGAGACGGGGAAAATGGGTCAGCAAACTTCATGGTTGCAGTGTTTTTCCTCATTTGGGTCGGCTCCTCATGCGGAGAGCACTCCAGGAATGGCCGATCGAGCTGGCACAGAATCCCCCCCGGCAGGGGAAACCGGATCTTACGTTCGTGATTCCCTTCCGAGGTGAAGATCGGCTGCCCTTGCTGAAAATGACGGTTCAATCGATCCTGGCTCAGCGCGGCGTTGCTGTCGAATGTCTTGTCGTCGAGCAGAGCCGCGAACCGGTGGTTGCGGGTTTGCCTCCCACGGTCATTCATCTGCATTTGCCTTGTCCGGATGACGAAGACGGCTGGCACAAGTCGTGGGCGTTCAATGAGGGAGTCAGGAAAGCCCAGTCCCAGATCGTGGTTTGCCATGATGCCGACATCCTCGCTCCTTGCGATTATGGAAAAGAGATTTGCAGATACATCCGTGACGAGGGACGTGAATTTGTCCACTTACAACGCTTCCTTTTTCGGTTGGATGAGACGAACACGCGTCGGCTGGTCTCGACGGGACGTGTCTCGGACTGTGCGCCGGAGGAGGTCTGGCAGAATTGGCTGGGGGGCACAATCGCTATTCGGAAGGAAGCTTTCTTTCGAATCGGTGGATACGACGAGCAGTTTGTCGATTGGGGCGGCGAGGACAATGAGTTTTATGATCGATGTGATGTGCTCAATAAGTACGATTTCGAGTATCTGCCATTCATTCATCTTTGGCATGATCCACAATCCACCAAGTTCTCAGAAGTGCGCGCCAAGAACCTGGAGTTGATGGAAGAGCTTTTGCGCATACCCGCCGAGGAAAGAATTCGGAAATTAACTCAAGCTAAGTGAAGAGGAGCTTGCAGGCCTGCGTGCTTGGAAGCTTTCAAGTCGAACATGTGCGGAATTTTCGGAGTTACAGGCTGCGATAACGACCAGGGTTTGGATGCCCACGCCCGAAAGCTGAACCATCGGGGACCCGATTCCTTTGGATCCTACTTTGATTCGGAAAACCGGGTGTACTTGGGACATTGTCGGCTGTCCATTATCGACCTCTCTGAAAACGGCTCCCAGCCGATGTCCAATGAAGATGGCACATTGTGGATCACTTACAACGGTGAAGTATACAACTTTCAGGCGCTCCGAACGGAGCTGGAATCCAAAGGTCATCGCTTCAAGTCCAACTGCGATACGGAAGTTGTTCTTCATGCCTATGAGGAGTGGGGGGTCGAGTGCCTCGGGCGACTCAACGGAATGTTTGCTTTCGCGATTTTAGATACACGGCGGAAAAAACTCTTCCTGGCGCGGGATCGCGTCGGGATTAAACCGCTCCATTACGGTCTCCTGGGAAATCATTTTGTATTTGCTTCCGAGCTGAAAGCCATCATCGGGCTGCCCTATTATCAAAGGCGAATTCATTACCCGGCACTTTTCAAATACATGATCTATCGCTATATCTCGGGGGCGGAATCCATATGGGAAGGCGTCTCGCGACTGCTTCCGGGGCACTACCTGATTTACGATTTGGAAAAAAAGCAAGTTGAGATTTCGCGATTTTGGAGCCTGGAAGTCAAGACAGAGCCATGGACGATCGATAGTGCCTTGGAACGATTTGAAGAACTTCTAGCATCGGCGGTGCAGAATTGCCTCATCAGCGACGTGCCGCTGGGGATCTTTCTGAGCGGCGGCCTGGATTCCTCCAGTGTGACCACGATGGCGGCGCGAAATTCCGACCAAATCGATACCTTCACCGTTGGATTTGAAGGTTGGCACGACAACGAGTTGGAGGCCGCCCGGCAGACCGCGCAGAAGCTCTCAACCCATCATCACGAGGAGATGATCCAGGTGGGTAATTTCCGGGAGTTGATGCGCGTGTTTGAATATTTTGATGAACCGCTTGGGGACTCGTCCATTTTTCCGACCTTCCTTGTCTGTGCGGCGGCCAGGAAGCATGTCAAGGTTGTCTTGTCGGGCGACGGCGGCGATGAAATCTTTGGCGGCTATAAATGGTACACTGACACAGAGGATTGTCGACCGCTTAAGAAGTTCGCGTTTGGGTTGGAACCCCTATTGCGCATGTTGTCCTTGGATCAAACCGCTTGGGGGTTGAGATGTAGCCGGCTTGAGCATTACCGGCGCATGACCAGCCCGCTCTTCACGCTCCCGGAATTGAAGAGGATGTTTCCAGACGCCCCCGGTGATCTGTTTCCGGACACCGATACTGATGTCTACGCACAGTATTACGATCGGCATAATGGAAAGTACAAGGCCTGGCAGGTGGTCGATTTCTTTACGTTCCTGACGGCCAACAACCTGGCCAAAGTAGATCGCGCTTCCATGGCCCACTCGCTGGAAGTCCGCGTTCCGCTGTTGGATCATCGGATCGTGGAGTTCGCTTTTTCCCTGCCGGATGATTTGTGCATCCGTAACGGCGTCAAGAAATATTTGCTGCAGCGGTTCCATGCCGGAAATGGCTTGACCCACCTCCTGGACCAGCCCAAACGCGGATTCAGTTGCCCCGTCAGCATGTTCTGGCCCGTTCAAGACATGCTCCTGCAAGTGGAGAACGGCTGTCTGGAAAAAGATGGGCTTCTGGTCCGACGCGAGTTGCAGGGCATTATTCAGAATCACGAGGCTTACAACTGGGGGGTGAAATTATGGTTGTTGGCCGTGTTGAGCAAGTGGTACGAGCGCTGGATGATGTGAGAAG
>JAQUPQ010000043.1:0-1777 GCA_028716525.1 Terriglobia bacterium | reverse complement strand
GGAGAAGGATTACACCGTCATTGTGCGCGATTTGTTTGTAGCCGCCCGCTGCGGCGGAATCCCGCCGGACCAACTGCAATCCGTGCCTGCTGAACGCTTCCAGGTGAAAGGTCTGGAAGGGGACGGATGCAGCGCGGAAAGACTTCTTCAAGGTGTCGACAAAGCCATCGAAAAATGCGCGTGGGCCGTTTTTGTGTTTCACGGAATCGGCGGCGGACATCGTCTTTCCTGCGCATTGGAAGATTTTGAGCAACTGCTTCAACGACTGTCGAAAGATGACCGCCTTGAAGTGAAAACGTTCCTTTCTGCAGCCAAAATTATTTGGCATTGATTGTTGCCCCCGCCCCGATGCATCGGGGCGAGGGCTACCTGAGCATCGATTTGGTAGACCCGGTCTTTTTTTAGGCCGGGGGATTTTACCGTGCCACGATGGAACCCCCGCTCCAACGAAAGGGCCTGCACCGATGCCTCGAGGCGTGGACTACCAGAGCTCCCCTCGTTCGCTTATAGCTTAAAGCTTGTGCCTTACAGCCTGACTCTTGGGTCTTGGGTCCTGTGTCTCGGGTCTTATTCTCCCCGTGCCTGAAATCATCCCCAACCTCGTCTCCACCATCATTCCCGTCTACAATCGGGCAACCTTACTGCCCCATGCCGTAAGAAGTGTGCTGAATCAGACCTATCGACCGATCGAAATAATCATCGTGGACGATGGGTCCACGGATGACACTCCGGGAGTCGCACAGAAATTGGCGAATGAATTTCCTGAAGAAATTCGCTTCATTCGGAAAACTCATCGCGGTGCCGGGCCGACTCGCGAGAGTGGGCGACTCTTGGCGCGTGGTGAATTCATTCAGTACCTCGATAGCGACGACTTGGTCCTTCCGCAAAAATTTGAAATTCAGGTTCGGGCACTCAAGCGGCATCCGGAATGCGGGGCGACTTATGGACCTATGCGATTGACTTCACTGGATGGCAAAATTGTAGCCGATCCGGCCAAATGGACAGGGGAAGGGAGGACGTCACTGTTTCCGGCCCTGCTGGTAGATCGGTGGTGGAGCACCAATACGCCGCTCTTACGACGAACCCTCTGTGACGCCGTGGGGCCTTGGAGTGACCTTCCTTATTCTCAGGACTGGGAGTACGACGCCCGAATTGGCTCGTTAGGAACGCGCCTGGCCTTCTGTCCCGAGACCTTGGCGGTGGTTCGGGTCCACAGCGCGAATCGCCAGACGGGGCATGGCAGATGGCTCCAGCCTCCTGACCGGGTAGAGTTTCTCTCGCGGCTTTATCGCTATGCGTGCCAAGCCGGAGTGAAACGCCAGACACCAGAAATGAGACATTTCTCCCGTTGGGCATTCTTGAATGCCCGGGAATGTGGAGCGCTGGGTGATGCCGAATCGGCACGTCGGTGCTGGGAAATCGCAGTCGACGCGGCCGGCAAGATTTCCATTGATATGAAAGCCTATCGAGTGTGCGCTCGATTGATAGGCTGGCGGCTGACGGGAAAACTGGCCAACCCAATGATTCGCATCCTGGGTGTGAAGCCCGGCACGAACACCATGAAACTTTCCTGGATGGAGAAATGATGTGAACGATCCAGAAATTTCAGTCGTGATGAGTGTTTATAACGACCGCCGCTACTTGAACCGAGCGATGGAGAGCATCCTCACACAATCCGATGCCGATTTTGAATTTGTCATCATCAATGACGGTTCCGCAGATGGGTCGCGCGAAATTCTTGAGGACTACGCCCGAAGCGATCAGCGGATCCGGATTT
>JAQUPQ010000042.1 GCA_028716525.1 Terriglobia bacterium | reverse complement strand
TCATCTGGTTTTTCTGAAAGATAAAACTCAGGTAAGCCTCCATGCAGCATTCGTTTTTCCAAATCATATGCTTTTAAATCAAGCAAATCTATGCTATTTAAAGGAGTTAATAATAATTCGGTTTTCCTACCTGTTAGAGTATCTCGAAATTTTTGTTTAGCCGAAAGAGTTGAAGAGCCAGTTGCAATTACTTTTATGGTCTTAAAATGGTCTGCAGCAATTTTCAAAATTTCAGATATCCCGCACTTGGTGATGACGAGGAGCTGGTTCAAGAAGGCCGTGTGGGGAAGTGCCGCCGGATCGATCGGGGAACGCCAGGTTTACATTACGATCAGCGTTCTCACTTGGATCCTGGTGTTTGTTTATCATCGCCCCATTCCGGGCCCGGTTGTCGTAGTTCCCGAATGGCTGAGGTTTATGGGAATGCTGGGATTCATCCTGTCCATTGTGGCTTTCTTTGAAGGCGTCACTTTTCCCATGATTGACGGGTTGTTGGGAGTCCCCGGCGCCACCATTTCCCATAGCCATGGACCCGAGACGCCTCTGTTCACCGAAGGGTCTTATGCCCGTGTGCGCCATCCGATGTACCGCGCTGCCATTTTCACGGGCCTTTGCTCCATGATCTTCCATCCCAACGCCGGGCAGTTGCTTTGGGCCGGATTAATTGGAGCGACATTTATTGCGTTCATTCCTGTGGAGGAACGTCAAATGATTGAGGCCCGGGGAGGTGATTATTTGGAATATCGGAAGAAGACTCCCTATCGGCTTTTCCGCGGCCTTTGGTAGAGGAACAGGATAACGAGAGCGCCTGGAGGTCGCAGTCTCAAAGAACTGCGACCTTCGAGTTTAGTGGGATAAGGGCATTTGCCTTTTATTGCGTCGTGCGAGTATATTCGTGCCACCATCGAAGGCGGGGGTGGCGGAATCGGCAGACGCATGAGACTTAAAATCTCAAGCCCCAAAAGGGCGTGAGGGTTCAAGTCCCTTCCCCCGCACCATCCTTAAAAAACCTATTTCCTGAATAAAATCCGCGATTTTAGAGAGAGCAAAAGACGTGTATGAAATTCTGTTTGGACGGGGATGGAAAGGGAAATACTGAAGCACCACGTAACGCTGCTCAGTGGTTGAGTTTAAAGACTATACCGTGCAGGGTATTCTCCCATTCTTTACGGAACGCCACGATTCCATTGTCTACTGCCTGATCGAAGGCGTTCGAGATTTCGGCATGGTCCGCTGCCGTTAGGTAGGAATCGGTCTGCGGGAACACATCGTCTTCTTCGGTTTGGATATGGCTTCGAAGAAGTTGAACATAATTTCGCGATTGAAGTAAGAAGCGTTCCAAGGCAGCGGGGTCACGTCGATGCACCCAGGGCACGGTGTCTGCGATGGCGCGGATGAGCATGCGCGATTCCTCATGCTCACTCTCGAGCACTTCCAGCGCCCCGCCCAGTCGGGGCATGCCCCGTTCGCTCAGCCGCTCGAAGAGGATCCGCTCTTCGTTGAGATGGTGGTAGCGATCCGCAAAAATTTGAATGAACTCAATCCACTTTTCCAGGGAGTTGGAATTGATCGCCTGACCGGCCTCCAACGCCGTGCACATTCTCTCCAGAGCCAAGAGGCCCTGCTCAATCAATCGATGATCATCCTTTAAGGATTCAATGGCATTCATAGATATTCAGAAACCATCTCCAGGTTAGAATTCTCCGACGCCTCTCGAACATCCAACTCCAGATTCATTTTTGGGGACGGGCGAAATCCGCACTTGGCAAAAAATCCCGAGAGGCCGGTATCGGACCAATCCACCAGCGTGTAAATTCGATCCACTCCCAACGCCCGCATTTGCGAAACAAAAGTTCGAAGTAATTGTTCCCCAATGGTGCGGCCGCGGAATTCCGGGTGAACAAGGATCGTATCGATGGAAGCGGAATTTTCCGGAATTCCATATTCGCCGTAATAAATGTATCCCATGAGAAAGCCGACCAGGTTCCCATCCACCTCCGCCACCAGGGATGTTCGGATCTGGTCCTTGTTTGAAAGGTGCTGCAGCTTGCGTTCGTAGTACTTGGTGCGGTCCTTGCCGCCGACGTTTCGATCCAGCCGGGTCACCCCCGGCAGATCCTCTTGTTGAAAGATGCGAATCAGCACCTTCAGTTTAACAGACTCCAGAGCATGGGGAAGAGGAATTGTGGATTTCATGCGGCCAGCCTTTCATGTCGAAACCCGGCCCACAAAGCAGCGCCTAGGGCGCCGGCCAGGGCCGAATGGTCATGCGTTTGGATTTCCAGGGGTGTCCCTTCGGAGCTGAGTTTTTCACGAAGGACAGCCATCAAGCCGGTGTCACGTGCCAATCCGCCCGTGATGGTGACGGGGGATTCGGCTTTGATCGCCCGCAGAAGACGCACCAGCCGCCCCCCGATGGATTCATGGATTCCTCTGAGAATGTCGGCGGTCTCCACGCCTCGTGAAACCATGTTGATGACGTCGGTTTCCGCCAGCACCGCGCATATCCCGGAAACGATCTCGGGTCGTCTCGCCCTCATGGAGAGCGGTCCGACTTCTTCCAGTCCGACGCCCAGATAGCGGGCAATATTCTCCAAGAACTGACCCGACCCGGAGGCGCATTGTCCCGTCATTTGGTACTGCAGAACTTTGGATCGCTCGTCAACGCGCATGGCCCGGGCGTGAAGCGCGCCGATATCGAGCACCGAACGGGTGCTGGGAAAGAGAAATTGAGCGCCCCGCGCATGCGTCGTCATGCCATAAAAGTGTCCGCGCCGAAATGAAATCAAATCGCCTTCTCCGGTGGACGCGATGTAAGCGAAATCGTCTTCCGACAGGTCGCAGGCCCGGAGCGCCGACTCGAAACAGCCGCGGATGACCAGTTTCGGATCTCGTTTGTGAAAGCGCTCGCCGGCCAGGTAAATCGCCCGGTGGGGTGATCCCGCGTTTTTTGTCCCATATTCCAGGACGGCGATCTTCACGGAACTGGCGCCCACATCGATGCCTGCAGTCAGGATCATGCAATGCCTCCCTGGGTGTGTCGGGCATACAAGGCCGCCCCGACGGCTCCCGTAAAAATGGAGTCCGGATGAATGTTGATTTTCATAGTTCCGTAATTTTCTTCCACCAAGCGGGTCAACGCCCGGACGGCCGCCGGGTTTTTGGCGACCCCGCCGGTGAAAGTAAACTCATCGGTGATGCCGCCCGACCGGGCCAGCAGCGACATGGCGCGAAGAATGATGGCGCGGTGGAGACCGTCCAGAATGTCTTCGCGTGCATCACCCATGCTCAACCGCTCGCGCAATTCCGCGCCCGCAAACACCGTGCAGGTGGAGGTGATGCGCACCGGTCGCTTGGCCTGAAGAGCCAGCGGCCCCAGTTGATGCAGGCCGAGATTCAATTCGTCGGCAATGTATCCCAGATAACGACCGCAACCTGCGGCGCATCGGTCGTTCATCTGAAATGAAGTTACGATTCCCTGCGAATCGACCTGGATGGCTTTGGTGTCCTGACCCCCGATGTCCAGGACGGTGCGTGTTCCCGGGAAGAAATAGTGGGCTCCGAGGCCATGGCATAGAATCTCGGATCGAATCTGATCTTTTCGAAACGGGAGCCGCTGGCGTCCATATCCGGTCCCCACCATGTTGTCGACTTCAAGAGTCTGAGAGGCGGCCTCTTCGACCACCTCACGAAGCGCTTTCTGTTGAACACGCGTCAGCGTCTCGCTTTCTCCTGCCGCTTCCACGGCTTGTTGAATGGCTTCCACGAAGCTCAAATCAAGAACCTGGTTCTCTTCAACGAGAATCGATTTGTCGTACAGTCCCATCAGGAGATCCAGAGCGATGGAACTCTCCCGGGACTGCTCTTCCGCCAGGGCCATGTACTCACTGCCGACAATATCGCGGAAGAAGCGCGACCGATCCACGTCGGCCGTCGAAAAACTGCGTTCGGCACGCTCATGAATCTGATCGAAGAGGGCATTCAGGACCGTTGTGAGTCGAGGTTGATGGGGAAGAAGGCGATCGGCGGCGGCCTCAAAAAGACACTGTCGCCGCAGTCGATTCACCCGATGAAGATGCTGGACCAGGTGAAAGCGATTCTCCAAATTGTTCAGGAGAGGCGCGGCCTGGGAGGAAAGCTTCGGAGATGAATCCACGGCCTCTTTGAGAAAGGTAAAGTGCGCGTTGATCTTCGCTTCGCTCTCCGCAACGGCGGTGGCCACCTCGTAATTGCTGCGCGTATTGGTAAGCCCCCGGCCGACAATGCGATCGTTGGCGTCCAACAGGATGGCCTTGGTGGTGGTCGATCCCAAATCAATTCCTAAGGTATAGCCCATGGGCGCTCCTCATGCCACCGCTTGCGACCGTCGTTGATCTAACATTTGAAGATAGGATTCCAACCGATTTTTTATGTTGGCCGCAGAAAAATATCGCGGGTCCACCAAGTCACTCTCAAAAAACCCTCCGGGCTTTCCGGTCCGGCGCTCCAGTTCTCTCAAAATCAGAAGTTGGCCTGAAGAAAACGAATTGCAGCTCTTGATGGAGTTGATCAGGAACCCATCCGCCTCGAAGTCTCGAATGTACTTTTCGATCAACTCCACACGAGTCGGCAGATTGAGATTGGTGTAGCAGCCCATGCAATAATCCGCCAAGGTGCCCAGCGGATCGTCGGGGTTGTGACGGAAACCCTGGTCATACAATCCCCCCACCTTGGTGTAAGTGGAGGCCACCACGACAGCGCCTTCGTCGTAGAAAAGCTTCCAGAATTCCCGAAAATGAGTCCAGTTGGGCGGGCCTTCAACGATCAGGCGATATTTTTCTTCGGCCATGGGACCCTCGGGCGTGATGGGTCCGGCATGGGCATCGATGCGGTTTTGAATTTCTTCCCGCAAGGTGTCGTAGTAGTCCACACATTCCGGGGTTCCGCGAAAGGCCGTGAACATCGGGCCGATGTAATACACCCCGCCGAAATAGGCGTCGATGGGTGACGGCCGCCGGCGCGCCGACTGCAGCGCAAACACCAGGCCCTCTTCGGCCTCGGCGGAGCGGCGCAGTTGCTCACGCAATCGATCCTCTTCGAAGCGATGCCCGGAAATTCTCTCGAATGCCGGAATGACGCTTTCGCGAAGCTGCCGGACGATGTATTCGCGCATGGCCGGAGTGGGCGTGCCTTCGCCCTGATACGGCACCTGCAGCATCACCACTTCGGCCTTGGGATAATGCTGCTTCAATATCTCAAACCATTTCATAAACGTGAAACAACCCGTGTATGAAAGCAAGAGAATGTCGGGCTCCGGGATGATTTCTCCGGTAGGGCCGACGTTGCCGTTCAACAACATTCCCAGGTCGGCTTTGACGTAGGTGCAAACATCCTCGGAGTGCCCGATTTTCTCCGCGTCCAAAATGAACTTGGCGCTGCGCTTTCGCATGCCGTTCTGCAGGGCATTGATTTCGGGATAGACCGGCACCACGTCAAAGGCGTGAAGCAACTCCGTCAAATTTCCGGGAACGAAGGTGTAGGCGATTTTCTTTCCTTCTTCGCGAGCTTTGGATACCCGGGTGAAGTAGTCGGCCAGCATGTTTTTTTGCAGGAGCATGCTGGGCTCCTTGTGTATCTCGGGAGGGCGGGCAGCCGGAGGGGTGGTCATGGGGCTTCACTCCAAAGTTTTAAGGAGTCTGAAAAGGTACCGATTTGTTCACGAATGTTTTGGAACTGCCCGGTGTTCTCGGCATACTTGAATGTGGTGTGCGCAATCCCGGCTTCTTCCAATCCCTTTTCGTATTGCGGTTGATCCAGCAAGGCGGGATCGCAAAAGCTGGGCGCAGCAAAGACGACGCCATCGGCCTGGCGCGCTTTCACCTGTTCAATCAGGTGCCGCCATTTGGGTGTCGAACCTTCAAACTTGGAGGAGTGAAACGTGCTGTTTTTCAAATACGCCTCGACCAGCGCCTCCAGGGGATCCCCCGTCTTCGATATATCGGCGGTGATCCATCGGGATGCCAGAACAAAATCGTCATCGACGATATAACAACCGGCACGTTCCAGAGTCAGAATCAATCCCAGCGGCGGCTGTTCGCAAAACGAGCCCACCACGATGACGCGGATATTGTCCATGGGCTTGCGAGGCTCCGACTCCACGCGCACGAGATAGTCTTCAAGCAATTGGGTGTGCTCTTCCACGTCCAAAATATTTCCAGCCCTCAACAAGAGGTAGGCTTCGTAGGTGGGCACGAGCCAGGGTTTGGAGGCGCGCAGGTCGTAGAGTGCTTTCACCAGACGGCGGTTCTTGTTGAACAGGCAGATGGAGTGTGTGAGCGCCGAATCTTGAGGAGGCAAGGCATTCAGCTCACTCAGAGCGGAACGCAAGGACTCCAATTCCTGGCGATAGAATCTGCCGCCCAGCGCGGGGTCAAAATTTTGCGGGAAATCGAGATACCGCGCCATTTTCTCCGGAAATAACAGCTTCCACATCCCGGAAAGATTGCGGATGACGTCGCAGATGGAAGGAAAGACCATGCCGTCGAGGCTGTCCAAGCGATGGGAGAGCGCCAGTTCGATGGTGCTGCGGGGAATGTGACAGAGATAGGATTGGAAATACGCGTCGCCTTTGATAATGTCGAGCCGATCTCCTCCTCCCATGACACCCACGGGCAACATGCCGGCAGCATGGATGATTTCACGCGGCATATAGACCGGCATGAATCCCACCGCACGGCGTGAGGTCGACTTGGATTTCCAGGCGCGGACATAGCTGAAATCCAAGTCCTCGTACAAGGCCAGAGTTTGTTCGACGATCTCAGCGACCGTCGGTCTCAATCGTGTCATGTGTTTAAGAAAGAAAGGACCCGGTCGCGCTCCGAAGATGGCACCTCATGGAATCACCACCGAACGCAACGATTCACCGCGGCGAAGATAATCAAACGCAGTATTGATGTCTTCCAACGGAAATTTGTGTGTTACCAACTCCTTCACTTTCACTTTTCCCAATCGCACGAGTTCCAGGAGCTTGGGATAATCGACCGGCCGACATCCCAGCGACCCGCGGATTTCCATTTCGCGGTACATCACACGGCTGGCAAACAGCGTGGCATTTTCGGCGGAATAACCGACGATCACGAGACGCCCTCCGGTCCGGACGCATTGAAAGGCCAGGTCGATCGTCTTGGGATTGCCGATGGCTTCGATGGCGATGTCGGCTCCTCCGGCGGTGAGTTTTCGGACGGCTTTGGCAACGTCGCCGACCTCATCGGGATTCAGAGTGGCCGATGCGCCCAGCTTTTTGGCCCACTCCAGTTTCTGCGGGATCTTGTCGATCGCAATGACGGAACCGCCAACCGCTGCCGCGATTTGAACCACGTTGATGCCCACCCCGCCGCAACCAAGCACCACGACGGTATCGCCGGCTTTCACTTCGGCCCGGTTACGGACAGCGTGATAAGGAGTGGACAAGGCGTCGGCGATGATGGCACCTTCTTCCAAAGGAATCTCCGCGGGCAGATGAAAGATGTCTTTGGCCGGGGCTTTGATGAATTCCGCGTAAGCGCCGTCGACGTTGTTTCCAAACATCACCATCTGTTCGCAAATATTTTCGCGGCCGGTACGGCAAAAAAAGCAACGGCCACATCCATAAACCGAGGGAAGCAAAACCCGGTCGCCTTTCTTGAATGTTTCGACGCGGCTGCCACACTCCGCCACAATCCCGGAAGGCTCGTGTCCCAATACCAGAGGAGGTTTCTTGAACGTGGGAGTGCCGTGATCGATGTAATGCAGATCCGTATGACACACCCCGCAGGCCGACACCTTCACCAGAACGTCTTCGTCACCGATGGCCGGATCCGGCCACACGTCCATCTTCAAAGGTTGGTGGGGTCCGATAAAAAGTGCTGCTTTCATAATTTTAGAAAAGATCCTCGCGCCACAATCAAACGCGGCTAACGATTCTTCCACGCGGGAGGTCGTTTTTCCATGAAGGCGTTTAACCCTTCCTGGGCGTCCTCCAGTTTCATCAGTTCGTTCAGGTAAATGTCTTCGATGGCATCCAGCTTGCCGGCGAAGGGTTTTCCTCGCGATGCGCGGATGGCCTTCCGCGCCATTTTCACGACGGCATTACTGTTGACCAGGATGCGGTCTAAAAACGCCCAAGTTTGAATATCGAGCTCGGCGCTCTCGACCGCCCGGTTGACCAGTCCAATGCGTTCGGCTTCTTCACCGGAGATGGATTCCCCGGTCAGGATGAGTTCCAAGGCACGGCGGGGATTGCACAAGCGGGTCAGGATGGCGCAAGCGACCGGCGGAAAGACTCCCACCTTGATTTCGGGTAGACCCAGCTTGGCCTCGCGCGAGGCAATCACAAAATCGCAGAAGGTGGCCAACTCGAAGCCCCCGCCCAGTGCCATGCCGTGCACCGAGGCAATCGTGGGAACATCAAACTCGTTGAGTAGATGAAACGTCCGGTGGAAGGTTTGGATCATTAATTCGGTGCGTTCGGGCACATGATCCGCGACATCCACTCCGGCGCTGAACGCCTTTCCCGCTCCCCGCAAAAGGACGGCCTGGCACCGATCCTCAGCAAGGAGATGCGCCAGGGCGGTATTGATCTCCTGAATCATTTCGAGATTCATGACGTTCAGCGGTGGGCGATTCAGCGTGAGCTGAGCGACGTGGCCGCGAAAACTTAATTCAGCATATTTTGAAACCATGGTTGTCATCGAATTGCCCCCGCTCGAGGACTCTGATTTCGCCCCTATTGACGCGCCGGACCGGGTGTGTGGCTCGCGGCCTTAGAGCTTCGATCCGCACTTGCCGCAAAATTCAAATTCATTCGGAATGCCCTTGGCTTGACAGGACCGGCACGTCTTGCTGTAGGGACCCCACAGAAATTCGCTGGATTTTCCGTCCGCTGCCTTTTGACGCAGGCCGCGGTAATCCACTTTGCGCTTTTCAACGAAGGCCTTCATTCCCTCGTAGGGTTCCAGGGAAGTGTAGTGCAGCGCCAACCAGTCACGAGCGTGGCCGATGGTGGAAGACCACGCCAGGTCTTTCCAAAAGTTGGTTTGCTGCTTGGTGTAGCGCATGCATTCCGGAAATTTGTCGATAAGTTTTTGGCATAGCCGGTCGACGGCGGCATCCAGTTCGGCAAGAGGCACGACTTCGTTGACCAGTCCCCAGGCGAGGGCCGTTTGGGCATTGACCTCTTCGCACAGCATCAACATCTGGCGGGCGCGGCGATCCCCGATCAAAATGGGCAGCCACTGAGTGGCTCCACCGGCCGCCACCGAACCGACGCGGGTTCCCACCTGACGAATTACCACATGGTCGGCGGCAACGGCCAGATCGCACGCCATATTGAGCTCGTTTCCCCCGCCCACAACCATGCCGTTGAGCCGGGCAATGGTGGGTTTGCCGATGTTGCGCAGCACGTCATGGCACTCTACAAACAGTCCCATCCATTTCCAATAATCCCGAGGACGCTGGGTGTAACTGTCGGCGTACTCACTCACGTCGCCGCCTGTACAAAAAGCTTTGTCGCCGGCGCCTGTCAGTACAACCACGGCCACGTGGTCGTCCCAGGAGGCGTCTCGAAACGCGGCGCACATTTCTTGCAATGCCAGAGAACTGTAGGCGTTATGGACCTGCGGACGATTGAGCGTTACACGAGCGACCCAGTCCTTCTTCTCATAAAGGATGTCTTTGAATTTGAAATCCGTAGCAGGCTTGGGTTGAAAGAATGTCATTCTGAATCTCCGTTGTGAAGTCTGTCGATGAAGGCGAACTGGAGGCGCAAGGGTACAAATCAGCTCGATGTGAGAATACGTTTCAGGGATCCGGGATTTGAGGAAGGGCTTGGCGGCTTCCGCAGTCACGACATCGGTATCTCAATCGAGCGATTGATGGCCTCCATCTTGTTGTGTACTTCGGTCCGCTCCTCTGCATTCATTAGTCGCTCCGCCATGGGGAACAAAACCGAGTCTTCCTTCATGATGTGCAGACCCAAAAGTTGGGCGAAGGGGTTCCAGGCCGAACGCACAGACCCCCAATCGCGGGATTGAACCGCTGCACATAACTGTGAAAGCAATGCCTGGTGCTGCTCGTGCTCCTGCAACATGACCGCCACCGGACCGGTTTGATTTCCCACATACTTGGCTAATACTGGAAACAAGGCTTTTTCTTCCTTTTCAAAATGACGAGCAACGTCGGTCTGAAGAAAGATGCAAGCTCGATCGAAGGAATCCACCCATTCGGTCGCGCTGGAAAGCTGCTCTGTGGCAGTCAGTGCCGTAATTTCTCGTAGCAATTCAAGTACCGAGACATGCTCCTTTTTTAGTTCATCAGTCGGATGCATCAACTCCGGGTTCGACATTTTTTTACTCCCTTCAAAATTGATTTTTTGGAAACGGATTCAATCGCAACAGGACGGAATACCGGATGGACCTGGGCATCCGATTCAAAAAATAGATTCGAATGCAATACCTTCCATCAAGGGAAGATTACAATTGGACCCGGAAATGGACGATGACAAAAGTCACATGGCAAGAGCTCAGTGTGCAGATGGTCGAGGATATTTCGGGAGAGGTCCAAGGAGGTGCGGGGACGCATCCGAATGCGGTTGGCTTTTTGGGGTTCGTGAATCCTTCGATCCGCAAGAAGAAGGTGATACGCAAGAGGGAGGGGTTTCACATCGGATTTGCCTCGACGTGTGTGGGTTTTTGTAGGTGTTTTTTAGAAATGGTCTGATCAGTTCCAGAATGTAGGTGGTAATTTCAAAAAGTTGAATGCGGTACCACCTTTCCTGCGGATTGAAGAACTCGCGCGGTTCCCCATAAAGATTCTTTTGTCAAAGAGCCGATATGCCGAACGGCCTAACTGCTCAACACTTTTAATTGGACTTCCGGATTCCGAATATCAATCATCATTTGGAGTGCCAAAGTTGGATATTTATACCGGAGCCTTTTCGCTTTTAAAATGAGGTTGTTTTGAGCCGAAGCAAGTTGTGTGCTCAGGCCTGTGAAACACTTTTGGCGGTTTTGTACGCAACGGTTGCGTTGCACGCAACGTTAGTTTGTGAATTTATTTTCAATATAAATTGGGAAAACAATCCAGTCGGAATAGGATGAGCGGTCAAGTCATCAAACAAAAACGGTCGGGGCTTATTGATGCCTGCCCCGACCGATGGCGTTAGAAGGCGAACGGGATTGCTGTCGAAAACCGTACGAAACTAGTGGCTGGCCGCAGCCATTTCCCGGGTTTGCTTTTCCAGGAGTTGGGCGTCCACCACGGCGATGGCCGTCATGTTTACGATATCGTTAACCTCTGCGCCATGCTGCAGAACGTGAACCGGCCGTCCAATTCCCATGAGGATGGGCCCCACAGCTTCCGCTCCCCCAATCCGCATCATCAATTTATATGCAATGTTCCCGGCTTCGAGATTCGGGAAGATCAGCACGTTGGCGCCCCCTTTGAGAGTGGAGAAGGGATAGGTCTCATTGATGATTTCGGGAACCACCGCCGTGTCGGCCTGCATTTCTCCATCAATCATCAAATCGGGCATCAGCTGTTTGACAATCTCCGTTGCCACCCGCACTTTCTCGGCAAAGGGATGATTGGTGGATCCGAAGTTCGAAAACGACAGCATGGCGATGCGGGGTTCGACATCAAACGCCCGAGCCACTTCGGCGCTGCCCATGGCAATTTCGGCCAGTTCATCGGGGGTGGGATCGATATTGACGGTGGTGTCGGCAAAGAAGAAGGTATCTTTCTTGGTCATCAAAATATAAAGTCCCGAAACACGATGGGTTCCACTCTTGGTTTTCAGGATCTGAAGTGCCGGCCGAATCGTTTCGGGGTATTGCTGGGTAAGTCCCGAAATGAGACCGTCGCAATCATGGAAGTGCACCATCATGGTGCCGAAGTAGTTTCGGTTTTTCATAAATTCCCGGGCGTCCACGGCCGAGACCCCTTTGCGCCGCCGCATGTGATGGAATTCCATCACAAATTTTTCCATCAGAGGAGACTTCTCGGGATCAATGACTTCGATGCCCTCCAATGAGAGATCCAGTTGTTTGATTTTCTCCTGGATGATTTCGCTGTTTCCCAACAGAATCGGTCGGGCGATGTTTTCATCGACCAGGATGTTGGCGGCGCGGAGGATTTTTTCTTCTTCCCCCTCCGGAAAGACAATGCGTTTGGGATCCTTGCGCGCTTTTTGAACGACGTGCCGGATCAATTCGCGGCTGCGGCCCAGACGCATCTCAAGCTGCTCCTTGTATTCCTCCAGGTTCACCGGCTCGGCGGCGATGCCCCCGTCCATGGCGGCTTTAGCGACCGCGGAAGCTTCCCAGACCAAGACGCGGGGATCGAACGGTTTTGGAATAATATAATCAGGACCAAATTTGAAGCGTTCACCTCCGTAAGCGCGCATGACGGTATCGGGGACGTCCTGCTTGGCCAGTTGCGCCAGCGCGTACGTGGCGGCGATCTTCATTTCTTCGGTGATGGCTTTGGCCCGGACATCCAGGGCGCCCCGGAAAATGAACGGGAATCCCAGCACATTATTCACTTGGTTGGGATAGTCGCTGCGCCCGGTGGCCATGATCAGATCGCTGCGAGCGGATTTAGCGTCTTCGTAGGTAATCTCCGGATCGGGATTGGCCATAGCAAAGACAACGGGGTTGGAATTCATGGATCGAACCATGTCTTTGGTCACACAATTGGCGACCGAGACTCCGCAGAATACATCCGCCCCGACCATCGCCTCCGCCAGCGTTCGCAGGCGCGTTTCCTGGGCGTATTGTTCCTTGTAGGGGTTCATGCCTTTCTCGCGCCCCTTGTAAATCACGCCAACAGAATCGCACAGGGTGACGTTTTCGCGCTTTACTCCCAGCCGGACGTAATGATTGGCGCACGCGATGCCGGCTGCGCCCGCGCCGTTGAACACCACGCGGACTTTTGAAATGTCCTTGCCCACCAATTCCAGGGCGTTGATCAAGGCGGCGCCCGAGATGATGGCGGTGCCGTGCTGGTCGTCATGAAAGACCGGAATGTTCATGGTTTTCTTGAGCGTTTCTTCGATGTAGAAGCAGTCCGGCGCCTTGATGTCCTCCAGGTTGATTCCTCCAAAGGTGGGTTCCAACAATTGCACGGTGCGGATAATTTCATCGGGATTGTGGGTGTCGAGCTCGAGATCGAACACGTCGATGTCGGCGAATCTCTTGAACAATACGCCCTTGCCTTCCATCACCGGTTTGCCGGCAGCCGCGCCAATATCTCCCAAGCCTAGAACGGCCGTGCCGTTGGAAACCACCGCCACCAGATTTCCTTTGGCGGTATAGCGATAAACGTTTTCGATATCTTTCTCAATCTCGCGACAGGGTTCCGCCACGCCGGGCGTGTAAGCGAGAGACAGGTCAAACGCCGTTCGACACGGCTTGCTCGAAGTCACCTCAATTTTTCCGCGGCGCCCCAGCGCGTGATAATTCAGTGCGTCTTGTTTTCGTATGGCCATAAGTTCTCCTCTCGGATGAATGAAAAAATCTGATCCTCGAGGGTGGATCGTGCGAAAGGGTTCCCCTCAAGAATGTGCGTTTGTGGGTGAGAAGATCTATGAACGAAACGCTTTGATGAACATCCATGGATGGGATCCGAGGGCAGCAGCAAGCCGCCTTCGGTCTCGTCACTGGACCGGAATGTAAATAAGGACGTAAAAACACGCCTCGACTCCACCTTGCTGATGCACCCACTCACGGCAACGGCGAGTGAAGGCGTTAAATAATGGCCTCGAATCAACGGCCCATTCCAAAGACTCTGATTTCGGCCCCTCGGGAACGCGCTCGAGCGACAGAACTCTTACTTCTCAACCTATGCCGCCACCAAGTCTCGGGTCAGGGAGATGACGGTCGGGTGAACCAAGCGATTGAAATCTTGATAGCTCATCCGGATGGTGTCGGTATGGGTTCCGGCGTTGAAGACAATTTCATTGCATCCGGACAAGTGGGTATCGACAAAAACAGGCAATCCATACAAATTTCCGAACGGCGCCATGGCGCCGACCTCGCTGTCCGGAAACAAAACCGCAAATTCGTATTCGCTGGCCAATTGGATTTTGTCATAGGGCAGGGCATGTTCGAGGGCGGGGAGGTCCACCTTGCGAGTCGCCGGAAGAACCACCATGAAGAACTTCTCACCCCCACGCATGATCACCGTCTTGACCATGGCGCTGCCGGGGACGTGTTGAGCTGCCGCCACACCTTGGGCGGTATATGCCAGGCGATGAGTGCAGTGCGTATAGGGAACGGCCTGCGCTTCGAGATACTCTTTCAAGCGATCTGGGATTGCCATCGTCGCCGCCTTTCCTTGCTGTGGCCCGGAAAACCGTTTCCGATCTCCCGCGCCGATAGCCAGGTCTCCGGCTCGATGGCCCCCAGGACCATCGAGCCGAACCCGGGGTCTGGTGTTTTTGACGTGGCTGCGGCGAACTTGAAGACCGTGCACCCTCAGGCTGCCGTAGCGGAACGTTGATCAAGTGTTTGGTAATCGCGTTTGTCGTAGCCCAAATAGATCTGGCGCGGCCGCGCGATCTTCTGCTCGCCGTCCATCAACATTTCCTGCCACTGCGCGATCCATCCGGAGGTGCGACCGATGGCGAACAGCACCGGGAACATGTCGATGGGGAAGCCCATGGCTTGATAAATCAAGCCGGAGTAGAAATCGACATTCGGATAGAGCTTGCGCTTGATGAAATACTCGTCGCTAAGCGCGATACGTTCCAACTCCAGGGCCATATCCAGCTTGGGATTGCGGCCGGTGACTTCGAACACCTGATCGGCCAGGTGCTTGATGATCTTGGCCCGCGGGTCGTAATTCTTGTAGACGCGGTGTCCGAAGCCCATCAGCTTGCCTTTTCCCTCTTTGACGCTCTTGATGAAGTCCGGAATATTGTTCATGGTGCCGATCAGATCGAGCATGTAGAGCACTTCGGCGTTCGCGCCGCCATGGAGAGGGCCGTACAACGCGGCGGCAGCCCCGGCGACGGCCGAGAAGGGATCCACGTGAGAACTGCCCACACTGCGCATGGCATTCGTGCTGCAGTTTTGCTCGTGGTCCGCATGCAGGATGAACAACACATCCAGGGCCTTTTCGAGAACCGGGTGGGGTTTGTACTTGGGCTCCGTCATGCGGAAAAGCATGTTCAGGAAGTTTCCGGCATAGCTCAGTTCGTTGTCGGGATAGGCAAAGGGAAGCCCCCGCGAGTGCCGATACGCAAATCCCGCCAGCGTGATCATCTTGCCGATCAGCCGATAGATCTGCTTCTGCCGATTCTCGGGATCATGAATGTTCTTGGCCTCTTTGTAAAACGTGGAGAGCGCCCCCACCGTTCCCACCAGCATCCCCATGGGATTGGCGTCGTAATGAAAGCCATCCATGAATTTCTTGATGTTCTCGTGGATGATGGTGTGGTGGTTGACCTGGTAGGTCCAATCTTCCAGCTCAGCGCGAGTTGGAAGCTCGCCGTTGATCAACAAAAAGGCTGTTTCCAGGTAGGTGGAGCGTTCCGCGAGTTGTTCGATGGGATAACCGCGATACCGCAAAATGCCTTTGTCGCCATCGATGAATGTGATCTTGCTCTTGCAAGAGGCCGTATTCATAAATGCAGGATCGTAAGTCATCAGCCCAAAATCGTCCGGACCGATCTTGATTTGACGAAGGTCCAGCGCCTTGATGGTGCCGTTCTGAACGGGTACTTCATAAGTCTTGCCGGTTCGATTGTCTGTGATGGTTAAAGTTTCGTTGCCCATGGGTTTTTCCTCGTTGTGAAAGGTTGAGAATATGTAGTGCTGTGCTATGAAATAAGAATGGCCGACTGCCGGGGCCGCTGAGCATCACTAACCGAAGCCTTCCCGGCCCCCTGAAAAAATCTCTTATGCTTCCACCGCGGCGCGTTGATAGCGATAGGCCGCGGTGCACCACTCCGAATACTTCGGAAATTTGTTCAAGACCACGGCGTTATAAAGCTTCTGCAATTCCGCGGTAATCAAGCCCATTTGCCCGTTCCCGACGACACGGTGGTCCACCGAAGCGATCGGGGCGATTTGTGCTGCGGTGCCGCAGAAGAACAACTCATCACACACATAGAGTTCGCTGCGATCGATCTTGCGGACTTCCACCGTGAGATGCAGTTCCTCTTGGGCCAGGCGGATGATGGCATCGCGCGTTATACCTTCCAGAATGTTTTCCGTTTCTCCGGGGGTGATCAGCTTGTGGTTTCGAACCATGAAAAGGTTGAACCCCGGTCCTTCGCTGACGTGTCCGCTTTCCGTCAACATGACGGCCTCATCGAAACCGGAAGCCAGCGCTTCGTCGGCCGCCAGGGCGCAATTGACATATCCGCCGGAGATTTTTCCGCGGCAGGGGATGGCATTGTCTTCCGTTCTCCGCCACGACGAGGTGCACACGCTCAAACCCTTGTGGGTGTCCAGATAATCTCCGAAGGGAACCGTCACAATGAAAAAATCGTCTTCGGCGCCTAATTTCACGCCGATCCCACGCGTGGCCTTGTACGCCAACGGGCGCACGTACACGTTTTGTTTGAACTGATTGCGCTGCACCAACTCGGCCGAGAAATCACACATCTCGTTCACGCCCACGGGAAGCTTGATTTTGAGCAGCTTGCAATTGCGCTTCATGCGTTCATAGTGTTCCCGCAGCCGGAAGAAATAGAGGTCCTCGCTGTCGGCATCCCAGTAGCCTCGAATACCTTCAAAGATGGCCGTGCCGTAATGCAGAGCCTGCGTCAAAATGTTCACGTTGGCGTCTTCCAACGGAACGAAATTGCCTCGAAAATAAACTTGCACCTTACCCAGTTCCATTTTGGAATTCATGAAGGCGTCCTCCCGAAGGATCTTTGGACGGTGCGGGGCGGGGAGATGACGGGGCGGAAGAAGCGCATGGAAACCTCCCCGCAAGCTTCCTCCCGCCCCGATTTCACGAATTTGATGAGGTGATCCGCGGGGTCTCCTCGGCCGCGCGCCCGACCTATTGAACCGCTTCCCCGGTATGCAATCGTTCTTTCTTGGCGAGCAGCTGTTCCGGCGTTTCCTGATGATTGGGATCGGGAACAATGCATTCCACCGGACACAGCGGAATGCACTGCGGTTCGTCAAAGAAACCTTTGCATTCGGTGCAGCGATCGGAATTGATGACGTAAAGGCCGTCTTGCGAAATCGCCTGATTGGGACACGGCGGCTCGCAGGCGCCGCAGGAAATACAATCGTTCGTAATCATTAATGCCATGGGTTGTTCAAGCTCCTCTATGTAAGATTTGAGATCCGAAGTTCCAATAACAACGCGCCACTAAACTTTAACCGCCTCTTCTTTTTCCATCACCGCCTGCATTCCCGCTTCCACCGCGCGCCGGTTCATCTCCACCAGCTTGGGGTTCTTCACCAGGGCCTCGATGGCGGCGAACACACTTTCTTTGGTGAGCAAACGGGTCTTGGCAATCAGCGCCCCCACCACCACCATGTTGGTGATCTTGGGGGAGCCGATCTTTTCTGCAATTTCAGTGGCTGAAAGTGGAAGGGCTTCAATATCAGTTCTCGACGGAGGTTGGTCAATCAATGAAGAGTTGTAAATGACCAGTGCTCCCGGTACCGCTTCCGGAAGGAACTTCTCCAGGGAAGGTTTATTCAGAGACAAGAGAATGGTGGGTCGAGACACGAGCGGTGATCCAATCTCGTTTTGGGAGAGACGGACGTGGCAATGAGCTGTGCCCCCCCGCATTTCCGGTCCATAGGAAGGAAGCCACGAAACCCGATAACCGCTGAGCATTCCACTTTCAGCCAAGGCTTCACCCAGAAGCAGAACTCCCTGGCCTCCAAATCCGGCAATCTTGATCTGAGGATCCCGGTACTGTTCCGGCACATCACGCGGGAAGAATTCTTCCCCCGATCCCTGAGGCGTTGCGGAAGCCGCCTCATAAAATTTGGATCGTTCATTGTAGTTGCCGCCGTAAACGGCCTGACCGTGAGTTTCGCCCGGACGTTCGGTGGCCCGGATTCCAAGAATGGCGGGCACTTCATCGAGAGAAACATCGGTTCGCGGCTTTAGCTCCTCCAAAGAGTTGGTTGGAGGCGGGGAGCTGGGCTCGTTTTTCGAAGCGCCCTGGGGTGATGCGGCCTGGGCGGAACCCGCCTCCAATCCTGCGGGTGTTTCGGAAGCGGCGACTGCGGACGGGGTTTGAGTAGTGGTCTTGTCGCGGAAGATTCCCAGCTTGAAATAGGGCATCATTTGATCGCGAACCCATTGCCGGGATTCTTGCGGCGTCATTTTCCAAATGGTGGGACACGGCGAGAGAATTTCCACCAGCGAAAATCCCAGGCCATCGATCTGGTTCTGAATGGCCTTGCGAATGGCTTTTCGCGTTCGCATGTTGTTCTTGTTGTCGAAAATGGCGGTCCGTTCGAGGTACACCGGTGCTTCCAGCGCCGCGAGCAGTTCACAGACGCGCATGGGATAGCCTTCGTTTTTCAGGCTGCGGCCGAATGGCGACGTGGTGGTCTTCTGACCTATTAGGGAAGTCGGCGCCATCTGGCCCCCGGTCATCCCATAAATGGCGTTGTTGATGAAAAACACGGTGATGTTTTCACCGCGGTTGGCGGCGTGAAGAATTTCGTTGCCCCCGATGGCGGCGAGGTCCCCGTCCCCCTGATAACTCAACACGATGGCTTCGGGGCGGGAGCGCTTGATGCCGGTCGCAACGGCAGGAGCGCGTCCGTGAGGCGCCTGCACGTTGCCGACGTCGAAATAATAATAAGCAAACACGGAACATCCCACCGGGCTCACCAGGATGGTGCGGTCTTGAATACCCAAATCTTCCAAACACTCCGCGATCATCTTGTGGGCGACGCCATGTCCGCAGCCGGGGCAATAATGCGTGACATGCGGATCACCGTCCTTGCGCTCGAACAGGTCGTAGAATGTTTCCGGTTTTTGCTGAATTACATTGAACATGATTCAGAGCTCCGGTTCTTCAAAATTTAGTTTTCAAACGGCATGCATTCCCATGGGCAGCGCCATGGCGTCATTGCACTCGGCGGGATGAGTCAGAGTATGGCGCAGCACGTTGAACACTTCTTCGGTGGTCGGGACGCAGCCGCCTCGCCGTCCGTAAAAATCACAAGGATGACGGCGAGAGATCGCCAGGCGAACATCGTCCACCAGTTGGCCGTCGCTCAGTTCCACCGTCAAAAACCGTTCCGTGGTCAGCGACAAATCCGCAAGAGCTTCGGTGGGGAACGGATACAGCGTAATGGGGCGGAACACCCCGGCCCGGATGCCGTACTCGCGCGCCCGGTCGGCGGCGGATTTCAAAACTCTCGACACAATGCCATAACCCACCAGGATGATTTCCGCGTCGTCGATCTTGTAGGCTTCAAAACGTACTTCGTTTTCCTGGATTTTGCGGTATTTTTCAGCGAGCTTGAGTTCGTGCTGCTCCAGGGCTTCGTGTGAAAGATAAATGGAGGTCAGCACATTCTTTCGTGTGGCGGCATCACCATGAACGGCCCAGTTCTTAATGGGGCCGACCCGGCCTTCCTCTGGAAATTCGACCGGCTCCATCATTTGGCCGATATACCCGTCGGCCAGAACGATGGCGGGATTGCGGTATTGATCGGCCAAATCGAAGGCCAGCATCGTGAGATCACACATCTCCTGCGCGGAATTGGGCGCCAATACGATGTTGTGATAATTGCCGTGGCCTCCGCCCTTGACCATCTGGTTGTAATCGCCCTGTTCCGGACCGATATTTCCCAGGCCCGGCCCGCCGCGCATGATATCGGCAATGACGCACGGCAATTCAGAACCGGCCAGGTAGGAAATTCCTTCCTGCATCAGACTCATGCCGGGTCCCGAAGAGGCCGACATGCATCGCATGCCGGCGGAAGAAGCGCCGTAAATCATGTTGATGGAGGCCACTTCACTTTCTGCCTGCAAGAAAGTTCCTCCCACCAGGGGGAAGTAATAAGCGGCCGCTTCCGCGATTTCGCTGGCGGGAGTGATGGGGTAACCAAAATAAGCGCGGCACCCCGCCAGAATCGCGCCTTTGACAATGGCTTCGTTTCCTTTGATCAATTCTTTTGTCATAGAGAGGTTTCCGTGTTTAAGCTCCAGGGCCGGCGAGGCCCCTCCTTTCAGCTGGAAGTATCAAACTCAGGCCGCTTTTTGTTTCTTCGATTCTTCATCCTGCCATTTGTAAACCGTGATGGCCCCCGGCTCCGGACACGCATAGAAACAAATCCCGCATCCGGTGCATCCATCGCCCAGGTACTGAACCGGGTGATAGCCCTGGACATTCAAGACCGTGGTGAGTTTCAGGACTTTGGGCGGACAGGCATCCACGCAAACAGCGCATCCTTTGCATTGGTCCTGGGCAATTTCGACTTTCCCTCGTGGAGTTGGCATCGATAGATTTCCTCAAATTGAAATTTCAAAAACAGAGTCCAACAAAACCCAACTGCTTCAGGCCACTTCAGCCGGAACCGGGACGCATTGAGGCAACCACTTCTGACAAACCGCAAATTCGCTCAGCTCATTTCGAAACTTGGGATGGGCAATCTCGATCAAGGCCTGGCAGCGCTGTCGGATGTTCTTGCCGTGCAAATAGGCCACGCCGAATTCGGTGACCACGTAATGCACGTCGCCGCGGGAGGTCACTACGCCCGCGCCGGGATCGAGCCGGGGGACTATTCGCGAGACGGATCCATCTTTAGCCGTCGCTGGGAGGGCGATGATCGGCTTGCCTCCTTTGGATCGTGCCGCCCCGCGAAGAAAGTCCACCTGTCCCCCGATACCGCTGTAAATGGAATGGCCCAAGGAATCGGCGCACACCTGACCCGTCAAATCCACTTGAATTGCGGAATTGATGGCCACCATGCGGTCGTTCTGCGAAATGATGAAGGGATCGTTGATGTACCGAGTCGGGTGCAACTCAATGAGTGGATTGTTATCCACGAAGGAAAACAGCTTCCGCGTGCCCAGCATAAAACCGGCCGTTATTTTTCCGGGATGCAGGGTTTTCTTTTCGTTATTGATCACCCCGGCCTCCACCAGCCCGACGACGCTGTCCGAAAACATCTCGCTGTGGATCCCCAAATGCTTCTTGGAGTGCATGAAGGAGAGTGCGGCATCGGGGATTCCGCCGATTCCCAGTTGCAGTGTGGAGCCGTCTTCAATCAAATCGGCCACATGTTTGCCGATGCGACTGTGCAGTTCGCTGATTTCGACAGGCTTGATTTCCAGCACCGGTCGCGAGTCTTCCACGATGCGGTCGATTTTGCGGACATGGATGAACGCATCGCCCAGCGTGCGGGGCATTTGATCGTTCACGTGCGCGATGACGGTTCGAGCGACTTGGCAGGCCGTTAAGGTCGTATCGACGCCCACACCGAAGCTGCAGAAGCCATGTTCGTCGGGAGGGGAAACCTGAATCAGGGCCACGTCGATGGGAAGGGCGCCGGTCGTAAATAGAGCTTCAATTTCGCCCAAAAAGATGGGGGTATAGTCCGCCCGCCCTTCATTGACGGCCTGGCGGACATTGCCGCCCACAAACATGGCATTGTGACGAAAGTGTCCTTCCATTTCGGGTTTGATGTAATCGGCATTTCCCAGAGTCAGTAGATGAACGATCTCTACATCGCGAAGGTTCGGAGCTCGCGAGATCAACGCCTCCACGAGGATTTCAGGCTCCGCACAACCGGGATGGATGTAAACGCGATCCTTTGATGTGACGACGTCCAAGGCCTGGTCGGCGTGCATGAGCTTCTGCTTGTAATCCGAGATCCAGTTCATTGTTTTTCCGTTTCACCTGTTGCTGGGGACGGTTGGCCCGCGGGCCAACCCTCCGGGCCTAAGACCAAATAAACGAATGCGTGAGCGTATCCAGCGGTTCGAATTTCGCCCCGAAGATCTCCGCAATTTGTTCCCGCGTGCATGTGCCGCGATAGGTGAATACCCCGCGCGCCAGGTCCAGGTGTTTTCGAAGCGCTTCTTCCGTGCCTCCTTCCGCGATGGCGCGGACATAAGGAAGGCTGGCGTTCGATAACGCAATCGAGGCGGTACGTGCGATGTTGGCGGTGAGATTGGGGCAGCAGTAATGGATCACGTCGTTGTAAGTAAACGTCGGCTGACTGAGTGTTGTAGGCCGGCTGGTTTCAACGCTTCCGCCCTGATCGATGGACACATCGATGATGACGCTGCCGGGTTTCATCGTGCCCACCATCTTCTGCGTCACCAGGTGAGGCGTCTTGCCGCCGTGGATCGAAACCGCGCCGATGAGCACATCGGCATGACGCACCGCGCGCTCGATGTTGTGACTGTCGGCGACGGCCGTGACCAACTGATTTCCGTCCCGGGCCATGAGGGCCCGCAGCTTGGAGACATCCGAATCCAACACCATCACATGGGCTCCGTTAGCCGCCGCGGTTTCCGCGGCCCACGTTCCCACGACCCCGGCCCCCAGCACGACCACCGAAGCCGGAGGAATTCCCGGCGCGCCTCCCAGCAGGATTCCGCGGCCCTGGTTGTTCGATTCCAGCAAATGGGCGGCGATGAATACCGACATCTGTCCTGCAATTTCGCTGATGGGTAGAAGGACCGGTAAGCGGCCATCCAAGGTCTCAATGACCTCATACCCGATGGAAGTAATCTCCTTCTCGAGCAGTTGTTCAAAGAGCGGTTTTTCCGCCACCGCCAGGTGGAAAAAGGCCATGATGGTTTTGTCGCGGCGTATGACTTGAAGCTCATCCTCGTTGGGCGCCGACACTTTGAGCAGCAGCTCGGATCGCGTCAGAACCTCCTCATGGGAGAAGGCAATGCGGGCTCCGGCGTTCAAGTACTCCTCATCTTTAAAATGACTTCCTTCACCGGCCCCCTGCTCGAAGTAAACGGAGTGTCCCTCTTCCACAAGCGCCCGCACGTTTGAAGGGATGAGTGCGGTTCGATGCTCTTTGTGCACCGGCTCTTTTAAGAATCCGATATTCATAATCTGCCCTCCCGTTTCCGCCGCGCGTGTCCGGCCCGGTCATTTCGTGGAACCGGGCATGGACTCCCCATTCGGATTGTCCCTTTTTTCACATCAGCAAATACTTTTTTAACTGCGGGCGAACGTTCAGTCGCTATTCAGCCGATTTGCTTCGAGAGAATTCAAACTCCGGATACTTGATTGAAAAAACCGGACAGGGTGCCAAAGAAACCACCCGCTCCGTGGTCGAGCCGGTCAGGGTATGGTCCAATCCCGTCCGCCCCCGAGTGGACATCACAATCACATCCACTCCCAACTCCTGGGCCTTGCGCACGATTTCCTGATAGGGCACGCCCTTTTCGAGGATTTCTTCAACGTGCAGTTGCTTCTTAATTTCTGGCGGGACCACTTTCTGGAGACTGTCCCTGGCACAACGCTTCAAATAGGCGATATAGTCCGCGTCCATGCCTTGGTAAACTTCCGGCGGATAGTTTTGGGCCAGCAACACATTCACGTGGAGGACATACAAGGTGGCGTTGAAATGAGTGGCCATGGCAATGGCGTATTTCAACGCATAATTGGCGTAATTGGAGAAGTCCGTCGGAAACAAAACCTTCTTGATCGACAACCCGGTTGCCGGAGTCTTGGGGGCCACAGGATCCAACACTGCCGCCTCCGCTCCGGAAATCTTCTTCAACATCGATTAAACCCCTTTCTCCAGAAAAACCGACATGATCAACGGAACGTGATCGCGCCGGTCGACGGCGCGGCAATCACCACAGGTCTCACTTTTCAAAAACGGCTTGCCCTCACATCGCGCACAGTCTTTCAGGATCTCCACCATGGCCGATAATTCATCCTTCACTTCCGTGAGTTCCCGCAGACGTGTATTCACGGCATTCAGCTTTCCGTACAGGGCTTTGATTAAGAGAGCTACTTGCTCTTTCTTGTCGCGGGCGGAGGCAGTCTTCTTGATGGTAAAAATCTCACGAATCTCTTCCAATGAGAGGGGAAGAGATTTCAAGTAATTGATGACTTCCAGCCTTTTCATGTCTTCGCTGGTATACAGGCGGTGCCCGCCCTGGCTGTGCGATGCAGGTGATATGAGGCCAATTTCTTCATAATAACGGAGCGTTCTTAAGGAGACTTGCGCGTTCCGAGCGAGTGTTCCGATCTTTATGTACGGGTTGTTCGCAACCATACTTGCCATTATGGTGCCTTTCCGGGCCAGTTCGATTTCCAGAGGTTATGGATGCTTCGCCCTACATGTCCAAGGAGATAGAGCGCAATTGGTTATCCAAACGAAGGGAGTTTTGGAACTAATTTCAGGAGTCTGGAACTCTTTTAGTTACAGTGGGCTGAAGAGAAAAGAGGGGCTGCGGAATGTGGGCTTTTGCGCTTTATTTGTTGCATGCAACGAATTTGTTGCGGAGGTCTCGTTGCAGATTCAGCAGGGGAATTAGGGTGCAGAGATATTATATTTCTTCATTTTACGCCAGAGTGTAACGCGGTCAATTCCGAGTTCGCGGCTGGCTTTGGCCTTATTCCAGCCGGCCTGTTGCAAAGATGCAATTATCGTTTCACGTTCGTCTTTGGCCTCCGGTTGAAACGCCTGATAGTGTTTCGAGGTAGTCAAAATCTCTACAGGGAGAGAAGCCGGTTCCAGCGATTTTCCATGCGATTTCACAAAAGCGTGTTCGATAGCATTTTCCAACTGACGGATATTTCCCGGCCAGTGGTAGTCCATCAGGATGTTTAAGGCTTCCTTTGTAATGCCGGCGATGTTCTTTTCCGTCTGCTCGTTGAATTGCGAAATGAAATGATCCAACAGCAAGGGAATGTCTTCTTTGCGATCCTTCAAGGGCGGGATGGAAAGAGGGATGACATTTAAGCGGTAGAAGAGGTCTTCGCGGAATTTACCCTCATCCACTAATTGCCGCAGGTTCCGGTTGGTCGCGGCGATGATCCGGACATCCACGTTGATGACTTTGGAATCACCCACCCGCTCCACTTCCCGTTCCTGCAACACGCGCAAGAGCTTGAGTTGGATATTGGGTGAAATGTCGCCGATTTCGTCCAGGAAAATGGAGCCCTGCTGGGCCAGCTCAAACCGTCCGATCTTGTCGCGATACGCGCCGGTGAAGGCGCCTTTGACATGCCCGAAAAGTTCGCTCTCCAGAAGCGTTTCGGCCAAAGCAGAGCAGTTGACCTTCACAAAAGGGAATTGGGATCGACGGCTTTGATGGTGGATGGCCCGGGCGATCAGTTCCTTGCCGGTTCCGCTTTCGCCCAGCACCAAAACGGTGGCGTCGGATTCCCCCACATCCTCGATGAGCGCAAAAATCTCCTGCATCTTGTGGCTCTTGCCGATGATGCTGTGGAATTGGTAGCGTCCGTACAATTCCTTCTTCATCGACATCAGTTCACTGATGTCGCGAAAGGTCACGACCGTCCCGGTGACCTGGCCCGAACTGTCCTTGAGAATGGCTGTGCTGATGCGGGCGATACGGACGTCCCCGTTCTTCCGCTCCAAGCGCACTTCGCAGTCCCTTTCAGGGACGCGAGTGTGCATGGTGGTGTAGAGACCGCAGCTCGTGTCGCAGGAACTGCACCGGAAAATCTCTTTGCAGGAACGGCCCACGGCCTCGGCGGAGGTATAACCGGTGATCTCCTCGGCGGCTTGATTGAAACTGGTGATCTTAAAGTCGGAGTCGTAGGTCATGACCCCGTCTGAGATATTGTTTAGGATAGCTTGCAGGGTATCGGCTTGGTCCCAGTACTGGCGCGGTTGAACCAGCACACCCTCACTAATTTGAATTAACTCGTCGCTCAAGATTCCTCAGCCTGCCTTCCGACAAGTGTTGACGCCCATGTATGCTTAAACGGCCCAGATTATACCATACGCCTGCAAGAACCACGGAGGCCTCCCGGCGGCACCAAGGGCTTTCTCGTTGCTCCCTCTGAGCTCAGGCGCCCCTTTTCCCCGATCCATCGCCGGTGTGACGCCCTGCCGGTCTTTTCCCGACTCCAAGGTTCCGCTTGCCGAGGTCTCACCGGATTCAAGATAATGGCTGACGTCCGCATTTTTTGCGGCGTTACGTCTGCTCACTCTTTTGAGCCTGTGGAGGGTAGCACCATGATTCGGCATATCGTCTTATTCAAATACAAATCGGAAACGCCTGCCCCGCGGCGCCAGGACTTTGTCCGAATGCTCCGGGCCTTGCCCCGCCAGATTCCGGGAATCCAGGCCGCCGAGGTCGGTGAAGACGTCATGCACAAAGAACGATCTTTCGACGTGGCCTTGATATTCACCTTCGGGGATCGGGCCGCACTCGACGCCTATACGCCTCACCCCGCTCATCAACAAGTGGTCGAAGAGTCCCATCGCATCAACGAGAGAGTCGTCTCTGTGGATTTTGAGGTGCGATGACAAGAAATCGGTGAGGGGTTCTAAATTGAGCCTTGCAGCAGCAGCTTGGTCAACGAAAAAAACACGACTCCTGCAAATACGACGGCAGCGACTTTGAATCCCGGTTCTTTGTTTACTTCAGGCATGAGGTCCGAGGCGGCGACATACAACGCCACTCCGGCCGTGAGGGGTAGTCCGAAATGGACCAGGGATTTATTGAGGGACATGGAGAGAATGCCCAGCATGGTCGAAACGCCCAACGAAACTGCGGCCCACAGGGCCATGCGCCGGCTTCGGCCTGCCGCCATCATCACCGAGGCCACGGTAAATCCTTCCGGAAGTTTGTGAAGAAGCACCGCGATGAAAATCAGCAGACCCAGTGGATGTGAAATAAGAAATCCCGAAGCAATCGACACTCCATCGAAAAAAGTATGAATGATCAAACCCAGGAGTGAAGAATATCCCACCGTATGGCTTCTCACCTCGTGCGGATGCGTTTCTTCGCCGAAATGAAAGTGCGGTGTGAGGGTGTGTTCAAAAAAATGAACCAGCAGATAACCCGCCAGGATGAGAACGGGAGCCATACGAAGCCGCGACATGCTTTCCGGAATCATCTCCAATGTGGCCACAGCCAGCATGTAGCCTGCGCCCAAAGCGACAAAGTATTTCAGGTAATCGCGGCGCCAATCGCGCTGAACAATGATCAATCCCCCAAACACATTGGCCGCCGCTGCCACCAGACCGTAGACAAAAATGAAAGAGTAAAATTTCATGATGTTTTTCGTGTGCGCGCCACCGACTATCCGCTGTGCCGGAAATGCACGATATCGCCGTCGTTGATGATGTGCTCTTTGCCTTCCAACCTCAAAACACCCTTGTCACGAGCTACCGTCAAACTTCCGCAAGCGATCAGGTCCTCATAGCTGACCACCTCGGCTCGGATGAAATTCTTCTGGATGTCCGTGTGGATAGCTCCGGCAGCCTCCCAGGCCGTTGCCCGCCGGGGTACTGTCCAAGCGCGGCACTCATCCTCACCTACCGTAAAAAAGGAAATCACATCGAGCAGACGATAGGTCGCCCGAATAATCCGTTCCAAGCCCGATTGCTTCAGTCCGTAGTCGGCGAGGAAAGCGGCTTGATCTTCAACCGGCAATTCCAGCAACTCCGACTCGATCTTTCCGCAGACGGCGGTGATGGCGACATGAGGCTGAGCTTCAGACTCGGCGAGGTTGAATCGATCCCCGACCTCTTCGAGGTGATGACTGTCGGTATCACCCAGATTGATGCAATGCAAAATGGGCTTGGCGGAGAGATACATGAATCCCCGCAGGCGCTTCTTGTCTTCCTCTTTGAATTCCAGCGAACGAACCGGCCGGCCGTTATCCAACGCCGTCTTGCAAAGACGCTGCAACTCCAGTTCGCGTTCCCACTCCGGGTTCTTCACCTTCTTGAGATCCTTCTCCAAGCGTTCCAAGCGCTTTTCCACAATGGCCAGGTCAGTGAGTACCAGCTCCAACTCCAAATTTTCGATGTCGCGCCGTGGGTTGATGGAACCTTCGGGATGGGGCGAGGAGGGGTCCTCAAAAGCCCGAATCACGTGCAGCAGGGCTTCGACATTTCGGAGGTCGCCGAGAAACGAGGGCTCACGATCTTTCTTCTCTCCTTTTACGAGACCCGCGACGTCGACATACTCCACGGTGGCATGGATTGTCTTCTTGGGATTGTATTGGCGTGCCAAGGCATCCAATCGGACATCCGGAACCGTGGTGATTCCCAGGTGCGCTTCGGCGCGTCCCCCTGAGAACTTCGTGTCGACTTTCGCGTTGGTCAGGATATTAAATAACGTTGTTTTGCCGACCTGGGAGAAACCGATGATGCCCGTTTTCAATGGAGTGCTCCAAGCGGATGGATGAAGGCTAAAAAGGCTGGGGCATCTTAACACAATTTGAGAGAGCCATAAATTATCTGCCGCGGAATGCGATGGAGCCGGGATCGTCACGGCCCAGGAAGGTAGTGGCTCATTTTGAATCCTTTTTCACCTCTGGGTGGCGCATACATCGGCCGCCGTGGCGGACGATGTGTGCGTACATCAACAGGGGAACTCCGCACACATGCCTGGAGCGCATGTGTGCGCCACCCCATTCAAAATGAGTCACTACCCCCAAGAAACCCTTTTTGACGGAATGCGTACTTTGTGGTACGAAGGAAGGCCAGGGAGGCCATCCTTGAGGCAATCGTTTTTGCCACCACATGAACATGAAGAAATATAAGCTCAAATTTTGGCATGCAGGAATCCTTGCCGTTTTCCTTATGCTCCCGGTTTTGAGTGCCGGGGAGAAGATTCCATATTCACCTACCGGTTATGTCAACGATTTCGCCGGCATGATGTCTGCCGCCACCCGGGAGCGTATTGAGCAGATCGCCAGCGGTCTCAATCAACAGGGAATTGCGGAGCTTTCGGTGGTCACCGTTCCTTCCATCGGCGATCGATCGGAAGAGGACTATGCCACGGATCTGTTCGCTCAGTGGGGAATTGGAAAAAAAGGAAAAGACAACGGATTGTTGCTCCTGGTTGCGAAGAATGAGAAAAAGATTCGCATTGAAGCCGGCTATGGCCTGGAAGACAAAGTCCCGGACGCGATCGCCAATGAGATTTACTCGACTATTCGGGATCACTTCCGCCAGGGGGATTTTGATGGAGGATTGCTGACCGGCGCCCAGATGTTGGCCTCGGCGGCGGGTGGAACATTTCAAACACCGGCACCGGCAAGCCGCCCTTATTCCAGGCCCCGCATCCCCGGTTTCTTCATTGTTGTTTTGGTGTTCATTTTCTTTAGCGTCCTCCGCGGCGCGGCTCGAGCGGCCACGGGACGGCCGGCCGTTCGCGCGGGATCCTCATTCCCTTGGTGGCTTCTGCTTTTCCTCAACTCCGGGGGTCGGGGCGGCAGTTCCTGGGGCGGGGGAGGCTTTTCCGGCGGCGGCGGCGGTTTTGGAGGTTTTGGAGGCGGTATGAGTGGCGGCGGGGGAGCGGGAGGCGGTTGGTAAGGAAGGCGTGCGGGTTGAATTTATGCCCAAGATTTGAATGGGAGCCGAGACGATGAGTACGAAAGAGGAAAAGTTGGATAAACTGGTGGAGGGATTGAAGACGGCCTTTGGCGAGGAATTGGAGTCGGTCATTTTATACGGTTCGGCCGCGTCCAACGAGTATCATTCCGACCATTCGGATTTGAACGTTCTGGTCGTGGTCAAGAATTCCCGTTATCACAAGCTGGGTCGCGCCGATCAGATCGCACGCTGGTGGAACAAGACGTCCAATCCCCCTCCCTTGTTTTTTACCGAAGAAGAAATCCGTTCTTCTGCCGACGTGTTTCCGATTGAGTTTTCCGACATGCAGGACGCTCACCGCATCCTCTTCGGCCGGGATGTGCTGGCCGATTTGAGAATTGACCCCACGCACCTGCGGTGGGAAGTCGAGCACGAACTTCGAGGCAAGCTGTTGAGCCTCCGCAGTCGTTACGTTTTGGTGGCGGGCGATGTGCGTGAAGCCACCACGTTGCTGGCGCAATCTCTGTCTTCTTTTGCGGTTCTGTTCCGGCATGCATTGCGTTTGTGCGGTAAGTCTGCCGCCCTCATCAAGGCGGAAATTTTCAAAGCCGCCGGTCAAGAATTTCATTTCGACCCCGCGGCCTTCCTGGAGGTGCTGACGGTTCGCCGCGGAGAAAAGAAATTACGCCGGGAAGATTTAGACACGCTGTTTGAAAAATATTTTGATGCCGTTCATAAGGTGATTGAGCGTATTGACGCCCTGTGATGTGAACCCCGCGCAAACAGGCACAGGGCGGACGAAGCGGGCAAAATGATGACCGGAGGGCCGGTATAGAGTCAGGATCGCGGCGCCGACGCCGCGAACTGGAAGCAGGGAGGAAACTCATGGCAAAGAAGGTATTGCTTGTTCTTTTGGCCGTTATTGTGTTGGTGGTGTTGTGGGGAGTGGGCCAATTCATCTCGGTTAGAAACACGTTGGTGCAAAAGAGGGAGGATGTGAAGCAGAAATGGTCCCAAGTCGAGAATGTCATGCAGCGACGCGCGGATCTGATTCCCAATCTGGTCGCCACCGTCAAGGGATATGCCGCTCACGAACAGAAAGTGTTTGATGATATCGCCGCGGCCCGCGCGGCATTGGGTGGGGCGCGAAGTCCTCAGCAGGCGATTGCGGCCAACAATCAATTGGACGGGGCCTTGAGCCGGCTGCTGGTGGTTGTCGAGAATTATCCCAATTTGAAGGCCGATCAGCAGTTTCTCAATCTGCAGGCGCAGCTGGAAGGCACCGAGAACCGCATCGCCCAGGAACGACGGAGGTATAACGAATCGGTCCAGGATTACAACACATATCTCCAGCTGTTTCCCCACAATATTTTTGCGTCACTTTCGGGATTCTCTTATAACAACGATTACTTCAAGGCCAACGAGGCCGCCAAGGAAGTTCCTAAAGTGGATTTTGGAAAATAGGGGAGAAGGGCCGGGGCCTTCATTTTCTCGAGAAGAGTCGGCGAAAGAAGCCTTTGAATTTTTCGCCGAATGATTTCTTTGCGGAAGCCTTTTGCATATCATCGGCCGAGACCGCCAGGGTGGCCGAAGCCACCGGGCGGGGCTCGGCTGAAATGTTTTTGGCCGGCATGGGGGATTGAACAGAGGCCATTTCCAATTGGGGCATTGCCGAACTCACTCTGGCCGGACTTGAAATGGGCACTGTTCTTGGCGGGGGAATCGCGGGCGGCACAACCGGATGAACAGGCGGGCGGGCGGCTCCCGAAGGGCTGGTGGGTGGATTCTTGATGGTCGTCGAATCGAAGCTTTCCGGCGCCGGCGTTATGGAGCTGCTCGAAGGCGATGCTTGCGGCCCGGAACACCCGCAGTCAAAATCTTTCAGAAGATTGGCCTCATTCATTTTTCCCGGAGCAAACCGCACCGAAAGTCCTGGCTGTAAATCGAGCGATGCTCCCGAGAGTTGGTCCTGAATGCGCAAGGTCCCCGCAATATCCTGAGCGCACAAGGCACCCCGGTCATCGGAACTGACGACACCCTGCTTTTTTCCTCCCTGTGGTTTCCAGTCGACAACAAACTCCGCGGTCATGATGCGGTCCAACGTCGGCGCGGTGACGTCCAAACTCACGGTTCCCACCTGCAGCCCGTATAACATCATGTTTTTCGACGGAATCATCGATACCGAAGTGTGCCCGCAGAAACCCACGGCGCCACCTTTGTTTCCCAATTGAAGGATGGCAATTCCCTTCGGGAAGCTGATTTTATTGCCTCCAAAAACCAGCAATGAAGGTTCATCGAATTCTTCGGTCGGAGTGGTCCATTGGGTGCGGCCTTGCACCGAAACCGGGTCACTCGAAATCAAACTCCCGACGGGTTGGTTGGTTGCTGCGGTCTCCTCTCCGGCATAGAGCCCTGCGAACGGGCAGAGAAGAACCGCCAATGCAGCGGGTGGAAATAAAAGAAGACGTTTGGAAGATTTCATCAGGGCAGTTGGATGAAGATCAAGTTGGACATGCGCCTCGAACTTTAGCAGAAGCCTCACTCCTGTTCAAGATGTGGTGTTGTCGTGGATCAAGCTTGGACTCACCACGCAACAGTTCTGGAAGCGCCCGCGAAAAT
>JAQUPQ010000041.1 GCA_028716525.1 Terriglobia bacterium | reverse complement strand
GAAGTGTGGGCCGAGTGCAATCGGATATTGATGGAGACCAAAAACGGCAAGAAACCCATGAGAAAAGGGGTGCGCCTTTTTGCGGGCCTGGCGTTTTGCGTATGCGGAGCGAAAATGCGTGTGCCCTCAAACAATCCCAAGTACGTTTGTGATCGCTGCCGCAATAAGATTCCGGTGGCTGATCTCGAAGGCATCTTTCATGAGCAACTGAAAAGCTTCTTCTTTTCGCCCACCGAGATTCTGAAGTACCTCGAACAGGCAGACAAGACCATCAAGGAAAAGCAGGAGCTCCTCGACACGCTCGAAAAGGAGCAGCAGCACCTTACCGCCGATATGGACAGGGTCTTCCACCTATACATGAACGACCAACTCTCCATGGAAGGCTTCGGGAAGCAACACAAGCCCATGGAGGCCCGCCTGAAGCAATTGGAAGATGAAATTCCCCGCCTGCAGGGAGAAATCGACTTCCTGAAGATCCGCCATCTTTCAAGCGACCAGAATCTCGCCGAGGCAAAAGACCTTTATTCCCGCTGGCCGGAGCTTCAACAGGAAGAGAAGCGGAAAGTCATTGAAAACATTACGGAAAAGGTCGTTATCGGGAAAGATGACGTTACCATCGAGCTCGCCTATATTCCCTTTTCTTCTGAAATCATGGCATCAGGGTCACGCAACCTCAGGGATTCATGGCGGCGGCCAACATGAATCGGGCGGGGAAAGTAAGGGACATGGAGGCGCGAGAAATCGTCACTTGTCCGTCTTCCAGAGGTTGGCGCATCACCTCCAACACATTTCTTTGAAATTCCGGCAGTTCATCCAAGAATAGAACTCCGTTGTGCGCCAGCGAGACCTCTCCTGGGCGTGGGATGATCCCGCCGCCGATCAGCCCGGCGTCCGAAATTGTGTGGTGCGGAGAACGAAAAGGCCGCGATCCCACTAATCCGTGCGATGGCGCCAGCAGCCCGCTGACACTGTGAATCTTGGTCGTCTCGATGGCTTCTTCAAAACTCATGGGCGGCAGAATGGTGGGAAGGCGCTTGGCCAACATGGTTTTGCCGGAACCCGGCGGACCAATCATGAGGATGTTGTGCCCACCGGCCGTGGCGACCTCGAGCGCGCGCTTGGCATAGAATTGTCCTTTCACATCTCGAAAATCGACGTGGTACTGCGCTGCCTCGGTGAGCAAAGCGTTCTTGTCGACGCGGGTTGGTGAGAACTCTGAAGTGGCGTTCACCAGGTCGAGTACCTGCGGCAAGTTCCTCAAGGCGTAAACATCAATTCCTTCCACCACAGCAGCTTCTTTGGCGTTCTCCTGAGGTAAGATCAAGTATTTGATCTTGGATTCACGCGCTTTCACGGCGATGGAGAGAGCGCCTTTGATGGGGCGCAAACCACCGTCGAGCGACAGTTCTCCCAGAAAGAGATACTCATTGATTTTCTTCTGCTGCAAGATGCCATTCGTTCCGAGAATTCCAATGGCAATGGGCAGATCAAAAGCCGAGCCTTCCTTGCGAACGTCAGCGGGCGCCAGATTTACCGTGATGTTTTGAAATGGAAAATCCAGTCCACAGTTTTTGATGGCCGACCGAATCCGTTCGCGGCTTTCCTTGACGGCGAGGTCGGGCAATCCCACGGTGATGTAATCGCCTTTGCCGGCGTAAATGTCCACTTCCACTTCTACCAGATGAGCGTCGATACCATAAACAGCGGCAGTCAGAGATTTGAAAAGCATGGTTGGAGTTTAGTGGGGGTAGGTTGAAATGCAGCGTCATTATGAACAAAAAGGGCGGAGAGGCAAAGGAAATTCGTGTCGGTCAATGCCTCTGCCTGCGGGAGCTACTGGGTCTCGGGGGTTGAGAGACCTGAGGCTTACTCCTCAGGCTACGATTCTTTCATCCCCTGCGGAGATTTAGTTGTGAAGGTTTTTCTGAATGTACCACGTATGAGGATCTCTCATTAATGAGTGGAGGACGGAACTCGGCGATCGAGTTGGATAGTAGCACTCTGGAGAGGGGCAGCCCCGATTCATCGGGGTTCGCCGAGGCGGATAGCCCCACGCGTGAGCGTGGGGTTGGGATAGCCCGTGAACGATACAGCCCGCCTTGGCGGGCGACAGAACTACCTTATTTTGTGTTTGATTGAGGAAGCGAAAAGGCAATCTTGAGGACAGCTTCACTGCTCTGCGTGGATTCTAATCTTTTCTCCGGCGCGCAGTTGGCGAGCGTCGGAGATGCCGTTGAGATGCATCAGGGAATTGACCGTGGTCTTGTAACTCGTGGCGATGGAGGCCAATGTTTCACCGCGCTTCACATTGTGAACGACCGAGGAGGGAGCTTGACCCTTTCGCAATTTCCTTGCAACCAGGGCACGAGCCGGTGGGAGGGATCGAGGGTTCCGTTCTGCGATAGCGCCGACGGCCCGGGTGCTGGCCACGTAAATTGTCAGACGTTGGCCGCGACGGGCTGCCGATTTCACCCCGAGATGGTTCCACTTTCGAATTTCAGTCGGCGTCACGTCGTACTTGTTGGCGATGGAAGCCAGTGTCTCGCCTCGCTCCACGCGGTGTTTGACCAGGGTCTTCTTGGCCGAGGGTGTGGATGGGATTATAATTTTTGTTCCTTCCTCCAAAACCGATACGCGTTCCAGGTTGTTGACTTGCTCAATGGCAGCCACCGTGGTGTGGTAATTTCGAGCGATGGTGGAGAGCGATTCTCCTTCCGTGATCTTATGCTGGCGCCACAGAACGCGTTTGTCTTCGGGAATCGCGGCTATTTCCGTCAGGAACTTCTCTTTTGTTCCCTTGGGAAGATTGATCTGAAAATCCGGCTGATTGGGCGGAGTCGTCATGCGCAGCAATTGCGGATTGAGCGATTCCAGGGTCTCCAGTGGAACATCGATGGTTTCCGCAATGAGGCGGAGATCGGTCGGTGTGGAAATGGTGACGCGCTCCGTCTCGATCGGGGGCAGGGGATCGACATCAAATCCGTATTGCTTGGGGTTCTTGCCGATGATCATGGTCGCGAGAATGGCGGGGATGTAATTTTCAGTTTCCTGGATGAGCACATGTCGTTCCCGCATTTTCCAATAATCGGCATAGCCCGTGCGCTCGATGGCGCGTTGGATGTTTCCGGGACCGGTATCATAAGCAGCCATGGCCAGCAACCAGTCTTGAAACTGGTCGTGGAGATCTTTCAGATGGCGGGCCGCGGCGCGCGTGGATTTTTCCGGATCCTGCCGTTCGTCCACCCACCAGTTTTGCGTCAATCCATACTCGGCGCCACGCCAAGCCGCAAATTGCCACAGACCACGACACTTCTTATTGGAGAGGGCCAGGGGCTGGTATCCGCTTTCAATCTGCGCCAGATAAATCAAATCCGCGGGGACACCGGTTTGTTTGAGAATGCGTTCGATCATGGGGCGGTACATACCGATTCTTCGCAGACCGCTTTCCATGGTGGCGCGGCCCCGGCCGTGGGTAAAGTAATCCAGATAGTTCAAGACTTGGGCGTTGACCACGATGGGGAGGTCGTGAGACACCTCCGTCACTTCTTTTTCGGCGGCCGCCCTGAGTTTTTCATCAATCTTGGGAGGAAACGTCTCCACCGAGAGAATTTCGTCCAGAGGGGCAGCCGTATATTTTTGGTCGGTGAATCCATCTCCCTGTTTCAGAGCCAGCAGTTCATACTGATGGATGCGATCCACCAGGCTCTCGAATTCCTTTTGGAGACGCTCATCGGATTCAATGGGAACCGGGGAATGCAAAAGGGCTTCCACAGAGCGGTCAAAAGATCTCTTGGCGCGGTCCAGATGGCCCTGGTGGAAATCGTCCTCACCCAGTCGATAAAGATCTTCAGCATGACCGATAGTTTCTTTGACGGGATCGAATTGTGGGATTTCGGCCTTGCTGGCAGCAGGATACTCAGAGGGCGCAGGAAGGGTGTGCAACGCGGGTGCGGGAACTGCAGCAACAGGCGGGGCGGCAGCCTTCTTCCTGGCGGCGCCTTCCTGGCAGGCAGCGATCAACAAGGCGGCCACAAGCAGGGCAACAGCACCCTGTAGCCTGAATAAATTCTTAGGAGGACGCAGGTGTTTCAATGGATCGTCTCAAACCCCGCAAAATGATCGATCAGCAATTGGTCCCAAACGGCGATGTGATTGTACAGAACCCCACATCTTCAGTCAATTTTGAAAATGAATTACGTAGCGGGAAGCTCAATGCCTTTCGTGAACCGCACCCCCCCTTCCGATGAAGCCACGTGACCCGGTTCTAGCTTTGACGTGTTTCCGGAGGGGAAACTTCAACTGGCCCGTGTGATGAGCACACTCCTCCATCACTGTTTTTCATAAAACATCTCTTTTGAATTGCACTTGAACAACCAATTTCGAAGGGCCCGAATCTATGTTGCCAGCACGTTGGCAGGGGAGTACACTACGCGCAATAGTTGGGGCGCCTGTGAAGGTCGGGTAGAGACGACTTAGAAGGGCTTGAGGACGCGCCTGCAAGCAGAGCTGTGTCGTAGTAGTAACCGGTCGTCCGGCTCGTTTTCCCCGCCGAAACAAAAGGAGGAGATATTCCTATGCGACCTATGAAATGGGCTATGTGGCTTGCAGTGGGTCTATTGCTCGTGCCTGGAGCGGTTTGTCTGGCGCAAAATCCTCCTGTCGAGCCTCCCGGCGCCAATCCCCAGGTACCGCCGCCGGCGGCGTCTCAGCCGCCTGCTAAATCCGATCTGCCGCCGGTAGAACGCCATGAAGTTATCGTTCCTCGCGGCACACATGTACCTATGCAGATGATGAATTACGTGAGCACGAAGACCGCCAAGGTGAACGATCCCATCTATCTTCAAACTATGTTTCCCATCACCGTGGCCAATCGCGTCGTGATACCGATCGGGAGTTATGTTCGCGGCACGATCACCGAAGTGGAGAGGTCGGGGCGCGTCAAAGGTAGGGCCAAGATGTATGTGCGGTTCGACAGTTTGACGTTGCCGAACGGTGCGACACGCGATTTCAACGCCACGGTGTCGCAGGCCGATCCCCGGGTCACCGATAGCGCCAAAGAGGGGCAGATTGAAGCGAATGGATCCAAAGGCCGGGACGCCGCCACCGTGGCGACTACCGGTGCTGCGGGAGCGGGTATAGGCGGACTGGCGGGAATTTCGAGCGGCCATTCGGGAATGGGCACGGCGATTGGCGCCGGCGCGGGAGCTTTGGCGGGACTGATCGGTATTCTGGCCACTCGCGGGAACGAAGTGGAACTTTATCGCGGCACGGAAGTCGATATGATGCTGGATCGCGATTTGATCTTCGACGAAAGCGAATTGACGTCGGATGCCGGAAGACCCTCGATTACAGATCGCTACAATCAACCGACCTCTTCCGGTGAGCGAAAGAGGAATCGTCCCAATCGAGATTACCGGGATCCCCTGGGACACCCGATAGCGCCGTATCCTTATTAAGGAGTTCTTTGTCACACCCGATTTTGGAGCCGGTAACGTGAACACGTGGCCGGCTCTTTTTTTTGTCTGTGAAGGATTATTTGGGGAAGATTTGCTGCCGGCAAAGCCGGGCAAAAGTTTTGAACGCTACAAAATCCCGGTTCCCGAACAGCATGCGGCCTATTTCTACTCCGGACCAAACAAAGTAAAGAACCGCGACGATGAGATGAATTGAGAGATAGGACTCGCTGGGGGTGACGGTAGAAAAAACAAATTGGATCAGCCACAGCGCAAAGAGCAGCACCGCTTCAAAGCAACTGAAACGCATGTTGATTAGAAGAATTAAACCCAGAAGCGACTGCGCAATGGTGAGGACAATTTCCAGCTCCTGATGTTTGTCGAAAGGGATGGCGGTAATCGCCCCCATGCGGATGGAGTAAACCACCGGCAGCATGGCGGCCAGCATGGTCCATTGATTGATGTTCGAGGAGACCATGTTCATCAAGGCCAAGGGGGCGTTTTTCACGCTCTTGGCCCAGTAGAGGGCCGAGACCTTTTCGGGAAATTCCGAGAGAAATGGGGACACCCATTGAATAAACACAAACTGGGAAACGCCGATGGCGGTGGCCAAGGCCAACATGCTGTGGAAGAAGGGAGCCGCCACAAAATAGAGAATGGCTCCGCCCCCAAGGAACAATCCGATGATGGAGCTGTTTCGGATCCATCGCCTCGACGTCATGATGGTGCGCGGTATCAATTCCAATTCTTCAATCTTCTCTTCGGCTTGTGGGGGGATCCGTTGCAGAACGAAGAGGTAGGCGAAATAAATGACCATCAGGACGACGCTATCGAAAACTGTCAGGGATCTTTTGATGGCGATGATAAAGAAATAAACGATGGGGGTGGCCAGACCGACCACTTCCACGGCGTGTTCGTCTTCGAGGACGATCTCGCGCAAGGGTTGTCGTGTCTTGCGGCGGTGAAAGAACGCTGCCGTGGCATAAATGAGAGGCCAACCCAGACCCACCAGCAGGCGCAAGGAGCCGGTCAGATTGGCCGTCATCAAATCCACCTTGCGCTCCCAGGCGATGACAAATTCCACGGCAAATTCCGGCAGGGTTTGGAGCCATGCCAAAATGGCCAGTGCCAGGCCCTGTGACATAAGAAACTGGGCGGCTTCGGCAGCCCAGGCAATCATCATGGAAGCCAGCAGGACGCTGGGGAACGTCCAGAGGGCGGAGGAGCCTGCGGGGTTGGTGGCGGGAGCGGCGAGAGGACTCCACCGTTCCAGCTTGGATGAGAGCAGCTTCATTCGGGAGAGCATTCGGCTTGGGTGAGCCTCGTCAGGAGAAAGCGACTTCCGAATCCTTGGAGATGACGGAGTGCTTCAAAAAATGAGGATCTTTGCGCAAGGGAAAATCTTCGCGGTAGTGCGCGCCGCGGCTTTCTTCGCGAGCCAGGGCCGATTGCGTCACGATGTCGGCCACGGAAATCAGATTGCGCAACTGCGGTTCATGCTTGAATACTTCAAGGCCACGGATGTGCTGGGAAAGATCGCGAAGAGATTGCAGCGTCTGCCGGAGTTGCTGGCCGGAGCGAATGATGCCCACATGATCCCACATTAGACGCTTCAGTTTGGCCAGTTTTTCTTCCACCTGCATTTTGGCCTTGGCGGGAAGCGAACACTTTTCGGGATGCCCATTTGGTCGAACCGGCACGGGTGCGCTGGTCCCCACCATCATTTCTTTCATCGCCTGGCCCGCGCGCGCCCCGAACACCAGACTTTCCAGAAGGGAGTTGCTGGGCAGGCGATTGGATCCGTGCAGTCCGGAGCAGGCTACCTCACCCGCGGCAAATAACCCGCCGAGCGAAGCCCTCCCCGAAGTATCGATCTTGATTCCTCCGATGCAATAGTGTGCCGCCGGGTGGATGGGAATCATGTTCTCAGAAATGTCGAAGTTGAAATCGGCAAAGGTTTGAAAGAGTCCGGGGAAGCGATGTTGCAGTTTTTCGGCGTCCAGATGGGTGCAATCCAGATACACGTAATTGCTCTGGGTTTTGGCCATCTCGGTCATGATCGCCCGGCTGAGCACCTCCCGCGGCGCCAGCTCTTCCTGGTCGTGATAGCGGTGCATGAATCGCTGCAGATCGACATTTCTGAGATAGGCCCCTTCCGCCCGCAGTGATTCGGGCAACAGAATACGGGGCGCATTCTTGAGGCACAGTACCGTGGGATGAAATTGGATGAACTCCATGTCACTCAGCTCTGCCCCCGCCCGGAAGGCCACGGCTAATCCATCGCCGGTGCATTGTGGGGAGTTGGTAGTCTCCGGATAGAGCTGACCCATGCCCCCTGTCCCAATGAAAACCGCCTTGGCGCAAAACGAATGTGTTTGGCCGGTCTTCATGTCAATGCAGTGCAAGCCGGCCACCGCACCGCCCTTCAATATCAGGTCTTCCGCCATCATATCCGTTCGAACTTTTACATTGGGCATGGAAGCAATCTTGCGGTTCAGAACCGAAAGCAACTCCAAGATGGTGGATTGTCCCTTGGCGCGATAGGTGCATGATCGCGGCTTGGCGCCTTCTTTGGGCGCCAGGGTCTTCAAAGTGTCGCGCTCGAACTGGGCGCCCCAAGCGGAAAGTTCCTCAATATGGCCGGGTCCTTCCTGTAACAATACCTTCACAGCTTCAGGATTGCATAAACCTTCGCCGGCACACAATGTGTCGTCGTAATGCAATCGTATTTCTTCTTCGTCGCTCGAAATGGCCGCTAGAACTCCATTGGCATATTTGGAGGGCTGGGCCGGCGCGGACTGCTTCGTGATCATGAGCACATTCCCGGCGTTGCCAAGCGCCAGCGCGCACCGCATGGCAGCAACCCCGCTCCCCACAATCAAGAAATCCACTTTCTCCGCGTCACAGGATTTCATATGTGATAAATGATACTCCTCGGAATTTTTTTTGGGCATTAATTTTTCTCATGTGAAAAGTTTCTGTTGACGTTCGGAAATTGATTTGCCTGCCCGCAAAGCGGTGTGATAGCGTATCGAGTTTGCTTGAGCGCGCTGAAATGCCTGAGCTTGCGCAGAAAGTGCTCGCTGTATCCTGCGGGCGGAGAACACTGCGCGCACCGCCGATACCATGGACATGATTCGAGTGCGATTGAAGGAGCGTAGTTACGTGGCCGTAGTCGGTCGCGGTGTGTCGCGCCGCGGAAAACTGCTTGAGGCGATTCTGGACGGCAAGTGCAAGGTGTTTCTGATCAGCAATCCCAGGATTTGGAAGCTCTACGGCCACTCGATGGCGGACCGGAAGGGCCCTCTGGCGGGTGCGATTCCATTGATCGTTCCCGACGGTGAGCGCTTCAAAAATATCAGATGGTATGAACGGCTGTGTGAACAAGTGGTCCGGGCCGGCGCCGACCGACGTTCCGTGGTGGTGGCTTTGGGCGGAGGTGTGGTCGGAGACCTGGCCGGATTCGTGGCGGCCACCGTCCTGCGAGGGCTCGCGCTGGTGCACATACCGACCAGCTTGCTGTCGCAAATTGACAGTTCCATCGGCGGAAAAACCGGGATCAATCTGGGCGCAGGAAAGAATTTGATTGGAGCGTTTCATCAGCCCCGTCTGGTCGTCATTGATCCGAATTTGTTGAAAACGCTTCCGCCGCGCGAACTGCGGGCCGGGCTGTATGAAGCCGTCAAGTACGGCGCCATTTTGGATCGTCCTTTGTTTGATTTTATTGAAGCCCACAGTGAGGCGCTCCAGGCGTGTCGAGTGAACTCTCTTCAAGAAGTGGTGCAGCGATGCGTTTCCATCAAGGCTCGTATCGTGGCCGAGGATGAATTTGAACACGGCGTGCGGAAGCTCTTGAACTTCGGGCACACGATGGGTCATGGCTTGGAAGCGGCCACACGGTACACCCGATTCAAGCACGGTGAGGCCGTGGGGTGGGGAAGCCTGATTGCGGTTCGAGTCGCCCAAAGGATGGGCGTGATTAATACGGGAGATGCTGAACGAATGGCGCGGGCCTTCGCGAGCCTCGGGCGTCTGCCGATAATTTCCGATGTGCCGTTTGAAAAGGTCCGGACACACATGCAGCACGACAAGAAAGCCGAGGCGGGAAACATTGCTTTTGTCCTGCCGACGGCGGTGGGCCAGGGGCGGGTTTTTAAGGACGTTGATCTCAGGCTGGTGAAAATCTCCTACCATGAAATTCAGGCCGAGGCGAATCGATCAAAGACTTTTTGGAACATCAAGTAAACTTTGACCCGTGCGGACGATGGTGGTTATGCCAATTTCTTCCCGTGCAAATTCGGCCCGAAACGCATCTCAAGTGCGCGCCATGTTCGGCGCCATCGCGCGGCGCTATGACTTTCTGAATCACCTGCTTTCATTCAACATCGACAAACGCTGGCGGCGTTTTACGGTCAAGAAGATCGTGGAGCGATTGGGGCGGAGGGATTTCTCGGTTGTGGATCTGGCGTGCGGAACCGGAGACTTGACGCTGGCGTTGCGAGCTGCTACCGCGGGCCGGGTGGTCGGCATGGATTTTTGCCATCCCATGCTCGTGGTGGGGAAACAGAAGTTGGCTCATAAGCAACTACCCACGTGTTTGTTGTCGGAGGCGGATGCCTTACGATTGCCGCTGCGGGATGGTTCGTTTGAGGCCGTCTCGATCGCATTCGGCTTTAGAAATTTTGAAGATTACGACGCCGGCCTTCGCGAAATGCTTCGAATTCTTCGAAAGGATGGGGTCGCGGCCATTCTGGAGTTCTCAAGGCCGCAGGCTCCGGTGTTCCGCCAGCTCTATCATTTTTATTTCACGCGAATCCTTCCGCGCATCGGTGATCGATTGAGCGGAGTCCCGGGGCCCTATGCTTACCTTCCTGATTCGGTGGGGGCCTTTCCATCGCAGGAGGAATTGAAGCGGCAGATGGAAGCTGTCGGATTTAGAGATGTCCAATACTACAACTTGAACGGCGGCATTGCCGCCCTGCATCTGGGCACAAAATAAGTCCATGAATTTTCGACTTGTCACTCCTTATCAACCGCGCGGGGATCAGGCTCGCGCCATCGAACAACTCGTTGGCGGATTAAAAGACGTAGAAAAACATCAGGTGCTGCTGGGGGTCACCGGATCGGGCAAGACCTTCACCATGGCCAAAGTAATTGAGACCGTCAATCGCCCGACCTTGGTGCTGGCTCACAACAAAACGCTGGCCGCCCAGCTCTTCCACGAATTCCGTACCTTCTTTCCCGATAATGCCGTGGAGTATTTTGTCTCTTATTACGATTATTACCAGCCGGAAGCCTACATCGCTGCCAGCGATACTTACATTGAAAAAGAAGCCACCATCAACGACGAAATCGACAAGCTGCGTCTGGCGGCCACGAAATCGTTGTTTGAACGGCGGGACTGCATCATTGTGGCATCCGTTTCGTGCATTTACGGCTTGGGGTCTCCCGAAGCCTATTACGGCATGATGTTCTTTCTTGAAAAAGGCCAGCGCATTCCTCGAAACGACATCATCCATCGTCTGGTTGAAATCCTCTACGAGCGCAATGACAACGACTTCAAGCGTGGAAGCTTCCGAGTCCGCGGTGATGTGATTGAGATTTTTACGACTTACTCGGATGATGCGCTGCGCATTGAGCTTTGGGGGGATGAAATTGAACAGTTGACGCGCGTTGATACGATGACGGGGACGTTCAAAGAAACGTTTGAGCGCATGCCCATTTATCCCCGAACCCATTTCGTCATGCCGCGACCCACCTTGGAAATCGCCATCGAGAGAATTCTGGGTGAAATGGAAGATTGGATTCCCAAGCTGGAAGACCAAGGGAAGTCCATCGAGGCTCAACGACTGCGCCAACGGACGTTGTTTGATGTCGAGATGATGAAGCAGATTGGATACTGTCACGGCATCGAAAATTACTCCCGCCATTTTACAAGTCGCAAGCCGGGGGAGCCTCCGCCCACCTTGCTGGATTACCTTCCTCGGGACTCCCTCATGTTCATCGATGAAAGCCACCAAACCGTGCCGCAGCTTCGCGGGATGTATCACGGGGATCGGTCCCGGAAGACCACGCTTGTTGAATATGGCTTCCGGCTTCCCTCGGCGCTCGATAACAGACCGTTGACCTTCGAGGAATTTGAAACGCGGGTCAATCAGGTGATCTACGTTTCGGCCACACCCGGTCCCTATGAGTTGACAAAGACCGGCGGAGCGTTCATTGAGCAGGTGATTCGGCCTACCGGGTTGATCGATCCCGAGGTGGAAGTGCGGCCGGTGAAAGGCCAGATCGATGACCTGATGCACGAGATTAAACTGCGCGCTGAAAAGAAGGAGCGCGTCCTGGTCACCACTTTAACGAAGCGCATGGCCGAGGACTTGACAGAGTATCTTACTGAAACGGGCGTCCGATGCCGCTATTTGCATTCCGATATTGAGACGCTCGACCGAATAAAGATCCTGCGTGATTTACGTAAGGGCGAATTTGATGCCTTGATCGGCATCAATCTGCTTCGGGAAGGATTGGATTTACCGGAAGTGTCACTGGTGGCGATTTTGGATGCGGATAAGGAGGGATTCTTGCGGTCGGCGGGCTCGCTCATTCAAACCATTGGACGCGCGGCCCGTCATCTTCACGGAAAAACCATTTTGTACGGCGATGTGATGACGGTGTCCATGGAAAGAGCCATTGGCGAAACCAATCGGCGGCGGGCACTGCAAATGCGCTATAACGAGGAGAATCACATCACGCCCGAATCCATCGTCAAGCCCATTGACATGACGCTGGTTGCGATTGCGAAGGCGGATTATGTGGAGGTGGAGACGGATCTGTTTGATGAGCCGTGGATCGCCGATCCTGACAAGCTGGGAGAAGTCATTGAGAAACTGGAAAAACAGATGAAAGACGCCGCCAAGAGATTTGAGTTTGAGAAGGCGGCATCACTGCGCGACAAGATCAAAGAACTGAAATCCAAGGCCGTGTCGGCCGTAACTTAAGGCTGTGGATGCCCTCCGATCCTGGAGATGAACCCGGACAAGCTGGTGATTGAATCTTATGATTTGTGTTCTGCCGCCCCGTTTCGGCAGTCTTTTTGAGCCCAATGGGCGCGGACATAAAATTGGTTTGGTAGCCATGATCAATCGTTTTTTGATTGATCATGGGTTTGTGTGATGAGCCGCGAAAGAGGCCACGATCCGCCAAAAAGCCGGCGGATCGTGGCTACCAAAGCTATATCTCATGAGGCGTTGAGAAAAGCCTTCTTTCCTGCAAACCGGGCCCGGGGTCCAAGAGATTCTTCAATACGTAGAAGTTGATTGTACTTGGCGATGCGGTCGGTGCGGCATCCGGAGCCGGTCTTGATTTTTCCACCATTGATGGCAACGGTAAGATCCGCGATGGTTGCGTCTTCGGTTTCTCCGGAACGATGCGAAACGAACACGCCATAACTTGCCTTTCGAGCCGTGTCGATGGCATCGAGGGTTTCCGTCAACGTGCCGATTTGGTTGAGTTTGATGAGGACGGAATTGGCGACGTTCTGTTGGATGCCTTTTCGAATCAGGTTGGGATTCGTGCAGAAAAGGTCATCGCCGACCAATTCAATCTTTCGGCCCAGGCGGCGGGTCAGCTCCCGCCAGCCTTCCCAATCGTTCTCCGCAAGCCCATCTTCCAATAAAACGATGGGGTACTGTCCGGCCCATTTTTCCCAAAGGTCGATCATCTGACCGGTGGATTTGGTTTTCTGTGTTGATTTAAAGAAACGATACTTTCCGGAGTCGAACATTTCGCTCGTAGCTGGATCCAGGGCCAGAGAGATCTCCTTTCTCGCCTTGTAGCCGGCCGCGGCGATCGCAGCCAGGATGATTTCGACCGCTTCCTCGTTGGAGTGGAGTTCCGGTGCAAATCCACCTTCGTCGCCCACGGCAGTGCTGTATCCTTTCTTTTTCAAGATGCTCTTCAAGGCATGAAACGTCTCAATTCCCATGCGAATACTTTCGGAAAATTTCCTGGCGCCATGGGGGACGATCATGAATTCCTGAAAATCTACATTGTTATCGGCATGCTTGCCGCCGTTGATGACATTCATGCAGGGAACCGGCAGGAGCCGGGCGCCGTTGCCACCGAGGTAACGAAAAAGCGGCACATCCTGGAATGTGGCGGCGGCTTTGGCGGCGGCCAGAGAAACACCCAGGATGGCATTGGCTCCGAGGCGTGATTTGTTCGGTGTGCCATCGATCTCGATCATGCGGCGATCGATGGATATTTGATCTCGCACATCCGAGCCTCGAAGGCGCGGAGCCAATATACGATTGACGTTGTTGACCGCCGTTTGAACGCCCTTGCCGCCATAGCGTTTCTGCTTCACATCGCGCAATTCAACGGCCTCACGCTCGCCGGTAGATGCGCCCGATGGAACCATAGCTCTCCCCACAATTCCGCTCTTGAGGTGGACCTCCACCTCTACAGTAGGATTGCCGCGGGAATCCAGAACTTCTCGTGCATGAATAGATTGAATTGAAGGCATTAAAAATCCTTTCGATGAAATCGGATGATCCGGCCGGGATTAATGGCTGATGAGCTTCTCATTCTGCCAAGGTGGAGCAAGGCCGTCACATGATATCAAAGCAATCTCCCGTTGGCCATGCGTCGAATACGGATCTCTATGCAACCCGGTTTGGGATTTGTGAATATTATTTCTCAAAGCCATGTGGAGGATCGTACGTAAGACCATGCTAGAATGAACTCTCCTATGGGACCTGTTTCGGAACAATCGGTGATGACCAAAACGGTTTACATGCTGGTCGCCCTGGTGGGGTTGACCGCGACCGTGATGTTTTATTATGACGCGTGCTCGCATTCGGAGGAGTCGACTATGCGACTGAAGGAAGGGGATCCCGCTCCTGATTTCCAGTTACCTTCACAAACGGGGGCCACCGTGCGCCTCTCGGACTTTCGTAATAAAAAGAACGTGGTGCTGTATTTCTATCCGAAAGACAACACCCCGGGCTGCACCAAGGAGGCCTGCAATTTCAGGGACGACATATCGCAGTTTGCGTCCAAGGAGACCGAGGTCCTGGGCGTATCGTTGGATAGTGTGGAATCACACCAAAGGTTTGCCCGGAAATACGATTTGAATTTCACCCTGCTCAGCGACCGCGACCGGGAGGTGACCGACACCTATGGCGTGATGGGAGGTTGGCTGGGCTTCAAATTTGCCAAACGAACCACCTTTCTCATCGACAAAGGCGGGATCATTCGAAAGATATTTCCCGGCGTCAGGGTTAGTGGTCACGACGCGGAAGTGCTTGCCGCCATTCGCGGTCTCGAGGAGAAAGGTTCGTAAGTTGCAAACGGGTTGACCCGCCGGGCCTACCAGAACAAACTCTCTTCGAGACGTTGTAGGATCTCGATCTGCTAACCTTCTAAATCCTGAAACAATATCGTCGACAAGTATCGTTCGCCAAAACTCGGTATGATGGCCACGAGCATCTTTCCCTGATTCTCGGGGCGGGCGCCGACTTTCAATGCACAGCTGGCAACGGCGCCGGCCGAGATGCCCACAAAGATTCCTTCCTCACGAACCAATCGCCTTGAAACCTCCAAAGACTCATCCAATGTGGCGCGATACACTTCGTCGTAGATGGAGGTGTCGAGAATTTGGGGAATGAATCCAGCGCCGAGTCCTTGTATTTTATGGGGTCCCGGGGCACCGCCGGAAAGGACGGGAGAGGCGTCGGGCTCGACCGCCACAATTTTAAGACTGCTCTTCCGTTCTCGGAGGTATTGTCCTGCGCCGGTGATGGTGCCGCCGGTTCCAATCCCCGCGATCAGAACATCCACTTGGCCGTCCGTGTCGTCCCAGATTTCTTTTCCGGTGGTGCGGTAGTGCACTTCCGGATTGGCGGGATTTTCGAATTGCCGCGCCAGAAAAGAGTTGGGAATATGCCTGGCGATTTCGACGGCTTTAGCAATGGCACCCTTCATCCCGCCTGTTCCAGGCGTCAGCACCAGCTCGGCTCCCAGGGCGCGCAATACTTTGCGCCGCTCCAGCGACATGGTTTCGGGCATGGTTAACAAGCAACGGTATCCCTTGGCGGAACACACAAAGGCCAGCGCAATGCCGGTGTTTCCGCTGGTGGCTTCAACGATCATCGTGTCTTTGTTGATCATCCCACGGCGTTCGCCATCTTCAATGATGGCCAGTCCGATGCGATCCTTGACGCTTCCCATGGGATTCATCGATTCCAGCTTGAGCACGATGTCGGACTGGAGACCTTGATTCAATTTGTGGAGACGCACCAGCGGTGTGTTTCCAATGGTTTCCGTAATGGAGTTTCTAATGTTTCCCATGCTGCTCCTCTGTGTTGCTCGATTCCGCCTTTGTCGGGATACAAATCAGGCGCTACTTTGCAGGGTCTACCCGAGTACTCAGCTTGTCGATGGGGTAATCCGCGAGCAGATTCTATTGAATTGGCAGAATATTTCCATCCAAATCCGCATCGTTCAGCTGTGTTTTGCAAAGATTTACAATACGCAAATTCAGTGGGAGAAGTGAGGTGCGGATGATTGCAGGGTCAGCCGGCCAGAATGACGACCAGTCTTAGCGGCCCGTGAACACCTGTAACGAGAACTTTTTCGATGTCGGCGGTGCGGCTGGGACCGGTAATAAACGTTCGACAGGTCGGAAGATTGTCGCGACCCGGCTGAGTTGCGTTCCACCAATCGCGCAACCTGCCAAAAACCTGGGATCGTTGAGCGAGGACGAGGTGGCACTCGGGTAAAAGCGAAAGGCTTCTTCCACCGAATCCTTGATGATCCAGGACAATGGTTGCGGTTTCGGCGATGATGGCCTGGCAGCCGGTGATTCCCAGTTGACATTGAGCTAGTGCAGGACCCGCGTGATCTTTCGGGTTGGATGCCGATCTCTTGTCGAGCAACCGAAACTCGACAAAATTGTTAAGCTGATCAGCCAGGCGAATTTCTTCAAGTAAACGATCGTCGCCCAAAGCAATGCGTTTGTAACGCGATTCCCGTGCCAGATCGACAACGGCGGAAGGAATATCGTTTAGTGACGCTGCGGTTCGCAGCTCTCCTCCCAGTCGCTGGAGTTCGGATCGAAGTTGATTCACCCATTGGTCTAGTGAGGTTGGACCTGAAAGATCTTCGGTGGCGCTCGAGCGTATCTCCTCCCACTGGCGTGATCGGGCGCTGTCTTGTGAAGCGCTCAATTCCAGGGTTCTCAAGCGGGCCAGGAGAACCTGTCGGGTCAGTGCGGGATCTGTCGTCATGACAGGCCTCCCTGCTTCCAAAGATCGTGGAACGATTGTTTGGCCAGCGGAGGGAAATCCCGATGAAGGCTCCAGCCGGGTACCGGCAGCCCTTTTCCTCGTTTGGCAAACAGCTTTTCGAGAAGTCGGGCCAGGCGGGCGCTGCTTCGATAAAGGCGGGGTCGTTTCATGACAGCGGCAAAGATCCGTATGATCAATCGTTCCGTCCAGGGGCTCCTTCGGGAGTCGACTACGGATTTCCTGAGCCACAAAAGCATATGGTGAATGTTGATCTTCACAGGACACACAGCGGAGCAGCTTCCGCAAAGGGAGGATGCATAAGGCAACTCCCGGCCGCGAGTCAGCCCTTGCATCTCGGGAGTCAGGACGGCACCGATAGGTCCGGGGTAAACCCATCCATAGGCGTGTCCGCCCACGCGCTGGTAGACAGGACAGGTGTTCAAACAGGCTCCGCATCGAATGCAAAACAGAGATTCGCGCATGTGCGGGTGGGCCAGGATGGAGGTGCGCTCATTGTCGAGAATAATGACGTGAAGTTCCTCAGGCCCGTCGAAATCTGCGGTCTTCCTCGGGCCGGAGATGATGGAGACATAACTCGTAAGCCGTTGACCGGTGCTGCTGCGTGCCAACAAGCGAAGAAAGATTTGAAGATCATCAAAGGTGGGAATGATTTTTTCAATTCCCATGAGGGCGATATGAACGCGCGGCAGGGTGGTGCACATGCGGCCGTTCCCCTCATTCGTGATCAACACAATAGAACCGGTTTCGGCCACCGCAAAATTCACGCCGCTGATCCCCACTGAGGCTTGAAGAAATTTCTCCCGCAACCTGGATCGGGCGATTTGAGTCAGCTTCTGGGGGTCGTCGGTATAAGAACAGCCCAGCTTTTCCTGGAAGAGCTTCCCGATTTGAGCGCGAGATTTGTGTAGCGCCGGAGCCGTGATGTGCGAAGGTGTTTCGCCGGCCAATTGGATGATGTATTCACCCAGATCGGTCTCCACGGGTTCGATGCCGGCTTCCAGGAGGGCCTGATTCAATCCGATCTCTTCGCTGGTCATCGACTTGGCTTTGATGGCGAGAGTGGCCTGATGGTGTCCGCAGATAGCGACAACATGTTCCGCCGCCTGTCGACCTGTTTGTGCCCAGAATACATGGCCGCCGGAGGCCTGTACTTGTGCTTCAAATTGTTCCAAATAGGTCGCGAGATGGTCAACCGCTTCTTTCTTAATCGCATGGGCAGCGGTGCGCAATAGCTCCCATTCAGGGACTTCGGAAACAGCCGAGGCCCGTGCCGCCAGCGAGTGCTGAGTGGCCCGAAGCAGATTTCCACGGAGCTGCACATCCGCAAGATTCTTGCGCGCCAGGTTCTTAAAAGGGATGGTTCCAGAGGACATGTGAATTCAAATTCCTTGAGCGAGCAACTCGGCCAAATGCATGGTTAGAATTCGGCTGCCGCGCCGCATGAGAATTCCGGAAATTTGCATCAAGCAGCTGGAATCATTTGACACCACGAGATGGGCGCCGGTGCGTTCAATGGCGGTTACCTTGTCTTCGCCCATGGATGCCGAAACGGCAGGGAATTTCACAGCAAACGTACCGCCGAACCCGCAACAGGTCTGCATGTCATTTAACTCAGTGAGTTCAACGCCCCGCACGTTTCGAATCAAACGTCGAGGCGCATCAACCACGTTCAACTCCCGGAGTGAATGACAGGAATCGTGGTAGGTCACCTTGCCGGAGAATTGAGCGCCCACCTCATCCACTTCCAATTCACGCACCAGAAATTCTGAAAATTCAAAAAGACGAGGCGCCAGTCGATCACTGATATTTCGGGCAGATTGCGAGAGTTCCAGTTGCGGATAGAAGATGCGGGTCATGCTAATACAGGATCCGGACGGCGCAACGACAGTTTCTGCAGATTCAAAGATCTTGAGAAACCGCTCGGCCAGTTGGCTGGCTTCGGCATGATATCCGGTGTTGAATGCGGGCTGTCCGCAACATGTCTGCTCCGAGGGATAGACGTATTCCACACCGAGTTTTCGCAGGATTCGGCACATCGAAACAGCGACATTCGGATAAAACTGATCGACCAGGCAGGGAATGAATAAGTGAACTTTCATGTGTGGCGAGACTCGAACGCGGTGTAGGCAGTCCCGGGAGGAATCTTAGCACATGCCTAGTAGAGAGAGAATGAGCTGTTTGATGTAAAGCGAGGATTGGGGGTTTAGTAGGCGTAAAAATTGAGCACTTCCGGGAATTGTATGCGTCGCTCGGGAGGAACCAGAGTCCGCATCCAGCCCGATTTATCGGGCTGGCACCGAGGCTGCGTTTACGGAGACGAGGAGGTGTGATCGTGAACGATCTTCCAACCGCCATCCTTCTTCCCTGGTGTTGACGGAAATCGCTCCAGGACCAAAGTGAAGACTCCGTGGGGAGTGTCGTTGGCGCGCGTCAACTTCCATTTGCCAAACACAACGGTAGAAGAGGCCGCGAGGTTCGTTCGCCCGCTTGTCCCCAGCAGGTGGATTTCGAGATTGTCGAAGGAGAGAGTGCCCATTTGTGATTTGTCGGGATAGGTTTGCTTATAACGGTCCAGGGTGGTTTGCCAACCGCGTCGGACATTTCCGCCGCTGGTGAATATCAAATCCGGGGAATCCCAGTAACCCTGCATGAAGCCTTCAAGGTCGCCGCGGTTCCAGGCTTCAACCTGCCTCTGAAGGACGGTGCGAATTTCATCCTCCGCCTTAGTCGGGGCCTCGGCCCCGACCACCGGGCTTCGGGCAATGAGAATCAGTAGCAGCCCCAGGGTTGTGCCCATCCACCGTCGATGCAGGGTGGAAGGAGCCATCTTCTTCTTATTACGAAAAAGAATCTGCGGAGGTTGGGGAGTCATCAGGATTTTCTCAGAGATTCCATCGCCTTGGCGGAGGATTTTGAAACCATAGGAGCAGGTTCATGGTTATCCGGTTCGACCCCCAAAGAATTCGCCAGGCGAACCATGTAATTTTGGAATCCGGTCACTTGAACGAGGTTCAAGATGTCCTCGTCGGTCAAACCTTTATCATGCAATTCCTGAATTGCTTCCGGATCTGCGGAATGGGGATCTTTAGTCAAACGGGCGGCGAAGTCGAGCATGGCGCGAGCGCGGTCTTCGAGCAGCAACATGCGGTAATCAATCTTGATCAAACGCACAAAGCGGTCATCGTGGCTGAGTGCGCGCAAATTCTCGCCATGCACGTCGGTACAGTACTTGGAACCCAGGGTCCGAGCCACCACCACCGCGATCATCTCCCGCTCTTGCCGAGAGAGCGAGGATGGACCGAGCATGATGGCCTTGTGAAGATTCATGGTGGCATGCATCACCTCGGGGTTCAGGCCTTGCACGGACCATAGATGGGGGACATATCCCCAAAAGTCCATCGCGGTATCATATTCTTTTTTTAGATCGCCTTGAGCTTCTTCAGGCGTAATGGTTTTGATCCAAGCCATGAAATTCCATTTCTCCTATTCGAATGAACGCCAAGTTCGTCATTCCATCTATCGGAGGTGCGATTCTATCGAAGCCACGACGGCAATGCAACCGTCCACGCCTGCCGGGTTCCATTCCCGGGGAATAAGGTTCCTTCATTTAACCTCGATGTCGACGGACTGAAAATCGGTTTTGCCGATGTTGGTAAGGGAGTGTGTGACGGCCTGATCGCGCCACACGAAAAATCCCGGCGTCGTATGAACAGTTTCGGGAGATTTATTCGGATATTCGACCCGAAGATCACCTTCCGAAACCGCGATCGCGAGGGCCGTAGAGCTGTGTGTATGCATGCCGGTCGATTGCCCAGGTTTCAAATTCAGCCGCACGATGCGAATACGATTATTTTCGAGCGCTACTTTTGAGAATTGCCCCGAGGTCAAGGGCGGGAGCGACTTCGGGGTGGGGGTCGTTCCGAGAAACTCAATGGTCAGGTTATGGAATGTCGTAGTCCCCGTGTTTCGTATCCGATGAATCAGGGTGGCGGGGGTGTAGTTGACATCCCCATCCCGGACATTCATGGGTTGTTCCTGGCCGCCGAATTTCTGCGCCATCAGTTGAGCGTCTCCAAAAACAACAAAGGCATAATCATTGGCATGGATGTGAAACAGCGTGGAATGGGTCGGCGCGACAACCACATCGTAAACTTTGATTTGTTGATTCTCGAATTTCAAATGGTGCGATGGTTCCTGGCTTACCGGAACAGGCGCCTGGGCCAACAGAACAATCGTTCCAAAGACCACCGAAATCCACAGGATAACGACTCGCTTCATAGCTCTCCCCCGGAGTGAAATTGAAAATTCCGGCATTGTCGATTCTGATGTGGCGTTGTTCTGCTACCACGTCATGGAATGGCGACGATGAGATTGCTTCACCAACGAAATGAGAATCATGCCTGAAATAAAGCCGGCAACATGCACCATCCACGCAATGCCGCCACCTGATGCAGCAGCTGACGTGGCCACGCCGTAAAAAAACTGCTCGACAAACCAGAAACCCAACAGAATAAAAGCCGGAATTTCCACGATGGGCCAGAAGATGAAGAGGGGAATCAGCGTGAGTACTCGCGCTCCGGGATAAAGAAGCAGATAAGCTCCAAGCACACCGGCAATGGCGCCGCTGGCGCCCAGACACGGAATCCCGGAGGACCAGTTGAGGGCCACTTGAGAGAGATTCCCAGCCAGGCCGCAGAAGATGTAAAAGAGCAAATAAGTAAAATGCCCCAGGTAGTCTTCCACGTTGTCGCCAAAAATCCAGAGAAACCACATGTTCCCGATCAGGTGCAGCCATCCGGCATGCAGAAACATCGAGGTCATGAGGGGAAGAAGTCCCAGGACATCCATTTGACCGAACGAATCCGCTAAGCGCGCAGGGATGAGCGCATAGTTGAACAGAAAGGCGTTGAGTTGCCTTCCCAAAGTCAGTTCATGCAAAAAGACAATGCTGTTGATGATGATCAATGAGACCGTGATGAATGGAAAAGTGCGCGAAGGGATATTGTCGCGAAAAGGAATCATGGTTTCTTACCTGGACTTGAATTCTACCTGCTTTTGGAGATGCGACAAAGCGGGATTCGTCGTAAAAGGGATAAGAAAGAGGCCCGCATTTCTGCAGCTCGGTCAATGGCTTAACCGAAGGTATCAGCCCTTGCTTTCCGGGTATGCGGCTAAGGAGTAATAAAACAAGCGAGGGCGTTTTGCAGACTGAAGACCGACCGGATGGCATCGCGAAGGGATGCGACAGGCATGGAATCCAGAGTCTCAACGCTCTTGGACACAGCCTCGGCATCCGGGGAGAAAAGAGATCGTTGAAAGAAGCTCAGTGCTCGAGCCTTGGAATTCAGTTCTTCCTCGGAGCGCTGGGTTTGCCACTGCTTTCGAGCCGCTTCGATGCAAGTATCATTCGAACTAAGCGAGTCCATCTGTTGCAGGGTCTGATTCAAAGCGCTATTCCCCGTGCCCTGTTGAACATTTCTTAATCCCGCAAAGTAGCGAAGATAATAGAACTCGTCGACGCGGATTTCATCGAATACATCTTTGAAAAGCCACCGTGAAATTTGGGTGGCGTCCGAGTTGGCCGAGGCGAGGCTTGGCCCCCCAAATCCGATCGCGAGCAATGGGGAGGAAGAATTCGGCTGACGATCTTCAAAAAGCGCCGGTCTCTTGGGTGTTTTGAAGGAGCTCATGGGAGGCGGAAGATAGGGTTGCAGCCTGGAGCTGCTCATTCTCTTCGCGAAAGGACCGACCAGCTCTGTTCCCTCCGTATCACCAACGATAAGGAGGGCGGGCGGCGTTTCTTTTTGAACTTGATTCCACCAGTCTTGCACGTCAGCGGTTCGCATCTTTTGAAGATTGCGAATGAGCACGGCCAGGGGTCGATGCATTTCCGTCAGGCCGAGAAAAGTCGATTCCAGTTTATCCACGGCATTGTTGCCCGGCCTAGCTGCATCAGCCTGCCATTGTTCCATTAGGGTTTTCTTTGCGACGGCCACGTTTTCGTCGTTCAGCTGCGGTGTCATGAGGATATCGAGAAACGTCTCAACGGTGACCGGCGCAAATTGGCGCGGTGTGATCAGGACGTATCCGAACAGATCATCGCGGATGAGCGGCTGGATGGTGGCCCCCAGTGATTCGATTTGAAACCACAGCTCTTCGTGAGTTTTGCTTTGGAGCGATTGAATGGCGGTGTTGACCATGAGGGCGGTCAATCCCTTTGAATTCTCCGGCTCGATCAGGGGGCCGCCTGCATACAAGGCTACGATAACGATGAGTGGGGTGACATGAGATTCACTGACGGAAACAGAAGGTCCACGCAGAATGGAGTAACGGTTCCACGGCTGCGGTTTGAGTTGGGAGCGGTCGAAGTTTCCGCTATAGGGCGTGGACAGTGTGTCGTGGGGCCCCAAATTCGCAGACGCCTGTTCGGTTCGCTTGGCCAACTTCTGGACGGCGCGCGAAAGCGTGAGGCCCAGAAAATCCTGATAGGTGGTTGCTGTGAACGTACGCGCGGGAGCTTTATCCGGCCAGGCCTCCACCACAAAGGCGGTATCGAGCTTGAAGATCGTAACGGCGGCTTTTAGAAGTTCAGCAGCGGTCACCTTATTGGCGTTTTCAAAGGCGTGCACATACTCTTGAAATGAAACCTGGTTCTCCGATTCGGCCAGCGCCAAGCTGATTGCCGAGGCAGATTGATCCGCTTCGTGCCCTTTCAACGCCAACTGTCGCTTCGCCCGAACCAATTCATCGGCAGATGGAGTCGCGCCGGAAAATTGGTGAAGCAAGGCAAACAAATAGACCTCCGCTTCGTCCAACTGGTCCATTCGAGTTGTCAATGCAATCGTAATGTAGCGGCGATGATTGACGTCGCTGCGCTGAAACGAGACAGCCGTGGCCAGCGTTCGTTGATCGACTAGTGATTGACGCAAGATCGACATCTCGCCCGCGCTCAGAGCCGAACCTAAAACATCCACTGTGGCGTCCGGAAGTTTTTCTGTTGGGAAAGAAACATAGAGATGGGCCAGCCCGTCGTTCGAGGGAACTACAGCATATTGCAAAGCACTCGCAGATGCCGCGGGAGCAGACGGCGTTTCTTTGACGGGCGAGCCGGCAGGAAGTGTCAGAAAGTTCTCGCGAATTTGCCGCAAAATGGTTTCGCGATCGATATCGCCCACGACCGCAAAGATCAGGTGTGAAGCTTGAGTCAGCTGCTTAAAAAACCGGGATAAGCTATCGCGAAATTCGGGGGTCACCTCGCCTGGGATTCCGGGCGAGGTGGAATATCCCGCCAGGGCAAACATAATCTCTTGGCGGGAGAAATCCGAAGACAGTGCTTTATTTCGACTCAAATCCTGGAGGGCTTGAGCGATTCTTTCGGTCGACGGATCACTGGCCGTTAATGACTGGCGAAGCAGCGGATAGATCTTGGACAGATTGGCCGCCGGAAGGGTCACGGTCCACTCAACATAATTCGGATGGACCTTTTTCGAAACGATTCCGCCCAGAGCGGCAACTTTTAGCCCGGTGTCGTCTCCCGGTTTGATTCGACCGGACGGGAACAGGAGTTCAGCAGCAAGGCGAAGAAACAATTTGTGTGTCAAGGGATCTTCGATCGGAGGGGCTTTTACCAGAACCGTCAGCGCTGCCAGCGTGGTGGCATGGTGTTCTTTGATGACGAGATCCAGGTCGTTGGCCAGAATCACATGCGAAAAGGGTCCATCATCCAGGCGGGATTTATAATTGCCGACCCACTGAGGCGCTGGCGTCGAACTTGCACGGCTTTGTGCCGGCTTGCGGCGTGTGGTTTGCGCGCCAGAGCCTGAGGAAAAAAAGAAGCCGGCGCAGATTGCCCCCACCAGTAACCACACCTGGCCCCCGATCCGGAGAGGACTACCCAATAGATGCGATCGTGACATGTTGTCGCCTTTCAAGCCTTCCGATTGTGCGTCAGACCACCTCCGGAAGCGTCTCGACGGCGTAATCATGCGCAATGGTGAATTGGTATCGGGGAAATTCCAGTTGAAAATAAAAGTGCGGACTAAAAACGGGAATGTCGGCGATGGTCGGAATCGTTCCGGAAAAGAGAACCGCGCCTTCAAAATCGAGATTCAGGGGACAACTCCGAAGCAAGGATCCCAGGCGCATGAGGTCGGCGACGGAAGCGGACTGGTAGAGCACTTTTCGGTCCATGGATTGGACGTGGGATGACAATCGAAGTTCGTCGGGATAAGGCCGCAGTTCGCGATGCAGGATCATTTGATGCGCCACCACCTTGGGGCAGACTTGCTTCGATTTGGAAAAGGCCGAGGATTCCAGGGAACGGTCGGAATGGTCGCTCCCCACCGTGATGTAGATCTCGCCCTCGAATTTCAAGGCCACATATTCCACCTCGCCGGAGGTGCGTTTACCGTTCACGATAATCTTATCGGCATTCGTCAGCAGCTGCGGTGAGATAGGAAAGAACTGCGGAGTCTTGTGTCCGCGCGCCGGATCAGGCCCCTGAGTGGACGCACGCTGTTCTTCCGCCAATTGTTCCTTACGACCGGAAAACTCGGCGCACAATAGAAACACGGGATCGAATCTCACTGTGCGCTTGTGGTCGTTTTCGAGCGATACAATTTCGAGCGTCAGACTCATGAAGTTTCCACTTGAAGAGCGCGCTGGTTGTCGCCCAAGTCTTCGATGTGTATGGACAAGGAGCGCGGCACATTCTGATCGGGCAGCTTTTCGGCCCATTCCACGATGACGTACATCCCGCCGTCGTTCATCATCTCCTCGATGCCCAAGGCCTCAATGTCGGCAGGTCGATCCACACGGTACAAATCGATGTGTTCAATGACACGTTCCCCTACACGGTATTCCTGAATGAGAGTGAAAGTGGGGCTGACGACATCGTCCGGGTCCTTTACTCCCAACCCGCAGATGATTCCTTTGGCCAGAATAGTTTTTCCCATTCCGAGATCGCCGTACAAAAGAACATTGCGGGGTGTTTGCATTTCGCGACCGAGCTGAACTCCCATCTGGAATGATTCCTCGGGAGAACGGGTCACGAGCGGCTGCCGAGTCTTGTGCCCTTCGCTTCTCACGCGCGAAATCATATCACAGGAGTTAGAGCGGTCGAAGAGGTGAGGAAGCAGTCCGGAGTTGATGGAACGCCTCGGGCAAACAATCCACCAAGTCGCGGGCCACCATCGAGATTTCACCCTGCTTCAGGCGCGCCAAATCACCCGCGAGCCCGTGAAGGTACACGGCGGCTGAAATGACTTCACGCGGGGGATGTTGAGGGAACTGGGCAAGTAAAGCAGCGATCATGCCGGTCAGGACGTCGCCGGATCCGCCCTTGGCCATGCCGGGATTTCCTGTCGGGCATACATCAAGATGTCCATCGGGCGAGGCCACCAGGGTTCGAAATCCTTTCAAGACCAGGTAAACGTGATGGCGCCTGGCAAATTCGCGGGCAAAATCTTTGCGGTCCGATTGGATGACAGCGGGCGTGGTATTCACGAGCCGGGACAGCTCGCCGGGATGAGGCGTCAGCACCAACAGGCGGTCGTGTCCATCCAGAAGGTCGAGGTGGTCCACAAATGCATTTAAGCCCTCGGCGTCCAAGACCAAGGGCAGACGATAACGATTTACAAACTCACGGACAAATTCTTGGGTGCCGGGCTGAGAGGAGATGCCGGGGCCGACAGCCAGGACTGACTTGCCCTCGACGGCATGATCGACGGCGCCGTACTGGAAGGCCGTCATATCGATACTCCCCTCCGGCGTCTCCAGCCAGGGGAGAGTCATGATCTCGGGGAATGATTGAGCCACAATCGGCTGGGCGCTCAGTGAGGTTCCCACGGTCACAAGTCCGGCGCCACTGCGCAATGCTGCCCAGGCCGCCAAGGCAGCCGCCCCGGTCTTTCCTATGGAACCGCCCACCACCAAAACGTGGCCGAACTTTCCTTTGTGCGAATCGGGGGGCCGTGGGTGAACGACAAACTTAAAATCTTCCCGGGTCAACCAATCCAAGTCCTGCTTGGATACTTCCTGAATCAATTCTTCCGGGCTGCCAATCGGCGCTACTTTGACTTGCCCCGCCAGCTCCGCCGCAGGAGGAAACGCCAGGCAGATTTTCGGCGCTGTCATGGTCACGGTAACATCGGCGCGAATGGAGGGCTGCAAAATCTCCTGAGAGTCGGCGTTGAGTCCCGAGGGAAGGTCCACGGAAATGACCAAGCATGCAGGGAAGTGCAAGGGGATATCAGCAATGACTTCAGCGATAAGACCATGCGCGGGTTGCGACAGCCCGGTTCCAAGCAGGGCATCGATGATGACATCGGGCGTTGGAAGGGCCGATCGGTATTCCCGCCACTCTTCAGAGGTGATCAGAAAATGAGGGCGTACGGTTCGCTCAATCAGGGCGTCCAGCTGGACTTTGGCGTCACCTTCCACTCTTTCATAATTACTGAAGAGAGCAATATGGGGGGTGACACCTCGATCGATTAGATGCCGGGCTGCGACCAGCCCATCTCCGCCGTTGTTTCCGCGGCCACACAAGATGAGAATTCGTCCTGAGGTAGGAGCTTCCAAGTAGTCCAAGCAGCAGCGCGCCACGGCTGCGCCGGCATTTTCCATGAGATCAAGGCTGGGGATTTCGAACTTTTCTGTGGTCAGGCGGTCGACCGTGCGTATTTCAGCGGCAGTTAGGATTCGCATCGCCACTCCACAAGCTGGAACCGGTAATCCTCATCGCGGAGAGGAATGGGGTGCTCGGGCTGTGACCAGCGCGGTCCTCAAGGGGCAGGTGGAGGAAGGACCGTGACAATCGTTGCTGCCCCAATGAATGTCGTATTGATATTGATGACACCGATCTGCACCAACAAGGGTTGATCAGTCGGCAACAACAAAGGAGCCGTAAAAAATCCCGATTGAGTTATGGTGCCGACGGAGTTCAATCCATTCTGAACGCCGGAAACAAGCCATTCGACGGGAGGTGGATTGGTGGTGTCGAATGTCAGCGAAAATTGAATTTGTCCCCCGCTGAACACCGTGGGATGTTGAGGGGAAAGGATGACATTCCGCGACACGGTTAGATCTGTGGCGTTCTGGACAGCTACCACCGCAGCGGCGGGGGTGAAGCCCGGTGCAGTCGCTTCCACGAGGGTCGACCCGCTGATGTTTCCAAAAACAGTAACCGAAGCATTGGTCTGGCCGGCAGGGATGGTCACGGTGTTTGAACCCAAAGAGGCGATGACCGGAGCCGAAATGCTCAGGTTGACTGTCAAGCCGCCCGTCGGAGCGGGAGTGGGAATCTGCACGGTCAAAGGATATGAGGAAGCACTCAAGGGTACGCTCGGACTGTTGGGCGTGGCCAAGCCCATGGGATTCGGGGAAAGCGCGAGGGCATCCCGCAAACCCACGGGAAATGTCGATGCCAGGAATACGCCGTCTTCAAATACCATGGCGCCAAAAACGGGCAGCGTACTGTTAATTTGAATATACCCGTCGGAGCTCGGTCCTTCGTTGGGGAAGAAACTCGCCAAGGTTGTGACCGCCTGACCGTTGGGCGGAACGATCATCTGCTTGGTTTCCGCGATCTGCCCATTGCCGCGAATGAAATTCACCACGGCAGTTGCCGTCGTATCGTTCGGATTGACGACCGTCAGTCCGGTTGTTATCAGAGCGTCAATGAGCGCCGGTGTCAGGGTCAATTCGGGTTTTGGGTTGATCTGTCCGATGATCGAGGTCAACTCATTTTGCGGATTGTTGAGAAGCAATGCCGATGCCAGAATCCCTGATGTACTGGAACCGCCACCCAAAGAGATCTTTAAATTTCCCAAGAAGAACTGGTTGCTCCTCAGACCCAGGAGCGAGCCGATGAATCCGGAGAATTGCCCCGAGACAGGAAAAGTGACGGTCGCGGGGTTTGTGATTCCAGGTCCGGACAAAAGGGATCCGTCGGGAGTGTAGGCCGTCACCACGGCATTGACGACACCGACGGGCGTCTGCCCTGAAACGGCGGGAGTTCCATCCACCAGGAGCAGCCGGGTCGAGTAAGCGCCGCCGGAAATAGCCAGAGGCAAACGCACTGTGGGCGAAGCATCGCTGCTCTCTTTGCCTTCAAAATACGCATTCTCCTTGCCTACATGGAGAAGCTCGTACGCCAGGAACGGGGTCAACGATGTGAGATGGATGTACCCGCTGGTGACTTCTTGATTCGCGAGATTAGAAAACAGGTCGGACAGGCCCCGAATGGTCCGGCTGCTGGCCGAGGGCGTCAAAGTCGTCGACTGAACCACGTTTCCATTGGCATCGACAAAATTGGCGGTAATGGCGGAAGGGATGACGGATTCGACGATCCCGATTTCCAAAGCCACACCGGGTCCAAGTTGTGCGGTATTTTGAAATGCCACCGGCAAGATCACATCGGTGGGTTCAGCCGTTGAGACAGGCGCAATATCGAGACTGGTCAGGCCAAAGCCGGGCACCAAAGTCCCGATGGGAACGACACCCAATGCATCGGGGTTACCCGTGCTGATCTCGGCATAAAAATCTCGATCTCCACCCAAGTCTCCGAGCGCCGTCGGAACATCCGCCACGAATTGCTGATGTGCGGGAATTACAAAGCTTTTTGAGACGGTTGTGGAATTTCCGTTGGAATCGGTCACGGTCACGCCCGATCCATCCGAGTTGGTTGGTGTCAAAGTTACGTTGGCAGGTCCATCCGACAGATTGACCAAAGCAAACCCGGAGAAGTTGTCGCTCGCTGAAAGCAAACGTGGAGCGATGTAAGTTTGCCGGAACGGAGGATTGGGTCGTCCGATGACAACGGCCCCGGCGTTATGAGCCGCAGCCGCAGTGCTGTTTGTGCCCCTCGTTACCGATGTCAAAGCCGTGCCAGTGGTTCCGGAATAGCCCAGGATCTCCTGGTCGATCAGGACGGAGCCGCCGCCTGATGGAAATGTCGCTGTGGAATTGAGGTTGAGGGTCGTTGCCGCAGCATCAATTGAACTCGTCAACAATCCGGCATGAACAGGAAAATAAGTTGCTACCGCGCCGCTGGAGTGAGCCGCAGCCGTAGTGGAAAGCTGTCCCCGGGCGCCCAGTACGATGGTTGTAGAAGTGACATTGGTGTAGCTCATCACTTCCGTATCGAGGGCGACGAAACCCGAAGCGGGAAATCCCGTGGTGGAATTAACAGTCAGTGTTGTATCGGCGGTTCCCACGGCTGCCGTCAAAGTAGCTTTGGGAAGCGCGAGCGGGTTTAACTGGGCCCAGGAGATGAGTTCAGGGGTGGAGAAAACCGCGAAAATAATTACAAAAAACCAAGAAATCGCCGCCTTTTTTTGGATCATCTGCTCCTGCCAATAGATTTGATGATTTCGATGTGCCGACCGCAAACATCTTCTTAGATTCCAGAAGATTCCAGAAGGTTGAATCAACTGCCTATAATAAAGTTAGCGGCCCAAAAAAGCAATTGAGAAGTCTTCGGGCCGGTTGACTTGAAAAGTCGCCGGGATATGCGATAATGCGTTGATTTTAAGCATCTAAAACACTCGCTTGAGTTCTCGCCGAGATTCTGAGTTCCACTATGCATGTTTCCACGGAAATTATCACCCTGGATCGAAGACGATTTAAAGCGGTTGAGCTCGCGCCGGCAGGACGCGCCATTCAACGGGGACGCGTTGTGGCCTTTCCCACAGATACGTTTTACGGTTTGGCGGCCGATCCCTTCAATTTGTCAGCCGTGGAGCGTGTTTATCAAATCAAGGGCCGACCGCGAACCAATCCCTTGCTCCTTCTGATCGGTGAAATGGCTCATGTCAAGATGGTGGCGGCGGAAATTCCGGAAATCTTCAGTCAAATAGCGGAAAAATTCTGGCCCGGACCGTTGACCTTGGTTTTAAAGGCATCCCATCGCCTTCCGCTCAAAGTCACGGGCGGCACGGGAAACATTGGCGTCCGGTTGCCCGATTCGGAGTTGGCGAGGGCTTTGGTTCAATCCGCAGGCGTTCCATTGACCGCCACCAGCGCCAATCTCTCCACCCTGCCGTCTTGCACCACGGCCAGCCAGGTTCTGGATCAGCTGGGAGGACGCGTGGATATCCTGATCGATGGGGGAGCCGTTTCGGCTAAAAAACCTTCAACCGTTTTGGATTTGACCTCCTCCCAACCTTCAATTATTCGAGAGGGAGCCATCGGGAAGGAAAAATTGAAACGTTGGTTGTGAGATCCGGTCCATGGCAAACCGAGCGCATCGCGGATTTGCGGCCGTCGTCGCCGTTGTAATTCTGGGAGCGTTGGCTTACTGTGCCTCCCTGTATTCCCTGATCCGAAAGCAGGCGGGGGTCGACGAGGCTCAGAAGGCTGATTGCATCATTGTTCTGGGTGCGGCCCAATATAATGGCCGCCCCTCGCCGGTTTTACGGGCACGCCTGGACCACGCTCTGGAGTTGTATAAGCGCGGATTCGCTTCGCGTATCATCGCGACGGGGGGTTATGGCCGGGATCGGAGATTCAGCGAAGCCGGAGCCGGACGCGAATATTTGATCCACAAAGGAATTCCCGCAGAAGCGGTGGAGGCGGACGCTCATGGAGAAACCACCAGCCAAAGCGCCGAATCGGTGTCGTTGCGGATGAAACGCGAGGGGCTTCAGTCCGCCATTCTCGTTAGCGATGGATTCCATCTGTTTCGATGCAAGCTTATTTTTGGGCGGCTTGGAGACCGGGTTTACGCCTCCCCCGTTCCGGATAGTCCTATTGAAAACTCCGCCACCGAGCGATTTCTGTACACGCTGCGCGAGGTGGTCGATTACATTGCCATGAAACTTGGCGTCCCCGTTTAATTGCTTGTCAATGGAGTTTGTGACGAAACCGACCAGAAAATGCGGAAAAATATTCATAAGGAAACCAGGAAACCATGAGACTGAAACCCCCAGAGAAGCAACAGAAAGGTCCCCGGGTGTGTGTTGGACCGTTTGCAAACTTCATCGCTTCCTGGATTCCTTATAGAATAGTCCTTTTTAGGGCTAGCCCATCCAGGTTAGGTTTATTCAGAGGTGAATCGTGAAAGGCATGATCTACGTGTTGCTCATTCTGGGCGTGGGAGCGGCGGGCGGTTATCTGTTGAGTCAGAAGGTCGACGAGTGGCGCGCCAAGAGAGAGGCCGCCCGCGTGGAGGTCGTAAAGCAGGAAGATCTGACCCAAACCGCCCGCGGTTTGTTGGATCGTGAGAAGGAAGCGTTTCAAAGTCATGATGCCGACCAACTGTTGAACAACTGCGCCTCGGATTACACCGAAGTGAACGGCAATTCCGGAGAGTCGATGGACTTGGCGCGCGCCCGGATTTATTACCACGATTATTTCCGGGATGGGCAGGCCGTGAAACTGGAGTTTTCAAACATTCAAGTAAGAACAGCTCCCAATGCCCTGATTGCAGATGCGGATTTCATGAAGACCTCGAACGCCTACACTCAGAAAAACATTCAGAGTTACAAAGGCCACGGCGTTTGGATTTTTGTGCGTCAGAACGCCGATTGGCGGTTGGCTTCATTTGCCTGGTCCGAAACCGCGTTTTAATCTCAGTATGCGGGTTGTTTGAATTCACTCGCACTTGACCTTCTGCCCCTGTTTGTAGATGATCCTGTTTAATCCCCGAGCCCTACCAAGGATTGGCCTACTGCTTTACGGATGCGAACAAAAAGGATAGACCGTCGGACCGGTGGTGTGTATACTCAATGTATATCCGGAGGTGGTGGATGCAGACGAAAATCCAGCGATGGGGCAACAGCCTGGGATTGCGGATTCCGCGGTCTTTTGCCGAAGAAGCAGGAGTTGAAGCCGGCTCGCAAGTTGATTTATCCATGCGGGACGGTGATTTGGTTGTTAGGGCTGCACGGCGGCGAACGTACCGGCTGAGCGAACTTCTTCAAAAGGTTACGAACAAGAACCTGCATGGTGAAGTGAATACGGGCGGACCTCGCGGTCGGGAGGTTTGGTGATGGATGCGGCCAGAGCTCCTGAGCGGGGCGATGTGGTGTGGCTTCATTTCAATCCCCAAGCCGGGAGTGAACAAGCTGGCCATCGTCCGGCGCTGGTGATTTCACCTCGGGTCTACAATCAGCGAGTTGGGTTAGCACTTGTCTGCCCGATCACATCGCGGATCAAGGGCTATCCGTTTGAGGTGGAGCTTCCTCAAGGGATGGAAATAGAGGGCGCGATCCTCTGCGATCAAATCAAAAGCCTTGATTGGCGGGTTAGAAACGCCAAGCGCACAGGATCAGTTCCTGCGTCCATTATGCAAGAAGTGACCGCCCGAATCTTATCATTGGTTGACCCGCAAGAATAATGCCCGCTAACAATCGTATGCCGCGGTCGGCGCCACTGATGGCCAGCCGTGGCCCGAGATGGTGCCCCCTGGAAAATATGTACAGAATTCTGTACAATGAATTCGGAGGACCAAACTAATGACGAAGATCGCTCCCGTATCGTTTGTGAGGGCACATCTACCCGAGATGGTCGCTAGCCTCGGCAAGAACAAGCGCGATCGCGTGGTGATTACAAAGAACGGCGCACCTTCTGCCGTCCTTGTTTCGCCTGAAGAGTTGGAGACCTTGGAGATTCTTGCGGACAAGAGGCTTATGTTATCGCTCCTAAAAGCAGAGGAAGACGAGCGGGCGAACCGCCTTGTCGAGCACGAAGGCATCTTTAAATGAGTTACAGGATCCTGTATACCCAGGAGGCAGCTCGCCGCATCAGAAAATTGGATGGGACAGTCAAGGAACGAGTTCGCAAGGCAATAATCAGAATCTCCGAGCATCCTGAGCTCGGGAAGCGATTGACCGGGTTGCTCAGCGATAGATGGTCGTATCGAGTCGGCGATTGGAGAATTCTTTACAAGGTCAGAAAGGCGGAAGCGGTTATTTTGATCCTCACCGTGGGTCATCGCCGAGAAATCTACGGCTGGAGGGACTGAGTTGCACCCGGGACTGAGCGTTCGCCTGAGCCGCCAGCGGCTATGGACTCACACTCATAGCTTCATGAAGGGCGCGGGTCGTGCTGGGGCCACGGTAATGGTGTAAGATGTTGTTTGAGGAGAACTCAAGTTCCCATGGAATCCAAAGAAGATCTATACGAGCAGGGCGTCTCACTGGCGCTCGAGGATAAATACGCCGAAGCGGTCGAACGATATCGAAAGGCCCTGGAGATTGATCCGAAGTATGCCGATGTGTGGCATGCGGTCATTAATGCCTACAGCGCCATGAACGAGTTGGACCAGGGCATTGAAGCGGCCAAGCAATTGATTGCGATCGCGCCGGACGACATTCTGGCTCATTCCAGCTTGTCCATGCTCTACATGAAGAAAGGCATGAAGAAAGAAGCCGAAGATGAAGGGGCCGTGGCCAAAGTGCTGGGGTTTCGCGACATGATGAAGCAAACGAAAACTGACGATGAGATGAAAAAGATTGACTGAAGTGAGTTCTAGCAGGCTCGCGCGGGTCCGGACGCGCCGGTTTTAGTTTTGGATCCCGAGTTTCCGTTCCCATGATTGGAATTGTGCGCATGGTTGTGAGAAAGCACCGGCTTGAGGAATTTTCCGGTGTACGACTTGTCGTTCCTGGCAACCTGTTCCGGTGTTCCGGCGGCCACCAGATATCCTCCCGCGTCTCCGCCTTCCGGGCCTAAATCAATCACCCAATCCGAGAATTTGATGACGTCGAGGTTATGCTCGATGATCAGCAGCGAAGCTTTGGCTTCGATCAATTTCTGAAAGGCGCGCAGGAGTTTATTGATATCGTCAAAATGCAGACCGGTGGTGGGTTCGTCGAAGATGTAGAGCACTTGCTGGCACGTGGTTTGAGCCAGGTGGGCTGCCAATTTCACGCGCTGGGCTTCGCCGCCCGACAAAGTGGTTGCGGACTGGCCCAGGCGAATGTATCCCAGGCCCACGTCATCGAGCACCTTCAACTTTTTGACCACTTTGGGGGAGCCCGAGAAAAAAATCAGTGCTTCGCGGACGGTCATTTGAAGCACTTCATAAATATTCTTGCCTTTGTATCGTACTTCCAGGACGTCAGGTTTAAACCGGCGCCCCTTGCATTCTTCGCACACCAATTCCACATCGGCGAGAAATTGCATCTCGACGGTTACGCGACCGTCTCCCTGGCAGGTTTCGCAGCGTCCGCCGGGAATGTTGAATGAAAAATGGCCGGCGTGAAGGGCGTGTTTGCGGGCTTCGGGCGTGGCGGCAAAGACTTCTCGAATGGCGTCGAAAGCCTTCAGGTAAGTGATGGGATTAGAACGCGGGGTCCGTCCGATGGGAGACTGGTCCACCATGACCACTTCCTTGATGGACGGCCATCCCTCGACACGCGTAAAGGCCCGTCGGCTGATTTTCTCCCCGCGGTATTCCCGGTACGATTCGTAGATGATGTCGTGAACCAGGGTGGACTTGCCGGATCCTGAGACGCCGGTAATGGTGACCATCATGCCGAGGGGAATGGAGAGATCGATGTTTTTGAGGTTGTGCATCCGCGCGCCGAAAATCTTGAGAAATTTTCCGTTGATCTTGGTGCGCTGATGCGGAATGTTGATGCGCATATCACCGTTCAGGTATCGACCGGTCAAGGACTGTGAGGTCTGCAGCAGGTTTCCGAAAGGCCCGGAATAAACAACATGACCCCCCAGTTCTCCGGCGCCGGGACCCAGATCGATGACATAATCGGCCGCCTTCATCATTTCGGCATCGTGTTCCACAACGACAACGGTATTGCCGAGGTTGCGGAGGTCTTTCAGCAGAGTAATCAGTTTCTGCGAATCGCGTGGGTGCAATCCGATGGAAGGCTCATCAAGAATGTACAAGGTTCCCACCAGACATGAAC
>JAQUPQ010000040.1 GCA_028716525.1 Terriglobia bacterium | reverse complement strand
GAGGAGGGTGGATTGGAAACAGTCAGCGTCGTAGTTGAACTGTTGTTGGCCGCCACGGGATCGGCTCCTGGAAACGTCACGGTCGCGGTGTGACTCAGCAGGGTTCCGTGGGCATGCCCGCAGTCGATCGTCGCCACCAGTGTGAATGTCGCTACTTCATTGACTGCCATGCCCGCTGCCTTGGTGCAGGTCAACACACCAGCCACCACATTGCAAACCCAGCCGGCCGGGCTGTTCAAGGATCCAAATGTCATTCCGGCCGGCAAGACATCGGTCCAACGGGCTCCAGTGGCGGCGGTTGGACCCAGATTTGTCACTCCAAGGTTGTAAATAAGTGTGGAACCCACAAGCGGCATCGTGGTCGACGCCGCCTTGTTCATCTGCAGATCGGCCTGCTCGAAGACGGTCACACTGGCCGAGGCTGTATTGCCGGTCCCGCCGTTAGTGGACGAAACCGCGCCCGTGGTGTTGTTCTTTATTCCGGGGGTCGTGCCCGTCACGTTCACAGCAACCGTGCAGAATTCCCCTGAGGTTTCAGCCATCGCGCGCTTCCCCACCGGATTACCGGTGGTTCCGCCCGTCAGGCTGATGCTTGTCGAACCCGCACTCGCCGTGGCAGTGCCACCGCAAGTGTTCGTCAGTCCATTGGGTGTCGCCACCACCAATCCCGCGGGCAACGTGTCGGTAAACGCCACCCCTGTCTCCGCCACCGTGTTCGGCGCGGGATTGGTAAGTGTGAAAGTCAACGAGGTCGTCGCCTGATATTGAATGCTGGGCGCCCCAAAGGCTTTCGCAATCGAAGGTGGAGCCACCACAGTGACGCTGGCATCCGAAGTGTTGCCGGTGCCGCCTTCGTTTGAATTCGCTGACACGCTGTTATTCTTGACTCCGGCGCTGGTCCCGGTCACTATGACACTCAGGGTACAACTACTTCCACCTCCATTGGCCTCTAGAACACGCTTCTTCGATGAACCAAGCGTCCCGCCGCTCAACGTCACTGTGGTGTCTCCGGCACTGGGTGAATAGGTCCCGCCACAGTTGTTAGTGGCGCCGGGCGTTGCCGCCACCTGCAAACCCGCTGGGAGGCTGTCCGTAAATCCAACTCCTGTTAGCGCAATCGAGCCATTGGGATTCGATAGATTGAACGTCAAGCTGGTGGTCCCGTTCAACGGAAACGTCGCGGCTCCAAATGACTTCGAGATGGCGGGCGGCGCGACCACCGTCAATGTTGCAGTGTTGGAAGTGGTCCCCGTCCCGCCGTTGGATGAACTCACAGCTTCGGTTGTGTTGTTTTTCAACCCCGCGGTCGTCCCCGTTACGTTCACCGTCACCGTGCAGGTGTTGTTTGATATGGTGGAACCCACGCGCTTATACGCAGTCTTGCACTTGCCGGCGCTGTCGGCGTTGTAGATGGATTGAATCTCTGATTGCGAGAGGGCGCGGTTGAAGACTTCGACCTCGTCAAGCGATCCCCGGAAAAAGCGTTGCGGGGTGCCGCTTCCCCAAGAATAGCCCATCTTCAACGCTCGCGTGTTATTAGTGGGCTGCGCCAGAGGCGTGGTACCTTGCAGCACGCCATCAACGTACAAACGCATGTTGCTGCCGTCCCACGTTCCTGCAATGTGATGAAGCTGGCCGTCAAGAATATCCGCAAGCGAAAGTATCGGCGGAAAATTACCACTTCCCCCACCGCCGGCGCCAATATAAAAAACCAATATTCCGCTGGAGTTATAACCTTCGAAAGCCCAGCCGCTTGAATCAACCCAGCCGTGTGATTTATCAACGACATCGAAAAGTTCTTCAGGCTGGTTGTGAGTGCCAGCCATCCAGAAGTCAGCGGTAAAGCCGGTGCTCTGAACGTCTAAGGCGGCGTTATGAGGAATCGTGACGCCATCGTCATTGCTGTCGAAGGTAAAGCCTTGACCAACCTTCGCGGCAGAGTAAAAAGTTCCCCCTAACAGCGTACCGTTGTTGCCGCCCTGAATGTCGTTTGCATTGCCATCGCCCGGCCACCAAGCTTGCAATCCCGAAGGCGGCGGAGTGCACGTCAGCTCCGCATTGATCGACCCGCCCATCAAGCTGAGGGTCGTATCCCCTGCATTCGGCGCAAACGTCCCGCCGCAGTTGTTCTCTACTCCCGGCTCCGCCGCAACCACCAACCCGGACGGCAAATTGTCAGTAAACGCCACCCCCGTCTCCGCCACCGTGTTCGCCCCAGGATTCGTCAGCGTGAAAGTCAACGTCGTCGTCCCATTTAAAGAAAGATTAGACGCTCCGAACGCCTTCGAAATCGTCGGAGGCGCTACGACCGCTAATGTTGCTGTGTTACTGGTCGAACCCGTTCCACCTTCCGTCGACGTGATCGCAGTTGTTGTGTTATCGCTATTACCAACCGTCGAGCTGGTCACGTCTACCGTCACTGTGCAGGGGTTGGTTGTCACAGCAACAGAGGCCCGCTTTTCTGCTGTACTGATCACACCTCCGCTGAACGTCAGACTCGCGTCCCCGGGGTTGGGGGTAAACGTCCCGCCGCAGTGCGTCACCGCATGAGCAGGATTAGCCACCGTCATCCCACCAGGCAAGCTATCGGTGAAGCCCACCCCCGACAAACCGACTGTCGAGTTCGGGTTGGTGAGCGAGAAAGTAATCGTCGAGGTCCCGTTCAAGGGTATGGAATTTGGCGAAAACGCCTTCGCAATCGTCGGCGGTGCCACGACTGTGATGCTGGCGTCCGAGGTGTTACCCGTCCCGCCATCGGTCGAGGTCGCGGTAACGCTATTGTTCTTGACTCCTGCAGTGGCACCCTGCACATTCACAGATATGGTGCACGAGCCGCCGCCGTCCAAACTCGCACCCGACAATGTCAAGGAAGATGACCCGGCACTCGCGGTGAACGTTCCTCCGCCACACGAGCCCGTCAAGCCATTGGGTGTGGAAACCACCAGTCCGTCGGGTAAATTATCAGTAAACCCGATGCCGGTTTGGGAACTGGTCGCGTTCGGGTTGGTGAGACTAAAGCTCAAATTCGTTGTTCCATTCAATGGAATGCTCGCGGCTCTGAAGGCCTTACTGATGTCTATAGCTCGACACTTGCCAGCGCTTCCGGCGTTGACAATGGCTTGGATTTCCGTTTGTGAGAGCGCGCGACTAAAGATCTCCACTTCATCCAATTGACCCGCCCAGTTTCTTCCACCCCCACCAAAGCGTCCGAAGCGCAAAAACTGTGTGCCGTCATAGGTTAGTGGACCAGAACCGGTCGTGGAGCCAACCAACACTCCATTGAGATAAAGCCGATACACATTGCTGGAGTCTCTAGTGATGGCCAGATGCTGCCAGGTGTCCGCAACCAAATCGAACACGATGCCGCCATCGGGGTGTGCCCCCCAGACGTACTGGGTTCCTATATTGTTATATTGGATAACCCAGCTTCTGAAGTTCGAGTGGTTATTGTCCATGATGTCTGCGTATTGGACCTGCGCAGCGGCGGGCTTGACCCACATGTCAATCGTAAACGTCTGGAAGTTGAACCAGGAGCCCAAATCAACACCGCTATCGACACCATTGAAATTGAAAGCTTCACCGACCTTTCCAGACGTGAAGCTCACACCACCTTCCAACGTGCCGTTGTTCGCCCCCTTAATATCATTTGCATTGCCATCACCGGGCCACCAGCTGACCATGCCTGATGGAGGCGCAGTGCATTGCTGCTGCCTGCACATTCCTGCGCTGCCGGCGTTGTAGATACTCTGAATCTCGGCGGTCGAAAGGGCTCGGTTGTAGAGGGATGTCTCATCCATCAATCCGTTGATCGAGCTGCCGGCGTCCTGTCCGATCCTGATGGGTTGACTGGAATTATAGATCGATGGGACGATTCCCGCGGTACGTTCAGCGTCGAGGTTTCCATCGATATAGAAGCGAACATAGGTCGATGGCAGGTAGACGACGGCGTAATGGTGCCAGGCTCCGGGCGCAAGCGCACTGTTGCTCTCAGGCCACATTAACCCGTCCTCACCGCCGGTCGAGGTTGCCAAGAAATTGAGTCTTCCTGCGGGAGTGATCTTCAGCGTGAATGCCGTATCTTGATAACCACCGGCCCAGATGGCCTTGCTGATGAATCCCCTCCATGCGTCAACACTATTCAGCTTGGCCCAGAACGAAATGGACATTCCGCCTGAGATATCGAGACTTGGGTTGTCAGGGACCTCAACGAAATCACCCGTCCCGGCAAAGCTGAACGCCTGTCCGATCCTGCCCGGCGCATAGGTTGCGCCATTTTGCAGCGTTCCATTGTGGCCATGACCAGAAGCATCATTGGCATTGCCATCCCCCGGCCACCAACCGATCATGTCCGACGGCGACGCGCACAGCGGCTTGCACTTGCCGGCGCTGCCGGCGTTGTAAATAGATTGAATCTCTGTCAGTGAAAGCGCGCGATCAAAGATCTCCAGTTCATCAAGCAGGCCGATGGCAAATTGAGTGTTTCCCACACCGTTTGTTCCGATGTTCTGAGGCGTCGTGGGCGTATGCAGGTTGACTGAATCGTTGACATCGCTTCCGACCTGAGCGCCGTTTGCGTAAACGCGCCACGTGTTGCCATCCCTCGTGAAGGCATAGTGATTCCAGGCTGCGGGAGCGAGCCCATGGGCGAGGATCAGCACCATATGGTCAGCCCAAACTGCGATCTGGGTGCGCGTGATGAAAAACTGGTAGTCGGTCGCGCCGAAACGATAAGCAAATATGTTGAACATCTCGTGAGCCGCATCACCCTGGTGATTCACCCAGGCGTCAATCGTGAAACTGTTGGTTCCGCGAATCGGCAGATTAGCCGTTGCGGGAATGCTCACATACTGATTAGTTCCGTTAAATGCAAAGGCCTGAGCGACGTGGCCGTCTGCGAACGAGGCACCGTTCTGAAGCGTTGCGTGGTTGCCCTGACTAGAAATGTCATTGGCATTGCCATCGCCAGGCCACCAACCCACCATTCCTGATGGCGGGACAACACATCCCGACGGCTGCGCCGAAGCAGGCCGAGCCATCAGAACAACCGAAACCAAAGCTAAGCAGCAGAGGAATGTGAGGAGACGGGAACGCATAGGCGACCTCCTTGGAAGAAGCAACCACGTGTGAACGACAGCCGAGCGCATCAGCCACGGCCAATGGCAATTAATAACTCTTATGCAAACCCCAGTTCCTTATTTGTTATCGAGGGTCGTCAAATCAAAGACATTGACGTGACAGGCAGGCTTCATGGAACTCGTGCAAAATTTCACAAATACAATTCAAAAACTTTGCGACAAGTTCCAGAATGAATTTTTAAGGGTTGAAAAGAGAGCAGAGGCGCCACCCCCGGTGCCTTGCTCTTCCCGAGTTGGTAATTCCGGCGGTACGAACCCAAGTATAGAACCGTTCCGTCCACCTCTGCAAATAGAAAAATATCCGCCCATCCATCGGGTTAAGCTTGTCCCTGGCTCTGGAGAATCTCTTGAGGACGATACAATAAAGGGACTACCCCCAGTCAGGTAGACCCGCCGAGTGCTTTTCTCGGCGGGGATTCCAGCAACGAATCAACGTTTTTGAATCCTCAACATCTCCCGGCAAAAAATGCGTTCGCCGGGCCTACCCAGACGTTTATTCATCCCCGACTGGGGTAGACCCGGCAGAACAGCGGGTCTTCTCGAAAGGTATCAACGCGCCAAAGGTCTAACGAATGACCCAAACTTCGAGGGTGTTCGTGATATCGTCGACCGCGGCCAATCGCAGCCGCTCCTCGGGTCCGCTGAGGGCCAGTCCGAACGCGCCGCCTTGTCCCGAGGAGTCCACCGAGCGTTGAGCGACAAACACCCCTTGGGCTGTGAACTCCACCATTTCGCTGGGCTGCGATGAATCCGGATTGACGGCATCACCGTTGGTCGTAATCAAATCACCATTGGGTGCCCGCACCAGGCCGAGCGGGCCGTGGAGATGGACATTGTCCTGGTAAACCAACCGGCCTTGACCGGATTGAGTTCCAACCTTGGAAGGATTTTGAATGGAGAAAATCTCGTTGTCCCCGGTGGAAGCGACATAGAGCAGATCATGATCCAAGTCGAGCGCCAGTCCGGTAGGCCCTACTACCAGGGCGTTGGGATCGCAACGATGCAAATAGCCGGAAGCAATCTGAGTCATGCTCCGGACAACAGGGTTTCCCGTCTCCGCGTGATCGCTATCCGGATCGGGAAGTTTCAGGTCGATTCGCGTCACCGTGCCGTTCAAAACATTGGATACGAATACCTGCGCGTTTTCGCCTTCCTCACGGATGGTCAAATCCCAGGGCCCATCCAGGAGTGACGGATCGGACAGCGTCTCAACCAGGTTTCCATTGCGATCCAGAATAAGCAGCGAGCCTGCCTGCACGGTTCCGCAGGTGCCGTCGGAGGTAGGCACATTGCCCACCAGGACGAAACCCCGCTTCAGAACGCCCAAAGCGGTTGTCAATCCAAGTCCCGGGCTCCCCTGGAAAAAGACCGACGTTGTCCCCTGCGGGGATATGGCCACGATTGTGGTTCCCGTTCCTTGCATATTGGCACTGTTGTTGAAATTCGAAACCAAGATATCTCCCGGTCTAAGGGGGCTGTCATTCGGAAATTCCCTGGGCACAAAGGCGACACCGTAAGGATTGAGATCACCGTTGGGTGGAACGGTGGAGGCGTCCAACGTGGGTACTGAGGACAGACTGGAAATTACCGTTTGGTGCCGCTCATCATCAGCTTTCGACGCCGGGCATAAGCACGCCCACAATGTACCCAAGAGTAGTGTGAACAATACAATTCGCTTCATGATCAAGATCTCCTTTCAACTTTCACGAGCTTCGGCAGACACTCCGAACCCGCCGAAATTTCCGGCGAGCTCGTACGACCTCCTGTGCATGTACAACGCAAACTGGGGGACCGGACTGGCATGGTGTCGACGATTCATAAACAGCCCGCCATCCGAATCAAAATACTTCGTCCATCACGTCCGGTAGCGTTAGAAGCTACAAGACGTGAGATATTTGGCCCGCAAACGCGATCTCTCGCATTCGCGTATCACACCGAGTCAACAATCATGATGGGTTGCGGGGTTCGGAATAAGCGTGCAAGGGTGGGAAGTACATCTGTGAGCCAGGAGCCGAGGGCCACCGCCAATGGGTATCGACGCCGGAAACACAGTGGGCAATTCACATCGATCAGCGGATCATGAGTATCATCGGGGGCTGCGCGCTCCTTGTGTAACCTTAGAAATCAACCCATCCCATCGACGCGGCTGGAACTCCTCCACCCCTCCCAACCCGCTGGACCCACGTGCAATTCAAACCTACGTTTTTTAACCCTGAACAACGGAACTCCGCGTAGGTTTTTCTCAACAAATGAAATTTCTGATACGCTACCTTTACTCCTCGCCTTAGGTGAGGGTCAAGTAAACATTTGCAACATTTCGAAATACAAGCGTGTAAAATCTGAGCCGTTTGACAGCATGTATTGAGGACCTATCCATGGCAGCCGCGTCGGACTCAGCTCCAAATCTTGCTCATCCTCCTGATTTCCATCCCACCAACAGATTCTTAACCGGCCCGGCACTGGTCGCCTACATCGCCGCCGCGAAGTTTCTGATTCATTTCGCCTCGGCGAAAGTTTACGGTCCGTTTATTGACGAATTGTATTTTCTGGCGTGCGGGCAACACCTGGCCTGGGGCTACGTCGACATGCCGCCGTTAACAGCTTTTCAAGCCTGGTTGACACGCCATCTTTTCGGCGACTCCATGTATTCGATCCGGCTGTTTCCGTCGCTGGCAGGGGCCGGACTTATCCTGATAACCGGTGCGATCGCCCGCGCTTTGGGCGGAAAGCGATTCGCTCAGGCCATTGCGGCTTTGGGAGCATTCATCTCAATCGGCTTTTTGGCCTTTGACAGCTACCTCTCGATGAATTCCGTCGAGCCGCTCGTCTGGATGGGTTGCGCACTCCTCGTTATCAAAATCATACAAACAGAAAACACCAAACTGTGGCTGTGGTTCGGAGTTCTTGCCGGAATCGGAATGCTGAACAAGGATACCATGCTGTTATTTGGCTTTGCATTGGTCGCTGGACTCCTTTTGACTCCTGAGCGCCGCCTTATGTTCAATCGATGGTTTCTCCTGGGCGGCGTTCTTGCTTTCATAATATTCCTGCCAAACCTTGTTTGGATGATCCAACATCATTTCCCACACCTGGAACTGCTTGCCAACATCAAGCGCAACGGACGCGATATTCAATTCAGTATTGTTCAGTTTTTAGGTTATCAAGCCGGATTGATGCATCCGGCAACTTTACCGATCTGGTTGCTGGGATTATGGAGTCTTCTGGCGCGTCGCGAGATGCGGAAGTTTCGGGTGCTCGGCCTGGCCTATCTAATCGCCTTAGTGGCTCTGCTGCTGATGCACGCCAAGGTGTATTACCTCCTGCCGGCCTATCCTATGCTGCTGGCGGCTGGTGGAGTTTTTTGGGAAGGCGTTGTGGCCAAGCCGCGTCTGAAATGGTTGAAACTCAGCTATGCGGTCTTTATGGTTGTGACGGGCGCCCTCTTGGCGCCCACCTTTCTTCCGATTCTTCCACCGGAAACGTATCTCCGGTACACGCAGATGACGCACCTGGCACAACCACGTATCGAAAATCGCTCCACCAATGCCCTACCTCAATTCTTTGCGGACCGCTGTGGTTGGCAAACGATGGTCGAAAAAGTGGCTCAGGTTTACAATTCTTTGTCACCTGAAGAACGTGTCAAGACGGCCATCATTGGAAATGATTTCGGCCAAACTGGGGCTGTGGACTATTACGGACCGAAGTACGGGCTTCCCAAGTCCATCGGAACGCATTTGTCGAACTGGTACTGGGGACCGCGTGGCTACACGGGTGAAATCGCAATCGTGCTGGGCGACACAAAACGGGGTGCGAGTCAATGGTTTGACAACGTCGAAGAAGTGGCCGAAGTGGGCGATCCTTACGCCATGCGACAAGAACATTTCAAAATTCTGCTGTGCCGAAACCCGAAGAACGGAATGACCCTCGAAGATGTTTGGCCGAGGATTAAGAATTTCAATTGATCGTTGGGGTCAGATCGGGACATTTGGACAATTGAAGATTGTTGGGGAAAGATCACAGAGCATCGCTTCCAAGCGCGATTAGAGGAAGGTCTCCAACTTGCCAGACTGTTCGCACCAGCGAATTCGCAATTGTCCAAATGTCCAGATCTGACCCCAAAACCTGCAATCCCGGCGCGTGGCCTTGACTTCGCTGCGCCGACTGGGATAGATTCCATGGCGTTGAGCCGTGGGGCAAAGTGGCACCGGAGGCTTCCTTCGACTCAACCGCAGCTTTGAGGCTTTAGACGCGATTCGCGTCTCTCTAAAATCCAACCATCCTTCCATCCGAAGAGAGTTCACATGAAAGAAACCATCCAGTTCCATCTCAATGGAAAACCGACGCGCCTGGAGACCGACGGCGATCGCATGTTGCTGTGGGTCCTTCGCACGGACTTGGGCCTGACGGGGACCAAGTTCGGGTGCGGCGAGAGCTTGTGCGGCGCTTGCACGGTCGTCATAGGAAAGCAAGCGGTGCGGTCCTGCCAAATTCCGGTCAAGCAGGTTCGCGGGCAGGAAGTGACCACCATCGAAGGGCTTGAGAAAGACGGCAAGCTTCATCCGCTGCAGGAAGCTTTTGCCGATCGGGGAGCTTTGCAATGCGGATTCTGCACCCCGGGCATGATCATGACGGCCTATGCCCTGCTGCTCAAGAATCCCCGGATGACGCGCGCTCAAATCATCCAGGGGATGGAAAACAACTTGTGCCGCTGTGCCGCCCATATGCGCATTGTCGAAGCCATCGAAAGTGTGGCGCATTGATAGACAAGCTGTGGTAGCCGCTCCGCTGCGTCGGAGCGGTTGCCAACCGTGAAACACTCCGGGATGCCGGCAAGCGGGCTCCCGGCTACCCAAACCGAGGAACACCATGACATCTGAAAAATCCATCGTGATCGAAAAGTCCGAATCACTTCAACCCACCGGCCTGCATCGACGCGGCTTCATGAAGCTGTTGGGCGGCGGCATCGTTGTCTTCTTCACCTGCGATTTCACGGAATTCTTTGGGCAAGAGCGTCGCGGGCTGAATTATCCGACCGATTTCAATGCCTATTTGAGAATCGGCGAAAATGGCCGCGTGACCGTCTTCTCGGGGAAGATCGAGATGGGACAGGGAGTCATCACCTCGCTAGCTCAGGAGGCCGCCGATGAATTGAACGTCCCCATTGAGTCCATCGACATGATCATGGGGGATACCGATCAATGTCCTTGGGACATGGGAACCTTCGGGTCGATGACCACACGTTTCTTCGGCCCCGCGCTGCGCGCCGCAGCCGCTGAAGCGAAAACTATTCTGACGGATCTGGGGGCGGAGCAGCTCGGAGCTTCCAAAGAACAGTTGGCCGTGGAAAACGGAAGCGTCTTTGTCATCTCCGACAAGAACAAACGTGTGTCCTTCGCGCAGCTCGCCAAGGGGCAGAAGATCACGCGCCACTTGGACGCCAAGGCCGTCCAGAAATCCGTCTCGCAATTTTCAGTCATGGGTAAGTCCGTCAAGCGGCTCGACGCGGTGACGAAGGTAACCGGTAAGGCTCAATATGCGGGCGACATTCGCATTCCCGGAATGCTCTATGCCCGCATCCTGCGTCCACCGGCCCACGGAGCGTCGATCAAAAGCGTCGACACCTCCGCGGCGGAGAAAATTGCTGGAGTGACTGTCGTCAATCAAGACGGTCTCGTGGCCGTCCTTCATGCCGATCCGGAAACGGCCGAGAAAGCCTTGGAAGCCGTCACGGCAGAGTTTGATACCCCGAAGCCGATGGTCGATGACAAGAACATATTCGATCATCTCTTGACTTCCGCCGCTCCAACGCAGCCGCGGGAAATGGAAAAGAAAGGCGATCTCGCGGCCGGAGAGAAGATGGCCCTTTCGACCTTCGAAGAACGCTACGAAAACGGTTATGGCGCCCATTCTCCCATGGAGACACACACCTCACTGGCTCACTTTGAAAACGGCAAAATGACGGTGTGGGCCTCCACGCAGACCCCCTTCCCGGCTCAACAACAGGTGGCTCAGGCGTTGGGATTGCCGCCTCAAAAAGTCCGCATCATCACGCCGTTTGTGGGCGGTGGTTTCGGCGGCAAGAGTGCCGGCCAGCAGACCGTGGAGGCCGCCAAACTCGCCAAGATTACGGGCAAGCCGGTGCAAGTGTGTTTCACTCGTGCTGAAGAGTTTTTCTTTGACACGTTCAGACCGGCGGCCGTGGTCAAAATCAAATCGGGAATTGACGCGGACCACAGAATCTGTTTGTGGGACTACAACGTGTATTACGCCGGCGCCCGTGCGGCAGAGCAATTCTACGATGTCCCCCACAACATCATTCGGGCTTACGGCCAATGGGGACAAAGCGGGCGCGTGCATCCCTTTGCCACCGGCCCCTGGCGCGCTCCCGGGGCGAACATGAACGTTTTCGCACGGGAATCTCAAATCGACATCATGGCGGCCAAAGCCAAGATCGATCCCTTGGAATTTCGATTGAACAACACTTCCGACAAGCGCATGCGCAGCGTGCTCCAGGCGGCTGCTGAAAAATTCGGTTGGAAGAAAGGCGCGGCCCCGAGCGGACGCGGATGGGGGATCGCCTGTGGCATCGATTCCGAAACTTATGTGGCCCAAATCGCGGAAGTGCACGTCGACAAGACCACCGGCCACGTGAAAGTGAAGCGCATTGTTTGTGCCCAGGAGATGGGCATCGTCATTAATCCTGATGGGGCCACCATGCAGATGGAAGGTTGCATTATGATGGGGCTGGGCTACGCTTTATCGGAAGAGGTTCGATTCAAAGGCGGCGAAGTTTTGGAAAAGAATTTTGATACTTACGAACTCCCGCGCTTTTCGCAGTTGCCGAAGATCGAAACAGTTCTTGTGAAGAATGATGATTTGGCGCCCAAAGGCGGCGGCGAGCCCGCCATCATCACCCTCGGAGCCCTCCTGGCCAACGCCATCTTCGATGCCACCGGCGCCCGATTGTGCCTAATGCCCATGACGCCGGCCCGCGTCAAAGCAGCATTGGCGCAGAAGGCATAAAGGATTGGTGAACGAAGTCCTTACAAGCGTCGCCCGAGAGGAAGGGCGGCTAAGAATTTATCCAGGAGATCTGTGCTTCCTGTCCCCCGTCAGTTTAAAAATAACAATTGAAAATCTTTCCCGAATCAGATATTTTCCCCCGCGAATACAAACCACATTGGCTTTTGAGGCTTTGAGCTTCTTCAGGAAACAGCAGCGGTAGCCATCAGGTAGCACCGATGGAATATCTGTACAGGCAGGGGGAGGATTTTTTCTTCTTCAGGATTCAACCGATCGGTTATCTGCATACTCTCCACAGGAGGAGACATTTATGTCAAGCATGTTGCACAAGCCACAACGAATCACTCCAGCCATTGGCGTGGTTCTACTCGTCTTGGTTTGCATGACCCTTCCAACTCTCGGGCAATCAACCATCGGCGGCGCGTCGCTTAACGGAACCATTACCGACGCTTCCGGCGCGATCATTCCGGGTGCCAGGGTGACGGTTACCAGCACCGCGACGGCCCTCACGCGGTCCACTACAAGCAGCGATGTGGGGCTTTACACTTTCACAGGCCTGCCCGTGGGAACCTATGACCTCACGATAGACGCCCAAGGATTCAAAACCTCCAAACACACCGGGCTGCAGTTGCAAATCGGTGCTGTGGCCACAGTCGATGTACGTCTTGAAGTCGGCAATGTTCAGCAGACCGTAAGCGTCCAAGCCGAGACGCCGGTGGTCGAAACTACGCGCAGTGCCACCTCTTCGACGGTGACCGATGCGGCCGTCACCAACCTGCCCGTGAACGGGCGCAATTTCATCGATTTCACCCTGCTGACTCCGGGTGTGGTTCGAGACGTCCGTGGCGGCGACCTCTCTTTTGCGGCACAGCGCGGCACTGAGAATTCGCTGCTGGTCGACGGGGCCGACAGCAACAATCTATTCTTCGGCCAAGCGACCGGCCGCACCGGCTTTCGTCCCTACGCCTTTAGTGAAGAAGCGGTTCAGGAATTCCAGGTGAACACTTCGGGTTATCTGGCCGAAATCGGACGGGCCGGCGGCGGCACCATCAACGTGGTGACTAAATCCGGCACCAACGATTTTCATGGTTCCGCCTTTGAATTCTATCGCGACAAGTCGCTCAACGCCAACACCTTCACGAGTAACCGCTCTGGATTCAAGAAAGGCCCGTATCATTTCAATCAGTTTGGAGGAACCATCGGCGGCCCCATCAAGAAGGACAAACTGTTTTTCTTCTTCAGCTATGACGCCCAACGCAACACGGCCAATCAGTTTTTAGCGCCGAACATCCCTCCCACGGGCGCCGCGCTGGCAGCCTTGCAGCAATTTCTCCAACCGTACATTGTGGGATTGAACAACAACGTTTATCTGGGAAAGGTGGACTGGAATATCAGCCCCAACGACCGCTTGAGCGTACGCTACAACGCCAGCCGGTATACGGGTGTGAACCAGGAAAATCCCGGGCCCACCAGCGCCTTGCAACACACGGGCGACAACCAGGTCAACACCGACAACCTGGCGATCTCCTATTCGCGTGTGATCGGCGCCCGCATGGTGTGGGAATCACGCTTCAATTTTGTGCGCGACAACGAGCCGGGCCTGGCCAACTCGACCGCTCCCGAAACCTCGATCATCAACGGGATAACCTTTGGACGAAACAATTTCAGCCCCCGGTTCACCAATACGCGGGCTTTCCAGCCGACGAACACAATTTCTTATGTTACCGGTCGGCACACCTTGAAGTTCGGACAAGACTTCAATTTTCTAAAGGCCGACAACTTCTTCCCCGGTCTTTTCTCGGGATCCTATGTTTTTCCGAACTATGCCGCCTTCCTGGCGGGGACTCCCTCCTCCTATCAACAGGGATTTTCTTCCAATGGAACCACCGCTCCAACCAGCCATCCGAACGTCAATGAATGGGCCTTCTTCGGGCAGGACACCTGGCGCGTGAATGATCATCTAACACTCAATCTGGGACTTCGCTACGATTTGTTTCAATACAATCAGCCGACCACCCTGAATCCCAACGCCGGCCTGGCGGCAATGGGTCTGGCTACCAATAAGATTCCTATCGACCACACCAACTTCGGGCCGCGGTTTGGATTTGCCTACCGGCTGTTTAACGACGACTCCACGGTGGTGAGGGGAGGATATGGAGTTTACTATGCCCGGACACCGGGTTTGATTTTGAGCACGGGTATCCTGCAAAACGGAATCGATGTCTTGACGTTCCTGCTTACATCGAATTTGCCGACCTATCCGAACGTTCTGAGTTCGGCACCCTCCGGCGGGCTGGCACCGCCCAGCATTTACGTGTTCGATCCGAATTTCAAGACGGAGCAGGTGGAACAATGGAATCTTCAGGTGGAGCGGAGGTTGGGCGCTGATTATTCTTTAACTGTAGGTTATTTGGGCGTTCACGGTCTCCACTTGACACGCAGCCGCGACATCAACCTGTTTCCGGCCGTTCCTACACAGGGCACCCTCTCGACGGGCGGGACCGTTGTGTTCATGCGCCATCCGGGAACCGGCAGTCCGGCACGCCCGAATCCGGCCTTCGGACGCATTACGATTTTTGAGAGCGGCGCTGATTCGCAATACAACGGAGGGTTCGTCCAACTGACCAAACGCTTCAGCAAAAACATTCAGTTGATGGCGTCTTACACTTTGTCGAAGGCCATTGATGATGCACCCGACGGTACCTCTGTGGTACCGAGCAACGGCGGAGATGATTCTAAGGTGGCACAAGACACGCTGCAACCCAATTTGGAGCGAGGCCGCAGCGTCAACGACGTGCGTCATCGATTTGTGCTCTCCGGAGTTTGGGATTTGAATTATGCCAACTCGCTGTCGAATCCCGGACTCAAGGCGATGTTGAGCGGCTGGATGATCTCCACGATTTTCCAGGCTCAATCGGGTGCACCCGTCAGCATCGGAACGACCGGGGACCCGGGCAATGATGGAAATAACTTCAACGACCGCGCCCCGTTGTTGGGCCGCAATACCCTGGACGGTCCCGGCCTGGGGAGCTGGGATCTGCGGTTGACCCGCGACATCCCGGTGAAAGAGCGTCTGCGATTGCGGCTGATTTTTGAGGGATTTGATATCACCAACACGCCCAACTTCGCGACCATCCAGAACAATATTTACACCTTTAACAAAACCACCAACGTGTTTACTCCAACCACCAACTTCCTGACACCTCTGACCATGCAACAACAAGGTGTCGGGTCGCGGGTGTTTCAGTTGGCGGCAAAGATTACATTCTAGTTGGAGCTATCGGAGTGGTGCTACCAAGGCCAGATCATCAATGCTTTGGTAGCACCGCCCACCATCATGGCGGATTCAGGGCGGAATTATCTTGCAGCGGGCGAGTTTCATTCTTCCTAAAAACCTGCAATCCTTTGCGGCCGCACCTCTCCCCGCCTCAATCAGGGCGGGGCCGACGTTGGTGGCCCCTTCAAAGGCGTGAATCGTTATACAACCCCCAGCCTTCCCGGTTCATCCAGTCTTGATTAGGTTTACTTGAACAACACAAAAATAATTTGGTAGAATCCCGCATCACTGCGAACCTTGAAGGAGAAAGGCCGTGAGAAAGAGCCGTCGCCCGGCACGAGTTGAAATGCGCCGCCTCGTCGCAACCGGCGTGTTGTATCTTCTGACTCTTTTTTCCCTCCGCCTTCCGCTCGAGCACACTTGCTGGATCCTACCCGCCTCTGCTCCGGCGGTATCCGCCTCCGTGTCGTCTTCTCTCGCAGGCGGTAACAACATGCAGCCGACACCCGAACGAATCTCTTTTTCAATCCGCCGTTTCAACAACGTTCCATCGCACGGCGTGTGTCTGGCCTGCGCCTTGTCCCAATCCTTAAAGAATGAAGACCTGGTGTTGGAACAACTGTCTCCCACCGGGGTGACATTTGAGACCTTGATTCCGTTCGACCTGTCTCTTCCCTTTTCCGATTTCTGCTTGGCCACGTCCAAGCGCGGCCCTCCAACCTCTTTGTTTGTCTGATGAATTCGTTTCCAAACTCTGAATTTTGATTGGTGAAACAGCGTACGTCCGGGAGTCTGATTGTGGGTGCTCCTCGCAAGATGGCCGGCTGGCCCGGTCCGGTTCGGCGAACAAGGAGAATGGTTCTATGAAAGTGGGATTCAAATTGGCATTGAAAGCACGCAACTTCTTCTTTCTTGCCGCATGGGCGGGCGGCTGCTCCGGTATGGTGTGGGCGCAACCCGCGCCGCCGGCCTCGCCCCCCGCGTTAGTCATATCGTTGGACGATGCCGAGCGGCTGGCGGTGGAACATAACCAAACCCTTCGAGCCCAGCGTCTCAACATTGATCAATCCAAAGCCAATGAGATTACCGCCGCGCTCAAACCTAATCCTGTGTACACCACTGTCAACGAAGATTTTCCGGTCTTCAATCCCAGTCAGCTGACGTTCGATAACCTCAGGAACAATCAGGAATTTCTGCAGTCCGTCAGCTACACCTTCGAACGGGGCGGCAAGCGCGAGAAACGGATAACCGTGGCGCAAGACACCACCGACGTCACCGCAAAAACGGTCCTGGACGCCGAGCGGCAGCTCAAGTTTCAGGTGGCCCAAACGTTCATCAGCGTCCTGTTGGCCAAATCGAATCTCGACTTTGCACAGCAAGACCTCAAAGATTTTTCGGAGGTGGTGGACATCAACAAGACACGGCTCGATGCCGGCGACATATCCGAAGCCGATTTTCTGAAGATCGCCATTCAGAAACTGCAATTCGAGCAGGATGTTTCGGCGGCACAGGTCGCATTGGTTCAGGGAAAAGCCGCCTTGCGCCAGCTTCTGGGCTACGACAACGTACCCGAAAATTTCGATGTCATCGGGGATCTCGCCCACAAAAAATTTTCCATCGGGCAGGAGGAACTGGAGCGGCAGGCATTGCTGGAACGGCCCGATTACCAAGCCGCGGTCAGCAATGTGAGGCTGGCGGGCGACACGGTGGCTTTGGCCTACGGAAACCGGGCGCGCGATCTGACCGGCGAATGGGAGTACAAACGCAACGGACCGGTCAACGGTGTGGGATTTGGATTTTCCATCGATCTCCCCATTCACAATCGCAACCAGGGCGAAATTGCCCGCAGTAAAGTGGCCGCGACGCAGGCGACTGAAGTTCAAGCGGCTGCCCGCGCGGGAGTTTTGTCCGATGTCATCAACGCTTACGCCGGTTTCAAAACCAATGACCAGATTCTGACGCTCTATGAATCCGGATATCTCAATCAAGCCCAGCAGTCCCGCGAGATCAGCAATTACGCCTATCGCAAAGGTGCGGCCAGCCTGTTGGATCTTCTGGACGCGGAACGCAGCTACCGCGCCATTCAGCTGGCCTACCGGCAGGGTTTGGCCGCTTACATGACCAGCGCCGAACAAATCAACCTGGTGGTCGGAAAGAAGGTATTGCAATGAAGACGTTGACTTCCACGGGCGCTTCCCACTTGATATCACGCCACCGTCGGCTACGAATTCTGGGATTGCTCTTCATTCTTGCTCTGGGTGTCTGGTCTGCCTTCTCTTGTAGCAAGCGATCGGAAGCCACCGGAGCCTACGAGCATGAGAAAGAGGCCGTCGAGCCTACCTTATTCACTGTTCCTCAAAATCAGCTTGCCCACCTGAGCATCGTCCCGGTTCAAACGGCCAATTGGTCCGTCGATGTGCATACCACGGGAACGGTCGATTGGGATGTGAATCACACCACCCAGGCCATCACTCAGGTGAACGGCCCCATTGCCAGAATCCTGGTTGACGCGGGATCCTTTGTTAAAGCAGGTCAACCGCTGTTGTATGTTTCCAGTCCGGACATTGCGAGCGCCATCGCCACGTATCGAAAAGCCAAGAACCGTTTGAATCTGGCCAAGATTACGCTGGACAGGAGCCGGGACCTGCTGGCTCATCACGCCATCGCGCAAAAGGACTTCGAGGCGGTTCAAGCCGACTACAACGATGCGGCCACAGAAGTGCAGAGCGATTTGCAGCCCTTGAAGATTTTCGGCGTGACCGCAAAAGAAATCGAAGAGGCGGAAAAGCAAGGCCTGCCGATTAATCCTCAGCTGCCGGTTCGCGCGCCCATTTCGGGAATGGTGGTTCAGAAGTTGGTATTTCCCGGCCAGCTGATTCAAGCCGGCGCGACCACCTGTTTTGTCATCAGCGACGTCTCCACCGTGTGGGTCCAGGGCCACCTTTATGAAAAAGATTTGACTTCAGTTCATGTCGGAGACTCGGTGGTCGAAACCAACGCCTCCATTCCGACGGTCTTCCACGGAGTGGTTGCCTATATCGGAGCCATGTTGGATCCGGCCACGCGTACCACGCCGGTTCGGATTGTGACGCGAAATCCGGGCGGGATCTTAAAGAAAGACATGTTCGTCGATGCCGTCATTCACACCAAGACCTTGAAGGACGTTTTGACGGCTCCCGCTTCGGCGGTGCTGCACGACGACAACAACCGTCCGTTTGTTTACGTGCAAATGGACGGAGGCAAGTTCGCCCAGCGGCTCATCGACGTGGGAGCTCAGCAGGACGGTCAGGTGGCCGTTCGATCGGGATTGAAGGCCGGCGACCGCATCGTCGCCGAAGGATCGGTCTTCTTGCAATTTGCCAACAGCACTCAACAATAATTATGGACCCGAGGATCCGCCTATCGTAGATCAACACCATGAAGCCGGGATCTTCCAGAGACTGAAAACATGATTGCTCGCATCGTCACGTTCGCTTTGTCGCAGCGCTTCCTGGTCATCATAACGATGATTTTCCTGATGATCTGGGGGGTCATCGCATTCCAGAAATTACCCATCGATGCCTATCCCGATCTCTCTCCGCCCCATGTTGAGATCATTACGCAGTGGCCGGGCCACGCCGCCGAGGAAATGGAGCGGCTGATCACCATTCCGCTCGAAATCGAAATGAACGGCATCCAGAATCTTCAAACGCTGCGTTCGATCTCCTTGTATGGTCTGTCGTCCATTCAAATGAATTTCCAGTACGACACCGATCCTTATTTTTCGCGGGAGCAGGCGTTCGAACGGATTCCCAACGCCACCGTGCCGGCCGGGGTCACGCCGGCCTTGTCGCCCTTGTTCAGCCCCAGCGGCCTGATCTACCGCTACGTGCTGCAAAGTCCCGACCGCAGCCCCCAGGAGCTCAAAACCATCGAAGACTGGGTGGTGGAGCGCCGTTACCGCGCCGTCCAAGGCGTCGCTGACGATTCCGGATTCGGCGGCACCACCATGCAGTACCAGGTTCTGGTGGATCCGAACAAGTTGTTTTCCTACGGCGTGACCATCCCTCAAATTTTTGCGCAGCTCGGCAGCAACAATGCCAACGCCGGCGGCGGATTTTATTCCCAAGGCGGACAGTTCTATTACATCCGCGGGCTGGGATTGGCGCGCTCAACAGACGACATCGGAAATATTGTTGTGGCGACGCACAACGGCATCCCGGTTTATGTCCATGACGTGGCCAAGGTGGAAATCGGACACGCCGTACGCCTGGGACAATTCGGCTACAAGAATCAGGACGACGCCGTCGAGGGCGTCATTCTGATGCGGGTGGGCGAGCAGGCGCAGGTGGTTTTAAACAAGGTGGAGCAGGTCACTGAGAATCTGAACAAGAACATCTTGCCGCCCGACGTGAAGGTGGTTCCTTTTTACGATCGACATCAGCTGATCGAGGAAACCACCAAGACGGTGGAGCGGAATCTGCTGCGCGGGATGATTTTGGTGCTGATCATACTCGGCCTGCTTTTGTTCAGCGTGCGCACGGCTTTGATCGTCGCCGCCACGATTCCCTTTTCATTGCTTTTTGCTTTCATCTGCCTGGATTGGCGGCACATTCCCGCAAACCTTTTGTCGATCGGAGCCATTGACTTCGGGATCATTGTCGACGGCGCCGTCGTCATGGTGGAGAACATTTTCCGGGAGCTGGCAGCCCGCCACGACAAGGAATACAACCTCATTGAAGTCATTCGCGCGGCGGCGCACGACGTCGAGCGGCCCATCTTCTACGCCATGGCGGTGATCATCGCCGGTTACCTCCCCATTTACGCTTTGACCGGCCCCGCGGGACGATTGTTTCAACCCATGGCCGATACCATGTCGTTCGCGTTGATCGGTTCCATCATTTGCTCGCTTACCCTGTTGCCGGTCCTGTGCGCCTATTTTCTACGGAAACACGTCCACGAACCCCGCGTCGCCCTTTACGAACGGATCAAGGTCTGGTATGGGAAGGCTTTGGAATGGTGCCTGAATTATCGACTCGCCACCCTGGTGATCTGTCTCGCTGTCTTCGCCGCCTCCCTGCTGTTGATTCCTTTTATTGGCGCCGAGTTTATGCCGCACCTGGACGAGGGCGCGTTGTGGGTTCGCGCCACTACACCCGCCACCATTTCATTTGAGGAAGCAACCCAACTCTCGCCCCAAATCCGCCAGATCCTGATGAGCTTTCCTCAAGTCACCATTGTGGGGAATGAACTGGGTCGCCCCGATGACGGCACCGACCCCACCGGGTTCTTCAATAATGAATTTTATGTGGGATTGAAGCCGTACGACGATTCCTCCTGGAATGGAAAGATTCAAACCAAACCGCAATTGATCGAGGCCATCCAGGAGAAACTTTCAGCCTTTCCCGGGGTGATTTTCAATTACACCCAGCCGGCCGAAGATGCCGTGGACGAAGCCGAGACGGGGCTCAAGAGCTCGCTGGCCGTCAAGATCTTTGGCGGGGATTTGGCGACTCTGGAAGAAAAAGCCCACGAGGTCAAACGCACCATCGCACAGGTGCCGGGCATTACCAACATCAGTATTGTTCGAGAGCTGGGTCAACCCAGTCTGATTATTGCCCCGGACCGCAGCAAGATCGCCCAGTACGGTTTGAACGTCTCCGACATCAACACCCTGATCGAAACAGCCATCGGCGGAAAAGCCGCCACCCAGATCATCCAAGGTGAGCGCCAATTCGATTTGATGGTTCGATTGCAAGAGCCTTTTCGGGAGAACATGGAGGCCATCAAGAATTTGTTGATCGCGACCCCGGATGGTCAACATCTTCCGCTGAGTCAATTCGCGGACATCAGCGTTCAGAACGGCGCCTCTTTCATCTATCGCGAGTCGAACTCCCGTTACATCGGAATTCAGTTCAGCGTGGAAGGACGCGATCTGGCCAGTACGATCAGCGACGCCCGACGGCGTGTCGATGCCGCGGTTCACCTGCCCATGGGCTATGCGTTCGACTGGGGCGGAGAATACAAGGATTACCTGGCGGCGCGCACGCAACTCAAGATCATCATGCCGATTACCGTGCTGCTGATTCTCCTGATACTCTTCGCCCTCTACGGCAATCTGAAATTTCCGCTCATCATCGTGTTCAGTGTGCTGGTGACTCAGCCCGTCGGCGGCTTGCTGGCGTTAAAACTTACCAACACGCATTTCAGCGTCTCTTCGGGATTGGGATTTGTGGCCCTGATGGGAGTGGCGGTGCAGACGAGCGTTATTCTCTATTCCTTCATCAATAAATTGCGTCTGGAGGGAATGGATATCCAAGCGGCCACCCACGAGGCGTCTCTCCTGCGGTTGCGCCCCATCTTGATGACCGGGCTTGTGGCTTGCCTCGGGCTGCTCCCGGCCGCCATGTCCACCGGCATCGGCAGCGATTCCCAGAAACCCTTTGCCATCGTCATTGTGGGGGGATTGATATCGCGGTTATTTCTCTCCATCTTCCTAGCGCCGGTGCTTTACGCCTTGGTCGCCCGCAAAGACGATGTGTTGAAAGTATGATGACGCAGCCAAATTTCCGGTAGCGCTGCCGGTGTTGGCAATCCGATATCGCCGGATTAAATCAGACCCTTGGCTGCGGCCAACGCCTTGTCGTAATTAGGATGATCCGCGACTTCGGGGACGTACTCGACGTAGCGGATCGTGTCGCTGCCATCAACGATAAAAATGGCGCGGCTGTCGATGTGCAATTCCTTGATCAAGGTTCCATAAGCCTCTGAGAAGGACCGGTCGTAGTAGTCCGAAACCACCTTGATTTTGTCGATCCCGGCGGCCCCGCACCAACGCTTTTGGGCAAAGGGCAAATCCACGCTGACCGTGATGATTTCCACCTTGTCGCCGAGCTGGGCGGCTTCCTGATTGAAGCGACGCGTCTGGGCGTCACAAACGGGTGTGTCGAGCGAGGGCACTACACTGAACAGTCGTACCTTCCCCGTGGAATCCGCCAGCGAATACGGTTTTAAGTCCTGGGTTCGCACGCTAAAATTGGGGGCCTTATCACCGGCTTTCAGTGCCGGTCCGATCAGCGTCAGAGGATTTCCTTTCATCGTGGTTCCGTTGGGTCGTTCCGTGGCCATGTGAATTTCTCCTGGTTATGCAATGTTGAAGATGAGTCCCCCGCGGATAGATTCCGCGGGCGTGAATCTACATTCATCCTCGTTGAATAATTCGATGACCTCATTCTAATCACTTTTATCAATTTTGCAAATTGGGCGGCAGGTTTTCTTGGCGGTGGGAACGCAAAATCAATGCGATTCCGGCTCCTGAAACTCGAAGAAGGCGTCGAGCGAACGGAGCAGTTGGGCTCTGCACTGCTCCAAATCCCCTTCGATTAAGTGCATCGTGATGGTTGTGGTCTTGCCTTCCTTCGTCATGACAAATGCTTCCGGAACTTCATCCAATTCGCCGGCTTCAAACATGCGAATCCCGTATACCAACGCTTTCTGACTCATCGTAGTCCCCTCTCTGACAGTGAATCTCAATGACCGAATCCAGCGAAACGCATCGGATTGTCGATGAATTGCAAATCCATTCTGCCTGAATTCCAAGGAAAAAGGAATGGAACAACACGATTCGCCGGGTGTCTAACCGGGTAGAGGCCAAATAAACCCGTAAGAGGCGTCTGGAAAACATTAGAACCCAGCCATTGGGATGGACATGGATATCGAATGCGGCCTCAAGAAGAGAAAGGATCGGCTCCAATGACTGAATCACTGTTTGAACAGAATCAACCTGAACCGCGCCGCACAACGAAGGTGCTTTTTTCGATCTGCGCTCATGGGGTCATCTTGGGTCTGCTGGTACTTATTCCGCTGATTTACACTGAAGCATTGCCGATGACCCAAATGCGCGATTACCTGCTTACTCCTTCGCCGCCGACAGCGCCCGCCCCGCGGCCTCCCCGCGCGGTTCGGATTGTCAGTGTTGAACATCGCACAATCTCCAGAGAGACAGCGCAATTTGTAGCGCCGGGGGAAATCCCTCGAACAATCCCTCGCATTGTCGATGAGGCGCCGCCTGCCGGATCTCCCACCGATATCCGTCCTGGAATCGATGGCGCTCTACCGGGTGACGGATCGGATTCGCAATTCATGCAAATGTTACGCAAGAGTTTGCCGGCTCCACCCCGACCTACGCCAAAAGCATCCGAGGCAGGCACCGCTCAACGCATCAGGCTGGTCAGCAGTCTTTCTCAAGCCAATTTAATTTACGCACCGCAGCCGGAATACCCGCCGTTGGCAAAGACGGCCGGGATACAAGGACCCGTGGTTCTCGAGGCCATAATCTCCAAAGACGGAACCGTTGCGGGCCTACACGTGCTCAGCGGACATCCGCTGCTGGTTGATGCCGCTGTAAGAGCTGTTTTACAATGGCGTTATCGACCCACGATTCTGAATGGAGTTCCGGTGGAAGTCTCAACCACCATCACGGTGAATTTCAGGCTGCATTAACGCCCTCCAGGCGCTTTAATGTGGAGTGATGAATTATCGGCGGGGTTAAAATGTAGTGACAGACGGTAACTCCCCCCGAAGTGCGAAGGCTTGGGTAGCCGCGGTGCGGTTTGTGCACCGCGGGCCTCGAGGCGTCACTATATTCTGTCATCATCTGCAGGCTGAATGCCGCTTCGGCGGCCGTTCAGACAATAGTGGCTCTGCCGGAGAAGCGATTCCAAACTGAGCCACCATCTCTCTGAAGGGTAGTGACTCATTTTGAATTCTTTTTCACCTCTGGGTGGCGCACACATCGGCCGCCGTGGCGGACGATGTGTGCGTATATCAACAAGGGAGAGTCCGCACACATGCCTGGAGCGCATGTGTGCGCCACCCCATTCAAAATGAGTCACTACCCTCTGAAGAATTCACTTGACAAAAGGCGAACAAAAAGCGAATATAATCCAACATCTACTTCGGTCGACCAACCAACTTTTGACGGACCCCGCCGCAAGGCGGGGTCAACTTTGTCATGGGAGATGATTATGGTCGATCCATCGAAGGCGCAACCGGCAGGTGAAATCCCCTCCGATTTCTTCGAGCTTTCCAAGCTCAAAGGCATTGCCAAGCTGGCGGCGGAAAGCCCCCTGGCCCGAACCAAGAAGAACGTTGAATATTTCTCACTACCGACGCGGTCGGTTCTCAATCGATGCTCCAATCCCGAGATGCCCTTCCAATGGACCATCAATCCCTACCGGGGATGCGAATTTGGTTGTAAATACTGCTATGCGAGATATACGCACGAATTCATGGAACTGCGCCAACGGGAAGATTTTGAGCGCAAGATCTACATCAAGGTCGGGGCCGCCCAAATTCTCCTGCGGGAATTGAAGCCTGCTCAAATCTCGGGAAAGAGAATTGCTGTCGGCACGGCCACCGATCCTTATCAACCCGCTGAGAAACAGTTTGAGGTCACACGCCAACTCCTGGAGGTGCTGGTCCGGGCCGAGGGAGTGAACTTTTCAATCACAACCAAATCGAACCTGGTACTGCGCGACCTGGACTTACTTTTGGAAGCTTCGCGCCGCAACACGGTCCGGGTAAATTTAAGCATCACGACGACCAGCACCCAATGGGCCCAGATCCTGGAGCCACGGGCGCCGCGTCCCGACCTGCGATTTGAGGCGGTCCGCAAATTGGTCGAACGCGGGCTGAAGGCCGGTGTGCTGGTGATGCCGCTGCTACCCGGCATCACCACCAATCCCGCCAATCTCGAGTTGGTGGTGCAGGCGGCTTTCAAGGCCCGCGCCCAATTTCTCGACGCCGGCCTTGTTTACCTGATGCCGTCGGCACTGCAGCATATGCTGCCCGTCATCGACACGAACTTCCCCGGTCTTTCACAGCGATATCGACGGGCCTTTTCGCGTTCCGCCTATTTAAAAAAATCATATCGCGATGAGGTTCTCGCGCGAGTTGCGCGACTCAAGGAAAAATACGAAATCCCGGGTGATCAAAGGGAAGACGAGGCTCCGGCTTACGCTCCGGATGTGCCGTCACAACAGCTGAAGTTCGAATGGTAGGGGTTAGACTTCTTTGAAAAGGCGGCGATACTGTTCAAAGGGCAGAGGGGGCACGGTCGCGAGACGGAGATTTTCTTCGACGTGGATGGGTTTCGACATCCCGACCAAGGCCACAGAAATTCCCGGTGTTGAGCGCGTGAACTGAATGGCGCGTTGTGCATCGCCCGCAAGGCCCTCGCCCAAGGCTTGAGACATCTGTGCAGGCAGATTTTCGGAAAGCTGCCCCTGCAACAACGAGGCGCTGGCCATGACAGTGATCCCCAAATCCTCCGCCACTTTCAAAATCGTCCCCCGGTCGTCATTCCGCTTCTGGTTGTGAAAGGCAAATGCTTCGGGCATAGCCAGGTTGAACGGCAGCTGAATGAATTTGAAATGATGCTCGATACCCCCCACCGTCCGGGCGAGCTCTTCCATTTCAACCAGCGAAAGATAATCGGAAGCGTTGGAGGCAGCCCGGAGGGCGTTCCAAGTGGCCATGCCATAACTGCGAATCTTCCCTGCAGACACATTCTGCTCCAGCAGCTCAAACGCCCTTAGAAGTCGCTGATAAAACTCCTTCCTGGGAATTTCAGAAAGCTGGGTTTCCGGATTGTGCACATAATAAATGTCGATGCAATCCACACCCAGGTTTTTCAACGATTGATCGAGCTGATTTTGAAGATAGCGCGGTTTCAGGGAATGACATCCGGCCACGATATCTTCCGGCAACAGAATGCCCGGCCGGATAAATGCCGAATCAAAGTAACCCTGCATCTCCTCTTGATCCTTGGGTGCGTGACCTTCAAAGGGGATGAAACCGCCCTTGGTGGCGACGAGGAATTCGTCGCGGGAAGCTTTGCCGGTTTTAAAAATTGTCTTCAGGGCTGTGCCGACCGACCGCTCACTTCGCTGGAAACGGTAGTTGATGGCCGTGTCAATGACATTGCAACCCAATTCAACAGCGCGAGTAATCGCTTCGGCGTAAGCTTGGTCTGTCGGTGCGTCATCCTCACCCAAATAAGTTCCGATCCCAATTGAAGACAACCATAACCCTTGGGCCCGGCGAAAATGACCGTCCGCGAGTTGTGTCTGGAAACGGGTGCGATATCGGGAGGTTCCTTGCGGCGTGGCAAAAGCGCTCACATCAAATTCCTTTGGACAGTTCCCCTTGAAGGGATGCGGTGTGCCGGGCCATCAGGCGCCCAGAATGTGATATCCGCCATCGACGTAGATAATGGTCCCGGTAATTCCGCGGCTCAAAGAACTGGCGAGAAACAATCCGGTGTCGCCGACTTCGGAGGCTTCCGTGTTGCGCCGCAGCGGAGCATGTTCGCGATGGAAATCGAGAATTCTGGAAAAGCCTCCGATACCCATGGCCGCGAGCGTTTTGATGGGTCCGGCGGAAATGGCATTGACGCGAATGTTGTGAGGTCCCAAGTCGGCCGCCAGATACCGCACCGTCGCTTCCAGCGACGCCTTGGCCACACCCATGATGTTGTAATGAGGAATGACGCGCTGGCTGCCCAGGTACGTCATGGTGATGATGGATCCCCCGTTTTTCTTCATCAGCGGAAGGGCGTATTTGGAGAGTGCAATCAACGAATAGGCGCTGACCTGCTGGGCAATGCGCCATCCTTCACGCGACGTGTCAACAAAACGACCGTCCAAATCATCTTTCAGGGCGAAGGCGACGGAATGAACCAGAAAATCCAAGCCGCCGAATTTTTCTTCCAAAACGTCGAAGACATGCCGGATCTGCGGGTCGTGCAAAACATCGCACGGCAACACCAGCGGCGGATCTGCCAAGGTCTCGGCCAGTTCCCGGACCCAATCTTCAAGGCGTTCTCCTTGAAAGGTCAGCGCCAGCTGGGCTCCCTCATCCGCACAGGCTTGAGCGATCGCCCAAGCAATGGATCGCTTGTTCGCAACCCCAACCACCAACCCCTTCTTCCCTTCCATTAACTTTTGCATTTATCAAGAGCTCCTGATCCGCTTATTTCCGGTGTGAAATGACCCCTGACTCTGGGCTCGAAAGCCGAATGGGGAAAGTGTTTCTTCCCGTTGTTCTCTGAAAGGAGAGATCGTTTTCAAAAAAAATGAGCGCCGCATTATAGCAGAATCAAGCCCTCTCGAAGAAAAACAGATTTAAGAAATTCAGATCTCTGGTTCCGCCATGCGGAGTTTATTTCCCCTCATCTTCTCCCCGGCACTCACGTTCCGGGCCGCAGATTCTCTCAATCTTCAGGGCAGCATATCGTCCAAACTTTTCCAGGCACTGGAATCGGCGGCGCACGCGGTCCCCTGAGCGCACACATAAAACTGTATGACCGGATGCAGCTCCCACACTGTGGCGCGCCAGCACTGTGTTTTAGAAGCGCCGGACATCCCGCAATCCTGGCTGAGTTTGTAGTGATCGTTGTCGAGCAAGAGCTGTCCGACCACTTTAACCTGCCGGCCCACCATCGGACTGACGGACTGATAAGTCCACTTGGGATGAACTTCCGCCCGGTAATGCGGGGTCATTTCAACAATGATGCTTTTCTTCTTGAGCGCCGCGAGTGCCGCCGGCTTGAGCAGCTTTTTCTGAACCTTGACGGCTGATGAAGCATCAAAACCGACCCACATGTGAAAATCCACAGCATCGGGATCGGTTAGTTGGCAGTTGCAGGATTCATTCTTCTCCTGCTTAACGGCATAAAGGTAGCCGACCAGCGCCTGTATGTTTCCTTCACCCAAGTCTGCCAGTTGGCTGGAATGGGAAGCATGATTGTTTGAAGACAATCCGGACGGGATTTTCTTCTCCAAGTTGGTGAAATCCTGAAATGCTAGAACTGATTCAGGCGAGAGCGACGGATCCGGCTTCTGATTCTTGAGAAAATTGAGATAAGCGTCGTACATCGCCGCCGTGTTGCAACCCGTGGGGTAGTTATCGTGACAGTCCCGCATGGTTTGCACGTTTTGGCATTTCGCGGCCTTGGCTGCGCCCGCTTGGCCGGCCAAATCGTGGGCCCGGTCCTGGGCCGCCATATTCGGCAGCAACAACAAGAACGTCGTCAGAGAACATGCGAAAAGCAAGAAACGACAATCCCGTCGATTCACAATGCACCTCCTCGAGGAACGTATGGAACTTGATTTCAAAAACCCTGAATTTTCCGTGGCTACCGGAACTCGGTGCAACCTCCGCCCGCCCCGAAAAAACGGGGTCTTAAAAACTTCCACCGTCTCAACTCCGGTTGGAGGTTCTCACGCCAAACAAAGCGCCGCGCTGCGAATGAAAAATGGATCTCTGCGATTGGGTATGAACGATCGAATCTTACACCTTTCCTTTGGCCTGTCAAATGCCCGGAAAGTCGTCATGAGTGAGACCGGTTTCGCCGCCGCATTCATTTTATTGATGACGGGTTTTCCGCCGAACGCTACAATTCCCCCAATGACTTCTCGCGATCGCCTGATTGTTGCGCTCGACACCGATTCCGAATCGCTGGCTCTCGCGCTGGTCGCCAAGCTGCGACCTGCGGCCAATTATTTCAAGGTCGGCAGCCAATTATTTACTGCGGCCGGGCCCGGTGTCATTCGACACATTGTGGAACAGGGCGCCCAGGTTTTTCTGGATCTGAAATTTCATGACATTCCACAAACTGTGGCTCATGCCGTGGCCGCGGCGGCCCATCTGAAAGTGTCGATGATCAATGTTCATGCGTCGGGCGGAGCGGCAATGATGCGTGCTGCGGTGGAAAGCCTCAATAAAGCATCAGCCGGTGAACGGCCCCGTTTGCTTGCCGTCACCATGCTGACCAGCCTGGCCAATCCGGACGCCGCCGAAATCGGATATGCCCATCCGATTCCGGAGCAGGTCATTCGACTGGCGTGTCTGGCACAACAGGCGGGACTGGACGGCGTGGTCGCCTCGCCGCTGGAAGTTCACTCCATTCGCAAGACCTGCGGAAAGGATTTTTTGATCGTCACCCCTGGAATCCGCCCTTATGACGGGTACCACGACGATCAAGCTCGCGTGGCTACACCCCAAGCGGCCATTGAAGCCGGCGCCGATTTTCTAGTCATCGGCCGACCGATTTTAGAAGCCCCCGACCCGCTTCAAGCCTTTCTCGAAATCGCCGCATCCCTCAAAGCGTGATCCTTTTCAGAACATCGAAGGTTGTGGCTCATTATCAAGTTCAAGTGAAATCCCAGGTGACCCTTTAAACAAAAAGAACGCCGAGAGTAGTTTCTCATTCTTGACACACTCGACGTCTTCTCTGTTCCGCAGATAGCTTTGGTAGCGCTCGCCCCGATGCATCGGGGCAGGGCAGCTCTTTATGCCGGCGATTATTTGTCGCTCCTGACGGGGTTGGGCGATACGGTCCTACACCCTACCCCACCCTTGCTCTCCCGCAAAGCGGGAATAGCGGCGGGTGGGGCTACCTGAGCAAAGGTCGTTTGGGCAGCGCAGCCGAGTCCCGATTCGTCGGGACGAAGGCTGCGGTGTTTGCAAACCGAAATTCAAAATTCGTCCTGCACCGCATGATTTCCGCATCGCGATGGGAAATGCCCCGCCCTGCGGGCGGGCTACCCTCTAACCAGCCCTCCGGGTCTAGCCGAATCGGGTCTCATCATTTTCATGCTCCTGGGTGCGGCCAAGACCCATGAGCAACTGCAATTTAATTCAAAATTAGTCACCCACGAATGGACGCTCCCATTCTCAAATCAGATCGCCTCTGTTATGATGGCGTTTTATACAATTGAATGCCGCCGACCCGGATTCGAATTGTCGGCACCATGAATTCTTGATGAAACCCAACTCTTCCTCGCGTTTTGATACCCTCATCTTTGATTTAGGCAAGGTCGTCATCGATTTCGATTGGATGCGGGCGATGAAGAAGCTTGAAGGAAGGACGCCGCTATCCGTTCCCGAAATCGCCGGGCGCTTGAAGAATACCGACCTGGTTCACCGCTACGAATCCGGCTCTCTGGCCTCGGAGTCGTTTGTCGAAGAAATGCAGAAGCTGTTGGAACTTCGTGTCAGCTTCGAGGAATTTGTGGAGGCCTGGTCCGACATCTTCCAAAGCGACCTGATCCTGGAAACGGATTTCATTGACCGTTTGAAGAAGCACCACCGCTTACTGCTGCTTTCGAACACCGATCCGTTTCATGCGGCCTTTTTGAAAGAGCGCTTTCCGGTGTTGGAGAAATTCGATGCCCGGGTTTTTTCGTTTGAGGTCGGCGCCATGAAGCCGGATCTCAAGATCTATGAAGCGGCTTCTCACGCGGCTCAGGCTCCAGCGGATCGCATCCTCTATGTTGACGACATCGCCGCTTACGCGGAAGCGGGCGCTTCTTTGGGCTGGACGACGGTCACGTTCAAGGGGAAAGAAGACTTACTTCAGGAGTTTAGACGCTTGGGCGTCGCTTGGAGTTGAACATCGGCGCGGCGGATTTTTGAGATAGGTTCCTATGCACACTCGCCAGAATCTCATCTTTGATGCGGACGATACGTTGTGGGAGAACAACATTTACTACGAGCAGATCCGCGAAACATTTCTTGGTCTGACAGACGCCTTGGGCGTCCCGCGCGCCGAGGTGGAGAAGTATATTGACGATACGGAAAGAAAGAACATCCGGCTGCATGGCTACGGCAGTGAAAATTTCGTGCGTTCGTTGAAAGAAACCTACCGGCACTTTGCTGCAGATCGCGACCCGCTGGAAGACACGCTGGATCAAATTCACGATTTCGGCCCGGCCCTGTCGGATTTCGAGATCGATTTTCTTCCCGGCGTTCCTGACACGCTCCAAACGCTTCATGGCCGCCATCGGCTCTTTCTTCTCACCAAGGGCGCCGCTGATGAACAGCGCGGCAAGGTGCAGCGATCCAATCTGTCCCACCTTTTTGAAGGCGTACACGTGGTCGCGGAAAAGGACCCCTCGGTGTACGAAGAGCTGGTGCAAAGCCTCGGGCTTGACAAAGCACACACCTGGATGATCGGCAATTCACCCCGCAGCGATATCAATCCGGCTCTGGCCGCCGGATTGGGCGCCGTCTATGTCCCCCATCCCGTCACCTGGCATTTTGAAAAGGTGCCCGTTCTCGAACACTCCGACCGGCTCATTACCATCGAGAAATTTCCGGATCTGTTAAACCATTTTTGAGGCGGGAACCCTCCATCCTTCGGAGGGGAAAATCCTATGAGGAGAGGATTTGTCGATACACGTTTTCAACTTGCGCGGCGGTTTCTTGAAAGGTCCCGGAGGTATTGATTTCGAAATCCGCAAACTTCCGTTTCTCTGAAACCGGCATCTGCGCGGCGATCCGTTGACGCGCCTCCAGCTCGGTCAAACCCGAACGGCGCCGCAAGCGTTCGATTTGAAATTTCTCTTCGCACCACACCACCACCAGCTTTTCAAACCGCTCGTAACTGCCGGACTCCACCATCAAAGCAGCGTCAACAATGGCGACCTGACACCGGCCTTTCCGTTCAAGTTCATCCATCATTTCAGTCGTTCGCCGGATGATGATGGGATGGGTGATGCCATTCAGCTGGAGGCGCAAATCCGGGCTTTGAAACACCACCACTCCCAGTGCGGATCGATTGATTGTGCCGTCTTCATTCAAGATGGCCCGACCGAACTCCTCGACGATCCGGAAATAGGCTTCCCCGTCCGGAAGAATGATTTTATGAGCCACCTCATCCGCAGAAATAATTCCCGCGCCCCGCTCCTGGAAAAATCGACATACGGTCGTTTTTCCGCAGGCAATTCCTCCTGTAAGACCGATGCGATGCATATGCTGTAATCCGATAAAGAAATGAGACCGGGTGCGGGCCTGAATTTCTACACCCCGTGGCGCATTTTGGCCGCCCGAACGGTGTTGTGTATCAGCATGGCGATGGTCAGGGGCCCGACGCCTCCCGGCACGGGGGACAATCGGCCCGCGACTTTTTCAACCGAAACCGGATTGACATCGCCTACGATCACGTACTGTTTGGCATCGAATTCCTTCATTCGCTCGGGCACCGAATGAAAAACCTTCCGGACCGTCTCGCCATCCGTTACTTTCGAAATCCCCACGTCGATGACGGTAGCGCCCGGCTTTACAAACTCCTCAGTAATCATCAACGGTCGGCCGATGGCTGCGACCAACAAGTCCGCCTCCCGGCTTACGGCCGGCAGATTCCTGGTTTTGGAATGGCAGATCGTCACCGTGGCGTTGGCGTGCATCAGGAGAATCGCCAGCGGATGTCCCACCAAACGGCTGCGTCCCAACACCACGGCTCGCCGGCCTGCGACTTCCACGCCGGATCGCCGCAGCATTTCCATGACTCCCGAAGGAGTGCAAGGAGCCCAGCGATGCGTCCCCATCACTAACGCACCGATATTCAAAGGATGCAGACCATCGACGTCTTTATCGGGTCGCACACGCGCCAGAATTTCCTTCTCGTCGATTTGAGGGGGCAAAGGCAGTTGCACCAGGATACCGTCCATGGAATCGTCTTCGTTGAGCGCGTCCACGGCTCTCAGAACGTCTCGGGTCGCGGCCGATTGCGGCAATTCCACTTTGCGGCTGACCACATTCAGGCGGGCGCAGGCCGCCACTTTTCGATTCACGTAAATCCTGGAAGCCGGATTATCGCCCACCAGCACGGCGGCCAAGCCGGGCGGGTGTTTGGCCTGACGCAAGGATTCGATTTCAACCATCAGTTCGTCGTAAATCTGTTGGGCAATTTTGGCGCCATCGAATAGCTGGGCGGACATGTATTCATCCTTCCGGAAGTTAGCGAAGTGAGTCTATCGAGGGCGATGCACTTTGGCAAACGAAAACACGGCCCGTCGCGGCACAACTCCTCTTTCAAAATTTTGGCGGCGACGCAACCTGGCTTTAACAGCAAAGAGCGCAGAGCTTTCGCAAAGCGCGCGAAGAGTGGACTGTACTCTTTGACGCTCGTTGCACCTTCTTAGTGTTCTTTGCGGTTAAGAGCGCCCTGGCGATCTCTCGCGAGGTCGAAAATGAGTCCCTCTCAAAATTTTATTAGAATTCCTTCGGCCCTGCGCCGTATGATAGAAACGACACCTCGAGAGAAAGGAACCCTTCATGGCATTTTTCGCCGACCGCCGCAGACGCATGATGCTGTATGCCGTCATCGTTTTCCTTCTGCTGTTTGCCCCGTTATATCATTATTACAATGTCTTCGAAGAAATGCGGGTCAAGCAATTCTTCGGGCTGGTGGTTGCTGGAAATTATCAGGAGGCTTACAGGCTGTGGCAACCCACGCCCAGTTACAAGTACAACGACTTCATCGACGATTGGGGCGCCAACAGCTATTATGCAGGCGGGCGGATCACATCTTATGAATTAGAAAGCTCTCATTCCCGAGGAAGCTTCGTTTTGGTTCACGTGAAGCTGAACGGCAACAAGGAAGTGGCTCTGGTGGTCAACAAGGATGACAAGCACTTTTCCTTCGCCCCCTAATGGAGAGCTGCGTTCGTGGCTAAAACCGTTTTCACGATCCTGACGCGACTCCTGCTGGTGGCTGCAGCGCTGATTTTGATTCTCCGCCTCGTCGAAAACCGCTTCGTTTTTCATCCCACCCGGATTGCTGCATCTGAAATGCCCCCGGTTATTCCGGGAGCCCAAATGGAACAGCATTGGCTGGAATCGCAGGACGGTATTCGCCTGGATGCCTGGTACATGACCCCTTCTCCCCCGCCCGCCGGCCCGGCGCCGGTGCTGATTCTATTTCACGGAAACGGGGGATCGCTTTTTGACCAGCCCGCAAACATCTCTCGATTCATAAAGCTGGGATGGAATGTGCTGGCCCTCGATTACCGCGGCTATGGACGGAGCGAGGGGCATCCCACTGAGGGCGGGTTGTATCTGGATGCCCAAAGCGCTTATGATTTTCTCGTCCAGAAAAAGCAAACCGACCCCCGCATCCTGATTCTTTTCGGAGAATCGTTGGGAACTGCTGTGGCCATTCGGTTGGCGTCCGACAATCCCTGTGCCGGACTGATTCTGGAATCCCCATGGAGCTCCTTTTACGACATGGGACACACGGTTTATCCTTTCATTCCCCGCTTTGTGTATTACTTCCTGAACAACCAATGGAATTCAGCCGATCTCATTCAAAAGCTGGGCGCTCCCAAACTGATTATTCAGGGAGATCGGGATAACATCGTGCCCTATGACATGGCGTATCGCATGTACGTTATTGCCCAACCTCCCAAATGGTTTGTCCCCATTAAAGGCGCGGGGCATTTGGAATGTTTTTCTGTGGGCGGAGTGAAGCTCGAAAACCGCGTCCGCGAATTTGTGGATGAAAGTCTGCGCCTGAGTCGTGCTCTGCCCCTCCCTGCCAAACCCCGCTGAGGATTGGAAAAATACAGGCGTTTCAGATATAGTGTTGCGTCGCAAATTTGAAGTTTTGAGGAGTAATCCATGTCTCACCCGTCTTCGTATTACGTCAAGTGGGCTGCCGGAACCGTTTTGCTGGTTTTTGTCCTGACCTGCGGTTTGAGTTTTGCGCAAACGCCCCAGCCGGCAGCTCCTGCTCCGGCCGCAAAACCCGGCGCCACGCCACCCGTCCTTCAGAGCGCCACGCGCGCCGAGCCGGCATTGTTTCCGAAGGACACGGTTGTCCTGACCGTGGGCGATCACAAATTGACCGCAGAGCAATTCAACCAAATCCTGGATTTGCTTCCCCCACAGGCCAAGGCTTTTTACAGTGGGGCCGGAAAACGCCAATTTGTGGATGTCTACGCCCAGCTGATGATTTTTTCCGACGAAGCCAAGAAAGAAAAACTTCTGGACGATCCCGCCAACCAGCAGCGGTTGAACTTGTTTACGGACCAGACCCTGGCCCAGATCTTTGTTCAACATGTGAACGAAAAGACCCGCATCAGCGACGACGAGATCAAGAATTATTACGACGCCCATGTGAAAGATTATCAGGAGGTCAAGGCCAGCCATATTTTGATTCGCGCCAAAGGCAGTCCCGCACCTTTGCCGGCGGGAAAGAAAGATCTGACCCCCGAGGAAGCCAAAGCCAAGGCTGACGAAATTTACACGCAGGTCACCCAGCCGGGCGCCGATTTTGCCGCCGTTGCCAAAGCCGAATCGTACGATCAGGGTAGCGCCGCCAAGGGAGGCGAACTGGGAACCTTCCGACATGGCCAGATGGTGAAAGAATTTGAGGAAGCCGCTTTCTCAATGAACCCGGGCGATATCAGTCACCCCATCAAGACGCAATTTGGATTTCACATTATCAAGGTGGACGAAAAAAAGACGCGGACGCTCGAGGAAGTGAAGCCCGAAATTGAATCCAAGCTGAAGCAGGACAAGGTCAAAGAGCAACTCGACGGCCTGAAGAATTCCATCAAGGTCGACGTCAACGCGCAATTCTTCGGACCGCCCCCGGCACCGCCGGCTCCTCCTGCAACCGCCACACCGACCCCTCCGGCGACCGCCACACCGCCGCCGAAGAAGCCGTAGTTTCATCATGCCGTTTTCGAGAATTCTGGTCACTGGAATTTCAGGCGCCTCCACGAGCGACTGTCTGCGACGTTTGCAGACAGAGCTCGGCGCCGAGCGCCTCGACGTTCATAACGTCGGCCACGAAATCATGCAACTGGTTCGTGAGTCCGGAATGTCGCTGGAAAGCGGCAACATTCTGAACGCCCCCAAGGACACTCTGACGGCCCTCCGCGTCGCCGCCTTTGAACGCATCCACAAGAGCGTTGCCTCCCAACCCCGAATGCATGTGGTCGATGTCCACGCCACGTTCCTCATGCGATCGGGACTGAAGGAGGGATTGTCGTTCAACGACGTCAAACAGTTAAGTCCCGACCTGATGCTCACGATCATTCAGGGTCCGCAACAGATCAATCGCGTCCTGCGGGGACATCCCGGAAAATATCTGCACCTCACCGTCGCCGACATTGTGAAGTGGCAGGAATTCGAGGTTTATATCACCAACATGCTGGCGCGCATCTTCGGCGTGCGGCATTTTGTCGTTCCGGAAAGCCAGACCGAAGTCCTGAAAAACATTTTGTTATGCCTCGACCTCAAGCCTGCTGTCTACGCCAGTTATCCGATGACCCATCTGCCGGAGGAAGAAAAGCCCAAGATCCGCGGCTTCGTAGAATTTCTGAAGGAGCGCTTTACGGTATTTGATCCCGGAGCCATCGATTCCAGCCACGACCTCGCGCCCCATTTCACCGAAGAGGACAAACGAGCCATCTCCAATCACACCATCGTCCGCGACCTGGAGTGGATGATCGGCATCAACAGCGAAAAGGTTATTGCCTATCTGCCACAAATTGTTTTTTCCAGCGGGATGAACGACGAACTACGCTTTGGCCATGAAACGGGGAAAGAAACCTATATCGTGCTTGAACATCACGATGCCCGATCGCTCCCGGTGCTTT
>JAQUPQ010000039.1 GCA_028716525.1 Terriglobia bacterium | reverse complement strand
TGAGTGAAAACGAAAGCAGTTTAACCGCAAAAGCGGAAATTGAGGCTGAAATTTATTCCAGCGACAAGTTCTTGATGTCTTTGGCGATTGAAGAAGCACGAGAAGCGGAACGGGAAGGGGAAGTGCCCATTGGTTGTGTGGTGGTGGTTGAAAGCCGCGTCATCGCGGGAGCCCACAACCGTCCCATCGCTTTGAAGGATCCGTGCGCCCATGCCGAAATTCTGGCGCTACGGCAAGCGGGTCGCCGCTTGGAAAATTATCGTCTGACGGAAGCCGCCGTGTACGTCACCATAGAGCCCTGTGTTATGTGCGTGGGCGCGATGATCAACGCCCGTATCAAGAGATTGGTCTACGGCGCGCCCGATTCCAAAGCCGGCGCGATTGAAAGCCTTTTTCGACTGGGCAGCGATGACCGCATGAATCATCAGTTGGAGGTTACAAGCTGTGTCTTGGAGGAAGGCTGTCGAGCCCTGATGAAGGATTTTTTTGCCTCGAGGCGGGCCTGAGGCCAAGCGAGGCCCCTGTTGCTCTTTCAAGGGAGTTAGCGTATCGTTTTGGCGCCCACAACGGTGCGGAGAGGTACCGAAGTGGTCATAACGGGGCCGCCTCGAAAGCGGTTTGGGGGCCAAAAGCTCTCACGCGGGTTCGAATCCCGCCCTCTCCGCCATGATCAAGCAACAGCAGCCGCCCTCCAATGTTCTGAAGTCTTCTGGATAATCAATAGGGTTTGATTTCAGGTGCGGTGAACGATGGTCGCGCCGTAGAAGCCGTTGAACTTGGTCGTCGATGCCACGCTATAGGCGCCGATGTTTTCGGTCAACAGGTAGTCGCCGATCTCCAGGTTGGGCGGGAGTTGTACGGATAAGGAAATCTTGTCGAAGCTGTCGCAGGTGGGCCCCACAACGGCGCACACTTCTTCCTTTCCGCGCTTGAAGGAGCGGAAATTGGGAATCCAGTGGTCGTACACCACTCCCGAGAAGGTATGGTAGACGCCGTCGTTGATGTGGTAAAAGACTTTTCCGTCTCTCCGGGCTTTTCCGATAATTTCGGAGATCAAGACAGCCGCCGTCGCGACGATAAATCGTCCCGGTTCGGCGATGATCTCGATATCCTGCGGAAACAGCCGGTCGCATTCGGCAGCGATGATGTTCGCCAAGGCTTCAAATTTCGGAACCTGCTCGTCGTAGGGAACCGGAAATCCCCCGCCGATATCAATAATCTTCAAGTCATAACCCTTCTTCCGGGCATCATGAAAAATGTCGGCGGTGATGTTGAGGGCGGCGGTGTAATTGTCGAAATTGGTGCACTGGCTTCCCACATGAAAGCTCAATCCTTCCACCACCAACCCCGCGTCGAAAGCCTGTCGGATCAAACTGTGGGCTTCGCCCTGGTCGATTCCGAATTTGGAACTCATCTCCACTTGCGACCCGGTGTCCGGAACCTTCAGCCGCAGTACCAAACCGGCCGTGACGCAGTGGGCTTTGATCTTCTTCAGTTCTTCGCTGTTGTCGAAGGTGACAAGCGGGCGGTAGCGTTTGACCTTCCGCAACGTATCGCAGTCCTTGATGGTGTTCGAGAAGATAATCTTGTCCCAGATAAAAAACTCTTTGTCTTTCTTCTCGAAATGCTTGATGTATTTGTATACCTGCATGAACTCGTTGTAGGAAGCGACGTCAAAGCTCGATCCCTCATTGAACAGCGTTTTGATGATTTCCGGATGGGAATTGGCCTTGACGGCGTAGTAGCACTGCACGCGCGGAAGATGTTTCTTGAACATCCGGTAGTTTTCACGAAGGATGTTGTGATCCAGAATGAACAACGGTGTTCCGTGCTTCTTGATGAGTTGGAGGAGATCCTTTTTCATGGAGATGTCCACTCCGGGTTCATGGGAGCCGCGATTAACGGTTCGGTGGAATTCGGTTCTACAAAGGATGACAGAATAGAGTGACACCTCGAATCCCGCGGTGCAGAAACCGCACCGCGGCTACCCAAGCCATGGCGCGTCGAAACGAGTTACCGTCTGTCACTATATTTTATCTTCATCAATAAATTGAGCTGCGCCTCATTCGGGCGGAGTGAAAAACCGCACGGGGCAATTGTTCAAGCGGACAATTTTCGAATCAGGGTTTTCAACTCCTCGACCTCGCGATTGTTTTCGACATAAGACTCCATCAGTTTCTTGTGGAGTTCTTCTCCGCGGTTGTACAAACGTTTTAATCTTTTCGGTTGGGTGGTTTGACACACGTAAGCCGCCAGGAGCGGAAGGGCCACAGTGGCATCGAGGTAAGAGGTCACGCTTTCCTGCAATTTGGTCGGATCGATCTTCCCCCAACTCACCGCTTCTCCGGGGGAGGCGCCCGACAATCCCCCCGTGTCGGGCCGGGCGTCGGTGATGTTGATGTCGTAATCCTGACCCACTTCGGGGATCATGAGCACTTCTTGAATCTGGGGTTCGGTCTGGAGCATGAAATTTTTGGGACTGCCGCCGCCCATCAAAATGACCGCCGTTTTGCCTTTTTCATAGCGCTTGGCATTCAAGATGATGGCGGTGGAGTCGTTGACATCGATGCTGGGGTTAATCTTCAAACGGAACTTGTCCTTGAGGCCCGCCGCCTCGGCCAGCAACTCCAGGCCCGCCACATTCATTCCGATGGTCGAATCGCCGGGAGAGGAAGTGAAGATCGGGATGCCGTTGCGATAGGCGGCCGCCACCACGCTGACTTCTCCGATATTGTTTTTCTTCTCGAAGTCGTTCATCACCTTTCCGAGCAGATAATAAAATTCCCGTGTACCCATTTCCTTCTGAAACTCCGGGTGCACCAAGATGCGGCGGAGTCTTCGGTCCGTTTCCATCAGGACGTCTTCATAATCAAACAGAATGTCGTAAATCCGGGTGACGCCTTCCTTTCTCAGTTCCACGTCATCGACCGTATGGCTGCCGCGGTGCATCGGCATGTCGAAGGCAAAATGCAGATCGTGATACATGTTGGCGCCGGTGGAAACAATCCAATCGACGAACCCGTGATTCATCAGCGGAATGATGGCGGAGGGTCCCAGTCCGGCGGGTATCAGCGCCCCGGCGAGACTCAATCCAACGGTCACGTCGTCCGCTGCGTACCGATCCTTGATCAAATGACAGGCCGCCCGCAAGCGTCCGCCGTTGTAAGCGTCCATGTTGTCGATTAAGGCGGCAATGCTGGTCTTTTCAGATATAGGGTGAGGAAGAATGCGCTTTCCCGTAAGAAATTTTTCTTTCCCGGGACATTCGGACTTCATGTGCTCCATCGTTGTGGGTCTCCGTAAGTTTGGGATTTGATTCGAGAGTGGTGCCGTCCTGCTGCCGATCCTGCAGTCTTCACCGAGGACTTGAAGCTAATGGCACAGAGTAATTGTTCACCTCCGGTTTTTCAAGGGTTTTCAGGCAGACCGGAATCTTCCCGGCCGCGGCGTCTGGGGGGATGCGGAACAAACACAATCCACCTTCAAACGCCCGAGCAGGGCGTCGAACAGGAGGAAAACAAAAGGACTCTCGAAGCCGTTGGAGTAGCGGCCTCGAGAGGGTTATGCCGGATAACGAAGGAGAAAAAGCGCTTACGCCGTTTGGGTCGTGCCGGCCGGCTTCTTCGTGAAGAGCGCGGTGATGATGCCGAATAATCCTCCGACGGCCATGGTAAAAGTGATCCAAAAGATCATCTGCGGTAGAACGGCCCCATGCCAGAATTTGAAACCAAAAGTGGAAGTGAGGGGAAACTCTTCGGGTGGAAAAGCATTGTAATGTGTGGTCCAATTTCGGATCATGGCAATTAACATTACAATGAGCACCGGGATACGCGCAGCGTACCCGTAAGCCAATAACGTTTTGCCCAAATCACTCCAAGCCGCCATAAAGATAAACCAGCAAATGATCATAATCAGGTAGCCCACGTATTCTTTCCCCGCAAATTGCAGTTTAGGGCTGAACGAAAGCATGACGGCGCCAAAAGCCACAATAAGGCCCAGAATTTCCAGCCCGATGGCTTTTCCCTTGCTGGCCGGACCTTGTCCTTGGCCTGCCAATTTCAAAGCAAAGTAGATACCGAAAATCGGAATCAGCCAGACGATCCCGATAATCGCCATGGGGCCGCCCGCCTCCCGGTTAAACAACTTTGAAGACCACTGATTCAATTCTCCGATCAGCCGCACAATCGTGACGATCAACGTAATAACCGCCGGCACAAAAATCAGCTGCCACGTGGTTTTGGATCCGTTACTCATGGGACGTTTCCTCCTCGAAGGTGTGAAGTCGCGGGTTCGGTCATCTCGAAAAAGCCGGATTGAGAGCTCGATGAAGAAAAAGTTTATTAATGAACGCCGGATCTGCCTGCTGCGTGAAGTTCGATGGTGGGGGGAGTCTAGCGCAGCTGGACTTCTATTTCCATAAAAAACACAGGACACTCGGCATCCCATCGAGATTGAGAAAAGGTTCTCATGACATCACGACCAGAGGACCTGTGGTAACATGCCAGTTTTTTATATGGAGGGATGGAGCTAAACAGCCTCCGGGGTTGGAGGCTGGGGCGTTCATCATGGGCACTTTGGATTCCGATAGGGCGGCGAAGTCGGGCGAAAATGATCTGGGCGACAAAGCCCTTTTCACACCCAAGTTCTTTCTGCTGTCATTTTTTTCGTTTGTCACTTTTTACACGGCGTTTCAGCTCTATCCCACCATGCCTTTTCGGATTCTGGCGTTGCAGGGGAGCGAGGGGCAAGCCGGATTGTTTCTGGGTTTGCTGACTTTTGCCTCGGCCTGGTCGGCGCCGTTTGGTGGAGCCATTACCGATCGACTGGGCCAGCGTCACATCTTGATGACGTCCAGCACGGTGTTTTTCCTTTGCAGTTTTATTTTTTTCTATGCTCGCAGCCTGTGGATCATTTTGCCGTTGGCGGTGGTGTTTGGGGTCTTCTGGAGCGCCTTGTTGGCGGCGTCTTTTGCATTGATGACAGATATCATACCGGCTGAACGTCGTGCCGAGGGAATCGGCTATTGGGGAGTGGCCGGCATCTTTGCCATCGTCGTGTCTCCGCTGAGCGGGTTGGAGATTTACAACGCCTACGGTTGGCATTGGCTGTGCGGCGGAGTGGCGTTTCTGTCCCTGGTATTGCTGACCATCGCTTTTATCTTGAAAGACAAGCCTCACGCTCATCCGTCCGGTCGAACTCTTCGAGGTTTTTTCTCCGAGGGATTCTTCGAGCGGCGCGTGTTTGTTATTTCGATATCGCTGTTTCTTTACTCCTTCGGATACGGAGGAGTCACCAGCTTCGTGGCGTTGTATGCCCGGGACTCCGGGACGCACCCCATCGGGCTTTTCTTCCTCGTGTTTGCCGGCACCATGGTTCTGGCGCGACCCGCTACGGGACGAGTGGCCGACCGTTTGGGCCGCCGGCGAATTTTTCTCCCCTCCCTGGCACTCATCGGGATGGCTTTGATCCTGCTTTCGATTTCAGGCTCCTTTTGGAATCTCGTGGCCTCTGCGGTTATTTATGGTTTGGGCTTCGGGTCAGCCTATCCGGTGTTTGCAGCCATGGTTCTCGACCGCATCGATTCTCATCGACACGGGGCGGCTTACGGGTCCATCCTATTGGCTTTTGACACGGGAATCGGGTCGGGTTCCATCCTGACCGGAATTTTCATTCAGCATTTCGGTTATCATATGGCATTTGGCGTCACCGCCGGGGTGGCGATGTTCGCAATTCCTTACTACTTGATGGCAGAACGCAAACTTCAGGGTCAGTGGTAAATAGATTTTCCGCCAGCGACGCGCATGCGATATTTGCGGAGGGCGCGCCGGGCTTTTTCATCGGCTCTACTTGAGGACAAAACGCCATGACTCGACAACACCGATTGGCCACTCTGGCCGTGCAGGCGGGAGAAGATCATCGCGGGCAGTTTCACCCGCTCTCCACGCCGATTGTTCAGACCTCTACCTTTATTTTTCCCACCAGTTTGGATGTGCAGCGCTATTCTGAAGGGAAGAGCAGCGCCTACATGTACACGCGCTACGGCAATCCCACGCTTCATGCCGCTGAAGTGAAGATTGCCGCTCTGGAAGGAGGCGAGGAAGGGTTGGTCACGGCGTCCGGCATGGCAGCCATATCGACCGCCGCTTTGACGGTACTGCACACCGGCGATGAGATTGTTTCCAGTCGCAACATCTACGGCGGGACCTTCCATTTCTTCAACAAAGTTCTTTCCAAATTCAATATTGGGACACATTACTTCGACGGAGATGATTTGGAGGCCGCGGAACGATTGATCACTCCTCGCACACGCCTGCTGTACCTGGAAACACCCGCCAACCCCACCATGCGCATCATCGATCTGCGGCGGGCAGTTCAAATTGCAAAGAAACACCGCCTGTTTTCCATGGTGGATTCCACCTTTGGTACGCCGGTGCTGCAGCGGCCTTTGAAGCTGGGATTTGATTTGGTGATGCACAGCGTGACCAAATACCTGAGCGGACACAGCGACATCATCGGGGGCGCATTGGTGGGGAGTCACAAGGTAATATCTGAAATTCGAGACACGATGAAACGCTTGGGCGGGATCATGGATCCCACAGCGGCCTATTTTTTGCTTCGCGGATTGAAAACGCTCACGGTACGGGTGGAGCGACAATGTGAAACAGCCTCGCGACTGGCACGGTTTTTGGCACGGCATTCGCGCATCGAACGCGCACACTACCCCGGGCTCAAATCCAGCCCGTATCACCGGCTGGCGGTAAAGCAGATGGGTGGCTTGTTCGGAGGCATGGTAGCGGCGGATCTGCGCGGCGGTCGAAGGGCGGCCATGCGGTTTGCCGACCGCTTGCGCGTGTTTCAGAATGCCGCCAGCCTCGGAGGCGTGGAATCGCTGATCTCATTGCCGGTACTGACTTCGCAATGGGGATACACACCCCAACAGCTTCGGGACGTGGGGATCACCGAGGGGACCGTCCGTCTCTCCGTCGGAGTTGAAGATGCGAGGGATTTGATTGAAGACATTCGGCAGGCGCTGGAATGAGGCGCCGGGTGTCAGGGGCCAGGTGTCGGTTGTCAGACCGGTCCGACCTATCTGACCCGTCCGACTTGTCTGACACCTGGTCCCTGGCCCCTAGTCCCTCACACCTGCTTTTATCATTTCACCACAAACGGGATTCTCTTGTAGGCGTGTGTGCCGGCAATCTGATCGGTGACCACCAGCTGCATGAGGTAGCGCCCTCGCGCAAATTGAGTGAGCGGCGTTGTGAAATTGCAGTCCACCGTGGTCAATGAATCGGCATTGAACTGATCGACCTCATATTCGGGGCTTTGGAAAACTTTCTTTCCATCTTTAAAAAATAGCACCGCCAAATCGATGTGCGGCTTCTTGGTCTGAGGATCGACGGCGGGTTGGTAGACCTGGAAAAAGCTGTACAAGGTCTGTCGCGCCGAAAAGACATGGCCCACGTTGGGAACAATCTTCTGCTGGTTCTGAACCAGCGGATTCGGGATTTTATCCTGCCTTTGCAACAAGGCGTCGCGGTCGTTCGTGCGTGTCACCCCCACCTGCATTTTGTCGATGGGCTGCAACTGGCTGCTCAAAACCACCGAACTCATTTTGAAGGCTTGCTTCGATAAATCAGGAACCACCAACGCCTGTTCGAAGGTTCCAATCTTGCCGGTTTGATTCTCGCGGATCAGGAACTTCAATTTGTAATTCCCCGGCCGCAGGAAAAACCCGGTGTCGTATTGAATGGAGCCGCCGGCGGCAATGCGGGCATATAAGGCGTCGTCGAGTTTCAGGTGGATGGTGTCACGAACGTAGCTCACCATGGTGTTGGCCCGCGCCGGATCCTGGACGGCTCCCACAAAATCAAAGTTAGTTTCCTTGCGATCGCGTTTGTCGGTAAAGGGCACATCGCTGGAAGGCAGGCGCAATGAAACCGGCACAAACATTTCCGTTGTCTTGGGATCTTTAGGGTCTGGGACTTCGAAGGAATAGGCGCCCAGGATGAACGGCAGATCGGTGAATGGAGCGTCGGTGTTGAGAGCCTCTTCCAATTGACGATTGAGCTCATCCTTGGTGAGTTGGCCGAATTCCTTGGGGGCAATGTAACCTTGGCGGAACTGCAGTTTGACGTCGGGCACATCGACCGTGACCTTGATGCGGCGGAACCGCCCGTCATGTTTGGTGTTGGATGAATAGTAGCCCACCAGATAATAACTGCGGGTGTCCTCATGAACTTGATCGAAGACTTGGCCGAGGTCGTTGGTGTCGATGAAGGCGCGGCCCCCGGTGTCCTCGGATAGCGTGACCAACGTGTCTTGCGCCGAGCTGATTTGATCGAGACCGGAGCGGATGGAGGCGCCGCTGAACATGGCCGTGCCGCCCGTCCCGCCGCGGCTGGCATCACCCCCGGCAGGAGTCGCCACCAACCCTCGGGAGTCCACCGCGTAAATCGACATGTTGGCGCGATTGGCGGCGTACACCGTGGCTTTCACCTGGGCGTCGTTTTCGACGCCGGTGGTTGTGATTCCACTGGAGAAGTGAATCAGCGACTTTCGTTCCGGAAGATCTTGCAGCATCTTGGCGACCGACTCGATGGCCACCAGTTTGCGATCGGTATTAAAAATGTTGAATTGGGTATCATCGACCGCGAAGGGATCGGAGGTGTCTTCGTTGGTGTTTTCAACGGTGCCGGTATTGTCGTTGGCCGTGGGATCGGTAAGGCCTTGTGCCGACAGATCGGTGCTTTGACCGAGTTTGATTTTGTTCAGCGCGGCTTCCAGCAGCTTCTTATCATCGGTGAAATCTTGAACCACGCGAAGCGATGCGGCCATAACGACGACGGCAACCAAATCCGCCGGCGCAATCTTGGTCTTCAAATAATCTTCGGCCGTTTTGCGCGCGTACAAAGCATCCGATGCATCCAGAGAACTCAAATCGAACATCATGACAATCAAACGCCGATCGGAATACTGGGAATCGTCGCTTTGACCCAGAGGGACGGGAGGTTTTTTCTCGGCGGCCGGTGCCGGGGGTAATGGCGTGGCCGGGGTTTCGGGTTTGGCGGCAACTTCTGTCCGGGTCACATCCTGGTAGCGGAAGACGGCAAGGGATTGTTCCACTCCATCTTCGTAAACATGAAAATCTTTTTTCTCCAGGTTCTGAACGGGGTTTCCATGGCGGTCGTCGACCCGCACGTCCACCAGGACCAAATCCGCATAAATCTTAAAGCGAGCGCCCGATTGTGTTTGGGACCATGCAGACACGAAGGGGTTCAGCAATAAGGCGGAGCACAAAACAAAGGAAATCCAACGCTTCATGGTTCCTCAATCAAAATCGGAATCGCAAACTGAATTGGACGGTGCGAAGGCCTCGAGTGGAATTGAGACGTCCAAAATTAATGGAATCAATCGTGGTGTTCAGTCCCGTGAAATTCGGATGGTTGAACACATTTTGTACCTGCGTACGCAGTTCCAGCCGCTTGCCTTCCCAGCGGAGGGGAATGGATTTGTTCAAGGCCATGTTGATATTGATCAAGCCCGGTCCCTCGATGATATTGCGTCCGGCGTTGCCGAACGTCCCGGGAAGCGGGGCGACAAAAGCCGCGGTGTTGAACCATTCCGCTGGGGATCGTTGATTTGGAGGCAGGCTGATGGACTGGCCGTTGAAGTCGGCGCGTTCCGATTGGCTGGCCCCACTGCCGCTGTTGTTGATGGCACTGCCCAAAACACGCGGCGTGAAATAATTCCCCGATTGGATGGTGGCGTTGGCGCTGAGCTGCCATCCTCCCAACACCCGCGACGGGAGCGTGTTCTTACTCAACCAACGCTTGCCGTCCCCGAAGGGAAATTCGTACACGCTGTTGAAATTGAATCGATGGCGGACGTCGAAGCTCGAAAGGCTCCGGTCGAGTCGAAAGTTGCTTTCATCCTCGATCACGGTTCCGATACCCGCGCCTCCGATTGAAGAAGCGTTGTCAATGGCTTTGCCATATGTATAAAGTCCCATCACCATGAGGCCGCTGGTCAGCCGCCGCTGCACGCGAACCTGCATGGCGTGATAAATGGAGCTGGCGCCCGAGGTGTCGTAAATGAATGCTTCTGCATCGGGGATGAGCAACCGATTTTGTGTCGTGAGAGCCGATCCCAGAGAAGCACGGTTCGGCGAGCGCAACAGATCCAGCTTGGTTCCCTTGGTGCCGAGGTACCCGATCTCCACGATCAGATTTCGTCGAACTTCGTGTTGAAGGGTGAGATTCCACTGCTGCACGTAGCCGGTTTTGTAATTGGGATCCACGGCAAACGAATTGGTAATCAGCGTCGGCGAGGTGCTCGTGGCCGGGATGGTGGGGAAGCCGTTCGCCAGCGTCAAAATATTTGTCGGCGAAGTGAGTAGCTGGGAAGTCAACGGCGCAAAAGGCGGCTGATTGGATAGCTGCAAATCAATCTGGTTGTAGATCGACGGAATGAAGAAGATCCCGTACCCGCCGCGAAGAATCGTGCGCCGCTTCGCAAAAGGACGGAAGGCGAATCCGAAGCGCGGTGCGAAGTTGTTGTAATCGCCGTTGACGAGAGATCGGGGTACGGTCCCGCCAAAGGGTGAGACGGCTCCGGGCGTGACCACGGCCACCGCCGAGAAATCCGGAGCAATCGCCAGATTGGCGATGTGGTTGTTCAGTTCAACAGCCGGAGTGGTAATTTCATAGCGCAATCCCAGGTTGAAGGTCAGCCGGGACGTAACACGCCAGTTGTCCTGGACATAAGCGGCAATGACGTTGTAGCGGAAATACACGTTGCCTTCGCCGAACTGACGCGACGTGGCTTGGGGCAAGCCCAAAAGAAAATCAGCGAAGTCGAACCCTGTGCCATCGATGGCATTGCCGCGGGAGTTGAAGGCGGCGGTGGAAAAACCGCTGAACACGAACGTCCCACGGGCGTTGGTGTCGGTGTCGCTGTTCAGTTCGACGCGCCGATATTCCATTCCTCCGCGGATATTGTGTCGTCCACGCGTGTAAGTGATGTTGTCGGCCCAGTGGGCGGTTTGATTGCGCCGCAATTGAGGATTGACCAAATTGAGAGCGCCAAAGTTGGTAAAGGTCAGGGTCGGAGGTCCGAAGTTCTTGGGATCGCGTGAAGTTCCCGCAATTCCCAGTTGTCCCGCCACATCGTCCGTGAAAGCGAAGTTGTTGAGGATGGAAACACGTTGACGGTTGAATTGGTAGCGCGCCACATTGAGGAAATGATCGTTGAATGTGTGGGTGTAAGAAAAAACGAAGTTCTGACCGCGCGAGCTGGAATCGCCCGTCAGCAGCGGATACGGCTGCGTCGATTTTGAATCGCTGCGGCTGAAATTGTAGTTGCTGGAGATATTGTTTTTGTTTGAAAGTTTATGATCGATCCGGAAGCTGAGAGAATCGGTTACCACCGGCAGGCTCTCGAGAAGCTGAAAATTCTGGATCTGGCCGGGCAGATTCGGCTTGGGGATGAATTGCAGCAACGCCTGCGCAATGGGATTGATCAGTCCCGGCGGAATTTGGCCGTTCGCAAACGGCTGATGAGTTTGGGAATTGAAAATCGCGACGGGCTGTCCGGCAAAGGGTCCGGACGGGTATGTCACATTCGAGAAATCGCCCGCCCGTTCGGCCGGCGTGGGCACTGTGGTTGTGGCCGAGTAGGGATTTTGGCTCCGTTGGGATTGCCAATTGAAAAAGAAAGACGTCCGGTCCTTGGACTTGTAAATATGTGGGATGTTCAACGGTCCGCCTACCGAGGCTCCAAAGGTGTCTTTGACATAACTTGGCCGTGGCTGGGAGATGCCGGTGAACGAAAAAGGCAGGGCATCAAAAACCGAGTTGCCGTAGTTGATAAACATGTTGCCTTGAATTTTATTGACGCGCGCATTCCGCCCGCCCCCTCCGAAACCTCGAAATCCGCCGCCTCCGCCACCCGCTCCACGCCCTCCTCCAGGGCCTCCGGGTCCGCCCGGCCCACGACCACCGCCCATCCCTCCAAATCCTCCCGCACCGCCCATCTGTTGGATCCGTTCCAACACCGCGGGATCGGCATTTTGAACAAACTCGCGCAGTCGGTTCATTCGATCTTGATCGTTCATGCCTTCCGTACCGGGCTGAGTCAGTTGAAAGGCCCCTGTATTAACGGAACCGTTGATTAGAAAATTTTCGGGACTGGCTTGTCCTTCTTCTCCAGCTCCTGCCATCGGGCTGCCATTTTCGCCTCCCGGCGCTGGCGGCCCCGACTGGGTGGCATCGGTCCCGTCCGGATTTTCCGTCAGGGTCAAATTTTGGAAGTTTTGCAGCCGTTGACGCGCTCCGGGTAAACCGTTAGAGGAAGGTGAGCCTGCGCGTGGTCGGGCAGAAGTCGCAGGGTTCTCGGAGGCTTTAGGGGGGGCTGCTGGCGTGCCGGGTATTTTTTTGGGAGCGGTCAACTGAATCTTTCCCAAGACCAAATCCACGTTCGTTTCTTGCGAACTGACCACATTGATTCCGTCCTGAGCCGCTTCGGGTAATCCGATCAGTTCGGCGTCCACACGATAGGTGCCGCCCGGGAGCTGCGGAAAGGTAAATTGGCCCTGGTCATTGGTGTAGGTTTCGAACTTCTTGCCGCTTTCGAGATGGGTGGCTAAAACCGAAACTCCGGGGACGAGAGTGCCTTGTTCGTCCTTGACGGTTCCGATGAGCCGGCCGGGCGGGCTTTGACCGGGCATTTTCCCGCATGGAATGGACCCCACAAGGATCATGCACAACAAGAGTCTTTTAAAGAAAGTAAGCATCGCCAAACGTCCTGGAGTTCAAATGTGGTCCAAACTGAATCGGTGATTCCAGCTTTGCAAATCCTGTCCTGAATCTTTCTACGCCGTGAATTAGAACTCACTCCTTCACGGCTTTCACGACGTTGCCTGAATGCTTCCAAAAAACACGAATCGAGCTGGAGGGAAAATAAAGGAAGCAACAATTTTCCCGAGCTCCTGCCCAGCTCGATTCAAAAAACACAGCAGACCTGATCTTCGATACACAAAACGCATTTAACGGTCTGCAAAAGGTCTATTTCAAAGACGGTTATTGTCGTGGCGCTCGCATTTGCATGGTGGAGACTTTTTCAGCCCAAAACTTCCCGTCTTTGCGATCGCCGGAAGCGCGGACTCGGTCGCCGACTTTGAAATCGGCGAATTTTGCAGCCGCTCCGTCTTTTTCAAAAGCGGTCTTGTCGTTGCAGTAGATGGTGTCCTGAGTCGTCTCACCCGTGCGGCGATTGACGCGTTCCACGGCGAAGGTCAAGGCGGTGGCGTCGATGCTCTTGATTTCTCCACCGGTCATCTTGTTGGGATCGAAGGCCGGGCGTTGCCCGCCTTCCTGAGCCGATAAAATAGCGCTGCTGGTCAACAACACCAATGCCACCAACATCGTTCCTACAACAAATCGTTTCATGGTTAAAACCTCCTCGGGTCTTAAGGTGCCTTTCCGGCGGTTTTGAATGTCGAGCTAATGGACGAAGGCTTTGGAAGAACGGTTACAGGAAGTCATTCTAGGGAAGATCTAAAAGGAAGGATCCGGTGGCAGACAGAAAAAATCCGCCGGCGAATGCGCACGGCGGAAAGTTTAAGGAATGGGGGATGAGATCTTATTGTTTGCTGCGGCGCTGTTCGCGCTGGGCGCGCTCTTCGTCCATCTTGCGAAGCATTTCTTCAAACTTAGGCTTTTGTTCCGCGGTCAGGATACCGCGGATACGGTTGCGAGATTCGGCGCGAATAGCGTCGGCTTGGGGCTTGAAACTGCGGTTCAATTCCCGGAATTTTGTTTCGCTTTGCTCCAAGATGCCGTTCAGCTGCTGAGCCTGCTCGGGGGACAATCCCAATTCGCGTGTGAAGCGGGCCACGGCTTCATCGCGGTGCCGGGGCGCTGAGCTCGAGCGCATGGTAGCCACATAACCCTTTTGCGCGAGGATCCGATAGCCCAAGGCGCCTACCGCCGTTCCCAGCAGGAAGATCAGGACCAACCAACCGATTGTCTTGGTTCGAGCTTCAGCCATAATTGTGAATCCCTCGAAATTGCAATTCTACTTGGTCTTTTTCTGTGTTGATACCGGAGCCGGGCTTTCGTGGGGCATCTTGGCCGAGCCCATTTGGCGATCACGAATCAGCAAATTCTGAAGCAATTGGTCCCGGTTGGTGCCAAGGTCGCCGATCAACACATCGCGGAAAGCTTCGGGCGCCCCGGGAGCCTCCAGGTAGCTTTCCAACGCCGCTTGGTTTTCGTTCAGCCGCGGAGCCGTCAGGGCGTCGGCGCCGATCAGCAAAATGATGATGGCCGCCACCGCCACGGCAAACCGCACGGCCAGACCACGCACAGCCCACCAGGAAAATGTTTCGGCGCGCTCGGCCTCAATCTTCTGCCAGACCTGGGAGAAGAAGGACGCCGACGCTTCACAGGCCTCAGCGGGAACCGCCGATCGAGTTACGGATCGCGACAGCAAGGCGTCGTCCAGGCGCTCCCGGCAGGATTCACAATGGTCGATGTGAAACTGGTAAACCTCGGTGGCCGCCTTATCGAGGCGCCCGTCCAGAAATTCCTCCAGCTGGTTACGGCAAAAAGCGCAATTCATGTTCGTCCTCCACGCGCCGCGGGCGCGGTCAGCAGCACGTCCTTTTCCTGAGATTTTTCATGGATGGCTCTCAGTTTATGGCGTGCCCGCATCAACCGTATCTTGACATTGCTCTCGGAAATCTTGAACACCTGACTCAACTCCTGAATGGAAGCCCCGTCCACTTCTTTCAATACCAACATGGCCCGATCGTCGTCATTGAGCTGTCGCAACAACCGTTGAGCGGCTTGTCGCGAAATGACGCTCTTCTCGGCGTTGGAAGCGCTGCCCCGCGGAGGTTGCAAAGCCAGGTTCCTCTCCTCGGGACTCATGGCGTCCAGTTCCAGAGTTCCTTTCTGTCGCTTCTTCTGCCGCAGAAAATCAAAACACTGATTGACCGAGATCCGTTCGACCCAAACGGCGAAGGCGCCCTGAAAATTGTACGTCTTGATCGAAAAATACAGTTTCGCAAAAACGTTCTGGGCGACATCCTCCACGTCCTCGCGCGTCCAGATGAGGTGATACACGATCGAAAACACCTTCGACTGGTAGCGACGGAACAATTCGTTAAAAGCGAGTTCGTCACCCTGCTGACATCGCCGAATCAGTGCGCGCTCTTCCGCATTCATGCGGCGATAACAGTATCAATTTTCGAAACGAAAAAGAAGACTTCGTTTCGAAACGCCATTCCGTTGTTAGAGGACGGAAGAGTTGTCTTTGGGGTTACAGCGCCGGACTGGGGCGTCGTGGCGGTGCAAAAAGCGGGTTCCGAATCCCTGCCAGGAATTCGGAACCCGCCGAGACTTCAATTTCTGAGAGAGCTCCTAAAAGTCAAAACGAATCGCGAACTGGACCTGCCGGGGTTGAGAGTTGCCCGATGTGCCGGTGATCAGCCCGAACGAGGCGCTTGTAATGCTGTTGTTGGGCTGGGCAAAATTCTCATGGTTGAAAAGATTGAACGCTTCCGCCCGAATCTCCAGCGTTTGCCCTTCCTTCCACGGGAGCTTGAAATCCTTCAACAAAGCCGCATCCACGTTCCAAAAATGCGGACCCGGGAGGAGGTTGCGTTGTCCCGTCGTTCCCCCCAACGGAAAATTCAGGCCCGTCAACGTGGCGGTCGGATCATTGAAGAACTGCAATCCCGAGGTGGTGGTGTGAATGCTGTTGCTGAGCAGGGAGGGGGCGCCGGTGAAGACGGCGTTGCCGCTCACGGTTCGGCTGATGGGAGTGTCTCCGGGCGAGAAGCTGATGAAATTACCCGTATGCCAGTACCAAACGCCCGTCACTTGCCAGCCCCCGATGATCTGGTTCAGCCAGCCCGGAGCGTTCCTTCCGACAGATCCGCCTTGCCCGAACGGAAGGCTGTAAATCCAGTCGGACACGACAATGTGGCGCAGATCAAAATCGGAGTTGGATCGGCAGGTGCGGAGATTGCGCAAATCGCAGAGTGTCCCGCCGCTGACCGTGTTGGCCACGCTGGATTGATTGTCAATGGCGTGCGACCAGGTGTAATTAAAGTCCATCAACAACCCATGCGACAAGCGCTTCTTCACACTTACCAACATGCCGTTGTAATTCGAGGAGGCCAAACTGGAGATGTAATCCGCCGCAGAGAATTGCCCGTACAATCCGACGTTGTTCATCAGGAACCCACTGCCGTCGAGAATACGGACGACATTGCTGAGACTGCCGATTCGGGCCGAGTTTGAAGTGCTGCCCAAGGCCACCTGCTGCGTGCAGCTTCGATGGAATGCGCTTTGACAGGTGGTTCCCGGTCCGAAGTTTGCCGCCAGAGCCAGATTCATCTGGTTTTCGAACCACGGCTGATTCGCCAGCGCCGCGATGGCCGCCGAACCTCCCTGGACAGCGAGTTCGATCGGAGCAAAGGCGGCACTCAGCATCTGGCCGGAGGCGGGATCTCTGAAGTCGACAATTTGAGCGGCATCCGCCTGGCTGAACAGGCGATGTGCCATACGGCCGACATAGTCCACCTCGAACAAAATATTTCCTTTCAGCTCGCGTTGAACCCCGAAGTTGAAGATGTACTCGTAGGGGGTTCTGAAGTTGGGATCCACCGCGTAGTTGAACTGATCCTCGCCTTCCCCGACCCCGAAGCCGTTGTTGACAAACGGCGTTGCCGGGCGGGAGTGTGCCGGCGCGTTTAATACGACGGGAGATGCGGTCAAGTTCTTGAAACGTGGATCGGTGAGCAGTGATGCCGCAGCTGTGGAAGCCCCGAACGGAGTGCTGGTGGAATCGTCGAACAGATAACCGAGCTGATCGGCGATGAATGTAAACCCGGAAAGGCGATCGTTCACCAGCGAACCGCCCCAGCGCACTGAGGTTTTTCGATCACCAAAGAGCACACCCAGGAGCCCATTCTTGAACGAGGGACTCCAGGCAAAATTCAAGCGCGGATTGAAATTGGTCAGCGTGGGTTGGAAATACGAAGGTGTGCCGTTGGTCTTTCCCGCCAAATCATAACTCATGTAGGGGGCTGCGCCGTCGCCACCGACTCCCAGCGCCCCGTTGAGTTGCCGGATCGAGAACAGATTGCCCAAACCGACGTTGGGCGTGGTCTCGAAACCGTTCACTTCGTACGGCGGACTGTAGTAGGACCAGCGAACCCCGTACACCATGGTCAGATCGTTCCGCAGACGCCACGTGTCCTGGAAGTAATATTCCATTTCGTTATAGCGGAAACTGCGTTGTTTGGTGCTGCCCAGGGGCAGAGGTTTGAGCGACGGATCGTAGTTGAAGTTGGCGCCTTGGGAGGCAAATCGGCCCAGCAGGAAGGTGAACATGCCGTCCCATTCGTTTTGATTCGTCGTGGTGTTCAGAATATTGGAGGGTCTCAAGGGATTGGCGACGCCGCCCACCGTCGAGCTTCCCAGCCCGCTGAGATTTCCGCCGATGCCGAGCGTGAGGAAATTGAAGGCATTGGTCAACGTGGTATTCAGCGTAATGGGACGCAAATCGGCGCCGAATTGGAAGTTGTGATGGCCTTTGATTTTCGAGAAATCATCACGGAAAGTCCAAGTCGGCACGATGCGGCTTTGGCTGCTCAACCCCGGGAACGCTCCGCTAAACGGCCCGAAGCCGATGCTGTTGGGAAAACTGGGCAAGAACGTGGTGTTGAACTGATTGTTCTGGCGTGAAATGCCGGCCGTAAATTGATTCACGGTGCTGGCATTGATCACATAGGTATGTCCAATGGCCCAAGAGTACGACTTGTCGACAAAGAACTCGGGAGTGGGTTGATCCGGAAATTGTTGAACCACTTGGGTGCCATTGCCGCCCTGAATAATGTTGAATCGGCCGAATATTTTTTGCTTGGAGTTGATGTTGTAGTCGATGCGGCCGACCATGGTGTTGCGATTGAACACCACGGGCGCATTGAAGCGGAACAGCCCTGAATTCACTCCGTCACCACCTGTCAAGTCATTGGGTGAGGGATAGGCGCCGTTGATAACGTTGAGAAGAGCGGCGTCGGCGCCGACTTTCTGTGGGTCCATGGCGGCGATCTGAGAGGCGGTGAGTGAGGCGATGCAACCGGCGGTCGCCGGGTTATTCAACCGGGCCGTCGAACTGCAGCCGGCCGCATTGGTAATGTAATTCAAGCCGCCGTTGCGCAGTGCCGTCAAAGGAACGGTGCGTGACACGGAGCTTCCGCGGCGGTCTTTACGCCCTTCAAAATTGAAAAAGAAGAAGAGCTTGTCCTTCTTGATCGGCCCGCCGACGCTCCCGCCGTATTGATTACGCGTCAATGCCGGTCGCGCCACGCCGGAGCGATTATTGAACCAGTCGTTGGCGGCGGTGGCAGCCGTCCGGTTGTATTCATAGAGCGAGCCGTGGAAATTGTTGGTTCCACTTTTCGTGATGATGGCCACGTCGGCTCCGCTGCTTCGACCCGACTGAGCGTCCGGCACGGCCGTGACCGCGCGGAATTCCAACACCGATTCCACCGGGGCGTTTCCAACGGTCGCAAACGCGAAGTTGCCGGCCTGATCGTTGGCGTCAATGCCGTCCACCGTCACATTATTTTGATCCGTCCGGGCGCCCGTCACGGACCCATTGATGTTGTTGCTGGTGCTGCCGAGAGGGCTGAAGGAAACGCCGGCTTGAAGACTCATCAAGAACAGCGGAGTCTCCCGGATCAATGAGGGCAGCTTGAGGACTTGCATCGGCGCGATCACGGCGCCCACGCTGGCATCCGTGGTGTTCAACTGAACACCCTGCTCCTTCACCTCCACCGTGGTGGCCACGGCGCCCACGTTCATTTTCACATCGCGGGTCAGAGTCGTTCGGACGTCCAACGTAATGTCGGAAATCACAACGGTTTGAAAACCCTGCAACGCAAAAGTTAACGTGTAGCCGGAGGCCGGCTTGATTTGAACGAAAGTGTACAGTCCATGATCGTCGGTCCTGACGGACTGCTCAAACCCGGTCTTGGCGTTTGCAAGTTTCACATTCACACCGACCATGACCGAGCCGGAGCTGTCTGTCACAAATCCCGTCACCGAAGAATTCTGCTGACTTCTGGCGACTTGAGGCAAGAGCAGCAGGACAAATAATACAAGGCCCATGAGACATAACCTTTTCATCGGATCCTCCTTAAAGTATGGAAGTGCGTGGACCTAAGCAGACAAAACTTAGAGAGAGAAAAACAAGAGTCAAAGCGTTAAGAGCGGGCCTGGAATTAGGAGCAACTCGGAGAAAGAGCGAAGGAGGTCTGAGACAAGTTGCTCCAACTAAGGGAAGTGAAGCCTCCAAAAAAAGTCAAGCTCGGGAAGATTGACCGCAACCTACATTGAGCGAACTCATCAAATTCGTGCCGCGGGGTTCGCGACATTAAAACCGGGTGGTTCAATAGAGGAAGCCATAGGCGTATCTGCTCCCTCTTCTTTTAGTCTGTTGGCAATTAAGAGCCCAAAAGACGATAAAGGTAGTCTGGATAGCGGAATTAATGGCATCCTCTTGGATTGAAAGGGATTGGAGAGTCTCTTTAGGCTCAAATGCCCTGTCTCGATCTTGAGGATTCTTGGACCCTCCGTTTTTCCATACCAACATTGTCCAGTTTTTCATATTTCTCTTTGCTGAAGGAGTGCAGGGGGAATTCGCGATTGGGTGAACGGCCGGCAATTGGGGAGAGCTACCTGAAGGCTAATTCGACGTAGAAATGGATGTATCTTGTCTTTCCAGGAGATCTTGTTGGAAGAATGGAAGGGCGCACAAAAAAAGGGTCCTGAGCCGATGAATGCGACTCAGGACCCGAAATCCTCAAAAACGTTTCAACTGAGAAAAACTAGAAGTCGTACCGCAACGCGAACTGCATGACGCGCGGCGAACTGGCCGAGCCGGTGATCAACCCGAAGGAGCTCGAGGTGATCGAGAGGTTCGGGAGACCAAAGCTGTTGTGGTTGAAGAAATTATACGACTCCCAACGCAGTTGAAGGCGATGGGACTCCGACCACGGCATCTTCCAGTTTTTCAAAACCGACAGATCCACGTTCCAGAATCCTAGGCCGCGGAAGGTGTTGCGATTTCCGATCTGCAGCGCCGTCGGGAAGGTCAAATTCCCGAGGGCTGCAGTGGGATCGGCGAAGAACTGAATCGTATTGCCGGTGTTGTGAACGTTCGGTCCAAACGTGGTGGCCGTTCCGTGGATAACCGCAGGGCTGTTGAAATTGAAGCCCACCGGATAGGAGCCGGTCGAAGTGCTGGCCGGCAGGCCACTCCGCCAGGTGTAAATGCCTCCGATTTCCCAACCACCGAGGATTTGATTCAACCAGCCCGGCATGTTTCCACCGAAACGCTGTCCACGGCCGACCGGGAAGTCGTATACCCAGTTGGCGTTGATCAGATGTCGGATGTCGAAATCGGAATTGCCGCGGCAAACACGGAGGTTGGTTATATCGCAGACCAAACCACCGGTGACCGTGTTGGCCACGCTGGACTGATTGTCAATGGAATGGGAAAGCGTGTAGTTCAAATCAAACTGCAGATTGTGCGAATAACGCTTGCGCAAGCTGACGAGCATGCCATTGTAGCTCGAGGCTCCCAAACTGGTCAGGTAGGCATTGGTGGAAAACTGGCCGCTCATGCCCACATTGGGATTGAGAAGTCCGCTTCCATAAAGTGCCTGCATGGTATCCGACACATCGCCCCTTCGAACCAGCGTTGAGAAGTACGAGCGAACCACGCGAGTGCAGGAAACGCCAAACACAGCCGAGCAAGGTGCTCCCAGTGCCGAACTGATCTGATTTTCAAACCAGGGTTGAGCGACGATGGCGGAACTGGCTGCTCCCGCTTGGATTTGTGCCTGTAAGGCATTGAAGGCGGCACTCATCATCTGCCCGGATTGAAGATCTTTGAAATCCAGCGCCTGCGCTGCGTCCGCTTCAGTGAACAGTTTCCGGCTCTGGCGTCCGACATAGGCAACGTCGAGCAGGAAATTGCCCTTTAACTCGCGCTCAATTCCGAGGCTGTACTGAATCGAATACGGCGTCCGGAAATTCTGGTCGAATGCATAGTTGAATTCGCCGGTAGCATTGCCCGTGGGAAAACCTGTGGGGTCCACAAACGGTGTAAAGGGTCGAGTGATCGTGGGCGCCACATTCTGAATCGGCAATGTCCCGATGGCCGTAAAACGCGGGTCATTTCTCAGGGCTGTAGCTGGAGATCCGCCTCCAAAATTGGTGGTGGCGGAGTTGTCAAAGAGGTAGGAGACCTGATCTTGGATGAACGTCAGAGCTCCGGCCACGCGATCGTAGACTACCGAACCGCCGCCGCGAATTACGGTCCTGCGGTCCCCGAAGAGTTTTCCAAGCAATCCGGATTTGAAGCTGGGATTGTAGGCGAAACTCAGGCGGGGTGCGAAGTTGTTCAAATCCGGCTCGTAGTATCCACGGGCGCCATTGGCCTTGCCTGCCAAATCGTATCGCAGGAAGGGTTCGGCCGAGGCCCCGCTGACGCCATTCGCCGCATTCGCAACTCGCAGGTTGAAGAGGCTTCGAAAATCCACATCGTTGGTGGCTTGGAAGCCGTTGCTTTCATACGGCGGGCTGTAATAGCCCCAGCGGACGCCGTACACAACCGACCAATCGCTGCGAACTTTCCAAGTGTCCTGGAAGTAAAACTCGAACTCGTTGTAGGCGAAGTTACGAACTTTTCCCGTTCCGGGAGCAAAAGCTTTTCCCGCAACAGAATAGTTGAAGTTCGTCGCGATTGAAGAGAAGCGCCCCAGCATAGTCGAAAAGATACTGTCCCAGTTACCCGGAGCGACGGCGTTGGCATCATTCAAAATATTTGCAGGTCGGAGGGATGCATCCAGGGTCGAGGTCAAGCCCCCCAATCCGACACCCACAAAATTGAAATCGTTCGCCAAACTGGATTGCGATCTGATCGGTTTGATACTTCCGCCGAACTGAATGTTATGCGTCCCGTGGAGCCAGGTAAAATCGTCCTTGACGGTCGGTGTAGGAACAAAGCGTGTCTGTTCGCTGAAGCCGGCATAAGGAGAGCTCAATCCGCCGCCGAAAGTATACACATTCGGGAAGGAGGGTTTAAACGGCCTGGGGAACATCAATCGCGAATCGCTGATTCCCACCGTGGCCATATTCACCATGCTGGGATTCAACGTCCAGGTATGACCCACCACCCAGGCGTAGTCTTGAACAGCAATCTGACCGCTTTCCGGGTCGCCCGGGAATTGTGCCGCCACGGTGTTGACCGTGTCCGTGTAACGGGTGCGGACAAACGTAAGACGGCCAAAGATCTTCTGCGTGGAGGTCGGTTGATAATCCACGCGCGAAGTGTAGGTGTTATCTCCACGATGGCTGGGGGCATTAAAGCGGAAGCCGCCGGTGTTGATGCCATCACCCAACGACAAATCGTTGGCATGGGGATATCGGCCGTTGATGAAATTCAAGAACGCCTGGTTGACGCCAATACTCTTTGGATCCAAAGCCGCGACTTGGGCACCGGTCAGGACGGTGATGCAGTTCGGCGTCGAGCTGAGTCGGCTGTTGCTCTTGCACCCGGCGTTGTTGTTGATGTAAGCCACGCCGCCATTGCGAACCAGATCCAGCGGAACGGTTCGCGAGTAGGACACGGCTTGAGCGTCCCGGCGTCCTTCATAATCGAAGAAGAAAAACAGCTTGTCCTTCTTGATCGGTCCGCCGATGCTGCCGCCGAATTGATTTCGAGTCAGCGCCGGTCTCTTGATTCCGGCTTTGTTGTTGAAGAAATCATTGGCAGCCGTAAAAGCGGTGCGGTTGAATTCACGAAGAGCACCGTGGAATCTGTTGCCGCCGCTTTTCGTGACGAGTTCGATCTGTCCGCCGCTGCTGCGTCCCATTTCAGCGCCGGGATTGGCCGACGTGGTGCGGAATTCCTGAATGGAGTCGATGGGAGCGTTTCCGACGGTGGAAAAGGCCTGTCCAGTCGCCTGGTCATTGGCGTCAATTCCGTCGACCGTGATGTTTCCTTGGTCGGCTCTCGATCCGGTCACCGATCCCACGCGGTTGGTGGTGGTCGTTCCCACGTTGTTGCCCACCACGCCCGGCTGCAAGCTCATCAACGCCGCCGGCGAATTCCGGATCTGAATCGGCAGATCGACCATGCGCCGGGTGTCAATCACGTTCCCGATGGAGGCGTCTGTGGTGTTCAGAGTGGCTTCACCTTCGGCCTTGACTTCAATCGTGCTGGTGACGGCGCCCACCTGCAATTGTGCATTGCGGGTTTCCGTGATGCCTACACCCAAAGCCAGATCATTAATAATAAAAGTTTGAAAGCCTTGCATGGTGAACGTCAACGTGTACCCACTGCCGGGCCTGGTTTGCACGAACAGGTAAACGCCCAGTTCGTTGGTCTTGGTCGTCAACACGGATCCTGTTTGCGTGTCCGTGAGCTTGACCTCGACGCCCGGTATGAGGGCACCGCTGCTGTCAGTAACGATTCCGGTTACCGATGAACTCTGCTGGCTTAGTGCAACTTGGGGTAAAAGCAGCAGAATCAGGAGAACCGGAATCAGTAGACGTAGCTTTTTCATTAAGTCCTCCTAGTAAAAAATTTTGTGGAACACATTAAGGTTTACTAGCCAAATAAAAAAAGGGAGTGGAACAACTGTCAGGATCGAGAATATGGCTTGTGAATTCTCAGGAGAGAGTTCTGGAAATGCGGTGGAGAGCTCGGCCGAACAGAAAACGACCTTTCAACCTCACATAACACAAGCCCAGTTCTGGTTCCTAATAGCGAATTGCTTCAGGAGAGTGTGTGCAACCTTGCGCGCATACCCCCTATCCCCACACTTGACGAGAGCAATTTCCCGTCCAAATATCTCTTGTTTCACAATTTACGAGAAAATGATACTCATCTTATCGATCTGGAGGAGTTCGAGACTGCGATTTCGTTTTGATATTGTGCAGACAAAATTGCGATAAGACGTTTTTTCCCGTTTCTCATAGAAATAATGTTCAGAAATTCATAACGGCACCTTCCGGAAGCTGTTTATTTTGATCCAGCAGAAAAATCATTGCACAATTGTTGTGCACTCAACTCCGGTCACGACCGTCACTATCTTCGTCAGGTAACAATTAGAACAGGGGTCAGGTATCGGGTTTCAGGTGCCAGACAGATCAGAGCGGTCCGACCCCTGACACCCGACACCTGTCTTATCGCGCGGCGGCTGAAAACATGGCTTGATGCCGCTCCTGCATCCCGGTTGAGAGCTTAAGTCCGGAATTTCTTGACGAGGGTTCGATCAATTTTCCCTCCTGCACCCGCCGTGCGCGCGACTGAAACTCTCCTCGACATCTTTTCGTACTCGGAATAACATGGCACGCCCTGTCCGGAACATTGGAATTTAGGTTCGGAGGTCCGAGGATGGAATCATCTGAAACTTTGAAAGTCGAAAATGTGTCCAAACGCTTCGACAGCTTCACCGCCGTCGACGCCCTGTCGCTCCAAGTGCCGCGAGGAACGATGTATGGGTTCCTGGGACCGAATGGCGCCGGCAAAACCACCACCATTCGCATGATCATGAACATCACAATTCCCGACAGCGGCCACATTGAAATCCTGGGTCAACGCATGACGGAGGATTTGAAGCGGCACATCGGGTACTTGCCGGAAGAGCGCGGACTGTATCCGAAGATGAAGGTGGGAGAGACGTTGCTGTTTTTTGGCGAAGTCAAAGGGATGAAGGCGTCCGAGGCGAAATCGAAAATTGATTACTGGCTTCGCAAGATGGAATTGGTGGAGTGGAAGGAGAAGAAGGTCAACGAGCTGTCCAAAGGCATGCAGCAGAAGATTCAATTTATCACCACCGTGATGAACGATCCCGACTTGATTATTTTGGACGAACCGTTCTCCGGATTGGATCCTGTGAATGCCGATGTGTTGAAAGACATCATGCTGGATTTCAAGAAACAAGGCCGAACCATCATTTTTTCGACACACCGCATGGAACAGGTGGAGAAGCTGTGCGACCACATCTGTTTGATCAACAAAGCCAAAAAAGTGCTCGACGGGAGTCTGCGCGAAATCAAACGGGGTTATGGCAAGAACACCGTGGTGGTGGAATATCAGGGCGATAACAGCTTCGTCAGCGATGGGCGCTTTATTCAGTCCTCCAATGACTATGGCAATTTCGTGGAATTGAAACTGAAACCGGGCGCCAATCCGCAGGAATTGTTGCGCTCCATGGTGGACAAGACCACCATTTCGCGGTTTGAAGTGACCGAACCTTCGTTAAATGAAATTTTCAAGGAGATTGTGGGGCAGAGCGTCGAACAGTTAAACGCCGAAAATCAGGAGCGGCATCAGGCCATGTTTTCGGCCGCCGCGCGATAAGACAGGTGTCGGGTGTCAGGTGTCAGGGGCCGGACCGCTCTGATCTGTCTGGCACCTGAAACCCGACATCGGATACCTGTTCTAACTGGAGCCTTCATGAAGAAAATCTTTTACATCATCAAACGAGAATATCTGCAGCGCGTCCGCAGCAAGCTCTTCCTGGTGGGAACCATTCTGACCCCGCTGCTGCTGGTGGGCATCATTTTCATTTCCATCAAGTTTTCGACCATGAAGACTTCGGTGCAGCACAACATTGCTCTGATCGACCTCTCCGGGCAGGTGGCGCAGCCGTTCGCCGGCGCCTTTACCGACAAGCTCGACGACGGAAAGCCTCAGTACAATTTCCAGTTTATTAATGAAAACCGACCATTGGAGCAAATCCAGGGGGAGTTGTCGAAGCGGGTCATGAGTCGCCAACTCGACGGATATATGGTGTTTTCGAAGAACGTATTGGAAGACGGGAAGGCGGAATACCACGCCCGGAACGTCGCCGACTTGACGGAACGCGCCATCTATTCACAAACCCTGTCCAATCTGATTACCAATCTGCGTCTTCGGAAAGAAGGTTTGGACCCCGCCAAAATTGAAGGACTCACCCGAAAGGCGCGCGTGACCATGCTGAAGATCAGCGAATCGGGCGACAAGGAGGAACGCGGGCAAACGTTCGGGGTGTCGTACGTCCTGATGATGATTCTCTACACCACGATCCTGATGTATGGCATCACCGTGATGCGCAGTGTGATTGAAGAGAAAACCTCCCGCGTGGTCGAGATCATGCTGTCCGCCGTTCGTCCCACGGAATTGATGGCCGGCAAGATCATCGGCGTCAGCTTGGTGGCCATGACGCAATACCTCATCTGGGCGGCGGCCGGGACTCTGATCTTCGGTTACGGCCTGGCGGCGGCTTCTTCGGTTCTGCCCAATGCCGCCGGTTATCTGCCTAAAATCCCTCCTTACGTGTTTGTCTATTTTGTCGTTTTCTTTTTGCTGGGTTTTTTGTTGTACGCCACCCTGTATGCGGCCATCGGCGCCATGGTGAATAACGACCAGGAAGCCCAACAGGTTCAAATGCCGGTCACCATGTTGATTGTCGTTCCCATCATCATGGTCGGTCTGGTTATTCGGACGCCGGACAGCCCCACGGTCGTCGCCCTGTCGATGGTTCCGTTCTTTGCCCCCATCTTGATGTTCATGCGGATTACCATCCAAACCCCGCCCTGGACGCAGATTGTTGCCTGCATCGCCCTGATGCTGGCCACCATCGGCCTATTGATTTGGCTTTCGGCGAAAATTTATCGGGTGGGAATTTTGATGTACGGCAAGCGCCCCAGCCTGCCGGAATTGATGCGCTGGCTACGGTACAGTTGAGAGGGAGATTCAGAAGGTCCCGCAAGCTATCCGGAATAATTTCTCGGATGTCGTTTTCGAGGTTTTTGATTCCTTAATTACAGATGATGACAGGATATAGTGACATCTCGAGCCCCGCGGTGCAGAAACCGCACCGCGGCTACCCAAGCCATGGCGCTTCGAAAAGAGTTAATGTCTGTCACTATATTTTATCTTCTTCATTAGGTTTCAAGCTCAACCTCTCAGGCGGTCATCGAAGACGAGGAACCGTTTAGCGGAAGTCTAGCGCGTCAGGAATTGCAGCGATTTCTTCAGCAAAATTTCAAAAGTCGGCGGGGAAGCTTCGGTGCGAAGCACTTCGCGGACAGCTTTGTCCGCGAGAACTTGGGGATAGCCGAGATTGAGGAGCGCGGAAACGGCGTCGCCTTGAAGTTGACCCGTGGGATGAGCGGCTTCAGCGGGAGTGGGCTGTATCGCGCCCGTCCAATCCTTCAGCTTATCGCGCAGCTCCAGGATCAATCGCTCGGCAGTTTTTCTACCGATGCCGGGGATGTGCGTCAACCGCGCCACGTCACCCTGCTGGATCGAGGCGACCAACTCCTCGGTGCTGATCCCCGAAAGAATGGCGATGCCCAACTTGGGACCGACCCCGGAAACACTCAATAACTTCTCAAAAATAGATTTTTCTTCCCGTGTCCGAAATCCATAAAGCGCAATGACATCTTCGCGAACATGGGTCAGAACGAACAATGAAACCGTGTCGCCGTTTTCACCCATCTCATAGAAAGTGGAAAGGGGAATGGTCAGGTCGTATCCCACGCCGGCAACGTCGAGAATCAACTGATTCGGAAGTTTGCTGAGAATTTTTCCCTTGAGGTGGGCAATCATGAAATCTCATTCGCCGGCCTGCTGATGGAATCCTCGAATAACCGGCTTCGGGCGCGGCACCAGGGTTTCATCAGGGCACCAGATCAATGTGATCGATCACACCCACGACCGTCATGTCGATGGGAGAATTCGGGCGCCCAGCCGCCGTCATGGCGGAAAATCCCTCCTGCACCACCAACACCTGCTCGCCGACTCCGGCATCCACCGCATCCAGGGCCAACACCGCCTCGCCGCGATCCGTTCCATCAAGGTTGAGCGGTTGAATCAGCAACAACTTTCGGCCTTCGTGGGAGGGCGATTTTTGGGTCGCCACGACGTCACCGATGACACGGCCGATGATCATAATGCTACTCTCTCAATTGGCCTGCTGTTTTGGCGACGCCCGAACGGGCAGGCAAGCCATTTCGAAATCCGAATTCCGCAATTCGCAATTAAAGAAACTTGATTTTCTTCTCCGGTGTTTCGAGATAGTCGACGATTCCAACGATGGTGCACTCCGTGGGGACGGAGCGCGGAAACGCCAGCGAGGCTTCGCGTCCCCGGCACCAATACACCACTTCTCCAAAGCCGGAGCCGATGGAGTCCACCGCCACCAGCGGTTTGCCGCGGTCCTTGCCGTCCTTGGTGATGGGCTGCAAGACCAGAAGCTTCAAACCTTCCAAGGTGGGGTTTTTGATGGTGCAAACCACGTTTCCAATAACGCGAGCCAGTTGCATGACGATGTGGGGTGTGACTCTGTTGCTTATTTCTGAAACTTGATTTTCAAACCGGGCGCGATAGGATTCTTCAATCCGAATTGCAAGCTTCGACGCCGACGTTAATGCAGTTCCACCTGATCGACGATTCCGATGATGGCGGAGTCGACCGGGCAATCTTTGCAACCGGAGGCATTGCGGGCGGAGCTGCCCGCCACCACCAACACTCTTTCTTTGACCCCGGCTTGAACCGTATCCACGGAGACGACGAAGTTTCCGTCATCCTTGCCGGTGGCGGCATCAATGGGCTTGACGATAAGCAGTTTCTTGCCTTCCAGGCGCGGATCTTTGCGGGTGGCGACAACGGTTCCTACGACGCGGCCAAGTAACATCCGATTCCTCTGAGCTCGAAGGTGTGTTTCTGAAGCGTCGGCGCGATGCGAAAAACTTCGCGGCCCCCTCGGATCGGCGGGAGGATATACACCGCTTCGCCGTGGCGGGGGCCATCGCTCCGAAATGGAAATCTCGGCTTACTTCGAAGCCTTGCCGATCGGCAGAACGTCTTCGAGGTTGGAGTGCGGACGCGGGATGACGTGCACGCTGATCAATTCTCCCACGCGACGCGCCGCCGCGGCGCCGGCATCGGTCGCTGCCTTGACCGCCGCCACATCGCCGCGCACGATGGCCGTGACATAGCCGGATCCAATCTTTTCCCAGCCCACCAGCGTGACCTTGGCGGCTTTCACCATGGCGTCGCTGGCCTCAATCATGGCCACCAGCCCGCGCGTTTCGATCATTCCCAGTGCTTCACCCATGAATTCCTCCTAAAAACGACTGCAATTTGCGTTCGTCGAGTCGGGATTGCTAGTACCGCTTTTCCAGGACCTGTTGAATTAAATCAATGAGTTCCGATTTGGTAACGGTGATGATGCTTGAATCTCCCGGGGTCGAGGCGACGCCTGCGTCCGCGACGACCGGACATCCGGGCACAAACTGGGTCGGCGATTGAATTCCGTATACTGAGCCTCGTCGCGCAAAAAGTTTATCTACTTCCTCGCGTGAAAGCAAGTTTTCACGGCCCAAAATCTTGGCCACCAGATTGATGCGGGCAAAATGCTCCACCGTCTCCATCTTGAAATAGGCATTGTCGAGCGTGGGCCCGAAGCACACCACCCCGTGATTGGCCATCAAGATGGCGTCGTAGTGAGGGATGAGAGGCGCCAACGGTTTCGTGATGTCAGCCGTGGCGGGCGTGCCGTAAGCCGCCAAGGGCACACAACCCAGGGAAAGAATTATTTCCGAAATCAAGGCTCGATCGAGCGCCAGCCCGGCCGCGGCAAATCCGGTGGCGACCGGGGGATGACAGTGCACCACGGCTTGAACGTCGGGCCGCAATTCGTAAATCAAAAGGTGCATCGGTAATTCGGTGGAGGGTTTTCCTTTGCCGGAAATCTTGTTTCCACGCAGATCCACTTTGACGATTTCATCCGCCTCCATGAATCCCTTGGAACGGCTGGAAGGCGTGGCCATCACCTCCCTATCGTTCATGCGGACGGAAATGTTTCCGTCGTTGGCTGCGACGAAACCCTTCTGCCAAACGCGCCGACCGATTTCCACAATGGCGCGCGCGGCTTCGTTCTCAGTTTGAAATTCGAATGATTTTGGACCCATGTTGGTCAGTCGGATAGATTCTTGGTACGTCCTGCGCTCAAGCCGTCTAGCTTTCCCGAGCCTGCCTTCGGGCGACGCCGGTTTTTTGTGCAGCTTGCATCACGCCTTGAGCCACGGCTTTGGCGACGCGCGTGTCGAACACGGAAGGAATGATGTAGTCATCGTGCAATTCCTTGGGCGTGATGATGGAAGCAATGGCCTTCGCCGCTGCCAGTTTCATGGCTTCGTTGATTTCGCGGGCGCGACAATCCAGCGCACCTCTGAAGATTCCCGGGAAGGCCAGCACATTGTTGATCTGGTTGGGATAGTCACTGCGTCCGGTGGCCATGATGCGCACATACGGCGCCGCTTCTTCCGGCATGACTTCCGGGGTCGGATTCGCCATCGCAAACACGATGGAGTTCCGGGCCATGCGCTTCAGCCACTTGGCCTTCACCGTGCCGGGTCCGGACAGTCCCAAAAAAACATCGGCCTCTTTGAGCGCTTCTTCCAGACCGCCCTTGAAACCTTCCGTGTTGGTGTGTTCGGCATACCAGTTTTTCGCTACATTCATGTTCTCGGTGCGGCCTTTGAAAATAGCGCCCATGCGGTCGCAGCCAATGAAACGCTTCACACCGTAGGCCATCAATATTTTTGTGCAGGCCACTCCGGCTGCACCCACGCCGGAAACGACGACCTTCAATTTCTCGGGTTTCTTTTTCACAATGCGCAAGGCATTGATTAACGCCGCCAGCACCACCACCGCCGTGCCGTGTTGATCGTCGTGCATGACCGGGATGTCCAAATCCTTCTTCAATCGCTCTTCCACTTCGAAGCAACGCGGCGCCGCGATGTCCTCCAAGTTGATGCCGCCAAACACCGGCGCTATGGCCTTGCAGGCTTGAATGATTTCTTCGGTGTTCTGCGTGGCCAAGGCGATGGGGAAGGCATCGACGCCGCCGAATTCTTTAAACAGCATGGCCTTGCCTTCCATCACGGGCAGGGCGGCTTCGGGACCGAGATTTCCCAAGCCCAGAATGGCCGATCCGTCCGTGACCACCGCGACGGTGTTTTTCTTGATGGTGAGGGAATAAACCTTGGCTTTGTCGGCGGCGATGGCCGTGCAGACGCGCGCCACGCCGGGAGTATAAGCGCGCGACAAATCAGCGCGTGTCTTCAGCGGAAATTTGGAGTGGACTTCGATCTTTCCGCCCAAATGCATCAGGAACGTGAGGTCGCTGACATTGACCAACGTCACGTCTTTCAATTTATGGATGGTCGAAACGATCTGGTCGCCGTGCTTTTCGTCGCGAACGTTGATGGTGATGTCGCGGACGATGGAATCGGAAGTGACTTCCACCAGGTCAACGGCCCCGATGTCGCCGCCGGCGCGACCGATGGCGGACGTAAGCCGCCCCAGCATGCCGGGGCGATTCTTCATGCGGACCCGGACGGTGATGCTGTTGCTGGCGGTGTGGGCAATCGACATGCGGAAATCCTCGAACCGGCGGCGCCTGGATGCGAACAAACTTCTCGCGCCATGAAATTATCGCACGGTTGTCATCCTCGGTTGCAAAAAACTATTCCGGAAGATTGGCGGGCGCAGAAACGGAAGGATTGCTTAAATAATAGGAAAGATTTTCCAATTCCACTTTCAGGTCGACCTTTTGCAACTTGATGCCGGAATTGACGCGCAGGTGCACCGGGGCGAAATTCAGAATGGCTTTAATTCCGGCAGCGCACAACAGATCCACGACCTTCTGGGCCACTTCCGATGGCACCGTCACCACCGCAATATCGACGTTTTCCTTGACGACAATCGGTTTCAATTTCTTGATGTCGTAAATCGGCACACCGGTGCGCGTGGTGGTTCCGATTTTCTTGGCATCGGTATCGAACAGGGCCACCATCTGAAAACCCTCACTGTTAAATCCGCCGTACTCCGCCAGCGCCCGGCCCAGATTGCCGGCCCCGCAGATGCACAGCCGGTGCCGCGAGTCCAGTCCCAAAATTTTGGTGAGATGCTGCGCCAGGTGTGACACACTGTAGCCCACTCCGCGGACACCGAATTCTCCGAAGTAGGCCAGGTCTTTGCGAATCTGCGCGGAGTTCAGATGAAATTGTTCGGCCATGGCCCGCGACGAAACCGTTTGGATCCCGTTCCGATCCAGGATCTGCAGACAGCGCAGGTAGATCGACAAACGCTTTGTCGTAAGCTCCGATATTTTTTCAGATTTCATTGATCTGGGTTCGTTTGTAACTATTTTCGCAAGTAGTTTAGCATAGGTCATCGACGTGTCAATAAAAATGGCGGACCCAGAGAGAAACACGGTGAGCCCATGGAAATTACTGCCCAAAGTGGAATTGCATCTGCACTTGGAGGGCTCCGTGTGGCCGCAGGATGTCCGGGAATTGGCCCGCCGAAATCACCTGCCGAGCGCGGAACTTCCCGCGAAGGCGTTCGCGCGTCAGTTTCAGTATTCCGATTTTCCGGGATTCCTTTTGGCTTTCAAAAGCGTCACGGAACACCTCTGTCAACCCCGGGATTATGCCTGGGTGGCCGGGCGGTTGATGGATCGCTTGGGTGCGCAATCGGTGATCTACGCCGAGATTTTCATTTCAGGCGGCGTCATTTTAAAACAAAGGAAGCCGCTCGATGAGATTGTTGAAGCGGTGTGTGAGGTGACTCGAACTGACGGCCCAGGGAAGGGAACCGAGGTGAATTGGATTCTTGATATCACCCGGCAATTTGGAAGGAAGTTGGCGGAGGAAGTTGTCGACGCTGCAATTCGCCTTCGGGCTGCCGGCCTCGACAACCTGGTGGGAGTCGGAATGGGTGGCGATGAGAATTCCATCGAAGCAAACGAGTTCAAACACGCTTTGGGACGCGCCCGTGAGGCCGGCTTGCGCATCACCATCCATGCCGGTGAGGTTGCCGGACCGAATTCCATTTGGGAGGCACTGGATATCCTGAAAGCGGAGCGCATCGGCCATGGCCTGGCAGCGCGACAGGATGAGCGCTTGATGAGGCATCTCGCCGAAAAAAGTATCCTTTTAGAGTGTGCCTTGACATCCAATGTGAAGACCGGCGCGCTCCAGCGGATCGAGGATCATCCTCTGAAGCATTTTCTCAGGAGCGGCCTGGCAGTCAGTTTGAACACCGATGATCCCGCGCTGTTCTCAACCGATCTGGAGAAGGAATACGATCTTGCAGAGACGGCGCTGGGTTTTACCCGCGAAGATTTTGTGAGCATGAATCGATCGGCGCTGGAGCACAGCTTTACCTCTCCAGGGAGTCGAGCATCGCTGTTAGAGCTTTTTGAGAGAAGGCTCAGCTCGCCGCAGCTTTAAGACGGGTTGGGAGGAACGTCGTACTTGGTTTGTCTCACTCGGAGTAAAGTGCTTCGCGGGACGGTGAATCCATATTATAATGCGGGGCCGCATACGCGGTGATCGGAACCGGGGTCACGGCGCGGTGCTTGAAGACCACGCGGAGAGGTGCCAGAGTGGTCGATTGGGGCTGCCTGCTAAGCAGTTTACGGGGCTAAAACCTCGTACGAGGGTTCGAATCCCTCCCTCTCCGCCAGATTCCCTGTTTTTCCTCTGCTCTTCCTGAATCCCTCTATCTATCAATGATTGGGGTTCCTCCTTGGTTTGAGTTTCTGACCCGGTTCCATTTTCAGGTTCCATTCCTTTTGAAAAAGCCGCATTCAAGTCTGAGAAAGATTTTATGCGGTTCTTCTCTGGAGAGGTGATTCCCAGGTGCGCTGCAATTTCCTTAGGCTGGTTATGTTGTCGAGGAAGGGAATTAAGTGTTGTCTCAAATTTTACGAGGTCGATACAGCAGGGGGCGTTCTGCTTCACCCGGAAATCCGATGTGCTCGGACGATAAATCTTTTGGGTGCTGGGCCCACAAAATAGAACGGGTAACAGGTCACGAGGGTCAGAGTGGCGTCAGAGGAATCGTCCAGCACTGAAATGTCATCGGGGGTGACCACCTCAGTAAAGTCCACGCGATAGCGGAAGGAGCCGTCTAACGTCGTCAACGTGATCTCATCATCTTTGGTAACCTTGCGTAGACCTCTGAAGAACGTGTCCCGGTGCCCGGTGATCACGACGTTTCCTAGCTGACCCGGAAGCGGCGTTCCGGGAAGATGCCCGACAGCGTGTCGCAGGGTCCTTCCGTCAGTGCCTTCCATAATCATGGCCGCAAGACCGATGGTGCTGATCTCGATTTTTCCCACCGGATCGCCTTTGCGAACAGCCCTGCCGGGGCTCATGGCTCCTACGCCGTTCGCTTCCTCGAAGGGAGCAGCACGGGGCGACAGGGGAAGGTTCTTGCCCGCGTCGGTGGACACTTTCAAATCTTTCGATGCGTGCTCGAATAGCCGCGTTTCGCGAGACTGATACATCCTCGTATCGACCATCACGTAGCCGACGTAAACCAACAGAAGAGCGCCGATGACCAGAAGGAGGTTTCCACTCCACCCGAGGATCAATTGGCTTCGTTGGGGACGAAAATGCTGCGCTCTGATTCTGAGGATCATGGTTTGTTGCTCAGCTTGACCGGCGATGGTTGAGGTTTGTTCGGCGCATAGTAACCGGGGCGAGTTCGAACGGTGAGGTGTCCACCGCCCGCCTTCACCGCTACGACCCGATAATTTCCATCCCGCTTTTCATTGCTCGATGCATAAGCGAGGGTGTACTGGTTACGAATGTCATGCGCAATTTGCTCACAGAGGGGGACCACGTCCTTTAACGTCTCCGGCAGAAAAGCCTTTCCGCCCGTGGCCTTGGCAAACTGATGGAGGACATGTGGGTTCTTGTCGGGATCATCCGGCTCAAAAAGACCCAGGGTATATATGATAACGTCGGACTTTATCGCCATTGCCATGATCTGATCCAGGGTGTGCTTGCTGGCGTTGTCGCCCCCATCGCTGACCACGATCAGGACCTTCTTGTCCCGATTACCTTTCTTCAGGTGATCGAGCGCCGCCGCCATAGCGTCGTAAAGCGCCGTCTCGCCGTTGGCGCTAATTCTGGAGAGGGCAATCTCCAATTGAGCCATTTGGTCCGTGAACTCCATGCCGGCTGGAAGGCCAAAGGAAACGTGTTCGTTGAAATTGACGACGAACATCTGGTCCTCTGAATTGCTGGAGCGGGCAAACGCCAAGGCGGCGGCAATAACTTCAGAGCGCTTCGGCCGCATGCTACCACTGTTGTCGACAACCAAGCCGACCGTGACCGGAATATCCTGGTGGGTGAAATACGTGATTTGTTGGAGAACCCCGTCCTCGTAGACCTGAAAGTCGTCTTTGCCCAGTCCTGAAACAAGGACCCCCTTGTGGTTCTGGACGGTGGCGCGCAGGATTACCATTTCAACATTCATTCGAATCGTGTAGGGGTCGGTTTGGTGACTTTCTGTCGGTGGGCGCTCTTGAGAGCAAACAACGCCGGACAGAAAAAGAAAAGAGAACAGTGCAACCACACACCGGCGAGTGGGCACACGATTCTTCTTGTTGCGTCCTTCGATTCTGAATAATCCCACGGCCCTCAACTCCCACTCCCTTATAAAGACGACCAGTTACTTGAGTAAAGAGAATTTTTCAGCCAGCCGTCTAGCTTTCAATTGAATGACGGCACGCGCAAGCGCTTGCGCTCTGCGGCGCAAGAGGCCACCACCCTTTTTGAGCCCCACGTACATCACATAGGTGCTAAAGAGTAGCGTTACAACGAAGAAAGCGGCAAGCAAACAAACGGCGAATTCACGAAAAGTGAACATATTCTCTTTTCATCGTATCAAGTTGTACCGCTGACCAGTCTTGGGCCTGTCCTTGGCTATAATCGCTGTACTGTTGCGGGTTGATCTCGGACCGGTCCAGCGCGTTGATGGAATCGGAACGGTATTTCAAAAACCCATGTTCGGGTGATTGCGACCTCTGCCGTCCGTGAAAGGGAGGGGTGATACTCACGTACCGCCCCCTTCACAATCCGACGCTCGGTCAACTCGCCTGGGCGCCTTAGGAAACTGGCGCCCGAAGCGTCCTCTGTGAACCACGAGCGTAGCCTGCTCAAACAGAGACTTACCTGACTTAAGCCGATCGCTTCGAAATAACCAAGAGAGCAAGGCCTGCGCCCAGCGAAAGCATCCCGATCAATCCCGTTAGGGGCAATGAACTGGCCGTGTGGGGCAAGCTCTCCGCGGGGACTGCGGCAGCTACCTCGACCGGCGGGGGCTCAACCACCTTAGCGACTTCCACCACTTCTCCCGTAGGTTCAACAGCTACAATCGGCGCCGTCTTCAAATCTTCGATGGGTGCCGTTGCCAGTTCGATCGGCGTTGCGAGAATGGGCTGATTTGTAATCTTCGCCAATTCGATGGCTCTTGCCTTGGGGTATACAAACTCCTCTCCCCATTGACGCCCCGGATAAAACCATGCCCGGATGGCTTCCGGTTGCCCTTCCGCCCTTTCCTTAAACGTCATGACTGTTTTGTCGGTCGCCTTCAAACGGTAATTGGGGATGGCGAGGATGGTGGTATAAACATGGTCTCCCGCTACATTGAAGATTTGAACGATGTGGCGGTCCGACAGCGAATCAAAGATCTTGAATACATATGTGCCCGCCGGCAAGACCTGAGCACCCACACCGGGAACTTCGACGGGAGCGCTAAAAGTCACAGTTGTTTTCCTGTTCCACTCGTCTGCCTTCGCAAGACTGGGTAGAGACGCTAGAACCATCAGGGACAAGCAGAAGATTAGCGCCACTGCTTTAAATCGATTTATCGTTTTCATTGGAGTTACCTCACTCTTTCTTGGGGGCGTTCTTTTCTGCCCCGTTGCGAACACAATCGGACTACTTATCGAAAGATCGAAGATGTGGTTTGAGAAATTCGAGAGACCTTCCCCACTTGAACCAACCGAGTTCACAGGACCACTCTTGCCATGCTACCTGTGCCCTTAAGCTGGTGGCGCAGGTTGCACCCGCGTATCCCGTTTGACCCCACAGGCTTAATAAGACCGCTCGCGTTCCCTGCGGGAATACAAGGGCGACGGCGCCCCGGAAATCCTTCTCGCTTCGAAACAGCGGGAGGACTTCCTGCTCCAGAGTCCCGGTCAGCTTCGTGTCGCAACCAGGCTTCACACTGATGAGCGCTGCTCGAGCCACCACATCACACCTCCGTTTCTGACACTTGCTTCCCAGCCAAACTTCGCTGAGAACTTTACGCACACTACTTACACCTGGAAATTTTATGCACATTACTTATACCCCGGCGGCAATCCGCACGCAGCCCAGTACTGCTCACGCATGTGGTCAGAATTGCTCAGGCCGGTTGATGAAGGGAAAGTGCAGTCTGGTGCCGGTGGGAATTACCGCGGGGTTTAGCATGGGCACAAGTGCTTCGTTACGTAAGAAAGTGGCGCCATCCGTCAACTCGCCGCTCTTTACGCCACTCTCTTAAGGTCGATATATCCGCGCTCCACTTCTGTCCGAACCAATTGCACGCGGAGCCGGTGGCCAGGACCTTCACATGCGTGCCGCCGACATCAATGACCCGGATTCTCATGCGATTGGCCGCCAGGCGTGTCCCTCGTGCGCGAGCAACTCGTCGGCCGCCTTTGGCCCCCAACTGCCGGCAGCGTAATTGGGAAAGTTGCGAGGATTTGATTCCGCCCAGAACTCCAGCACCGGCATCAGAAGCTGCCACGCCGCCTCGACCTGGTCGGCGCGCATGAACAAGGTGGGATCATTATTCATCACATCCAAGAGCAATGTCTCGTAAGCGTCCGGCGAGGGGATGGCAAAGCTATCCTGATATGTGAACCGCATCTCCACCGGCCGCAGCAGCATCTTTGGCCCCGGGTACTTTGCCTGAAAACCCATCACGATGCCTTCCTCGGGCTGGATCGACAGGACGAGACAAGCCGGGTGCCAATGGCGGCTGGAGTCGGGCGGGAACGACTGATGCGGCACACTGCGAAAATGGATGACCACTTCCGAAAACTGCCGGGGCAGACGTTTGCCCGTGCGGAGATAGAACGGCACTCCTTGCCAGCGCCAGTTATCCACGAACAATTTTAAGGCTGCAAACGTCTCCGTTCTTGAGCGTGGGGATACGCCATCTTCCCGACGGTAGCCGCGCATTTTTTTGCCTTGAAGGGTGCCCCGGCCATACTGCCCGCGCACGGCGCACTGCTGAGCCGCGGAACGCGGAATCGGCCGCACAGCGTGGAGCACATCAACTTTCTTGTTGCGAATCTCATCGGCATTGAAAGAGACCATTGGTTCCATGGCCACGAGACAAACAAGTTGCATCAGGTGATTCTGCACCATATCGCGCAGGGCTCCCGCCTGGTCGTAATAGTCGCCACGATGTTCCACACCCACTTTTTCGGCCACGGTGATGGTCACATAGTCCACGTATCGCCGGTTCCAAATCGGCTCGAAGAGAGGATTGGCAAAGCGGAACGCCAGGATATTTTGCACCGTCTCTTTGCCCAAATAATGGTCGATGCGGAAAATCTGGGATTCTTCGAAATGGGCGGCGAGGATGGCATTCAAGGCGCGAGCGGATTCGAGGTCATAGCCGATCGGTTTCTCTACCACAATCCGTGCCCATTCCCGGTCACGCGCCAGTCCGGCCTTGCCGAGGTATTTTGGGATCTCGCCGAACATGCTCGGCGGTGTGGCCAGGTAAAAGATGCGGTGGACTTTGGCGCCCCATTCCTTTTCCAGCTTGGCGCATTGTTCGCCCACGGCCGTGTAAGTTTGCAGCTTCTTGAAATCGCCCTGCTGGTACCGGATATGCCTGGCAAACTCGCCCCATCCGCCGGTTTTCACCCTTCCTTGGCGCGAGAATTTCCTGACGCCGTCGTAGAAACGCCGGCGCAGCTTTTCTTCGCTCAAGTCAACCCGATCCACTACGATGATTGAAAAACGAGCAGGCATACTTCGGTCACGGGACAGGTCATACAGGGCCGGCACGAGTTTGCGCCAAGTCAAGTCGCCGGCTCCGCCAAAAATGACGATCACCGTCGGTTCTAGTTGATCATTCGTTTTCATGATTCTCATGCCTTCTCCCATTCCGTGTGAAACGTGCCCACGGCATCGATTCGCTCATAGGTGTACGCGCCGAAGCAGTCGCGCTCGGCCAGGATGAGATTGGCCGGCAGCTGAGAGTACGATCGGTGCCGAGATAACCCATCGAGACCGTCAAACCCCGGAGCCGGGCCTTGACTCGGCACGCCCAGCGTACCACTTGACACAAGTTTTCCTGAGGCTCCCTGACCTTACGAGATTGAGTCCCATAACGCCCGAGCTGACCATGCCGATTGCATACTGTTGTTGTGCTTATGGGTCATCGTTTTGCCTTCAGAGTTGCTTGCGGATAAATTTCAATTCCCGTCGACGTTTCGCGGTGGTCTTGGGATAGGACATCTTAAGTTCATTGAGCGCTTCAAGAACAATTTGAGAAACAATCAACCGGGCATTCTCCTTATCGTCGGCGGGAACGATGTACCAGGGCGCGTGATGAGTGCTGGTCGCGTTCAGGCAAGCCTCATAAGCCTTCATATATTCCTTCCAGTATTTCCTCTCGTGAATGTCCGCGAGGCCGAATTTCCAGTTCTTGTCCGGCTCATCAATGCGCTCCAGGAACCGTTTTCGCTGTTCTTCCCGCGAAAGGTGGAGAAATACTTTGATGGTCCGCGTTCCGTTACGATAAAGATGGCTCTCCAAGTCCACGATGGAGCGATAGCGCTCTTCCCAGATGTTTTTCTCGTCACGCAACTCCTCGGATAGCCCCTGGCTGCGGAGGATCTCCGGATGCACCCGAACGACAAGCACTTCTTCGTAATAGGAACGATTGAAGATGCCGATCCGCCCGCGTTCCGGCAGATGGCGCGTCGTGCGCCAGAGAAAATCATGTTCCAACTCCTCGGCGCTCGGCTGTTTGAAACTGAAAACCTCGCAGCCTTGCGGATTGACCCCCGACATGACGTGGCGGATGGCGCCGTCCTTGCCGGCCGCGTCCATCCCTTGAAAGATCAGCAGCAAGGCATAGCGGTGGGACGCGTAGTGAAGGCGTTCGAGCGCGCTCAACGCCTCCACGTGTTCTTCCAGGAGTTTTCGATACCGCTTCTTCGACTTGCAGAAGGGCTTCACCCTCGTCGGACATTCGTTGAGTTTGACCTTTGCTCCGGGCCGGACACGGAAGTCCTTTGAATTGATTTTCATCTTCATCCTTTCGTCCAAGCCAGCCGCGCGGTTATTACGGTTTCAACTTTCCGAAATCAGGCACCTCATACCTTTGCTTCCGGCGGGTCGGCAGCTCGTCCCGGCGGCAAGAAATCCGGCACGTCAAGGCGTGCCACGCCAATGCGGTTATCGGCCATCCCGTAATAAACGTCGAAACGGTCCGGCAAGCCGAGATCATCGCGCCGGTCGATGCCGGTGGGGAACACGACGTTGGGGACGGTCCCGCGGCGTTCTTGCTGCAGCAGGGGCGTCAACACCGGCTCTGCGGAACGATAACGAATAACGCACGGATGCTCCTGCGAGAGCACCATCACCCCGGCCGAGTAGCACAGATGATGTCCGCCGTTGCCCGGTTCCGCCATTTCGCTCACGCCGTGATAAACGATCAGCCAGCCGTGCCGGGTCCGGACGG
>JAQUPQ010000038.1 GCA_028716525.1 Terriglobia bacterium | reverse complement strand
AATCCCTTCTGGCGGCATGCCAGAGCCGCCGCCAGACCCGCCGGTCCTCCTCCAATGACAAGGACGTCTGTATTTCGAGCAACAGCCATTACGTTACCACCTCAGCAAAACCAGTTCCGAACAGAAGCCCGGCCCCATGGCGGCCAGCAATCCGTAGGTTCCCGCGGCCGGTCTCCGCCGGAGGAATTGTTCCAAGACGAGCAACACGGAGGCCGAAGATAGGTTTCCGACCTTTCGAAGGCATTCCCACGATGTAGCCAAAGCGGTCTTGGGAAGCTTCAGCGCATGGGCCGTGGCATCGAGAATCTTCGGCCCGCCGGTGTGAAGAATCCAGCAGCCGATAGCGGAGCGATCGATTCCACAGTCCTCGAGAAAAGTTTCGACGTCGTGACCGAGGTGTTCTTCGATTAAATCCGGAAGATGTGGAGAAAGGACGATCTGAAAACCCTTTTCCGAGATGTTCCATCCCATGATGTCCTGTGTGTCCGGGTAAAACACGGATCTGGTCGCCAGGACGGTCGGACCGCTTTCGGCACTTTCCGAGCCGGTGACGATCACGGCAGCCGCCCCGTCGCCAAACAGTCCTGCTGAAATCAAATTGGCCATGGAAAGATCTTCTTTTTGGATCGTCAGCGAGCACAGTTCGACGGCCAATAGGGCGGCGACGTGGTGAGGGAAACCCCGCACGTAGTCGGCGGCGCGGGCGATGCCGGCAGCCCCCGCCACGCATCCCAGACCGAAGATGGGAATCCGTTTGATATGAGGCGAAAAACCCATGCGATTGGCAAGACGCGCTTCCAGCGAGGGGCTGGCGATGCCGGTCACTGAGACGACGAAGATGGCGTTGAGGTCCTGCGGCGAAAGGCCGGCGCCACGCAGGGCGCGACAGAGCGCCTCGCGGCCCAATTCTTCGGCGGTGCGAATCCAGGCGTTGTTGGCCTGTCCCCAGGTTTGGATTTGGTAATATTCTTCCAACGGCAGAGAAAGATATCGACCTTCGACGGCGGAGTGATTGTGCAGGCGGTCGATCACCTGGGGGCTATTCAATCGGTCCCCCCAGAATTGTTTTAAAGCCCCCGTCAGAACCTCCTGTTTGTAATAGTGGGGCGGGAACGAACTGGCGACGCTGGCGATTTTCATGATTCGATTGTTCTCGTGGAACGAGCCGGTCTATTGTGATGCCAGCCTCGTTTCATTCTTCCTTTCAAATATTAACGGCGCGACGGGCCAGACTCAGCGCGTCGGACCAAAACGCGTTGGAAGAATGGATGGCGTCCACCACTTCCGCCGTTTTCGAAACAAACTCGTCGACTTGCGCATCGCTGACCATCAGCGGTGGAGCAATCTTCAAAACCAAAAAATTGTTGCCACAGATTTGCGTGAGAATGTTCTGGTCGCCAAACAAGCGCATGACCAGCAACTGGCCAAACATGCCCGGATGGATTCTCTTGAACGCTTCAAAAAAGACTTTCAAGCGAAGCTGTTTGGGCGTGTGGAACTCGATCCCGCAGAGCAGTCCCAGCCCGCGAACTTCCTTGACCATTTCCAGATCAGCGAGCGCTTGGCCCAAATCGCGGCGCAGCCGCTCCCCGACCTGGGTAGCCCGCTCTCCCAACCTCTCGTCTTCCAAGACTTGCAGCGTCGCCAGTCCGGCCCGCATCGCCAGACTGTTTTCGCCGAAGGTGGACGTATGGATTAAGGCGCGACGCAAGGAGGGGTAGACCGATTCGTACACGGCGTCCGACAGGAGCAAAGCGCCCACCGGAATCAGCCCGCCACTGAGTGCCTTGGCGAGAACCACCATGTCGGGATCCAGACCGAAATGATGGGCCGCGAGGAAGGGCCCTGTGCGATGCAATCCGGTTTGGACTTCGTCCAAGACAAAGAGGGTGCCGTATCGCCGGCAGAGATCCTGCGCCTGGCCCAAATAATCGCGCGGGGGGATCCGGATGCCGGCTTCGGATTGAACGGGCTCGACAATAAATGCTGCAAACTTTCTGCTGCGCAACTTTTCTTCGAGGGGGCTTAACTCCCCGAAAGGAACGGACTCCGTTTCAGGCAGCATCGGCCCAAAACCCTCCCGCCAGAAGGAACTGCCCATTAAAGACAGCGCTCCGCAGGTGAGCCCGTGAAACGCGCCGTCGGCATGGAGCAGACCGAAGCGTCCGGTATGAGCCCGTGCAAACTTGATGGCGGCTTCAATTCCCTCGCTGCCCGAGTTGGAGAAATAAACTTTGGTCAACCGCCCGCCGGCACGGCGGCATAGCTGGTCGGCTAACTCTCCGGCCAGCTCCGAAACGTGGCTTTGCAACATGGCGGGTCCGCGACGGTCCATCTCGTCTCTTATCGCGGCAAGAACGGCGGGATGGTTATGGCCGACATTGTGGACAGAGTAACCCGATAAGAAATCGAGGATGCGGCGCCCCTCGGCCGTGAAAAGCTCCGCCCCGATGCATTCCCGGTAACACTCGTTCATCTGCAATAAGTCCAGGAGGCGGACCCACTGGGGATTGACATGCTGTGAATATTGTTCGGTGGAAAGAAGGGTAGAAGTGGGCGCAAGCATGGTCAGTGACTCCCCGCGTGTTTTGCCGGCCCGGATGCTGCTCCGAAAAAGGCCGGAAAAGAAAATGCTTTGAGGCGCGTTTGTATAACCTTCATGGGTCAACCGTCGACGCATCGATGGCGGCGACGTATAGCATGCTCCATTTCCTCCGAGGACTCTGCTGTGAGTCCCCAGACTTGGTGGAAATGATCAAGGGTCTTGATGGAGAACTGAGTCTACGGAAAACAGGGTAAATCTCTGTAGTGCCGGAGAAGCGCAGCAGCCCTTTCCCTCAGTCGGGGGAATGTTCCTTCCACCGAGAGGGGAATAGGTGTCCATCGAACTCCCTTGGACGTTTACGGGTTTGCTCCCGCTTCTCAGTCGGCTTGAGCTTCGGAGTTCTTTATTAAACGGGAATCTGCATTAGCAACTAACTATGATGCCTACCGCCCTGGAGGGGATGCATTCGGTTGATGGCAGGCATGAACACATGACTCCAAATTTCTTGACTGAACACTTGATTGCTTCCCCCGAGGCGATATAAATTCTTGTTCTTCCGGGAGGCGCAGGCAGGGAGATTTCGTCGCTAATCGTTATCGGTATTGAAGCATTCAGGTTGTTCGAGCCGGTTGAGGATATTCGGTTGAAACTCGGGGCAGTTCTTTCCATCCTCATCTTTTTCCTCGGTATTCCTGTGTCCGTCGTGTCTTCACCGGAGACAAGAACTGCGATTCAGGGCGACGTTGTAAACGAGCAGAACACGCCCATCGCCGAGGCCGTGTGTACATTGACAGGTCCGCTTTTGCCTACGGGGGGTGTGACGCGAAAGACGGACAGCCGGGGAGAATTCAAATTCGAAAATGCTTTGCCGGGGAAGTACAGGCTCTCCTGCGCGGCCATGGGATTTTATCCCGTCAAGAAAGATTTGGAAGTGGCCGAGGAGCCGATCCTCCTTCAACTGAAGCTGTCCGCGGAGGTCCGACTTCGACAGACGGTCGGGGTCACTGAGGCTGCATCCACCGTGGTTCCCGAGCAAGGTGCTCCGCCCGACACCCTCAGCACACAGCAGATGACGGACCTGCCCCTGACAGAACAAAAGTTCAAGGCGGCTCTGCCGATTTTGCCCGGGGTCATCCGCACACCCGATGGAAGAATCAATATCAAGGGTCTACCGGAAAACCAAGGCCTCATGCTGGTGAATTCCGCGGAAGCAGTGGATCCCGTCACGGGCAGCTTCTCGATCGATGTCCCGGTGCAGGCGATTGAATCATTGCAAGTGTATAAGAACGCCTATGCGGCGGAGTATGGTGGCTTCACGGGCGGTTTGACAGCCTTATATACGCGTCCACCCTCCAGCCGCTGGGAGTACGAGGTCCAGGACATTCCGCCCAATCCCCGCCTCAAGAATGGCCAACTGGTCGGCCTGGCAAACGTCAATCCCAAACTTTATGTCACGGGTCCGCTCCTCCGCAGCGGTCGACTAAATTTTTCCGAAGCCGTGGCTTTCGACATTGACAAGCAGCCGGTGCGCGGGCTGCCGTGGCCCAAGAATGAAATCAAGACCCGGGACCTGAATTCGTTCACGTCGCTTCAATACATTGTCTCCGATAATCACCTGATTACCGTCAATGCGAATGTGTTCCCCCTGCGGCGACAATTTGCCAATATCAGTTCTCTGATCCCGCAATCGGCTTCCTCAGACTATGACCAGAATGGCTTCTCCGTTTCATTGGCGGATCGATATGTCACAAAATCAGGCGGAGTTCTATCGACGGTGCTGCAAGGAACGGAATTCGACAGCGGGGGGCATGGACAGGGACCGGCGGATATGCGGATCACTCCCGACGGTTACGATGGAAATTTCTTCAATACGTTCAACCGCCAAAGCAACCAGGAGGAGCTGCGAACAAATTATTCTTTGCCCGCGAAGAATTGGCATGGCAAACATGAACTGACGCTAGGAGGAAGTTTTCTGCGGCGCGCCTTCGAGGGATCGAGCCTGTCGCACGGCATTGATCTTTTGAGAAGCGACGGCTCACTGGCTGAACGTATCGATTTTGCCGGTCAGGGTCGGATGTCGGCGAGTGGAAATGAAGCGAACCTCTTTATCCAGAATCACTGGTCCATTAATGAACGCGTCGGAGTGGATGGGGGATTGAGGTACTCGGCCCAAAGTTTGGGCGGCAAAGCCAACCTGGCGCCCCGATTCGGGATTGTCTTTTCCCCGGGAAAGAGCGGCAGGACGATTATTCGAAGCGGGCTGGGAATTTTCTATGACCATGTCCCGTTGTTGGCTGCTGATTTTGCCGCCAATCCGGCGCGCCAAGTCAGCTTGTTCAATTCTTCAGGGGTGCTCGTGGGGCCATCCGTGATGTTCAACAACATGTATGGCGCATGGACGGCTCAAAGAACTCCCCTTTATTCGCAACGTCCGTTCGGGACGACGCCATACAATCTAACGTGGAACGTGGAAGGGAATCACGAGTTGCGTCCCAACATCGCACTCCGGGTGGGATTTGTATTCAGCCGGTCCTACAATCAGTTCTTTGTGGAACCGCAGAGCTCAAGCGGTGCCGCAGCCCCGATGATGGTCTTATTCAACAATGGAAGTGCCCAATACCATGAGCTGGAATTCACACTCCATACGCGGCCCACACCCGGAACGGAATGGAATATTTCTTATGTCAATAGCCGGGCGCAGGGCGATCTCAATACCTTGAGTCAGATCTATGTGCCGTTTGAACAACCGGTCATTCGCCCTAATTTTCATGGCTCCTTGCCTTCAGACATTCCCCATCGGCTTATTACGTGGGGGCGGTTTCAGACTCATTTCTGGGGGATTCTGGCGAGCCCTTTGCTGGACTATCATTCCGGGTTTCCATTCTCCTGGGTCGATGAGAGGCAAAATTATGTGGGTCTGCCCAACAGCCGGCGTTTCCCGCGATTTCTTTCTCTGGATTTAAAACTCAGCAAGGAATTTCGATTGCCGCTTCCCTGGATCAAGAACCACAAATTGCGCGGAGCCCTAACCATTTTCAATGTTACCGACCGTGCCAATCCGCGGGACGTGTACAACAACATCACCTCTCCCTTCTTCAGACGTTTTACTGGAATGCAGCATCGATTCCTCGATACCGGCATCGATATTGTGTATTGACTTTCGGCTTCCTCCTGGAACGCTGCCCCATAGGCCTCGGACTCCGCCCCCAATGGATCGATTTGCTCAGATCATTTCGATTCTAGCAGGTTGCTGAAAAACAGATTTTGGAGTGCGGCGGCAAGTCCGCCGGTGGCGGACGCGACGCCGCTTTGGATTCTCGAATTGAAAAGAGAGCCGCCAGGAATGGCATGACCGGGACAAGGAGTTGCGAGCCACCATCCAAAGCGCCGCCCCAGGCGGCGCACTCCAAAATGGCCCATCGGCTCCCTGGAAATTCAGTTTTTCAGCAACCTCCTAGAACCCTGTGTTGCACGTTTTTCCCAGTGTTTGCAATTTTTTTAAGGTCACGGTATGTTGTCTGGGGCGAGGAGATTTCTGCGTCTGCCGGGTTGGCGACCAAGTTGCAGGCGAATTTGGTCGGTATGGATGTTGAGTACCGCAGAGGTTTCACCATGGTGCAGTTTTCGAGAGGAGAGACCCGATGGCGGACCCAAACAAGCCCAAGAGCTGGTGGACGCGACTGAATGAAGTCCTGTTTCCGATGCCTTCTTCGGGACTGGAAGAGCAGATGAAGGGCATCGAACGCCCTGAAGAGTCCCGCCGCCATGTGCGGTCTTACCTGGAAGTCCCCATCATTTTTCAAGACAAAGAAAACTGGGTGAACGCCACCACCTTCGACGTTTCTGCGCAAGGTCTTTATGTGCGCACGACGCATGCGCCGGGCGTCAATACCCGCCTTCGAGCCGAGTTTACACTGCCGAATGGGCACACGGTCCGTTGTAATTTGCGGGTGGCATGGATTAACGATTACAAAATGGCCCCCGTGGTGATCAATCGGCCCCCCGGATTTGGGGCGGAATTCGAAGGCATCCAACCGCAGGACCAAACCGCCATCTCCAAGGCGATCGAATCTGACGTTATTTGAAAAGAGCCTGATCTTCATTGTGATTGGCCCTCGCCCGGTCACCGAACCATCTCGAACCGGCGTCTCCAAAAATTTTCTTGCGCCCTTGTGACGGGGCTCACACTCACTAGAGAGTATAGTGTTAGCATGGCTCCATTGTGAGGGACTGACTATGGAACCTGCTAAAATGCAGATATTCACCGAAACCAACGCCATGCCGGCAGAGCGTCGCAAAGATTACCGCATGAACATCCAGATGCCCATCACCATGACGGGAATCAATCCTCAAACCTTGGAGCAATTCGAAACCAAGGGTGTGACGGAGAACGTCTCAAGATATGGCGCCTGTTTTGAGATCCGGCGAGGTTTGGTGCGCGTGGGTTCCATCATTGGACTTTCTCAGGGAAGCAAGTTTGATGCTCAATGTCGTGTGGTGTGGACCAAAGATGGGGGCAACGGAAGCGACTTGGTCGGTGTGGAATTGATCTCCATCACGGGTCAGTGGGTGATCTCGAATTGAGCAAAAAAACACTGCCTTAAATTCACTCTCCAAAAGACTAAAGGGCGGCGAGAAACCTCCGGGTCGCCGCGTTTTTTCAAGGGATCGAAGACGGGGGCTGCCAGCGCGGGGGAACGCATATGCTGAGGGGATGAGGCACGTTCCCCCCAAGATATTGTATTTTGTGCCGAACCCTGAATTTGTAGATCCCGTTCGCTCCCACCTCTCCACTTTTTTCAGGTTAAATTTGCTTGCCTGCCACCCCCCAATGGAATACGATGGATGTGCCTTAATATCAGGCAAAAAGAGGGGGAGCCGTCCTCCGCGGCAAGCGGGGGCGCGCAGGTGTGTGCGTGAAGCTATTTGACATCCTTCTCCGCCTGAGTTGGGGTATCCCCACAGCGGGACTAATTCTCGTCCCCATTCCAAACGCGGCCAGGAGGCGACAGGGCACAGGGCAAAGCTGTCTGAGAATCGGTCATTCCGACGGAAAACCGACACCGTCTGTGAAAGTTTCGTGAATGTTCAAAAGTATCATTATCCGGGCTTGAGAAGCCGAATATTTTCATCGTCATTCGGCGGTTCAAGCAGTTGAATCTCGTACTTTGAAATAAGTCGGAGATGAGGTTCCAAGACGGCCAAAGAAAGCGGGTCTCAAAGTACGGCAGCAAGTTAATGATAGACAGGGGTACCAGGATTTTTTCTTCGGGTGGTTGAATTTGTGAAGGACCTGGATGAGTACGGAGGGTTGAGATGAAAAGGCTGCATAGTATGAGGGCTATCAGACTCGGATTTGCTGTTCTGGCGGTGTTGGGCCTGACCCTGCTTTTCGGGGTCGGGTTGCATGCGGAACGAAGTGATATGCCGTTTCCAGCCCAGAAGATATTCTATCGGATCAATGTGACACCCACCGGAATCGAGTTTGTTCTTTTTTCGTCCTCGGACCTGCCCAAGATTCGGGCAGAGGTTTTGGAAGACCGCGAGGGATTTGTTCTCCATCTCTCCCGGCGCGCCAAATTGGAAATGGAAAATCTTTCAAACTCCAAAGCGTTGGTCGTTCTCCCGATCAATGAAACCCGGGGAACGGCGGTGCTGGTTCTGACGCCGGGGACTCCGCGTTTGGTTCAAACGGAGTTTCTATCCAATCGTGCCGGTTTTGAAATTACTTCGAATTCCGGTGAGATGGTGGAGTTTTTGGCCCGCCACAGCGGGATGGCCGGAAGCGGCGCCGGGAAGGGCCCGGACCAGACTTCCTCTCCCACCGGTGTAGGCACGCAACTCGCCAGTGCGAATTCCGCCCTCGAATCTTCGGGTGAAGTGGTTTTGCTTCGGGGACGTGTGGTGAAGACCCCGCTCGCCGCTCAAACCCTGGCTTTGCCGAAGGTCAAGCCCAATGGCAGCATTCAGAGCTACATGAATGCCGCCATCGATCCGCCCGGAAGCGACACCGTGTACCTGCCCGGAACCACGCTGGGCGGCGCTGAAAACAATGTCCTCTTGGGATATAAGATCGGCCCGGGTACTTTGCGTCCGTACGTCAGTTTTATTTATGAGTATGATTCCAATTTCCTGGGAACCAACACCAATGCCTTGGGAGTGAGCAGCTACACGCTGTCGCCCATTTTGGAATATGAAATCCCCGGGGAGACGCGCGATTTTCGAATTGCCTATAATCCCGTGTTCCGATGGATTGCGGGATTCAGTCAACCCTCCCATATCGAACATTATTTGAATTTCGATTCCAGCGTGGAAGCCACGGATTGGCTGCGGTTTTCCGTGCGGGATCACTTTGTGCGAGGAATTTTCGATTCCCGCCAGTTCGATCCCGGAAGGGAATTGAGTTTTTCGTCGGAGCCTTACCTGCGCAACGACATCGGCGGGGAAGTGAATGTGGATGTCACGGAAAAAGACCGCTTGATCGGCGACGCGGATTTCAACCGCTTGGTCTTTGATAATCGCAACAACTCCACGTTCTTCAATTACGATACCTACTCGTTGAGCGCCGGATGGCTGCGCGACCAGTGGCTGACGGCCAACTTTTTCGCGCGATACACCTACACCAAAGATATCACCAGCGGAACCAATGCCGCCGGGCGCAGCGGGAACACGAATTCTTACGAGTTTGGAATCAATAAGACGTTCACCGACCGCACTTCCGGAAATTTCACTATCGGATACCGCACCACGAGTTACAACAACCAAGGACTCTCGAATTTCCACGGCTGGACGGCACGAGCCTCTTTGACCAAGGAATTGAACGACCGCAACGTCTTTGACGTGGCTTTCCTGCGGAGCACGTCACTGTCGAATTTCGGGATCAACAGCTATTTTGTGAATGACGGGGTGAATGCCCGGTTCCAGCATTCCGGAGAACGCTACCAACTGACGTTCCGGGGCGGATTCCAGCGCAATCAATATCCTCAGGATTCAATCCTGGCCTCGACCCTGGGTGGCGTCCCGGTGGTGACCCTGGGACCCCGGCGAAATGATCATCTGTGGGATGCCGGTGTGGATCTCGGCATCATTTTGAACAGTCAAATGATTGTCGATTTTGGTTACGATTTTCAGGATCGAATTTCGAACTTGGGAGACGGATTCAATTTTCGGCGGCACATTTTCCATGTGAGCTTCAACATGGGTCATGCTTCCAGCGGCGAGGGCAGCCAGGTGTACACCCGCCAGCCTACCGCGCCCGCAACTCCTCAGCCCTAGTTTTTGGGGGAGCGCCCAGGTGAATGAGATACGATAGTTCATTGAAGGTTTTATTGAAATTTAACAAGAGTCAGGCCGATAAGAAGAGGGGGAATCGAACTTCGCAGCTCCGGGCAATTGTGGAAGGGCTTTGGATGTTCGTGGGAATTCCATGGGACGAGTTAGAGCATTTTGCGGATTGGGATTGATGCTTATGAGCTTGGCGGGAATGGGAGTGGTTGCAGCGCAACCGGTGCTGGGTCAGACCCGGGCTCGTGTTCCCGGGGATGAGTTAAAGGCTCCTCCAAAGACGCCTCCAACTCAAACTTCCCAGACTCCACCCGCTCCGGCGAAGGCACAAGAAACTCCGGCCCAGGCTTCCGCTCCGCCTGCCGGCCAGGCCCCGGTCAAGCCTCCCGAAACGCAAGCCGCTACACCGGAGCCGTTGGGAAAAGCGGAATATCAAGTGGGTGTTTCGGATGTGTTGGAAATTCACATTTTCGGACAAAGCCAGACCGAGCAACCCACGCTCTATACGATTTCGCCCTCTGGAACCATTCGGTTTCCCTACTTGGGCGATGTGTTGGTCGCGGGGAAAACAGTCGGTCTGATTCATGATCTTTTGGTCAAACGGCTCAGCGACGGATACATCGTGGATCCGCAGGTCAGCGTCGGCGTAAAAGAGTACAATAGTCTATCCGTCACTGTTCTGGGAGAAATCCAAAAGCCGGGCCGCTACCCGCTGCGCGGACCGACCACGTTGCTGGAAATTCTTTCGGAGGCCGGTCTGACCAAGACCACCGGAGGCCAAGCCACCGTGGCACGAATGGAAGAGGGAAGCAACAAGATCTATACCATCAAATTGGACGATATGTTCTCCAGCAATTTCGAAAAAGTGAATATTCCGATTCGGGATGGAGATGTCATTAATGTGACCCGCTCCGAAGGCTCGCGGTTTTATGTTCAGGGCGAAGTGGCCAAGCCGGGCCAATATGACCTGGAGCGCGGCATGACGGTTCTTAAAGCCATTTCCGTCGCGGGCGGATTCGGGAAGTTCGCCAATAAGAAAGTCATGATCAAGACGGTGAAAGACGGCAAGGAAATTAATCGTGAAGTGGATGTCGGAAAGATTGAGCGGGGAAAGTCACCGGACGTGCCGATTACCGGCGGGGACATCATTGTCGTTCCCAAACGATCTTTTTAAGACAACGAGCTGAAGGCGGGAGTTTTTGAGGTGGAGTTGAGACATGGCTGTTGAAAAACCACACACCACGGGGAGAGACGCACCGCAGATCGATATTATGGAGTATCTGCGGCTGTTGAACTCCGGTAAATGGATCATTCTGACGTGCACCGTCGTCATCGTCGGGATCGTGGTCGTGTATGGTTTGCTTCAACCTCCTCTGTTCCGGGCCACGGCTGAAATTAATATTGAGCAGCCGTCCAATGTCATGCCGACCAGCTTGTCTCAAGGACAGGAATATGCCGGCCTCCTCAACTATCAAACCTACATGAACACGCAGTACCGCATCCTCACGGGCCGCGCTCTCGGCTTGGAAGTCGCCAGGCGTTTGATCAAAGAGAAACCGGCACTCTATCAGTACCAGCCGGTGGATGCTCTGGCCATTCGAATCGCCGGATCGGTGACACCCACTCCTGTGCCGGACACTTCACTGGTCGCCATTAACATCACTTCGGCCAATCCCCAGGAGGCCGCGCTGTTCGCCAATGTTCTGTGCGAAGCGTATGTGGAACAAAACGAACGCAGCATTGCCGAGGAAGTCAACAAACTGACGAGCGGATTGACCGAACGGATTCAAGAACAGAGCAAGAAGCTTCAGGAAACGGGAGAGAAGGCCTCGCAAGTGGCGCGGCAGGAAGGTTTGATTCTGACCCCGGATGGCAAGCGGACCATTGACGACGATGCCGTCTTGTCCGCCACCAAGGATCTGGCCAAGGCCACCTCCGATCGTCAGGAAATCGAGATTAAGAAATCAACCATCGAGCGTGCCATTCAAGCCAACGACGGGGCGGAATCCGTTCCGACTTCCATGATGAGTCCTGCCGTTCAGACTCTGGTGACCACGCGGATCAAGCTCGAAACCGATCTGCTGGGATTGACCAAGCAATACGGACCGAAATTTCCGATGGTGCTGCAAAAAGAACGTGAGGTCGAGCAGATTCGGACGCGGATCAATGATGAATTGCGAAGCGATCTGAAGAAGAGCGAAACCGAATTGAGCAATACGCGAAAGCAGGAGCAGGATGCCCAAGTGGCGCTGAGCCAGGCCCGCGGCGAAGCCAACCTGGCCGCCGGCCGGCGCGACAAGCTGGAAGCCGTTCAGAGTCAGAAGGAATCTCAGCTCGGAGCCATCGAGCGTTTACAGCAGAGCTACAGCCAAATCGACCTCCTGAAAGGGTTGCGCGGAAATAACATCTCCATCGTGGAACGCGCCACCGTCCCGGGGGTTCCTATCAATCAGCAAAGCTCCAAGAACCTTTTCCTGGGATTGGTGGGGGGTCTGATTCTGGGCGCGGCGCTGACCTTTTTGAGGGATTTCATCGACAATACCATCAAGACCCACGACGATGTTGAGGCCTACCTGGACATCCCGCAGTTGGCCGTCATCCCGCGTTCGCGCAACTTCGATTCCGGAATGGTACGGGAGAGTTTCAACACGTTGCGCACCGCCTTGCTGTTCGCGCGGCGCGACCGCAACTCCCAGGCAATTTTGATCACAAGCGCTTTGCCGCAAGAGGGCAAATCGACCGTCTCGTTGCACCTGGCCGAGGCCTTGGCGGATGCCGGGGATCCCACCTTGCTGATCGATTTGGACTTGCGGCGGCCCTCCTTGCACCGTCAATTGAAGACACCCAGCGAGCCGGGTTTCACGAATTTGATGACCGATGCAGAAATGGTCAATTTGAACCGCATCATCCGGCGCACGGGGCGGCCCAATTTGAGCGTCATCACGGCAGGGGCTTTGCCTCCCAATGTTCCTGCGTTTTTGGCCGAGGGATTCATTGACTACTGGCTGGACCAATTCCGTTCCATGTTCCGTTGGGTGCTGATCGATTCGCCGCCCGTGGCCTCGGTTTCCGATCCGCTGATTTTGACTTCGTTTGTGGAAGGCGTCGTCTTTGTGTGCCGGGCCCACGCCACCGACAAGAAAATTGCGCGGCGGTGTGTCCAGAAACTGCAAAAGGTGAATCCGCATGTCGTGGGCGCTGTTCTGAACGATTACGATTTGGAAAAGGTGCGCTATTACGAGTACCAATATTACTATCAGTATTATTCGTCCAAAGATCCCTCACTCGTGGGCGATCATCGCGAAGACCCGCAGTAAATTGAAGTGTCCTACGTCGTTTCCGAAATGGAGCTCAAGATCATGACTTCAAAATCAGTTTTACACGCCCTGCGAGTTTCCTTTTACGGTTTGGTTTTTGTGCCGGCTCTTCTGGTGATCCTGACGGGCACGCCTCTGTTCGCTCAGAGTTTCTTTTTTGCGGGTGGGCCGCATGGGGGAGCGTTGCTGGGGGGTTCCGCGAGTGTCTCGGCGACGACGGACATTCCGCCGCAGAACATGTCGCTGATCTCGGGGGGACACACCATCCTGTATTATCCTACCCAGGAATGTTGCCAACCCCTCACGGAAGGGGAATTCGCGATTCTGTATGCCCAGGGGCTGGGATTGCCGGAGCCGACCGAGGGCTGGACGGTGCAGTCGGCCAGCGCTGCCCTAACGGACCGGTTGAAGTTTGTCCCGGTCAAGCGACAGTGGGATTCTGAACACAAGACCTACACCTACAAACGGAGAGGCTGGCATCTTTCGGATTTTTTGACTGAAGAAGTTTTCTTCGATGCCTTGAAAGCCTCCGAAAATCCGAAGTTCGATCGGAAGCCGTTTACGAATGGATTCAATGCGCCGGATTTGACGCAACGCATCGTGTCCACACCGGACGGATACTTTGAGCTCAACTATACCGCCGGCGATCCGGATGCCCAAGTCCGGCTTCCGGAAGTGCGCGCCGCCGTGATGAAATGTGATTGCATCACGCAGGGGGAATTTGCTTCGCTGTTCGCTCAAAAAATCGATCTCGATCCCCGTGTTCTGACGTGGTCACCCGGTCTGGCGGCCAATGAACTGCTGGCGAAATGTTATTACCCGCGCGGGGGTTGGCAGCTGAACAAGTGCCTGACCAATGAAGATTTTTTCAATTTGCTGAAGGGGACGGAGTTTGATTTGAGAACCGGGCAGGCGGTGGATCCGAACGGTTTTGTAACACCGCTGCAGGCCCTGGCCGTGTTGGAGAAGCAGCCGTTCACCACAGAAGCGGAGCTGGCCATTTTGTTTGCCAATCGCATTGGAATGCGTCCACCGCCGGGTGGTTGGACCGCCGATGCCGCCATTCAACGGCTTTCGGGATACGATTTGAGTCCATCTTATGGCTGGGTGCAATGTGTGCCCGGCTGTGCGGCGGATTTTGAAAAGCTTTTGAAGCGAGCGGCCATGCCGGCGAATCAATATGCCTTGACCGGCCCGCTGCAGTGCGAGCCCTTGCGGCCTCCGATTGTAAATCAGCTGATCGGCCAGCCGCCGACCAATCCACCGGGTCCGCCACCTCCACCGCCACCTCCACCGCCGAGTACGCCGACCTTGCCGCCGCCGGAGGAGTAGTCAAGAGAGATCTTTCCACCACGCTCAGAGGCGTCAATAAAAGCTTTGCGCTCCGGAAATTTGGGGCGCAAAGCTTTTTTGTTTGTGCGGGGCATGTTCAACAGCTTGAAGGAGAGAGTCCACTTCACAATCGGCCTTGCTGAGGACCGATTACCAATCGCGAAGACCTGACCCTGCCTCTCCTCTCGCAGAAAATCACCGCCTCTGTCCTATGTCCAGGTGTGACCCCTTTTTATGTGGTGTGCTTCGCAATTGACTTTGCTGAGGACCGATTACCAACAGCGAAGACCTGACCCTGTCTATCATTGCCCCACAGGGGCAATCTTCAATAGCCCAGGGCATCGCCCTGGGATCGAAGATCCCATTTGATTACTTGCCCTGAAAGGGCAATCTAAGTTGAATGGTCGATGCGCAGAGCATCAATCCAGCTGGTAATTCGGCGCTTCCTTCGTAATGATCACGTCGTGGACGTGACTCTCGCGCAAGCCGGCAGCGGTGATGCGGATGAATTTGGTTTTGTGCTGCAAATCGGAGATCGTCTTGGCCCCGCAATATCCCATCCCGGATTTCAACCCCCCCACCAACTGATGCACCATGTCGGCGAGCGGTCCTTTATGTGGGACGCGACCTTCCACACCTTCCGAAATCATTTCCTTGCCGCTGGTCCGTTCCTGGGAATAGCGGTCGCCGGATCCGGCCTGCATGGCCGGAAGTGAACCCATGCCCCGATACGATTTGAAACTGCGGCCTTGAAACAGAATGGTTTCGCCGGGACTCTCGTCGGTTCCCGCGAACAGACTTCCGATCATGACGCAATCGGCGCCGGCAGCCAACGCTTTGGTAATGTCGCCGGAGAACTTGATGCCGCCGTCCGCGATCAGCGGGATTCGGTTCTTGCGGGCGACCTTCGCACAAGTGGAAATCGCTGTGATCTGCGGCACTCCCACCCCGGTAACCACGCGGGTGGTGCAAATGGAGCCGGGCCCGATGCCCACCTTGATGGCATCCACTCCACGCTCGATCAGATCGCGCGCGGCTTCGGCCGTGGCGATATTGCCGGCCGCCAGATCGACATCGGAGTATTTTTTCTTGATGGTCGCCACGGCCTCGAGCACGCGTTGAGCATGGCCGTGCGCCGTGTCGACGATCAGCAAATCCACTTTCGATTTGATCAGTTCGGCAGCGCGTTCCACAAAATCGCCGGTCGCTCCAATGGCGGCGCCGACCCGCAAGCGTCCCTGAGAGTCTTTGGCGGAATTGGGATATTGAATTTTTTTCTGGATGTCTTTGACCGTGATTAGACCCTTGAGCCGGTAATTCTTGTCCACCACCAGGAGTTTTTCGACGCGGTGGCGGTGCAACTGCTCTTCGGCTTGTTCGAGCGTGGTGCCGACCGCTACCGTGATGAGATTTTCTTTGGTCATGGCCTCGGAAATGGGACGATCGAGGCGTGTTTCAAATCTCAAATCGCGATTGGTCAGGATTCCAACCAACTTGCCGGTCTTATCGGTCACCGGGACGCCGGAAATCTTGTAATGCTTCATGATCTCCAGCGCTTCGGCGATCTTGCGATCGGGAGTCATGGTGATGGGATCGACAATCATCCCGCTTTCCGATCGCTTCACTTTGTCGACCTCGCTCGCCTGCCGCTCGATAGAAAGATTGCGATGGATGATGGCGATGCCCCCCTGCTGGGCCAACGCGATGGCCAGACGCGCCTCCGTCACTGTGTCCATGGCGGCACTGGCGATCGGGATATTGAGTTTGATGTGACGGGAAACGTGGGTTGAGGTGTCGGCTTCCGCGGGAAGAACCTGCGATTGCAAAGGCAGCAGCAGAACGTCGTCAAACGTTAAGGCCTCGGGAACAGTGTCTTCGATCATGGCGTCTCCTGAATGAGAAGTGAATGGATCATCGCCCAATCCACAGAGTACTCCCGTGGACCCGGTCACCTGTGTCTCTCCAAACAAAAAACCCGCTCCCTTCAAGGGGCGGGTTTTGAGCCTTCAAAGCTCGATGAGTGCCAATAAATTTCGTTCTTCGGAATTCCATGTACGATTGTAAAGAAGTGAATTCATTTTTGTCAAGGCGCAGGAAAAAGTGCGGAACCCAGAGAACTGCTCTATGAGGAATCCAGGAAGCGAGGAGAAAAGTCATTGATCTGGCTTTGCCCGGAGACGCCTTCCATTAATTGTTGTGCCTTATCGCTTTCCCGGCCTCCTGGCTTCCTTATCAAGGTTTTCTGTGAATGGTGCTGTTTAAACCTCAGCCTGATTGTGAGCCGTTGACAGCACTGGCAGGGTTGTGATCAATGATCGATCCGGGGTTTCCTTGACCGTCCTGAAACCGCTGTCTATAATGTCCTTTTGTTTTGTCCTGCAGATTCTCATCTTACCGTACGAGGCACTCCTTATGAAGATTCATGAATATCAGGCCAAGGAAATCCTGACCAAGTATCAAGTCAAAATTCCACGCGGCCGACCCGCTCTGACACCCGCAGAAGCTCGACAAATTGCGGAGCAACTGGGCGGGGCGGTGGTGGTGAAGGCTCAAATTCATGCCGGCGGCCGGGGCAAAGGCGGCGGCGTCAAGCTGGCGAAGTCGCCCGAGGAAGCTGAAAAGCTGGCTCGGCAAATGCTCGGCATGAAATTGGTCACTCATCAAACCGGTCCTGAAGGCAAGATCGTCGAACGCCTGTTGGTGGAGGAAGCACTTCACATCAAGAAAGAGTTTTATTTGGGAATTGTCATTGACCGGGCCATCGGCCGACCGGTGTTCATGGCCAGTGCCGCCGGGGGAATGGAAATCGAAGAAGTGGCCGGCAAGACCCCGGAGCTGATTTTGAAAGAATGGATTGATCCCACCATCGGCTTTCAGCCGTTTCAAGCCCGCCGGCTGGCCTTTGGCTTGGGATTAGCGGCCGAGCAGGTCGGCCGCGCCACGCAGTTCATGACGGCGCTGTTCAATGCTTTTATGGCGACCGATGCTTCGTTGGCGGAAATCAATCCATTCTTGTTGACCGAAGAGGGCGAGTTCTATGCGCTCGATGCCAAAATTAATTTTGATGATAACGCCCTGTTCCGGCATAAAGACTTTGCGGCCCTGCGTGACTTCAAGGAAGAAGATCCCCTGGAAGTGGAGGCCAGCAAATACGGACTGAACTACATCAAGCTGGACGGCAATGTGGGTTGCATGGTGAACGGCGCCGGTCTCGCCATGGCCACGATGGACATCATCAAATACGCCGGCGGCATGCCCGCCAATTTTCTGGACGTTGGGGGCGGCGCCAGTGCCGAGCAGGTGAAGAACGCCTTTCGTATTTTGATCAGCGACAAGAATGTGAAGGCGGTGCTGATCAATATCTTTGGAGGCATTCTCCGTTGTGACACCCTGGCTACGGGTGTCGTGGCCGCGGCCAAAGAATTGAACATCAACATTCCGATAGTCGTCCGCATGGAAGGAACCAACGTGGCCCGGGGACGCGAGATTCTGGCGGAATCGGGATTGAATTTCACCGTCGGCGAAAACATGAAAGACGCCGCGCAGCGCGTGGTGGAATTGGGCCGAGGCGTGGTCACACAGGAATCGCCCGTCCATTAATTTTAAGGAGGCATTGTCGTGATCCGAAATCATGGTTTTTTCCGCTGGGGAATCTTTATCGGGGCCCTCTTCATTTTGAGCGGAAGTCTTTTGCCGGCCGCTGAAGGCGAGAAAGTGGTTTGGGACACCATGAAACGGTTTTCCATATCCATTCCGACGAACTGGGTATCGAGCGAGAACACCGAGGCCAATACCATGACTTTGGGCGGCGACGATGTGGTCGTGGTCCTGAGCATATTGTACCGGGGCAACGGGCTGGAGGAATTGCATCGCCGCATTGCATTACCCGTGGCCTACCGTGCCGTTGAGGGACCTCCCAAGAAACAGAAAGTGAAATTCGAAAAAATTCGGGTCGGGGATGCCAAAGCCCTCGAAACGGACTACGACATTAAGGGCGGGACGGATGACAAGTTTTCAAAATATCATGTGCGGGTGATTACCATCGATGGAGAAAAACACAAATTTTCAATCCTGATCAATATTCCGCTTGAACATGTCAAGAAGGCCAGCTTGGAAGAACGCCTGAACAAGCTGGTGGATAGTTTCAAGGAAGCGGAGTGATCCCATATTTTTTGCAGCAGCGCAGATTCGCAGTTTTGTTCATTGACATTCTAAGATAAGAATTGCGGGAAAGGGACTTATTCATGAGCATTTTGGTGGACAAGAATACGCGGTTGTTGGTTCAAGGACTCACAGGAAAGGAAGGATCGTTTCACGCTCGAAATTGTGCGGAATACGGCACCCGGATCGTGGCCGGCATGACGCCCGGGAAGGGAGGAACGACACATCAATTTGACGGTCTTCAACACCCTCCCGTGCCGATTTTCAACACCGTGGCGGAAGCGGTTGCAAAGACCGGAGCCAATGTTTCGGTCATTTTCGTTCCACCCGCTTTTGCCGCCGACGCCATTATGGAATCCGCGGATGCGGGCCTGGCGTTGGTGGTGTGCATCTCCGAGGGAATTCCCACTCTCGACATGGTCCGCGCCTGGAATTTCCTGCAGGAAAAGAAAACCACGCGCCTGATCGGCCCCAATTGTCCCGGGATCATTTCACCGGGAAAATGCAAGATCGGCATCATGCCGGGGCACATTCACAAAGAAGGCCAGGTGGGCGTTATCTCCAGGAGCGGAACACTGACCTACGAAGCAGTGGATCAATTGACGCGACGCGGCATCGGTCAATCCACCTGCATCGGGATCGGAGGCGATCCCATCATTGGAACCACTCATTTGGAGGCCATCAAACTGTTCAACCAGGACGCCGACACGCAGGCCATCGTGATGATCGGTGAGATCGGCGGAACGGCAGAAGAAGAAGCCGCCGCTTATGTGAAGGCCCACGTCAAGAAACCCGTGGTGGGATTTGTGGCGGGCCAGACCGCTCCTCCGGGGCGCCGCATGGGCCACGCCGGGGCGATCATTGCGGGCGGCAAGGGCACGGCCGCTGAAAAGATGAAAGCCATGCGCGATGCCGGCATTCACGTGGTCGAATCGCCGGCCGATATCGGCGCCAAAGTTGAAGAAGTGCTCAGGAAGTAAGCCTGTCGATTTGGAGTCCATCGAATTCTACCCATGAGGAGAGCAGACCTTTGTCCATCCAGCGAACCCTGGCCCTGATCAAACCCGATGCCGTGAAAGCCGGGCACGTCGGCGCCATACTCGGCGCCATTGAAAAAAATGAGTTTCGAATTGTCGCCATGAAATTGGTGCATCTCACCAAGAAGCAGGCCGAAGGATTCTATGCGGTCCATCGGGGAAAGAATTTTTTCACACCCCTGACAGATTTCATGTCCGCAGGGCCCATCGTGGCGATGGTTTTGGAGCGTGAAGAGGCCATTCTCAAATGGCGTGAAGTCATGGGAGCGACCGATCCCGCGAAGGCTGCCGAGGGATCCCTGCGCCGAACCTTTGGCACATCCATTCAGTACAATGCCACGCACGGTAGCGATGCTCCGGAAACGGCGGCTTTCGAGACCCGCTACTTCTTCGACGAGTTGGAAATCTGCTGAGAAAATCGAAATCGAATCAGCCGGCCTAACGAACCAGGCCGGATGATCTTGAAAGGCGCTTACTCCTCATCGTCTTTTGTGCCGGCCTTTTTGACTTTGACCAGAAGGCGCATGCATTTTTTAAATCATTCATACGCGATGGCGGACGGTCCCGTCCTATGACTCAAAAATCGAAGGAGGCAAACCAAATGAATCTAAAATTTCAATGCCGATTCTGCATTCTCCTCATCCTTGGCGGCCTGCTGGCCTCATCCGTGGCGCCGGCTCAATCTGCGGGTGACAAGAAAGCCACTTTGAATCGCGCGATTCAAGCACAATACGGTCTTCGGCACGAAGGGCTGGTGGAATTTCAATGTGTGATTTTGCCCAACTGGAGAAGCTTGCTGGCACAAAGCGTCAAGGACCCCAAGGTGATGGAAAGCACCGTGAAGACGTTGACGCCGCTTCGTTTCAGTCTCTTTATGGGAGCGGATGACAAAGTCAAGATAACTCACAATGAGGTAACCACAGAGAATGACCAGGTTGCCAAGGGGCTGGCACAGATCTATGGTGGAATGGAACAGATGATCTCGGGGTTTTTCGACACGTGGTCATTGTTTGTCCTTAGATCCCCGTTTCCCGATGTCAACAGCGCCTACGATTTGAAGTTGGCCGCGGGGCAGTACGGATTGTCTTACAAAGAAGGTTCGAATGATGATGTGACGACAACCATGAGCCAGGATTTCGTGATCAGCAGTGTCAAAGTGGTCACATCGGAGTTCGAAAGCGTCATCGCACCCAAGTATGATAAGACACCCAAGGGACTCCTTATGACGGCATATGAGGCCACTTATAACTCCAAGGTACCCGGGGAGGCAACTCAACTGAAAGTTGAGATCGCCTACCAGGATGTTGAAAATTTGAAGCTGCCACAAAAGCTCAATTTGAGCGGGACGTATGGAGGCCAGCCTTTTCAAGTGGAAGTGACCTTTTCTGAATGCAGTGCGAAGAAGAGCGGCAAATAGAATGGAATCCTGGACAAGTGCCGATGAAGATGGTGGGTCCTTAGTGAATAGGTTCGTTCAAGGGGATTGATTCCCGCACGACGTGTGGTGAAGACAACATCTGACGGCGTTGCCGGTAGTATAATCGTGTAGGGATTCTTGTCGCGGACATTGAATCGGGGCCGTGAAATCTTTATGTTTTCGATCGGGAAATTTCTGGTTTTGGCAGGCGTTCTGTTGGTGGTTCTGGGGCTGGCAGTTCTTCTTTTGGAGAAAGTGAGCTGGCTGCACCTGGGCCGTCTACCCGGAGATATCCGATTTCAGCACGGCCATTTTTCTTTTTACTTTCCCATTGTCACCTGTCTGGTGATCAGTGTGATCCTGACCTTGCTACTCTCCCTGTTCCGTCGCTAAATTTACGGAACAGTCCCGGAATCGCATTTCGCAACCTCTCAGCAGCACTGCCATAGCGGGAAAACCTAATAATGTTTCTCCGCGCGAGGGTTGCCATCACTTTCCGCGATGGGTTCCCAAAGCGGCGAAGGTCTGTGAAGCATCTTCGGCACGGGAAGTTCCAGTGAAAAGGTGATTCTTCTTTGTTCCTTCCATCTTCGCTTGAGATACGATATCAGATCATCCAGGTAGAAGATTCCCACGGCATATCCGATCCCCGCAATGGTGTCGACAATAAAATGCTCGCCTGTGTAAAGAATGGCGAAGAAAACGGCCAGGGAATAGAGTCCGTACAGTGGAGCGATTTTGCGAAAATACCGCAGCATGAACAGGAATCCCAGCATGGGAAAAGCCGCATGGAGCGACGGCATGGCGGCCACCAGATTGGAAGTCATGGTGCTCACGACACCCTGCGTTCCATCGGGCAGGACTTCGTCGATGATTTTATGGATGGGCGGTATCAAATGTTGTTGCGAGGCCATCCAGGGCGGCATGGCGGGGAACAGAACATAGGTGGTGAATCCCGCAAAGGAAAGGTAGACAAATAGACGCACCCAGATCCGGAACTTGTCGCGGGAAAAAAACCACAACGCGAATCCCACGAAGAGAACCACAAAGGAGTGGGCAAAATAAATCACGGCAGAGGCCTTGTCGTACCAGTGAGGATGGGCGGGATTGTAAAGCCACCGCTGCAGCCACACGGCAATGACCGGAGTTCCGAACAGTTTTTGTTCTACCGCGATGACATCGGTGGAATGCACACGGCCGATTACCTTATCGGCATAGCCGTGCAGATACTCGTAAGAGAAAAGCAACATGACCGCCGGCAACCAGTCGCTGATAAATGAGGAGAGCCGGCCCAAAATCACGGCAAAGAGAATCAAGATGAGAAAGGCGAAATCGGAGTCGTAAAGTTCATGAACCCGATAATACGCCGTTACCACGATCAATAAGTAGGCGCCGAAGGGCAACAGCCACTCGCGCTCCTGCGAGGTCAAGGTTAATTTTTTCACTGGAGGATGTAGAAGGCCCGATTCGCTACCCTTTCCCTGAATTTGAAATGGATTCCGAGAGTCGCGAATCTTCCGGAAACCGCTGCCTGCACCAGCGTTGAATCGTCCTGTTGTGACCTGTTAGATTCAAGAAACATGAAAAAGTTTATTGGCTATTGCAGAAAAATCAGGAATTTATCAAAATCGGGCCTTCGTGGAAGGTGAGGAATCATGTCGCAGATTGATGCAGTTTTTGCAACACTTCGAAATTCCGAACGGAAGGCCCTGATCCCGTACTTCACAGCCGGTGATCCCTCTTTGAACCATACCTACGCCATTTTGGAAGCAATAACGGCTGCGGGGGCCGATCTCATTGAGGTGGGCGTGCCTTTTTCCGATCCTTTGGCTGACGGTCCGGTCATTCAACGGGCATCCCAACGAGCCCTGGCCAGCGGCACGAGCTTGTCGAAAATCCTGGCTTTGGTAGGAAAGTATCGGCGTTCATCAGAACCTTCTTCCGGCCAGGCGTTGCATCAGCGCAACAGTCCACCGATCGTTTTGTTCAGCTACTTGAACCCCATTTGGCAGTTGGGAATCGAAAAATTTGCAGATCAGGCCCGGGAGTCGGGTGTTTCGGGGGTGTTGGTGACGGATCTGATTCCGGAAGAGGCTGAACAAATAAAAAAGACATTCGACCGGTGCGATCTCGATTTGATTTTTTTGATTGCTCCCACCAGCACGGATGAGCGCATACGGAAAATTTGCTCCCTGGCGCGTGGTTTCATCTATGCGGTGTCGCGCACCGGAACCACAGGGACCCGGGATTCTCTTTCAGGGGACTTGAAAAATTTCATCGCGCGTATCCGCAAACACACCCCTTTGCCCATCGCCGTGGGATTTGGAATTTCCAATCGAGAGCAGGTGGCGACGGTTTGGGAGTGTGCGGATGGGGCCGTGGTAGGCAGCGCCATCGTGCGGGAAATTGAACGAAGCGTTGAAGCCCATTCCGGGAAGATTCCGACCGAAGTCGATCTTGCCAAGCGGATCAAAGGCTTTGTCGAGAGTTTGATCCCGCCGCGTCTCTGAGGGGAGAAATCATGGCAGGCTCTGGAACACTTTCATTGCATAAAAATTTTTGGGTCACTCCATCTGCCTGATGGAATTCAGTCGGCCGGTTCCGGGTCCGGAACGGTCCGTCCCACGGCTTGAGCGATGATGCGGAGTTCCTTCATGAGCTGGTCAAACTGATCCGGCAGCAGTGACTGGGCGCCGTCGCAGAGCGCGCGTTCGGGATCGTGGTGAACTTCAATCAACACTCCATCGGAGCCGGCGGCCACTGCGGCCCGGGCCATGGGGGCGACTTTGTCGCGTCGACCGGTCCCGTGGCTGGGATCGACAATGATAGGCAAGTGCGAGAGTTTTTTCACCACCGGAATCGCCGAAATATCAAGGGTGTTGCGCGTGTAGGTTTCAAAGGTCCGAATGCCGCGCTCGCACAGAATGACGTGATGATTCCCTCCGGTCAGGATATATTCCGCACTCATCAATAATTCCTCGATGGTGGCGCTCATGCCGCGCTTCAATAAGACCGGTTTCTTGATCTTCCCGAGTGCTTTGAGCATTTCAAAGTTCTGCATGTTGCGGGCGCCGACTTGGACGATGTCGGCGTACTCGGCGACCATGTCGGCATGCCCGGTATCGAGGCACTCCGTGATCACCAGCAATCCCACCTCGTCGGCGGCTTTTCGAATCAGTTTGAGACCCTTTTCTCCAAGACCCTGGAAACTATAAGGAGAGGTGCGGGGTTTGAAGGCGCCGCCACGGAGAATTTGGGCGCCCGACCTTTTGACTTGCCGGGCAATCGTTCGCACCTGATCGGCGTTTTCGATGGTGCAGGGCCCCGCCATGATCGCAACTTCTTTTCCACCGATGTCGACGTGGTGAGATTTAGGACCGGCCCGAATCACCGTGTCCTGTGGCTTGAATGTCCGGCTGGCCAATTTGAATGGAGTGGTGATGCGAACAACTTCAGCGACCCCGTTCAGCAGCTCAATATCGCGAAGATCGATCGCCGGTTTGGCGCCTACCGCGCCCAGAACAGTTTGATTGACGCCGGTGGATCGGTGGACGTCGAATCCGAAGGCCACCAGCCGGTCAATCACATTCTGGATTTGCGATTCCGTGGCGCCAATTTGCATCACAATAACCATGTCTGATCTCCTCAAAGCATCGACGGGATCTCGTGGGGCCGGCCCGTTCGTTTGCAGATATTAATTTTAAATCTCGCAGCGTCCCAGCGGCGATGATCAACGTTTCTTCTTGGGTCCCTTCATGCCTCTTTGCCGGTCCATGTAATCGCGCTCTAATCCGCGAGCTTCATCAATAATGCGTTCGAACAATCGACGGATGGCCTTGTGGTTTAACGGCCCCTGGTTCGCCGTCGTGACATTTCTAAGGACTTCTACCTCCCGCTCCGGAGTGTAAACCGGAAGTCCCGTCTTCAACTTAAGCTTGCCGATCTCGATGGCGCATTGGGAGCGGCGATTCAACAGTTTCACCAGCTTCAAATCGATGGCATCAATTTTCTTGCGCCATCCATCGAAACCCATAGCTCCTCCGTGTCACGAAGCGTGCCTCGTCAGCATCCCAGAACGTCAAGTTTCTAAAGAGTCGGGACACGCCAGTTCAAAAATATCTCAGCGTGTTGACGCTACACCTTTCGGGTCTGCCAGTTTCTGCTTCACCAGCTCCAGAATGCGTTGAACAACCTCATCCACGGTCAAATGGGTCGTGTCCAAATGTACGGCATCGGCGGCTGCGACCATGGGTGAAGCCCGCCGGGAAGCATCCCGTGAATCGCGGTGACGCACCGCCTGGATTGTTTCTTGGGGGTTACCGGATCCCTCCGCATCCTGTTCGTGCCGCCGCGCGCCGCGTGCTTCCGGGCTGGCGTCCAGAAAAATTTTGATGTCGGCATCCGGGAAAACCACGGTTCCGATGTCACGGCCTTCCATGACGACGCCTCCGCCTTTTCCGAGCCTTTGTTGCTGAGCCACCAGTTCCTTTCGAAGGTCCGCAACCACCGAAACTTTGGAAGAAGCATCACTCACTTCGGCAGAGCGAATCGCTGAGGTGACATCCGTGCCATCGACCGCGATCTGAAAGTTTCTGGGATCGCATTTCAATTGCAGCTGCATGCGTTGCGCCAGCCGCGTCAAAGCGGGCCCGTCATCGAGCGCCACACCGAGTTGAAGAGCTTTCCAGGCGGCGGCGCGATACATGGCCCCGGTGTCGACATACAGGTAATTCAATTGTTGAGCCAGCAGTTTTCCCACGGTGGACTTGCCCGACCCGGCCGGCCCGTCAATCGCGATGATGAGTTGACGAGAAGATTTCATAAAAAATGCTCATAAGGAAACCAGGAGGCTAGGAGGTCAAAACCCACGACGTAGAATATAAGATATTTTTGGCAGATGCCCGGCCAAAAACTTATCTCCTCTCTTCCTGGATTCTTTATAAGATAGACTTTCGTCGGTTTTGCCTCGCCTGGTCAGGCCTGCCGCCCGGACCACTTGTCAAGGGCGTTTATGGTCGCTTAAAGGCTCGTTCAATTTCCCTCAAGCCGTAGCGCAGGATGACCGGCCGACCGTGCGGGCAGCTCATTGGAAACTGCGTCTGCAACAGCGCATCAATGAGCCACTGCATCTTCTTCAGGTCCAGTTTCATGTTGACCTTGATGGCGGCATGACAGGCGATGGAGGCCGCGATCTTGGTTTGCAACTTTTCCAGATTGACGGCCTGGGTTTCCTTTTCCAGCGATTCAATGATCTCCCGCAGCAACACTTCCACCTCCGACGAGTCAATCCCCGCGGGCGCCGCTTTGATGGCCACAGTTTTCTTTCCGAAGGGCTCGACCTCGAATCCATTGCGGGTCAGCTCCGGCAAGATACCGTCGAAAATGGTGATTTGGCGCGGATCGAGCTCCACAATGAGGGGCATCAACAAACGCTGCGCCAAGGGTTGGCCGCTGGTTCGCAGTTTGACGTGTTTTTCAAACAACACCCGTTCGTGGGCGGCATGCTGGTCCAGGAGATAAAGATCCCGATCGTCGCTCGCCACAATGAAGCTGTCGTGAATTTGCCCGAGCGGGGCCATTTGATGATCGGCCAACGTCGCCACGTCAATTTCCGGCAATGGCTCAGTCATGATTGAACCGGGATCGGTCCCCGGAATTCCGGCATCGCCGCTTTCGCTCGGGACGTAGGGTGAGATGGAAAGCGCTGAAGGAAATTTCATTCTCAAAGACTGGGGTTCAGGGGCCACCGGTTGCAGCTTGAATTCAAATCCCGCTCGTGAGGGCGCGAATTGCGGACGTGATGTTAAATCCGGCATGAAGCTTTCGTTTCCCAGGTGCTCCGAGGCGGCTACTTCAGCGCCGATTTCTTCCGAACCCTGTCGCTCCTTGGGTCGGAAAGTGGCAATGGGGCGGCTTTTCAACAGAGCCGCTCGAATGGTGTCGCGCATCAAATCATGGACCAATCCCGAGCGGCGGAACCGCACCTCCACTTTGGAGGGATGCACATTCACATCCACTTCGCTGAAAGGGATGTCGATGAACACCAGCGCGGCCGGGTACACCGAGGAGGGCATGAGGTTTTGATAGGCCTCGCTGAGAGCGTGCAGCAGCAGACGGTCACGCACCAGCCGGCGATTGACAAATACGTAAATCGCATTGCGGTTGAGGCGATGAACTTCGGGGAGCGATACAAAGCCGTGGATTCTAATCCGCCGGGCGGAACTTGATTCCGTGCGCGCTTGGGATTCCGGCTCGTCCGATTCGTCGGCGTCAAACAATTCGGCGCTGGATCCTTCAATCTCAATCAGCTGGGACAACAGATCTTGACCAAAGACTTGATAGATGCGCTCCTTGAACGTGGCCACCGGAGGAACGTTCAAAATTTCATTGGTGGTGGAACGCAGGAGGAAGTACACGTCGGGGTGAGCGAGCGCATAGTGCGTCACGAGCGATGAGATGTGGCCCAACTCCGTCGACTCCGATTTCAGAAATTTTCGGCGCGCGGGAATGTTGAAAAATAAATCGCGAACCACCAGCGTTGTTCCCGGCGAAGCGCCGATTTCCTTCACCGACATCATCTTGCCGCCCGCCATCTCGACCTGCGAACCCACGGGCGCATCCGCCGAGCGCGTTTCCAACCATACCCGGGCAACCGAAGCGATCGAGGGAAGCGCCTCGCCGCGAAATCCAAGTGTCGCTATGGCCAATAAATCGTCGGCGGTTTTCATTTTGGACGTCGCATGGCGCTCGAAGGCCAGCAAGGCGTCGTCGGGCGTCATGCCGCAGCCGTCGTCGGCCACGCGGATCAAACGCTTGCCGCCACCTTCCGTGTCGACCGTGATCTTCCGGGCACCGGCGTCGATGGAATTTTCAACCAGTTCTTTGACCACACTGGCCGGCCGTTCCACCACTTCACCCGCGGCAATTTTGTTGGCCACACTTTCGGACAAAACTCGAATTCTTGACATGAAACCTTTCTAGGCTGACCCGAAATGCTCACCGCAAAGACGCGGAGGTACACAGAGATCTGGTAGCCGGGATGCTCCGATTTTTGGAGCATCCCGGACGTCGCATCAAACTGATCGGAGCCGGCTACCTCAACTTTCGGCACTCTCCGCGTCTTTGCGGTGAACGGCGGGAAGGAAAACATTTCCTTCCCTTCGTCCCGAGCTTCATTTCTTTATTTCAATCCCCAATTCTTCCAACTGATGTGAATCGACCGGGGAAGGGGATTCCGTCATCAAATCGGTCGCGCGGGCGGTCTTGGGGAAGGCCATGACATCCCGAATCGAGGATTCACCCGCCAGAAGTGCAACCAGACGATCGACCCCTAATGCAATTCCTCCGTGAGGAGGTGTTCCGTACTGTAAGGCCTCGAGGAAAAACCCGAATCGCCGGCGGGCTTCTTCGTCATTCAAACCCAGCGCTTTGAAGACCCGTGCTTGCACGTCGGGCCGATGAATACGAATTGAGCCGCCGCCAATCTCGCTTCCATTTAAGACCAGATCATAGGCCTTAGCGCGCACCTGGGCAGGATGACTCTCCAGCAAACCGGCTTCGATGTCTTCTTCCACAGGTGAAGTGAAGGGGTGGTGCATGGCGACAAAACGTTTATCGGTGTCGCTCCATTCGAACATCGGGAAATCGGTCACCCAGAGAAAATTCCACCGGGGGGCGTCGTTGATAAGATTCTCCTGCCGGGCGATCTTCAGCCGCAGGGCGCCCAGCGAATTTTCGACAACCGATGTGCTTCCTGCCACAATAAGCAGCAGATCGCCCACCTGGGTACCGGTGGCTCCCGCGATTTCCGTGACCATCGCTCTACCCAGCGGTTTTTCGAGAGAACTTTGGACTCCCTCTGCGGTGACTTTGATGGCCGCCAATCCGGCCGCCCCGAAGACTTTTACGGCCTCGGCAAGCTCATCCAATTGCCTTCTGGAATAGCGGGCGCATCCCTTCGCACACAAGGCTCGAACCGAACCTCCTCCTGCCAGCGCCGACTGGAAAGGCCCAAACTCGCTCTTCGCGACGAGCGTGCCGATATCCAGAATTTCCATTTTGAATCGCAGATCCGGTTTGTCGCTCCCGAAACGCCGCATGGCTTCCGCGTAGGGAAGTCTTGGGAACGGTTGCTGCACCTTTTCGCCGCCGGCTTCGAAGATGGCCGCGATGAGGCCTTCGATGGTGGCAAGAAACGCATCGAGTTGCGGGAAGGAGTGTTCGATGTCGATTTGTGTGAACTCCGGTTGGCGGTCGGCTCTGAGATCTTCATCGCGAAAGCACCGCACGATCTGAAAATATTTGTCGAATCCGGAAATCATCAGCAATTGCTTGAAGATCTGTGGTGATTGCGGCAGCGCGTAAAAACTTCCCGGCTGGATGCGCGACGGCACGAGATAATCGCGAGCGCCTTCGGGTGTGGATTTGGTTAGAAAGGGAGTTTCGATTTCCAGGAAACCGTTTTCGCTGAGATATTGGCGCGCCGCCATCGTCACTTGATGACGCAATCGAATATTGGCCTGCATCTTCGGCCGACGGAGATCCAGATAGCGGTATTTCAGCCGAATGTCTTCGCTGACATTGGCCTCGTCTTCAATCGGGAAGGGTGTGGTTTGCGCCTCGTTCAAAATCTTCAATTGAGCGCCCAGAACCTCCAGCTCCCCGGTGGCAATGTTTTTATTGATGGTGCCCGGTTCGCGCTTTACCACGGTGCCCTCGATGGCGATCACAAACTCGGACCGAAGCCGTTCCGCTTTTTCGTGAACGGCGGGATCGACATCGGTCTTGAAGACAATCTGAACCAGGCCGCTATGGTCGCGCAGGTCGATGAAAATCAATTGACCCAGATCGCGACGCCGTGCCACCCACCCCATCAAGGTGACGTGCTGTCCCTCGTGCGTGGTGCGGAGTTGGCCGCACAAATGCGAACGTCGGGTGTTTCCTAAGAAATCGAGTACCACAAATCTCCTCCCTGAATGATTGCCCCTGGAACGAATAACCCTCTTATTGAGTCTTCCGAATCCAGCCCGTTTGCTGCTTCCTAAAGCCTCAAAAAATTCTGCAGCAATGTTTTTCCCTCGCTGGTCAGGATCGACTCGGGATGAAATTGCACGCCCTCGACGCAATGCGATCGATGCCGAAGCCCCATGATTTCTCCGTCGTTGCTGTGGGCCGAAATTTCGAGCTCCGAGGGAAGCGAGCTCTCCTCCACCACCAGGGAATGATAACGCGTGGCGGTAAAACCTTGCGGCAAGCCTTTGAAAATTGTCTTTCCGTCGTGGGTGATCTGCGAGGTCTTCCCATGCATGAGGTGTTGTGCCCGAATTACCTTGCCGCCGAAGGCATATCCGATGGCCTGCAAGCCCAAGCACACTCCCAGGATGGGAATTTTTCCTGAAAAAGCTCGGATGCAGTTGACGATGATTCCGGCGCTTTCAGGCCTTCCCGGGCCGGGAGAAATCACAATGCGCTCGGGGCCGGCCTTCTCGATTTCAGCCAGCGTGATTTGATCATTACGATGCACCTCGATCTGTGCGTTCATCTCACCCAGATATTGAACCAGGTTGTAGGTAAACGAATCGTAGTTGTCGATGACCAGAATCACAGCGCCTATGTCCTTTTCTTCGTTTTGCCGTCGAATGGCGGCCCCGGCTGCCGTGGGGCAATGATTAAATCCCTTCCTCCGCCAGCTCAATGGCTTTCCAGGAGGATCGCGCCTTGTCGACACATTCCTGCTGTTCTCTTTCCGGTTTGGAATCGGCGACGATTCCCGCCCCCGTCTGCACATAAGCATGGCGGTCTTTCATGACAATGGTTCGAATCGCTATGCACGAATCCAAATTGCCGCTGAAATCGAGATATAAAATTCCGCCGGCATAAATACCGCGCCGCGTGCGCTCCAATTCGTCGATAATTTCCATGGCCCGGACTTTGGGCGCCCCTGAAACCGTTCCCGCCGGAAAACAGGCGCGCAACACGTCCACGGCGTCAAATCCCCGGCGCATTTCCCCTTCAACCGAGGAAACCAGGTGCATGACGTGGGAGTATTTCTCGACGAACATCTGGCGTGGAACCTTGACGGTGCCGTATCGAGCCACACGACCGACATCGTTGCGGCCGAGATCCACCAACATGATGTGTTCAGCTTTCTCTTTCTCGTCGTTCCGGAGTTCGACGGCCATTTGTTCATCGGTGGCGTCATCGGCGCCGCGGGATCGAGGCCTCGTTCCCGCAATGGGACGATAGGAGATCTTGTTTCCCTGAACCTTGACCAACATCTCCGGCGATGAGCCGATGATTTGAAAATCACCCAGTTTCAAATAATACATGTAGGGTGAAGGATTCACAATGCGCAGAGCCCGATACACGTCGAAGGGATCGGCCTCACAACGGCGGTCGAAGCGCTGCGACAGAACGACTTGAAAAATGTCGCCGGCGCCGATGTATTCCTTGGCTTTTTCGACGATCCCGCCGAATTCCTGCGGCGTGAACGTGGAATTCACGGCGCGGTGGCCGGAGGCGCTGCGGTGACGGCCAACGGAGCGCGCCGGGAGCGGCGCGGAAAGAAGACGCTCCATGGAGCCGACCTTTTGCACGGCCTTACGGTATTTTTCCTGGAGCGTCAGCCGGTCGCTGTGCTCATCCACGAGGACATTGGAAACGATAAGAGCCTGATGTCGTACGTGATCGAAGATCACGAGGTTCGAGAAGAACATCAAAAGGGCATCGTCCCAATCCACGTCGCGCCGGGTGCGGTCGGGAAGACGTTCGATCAGGCGGACGATGTCGTATCCGAGATATCCCACGGCGCCGCTCGTGAATGGAGGAATTCCATTGATGTGCACCGGGCGAAACTGCTGAACTTCTTCGCGCAGAAGCGCAAAAAAGTCCTTCCGGACGCCCGACGAGGACCCACTTGAAACCAAAGTGGCTTCACCTTCGAGATACCGGATTGTGCGGAATGGCCCGACCCCCAAAAAAGAGTAGCGTGCAATGGTTTCGCCGCCCTCAACACTCTCCAACAAAAATCCATACGAAGACTGCGATTCCATTTTCAAGAAGGCGGCGGCCGGAGTGAGCAGATCGGCGGTGATCCATTTGTAGACAGGAATCACATTGCCTTGCTCCGTGAGCTTTTGGAATTCTTCAAAAGTGCATGAGACTTCAGGATGCGCCATGAGCTAAATCTCTGGTGGAGTTGAGTATTAAATCCCGCAGGCCGGAAATAAGCGTGAGATTATATCATCGCCGCGCAACTTCGGGGGAAGGGTTCACTTTACCGCAGGTTCACCGGTCCAACATTCCGGGGCGTTGGTCGAAGGCTCCGTTTGAAGCTCACCGCGGGTATTCTTCCTTCTTCTTTCCGAATCGGGCGGCGAGTTCCTGAGCAATCTTTTCGAGGGGGATATCTTCCGCCTGCAGCAGCACCAATAGATGATAAAGCAGGTCGGCTGTCTCGTAAACAATTTGATCCGGTTGATGCCCTTTGGCGGCCAGAATCGTTTCGGTGGATTCTTCCGCAACCTTCTTGGCGATGTGATCCAAGCCTTTGCGGAAGAGCGAAGTGGTGTAGGAACCTTCGGGGAGATCTCTTTTCCGCTGTTGGATCACGCCCGTCAGATGGGCCAGGACTTTGCCAATGTCCGCAGATTCGCTTGATGTTGCGCCGGATATGCCACCCCATCTTTCCATAAGGACGGAGGTGTCGAAGCAGCTTTCCGCGCCCGTGTGGCAAGCCGGACCGCGCGGCGTGACTTCGATGAGCAGGGCGTCTCCATCACAATCTGCAACCAGGCGCTCGACACGTTGGGTGTTCCCGCTGGTGGCGCCTTTGTGCCACAGCTCTTTCCGGGAGCGGCTCCAAAACCAGGTTTCGCGCGTCTCGAGCGTTTTTTCCAGGCTCTCGCGATTCATGTAGGCGAGCGTCAAAAGTTTCTTGGTCGTGGCGTCCTGGACGACCGCAGGGATCAAGCCTTCCGGATCAAACTTCAGTTTTGAAAATAATTCGTCGTTCATTGGAGTCCTTGGCGCATTGTTGAAAAACAAAATTTCACCGCAGTCGCTCGTGGGCCTTTATCGCACCCGGGACCATGAAAACGGGAGGATCGTGGAATTTTACCTTACCCTGCACAAAATCCCACGATCAACCAAAAGGCGGTTGATCGTGGCTACCAAAGCGCGACCTATTTTCGAGGCAGTTCCTCATGCCCCGATAGATCGGGGCACCCGAGAACATGAAAATGAACTCAGGCACTTGAAGCGGCAGTTTTCTGGTCCCTGCAAGGGACATCTTCAATAGCCCAGTCCCCCGCGGGGGACTGGACTGACAATCTTGCGGACAAATAAGATCGCCCAGCCCCGGTAGGGGCGACAGAAACCTATTTTCGGAGCAAAGGCGCTGAGGTCCTCACATCTCATGACCGCATGAGGAGGCCTTTGGAGCTGAGATAGGATTTCGCTTCGCGTATCGAGTACGTCCCGAAATGAAAAATTGAAGCGGCCAGGACAGCGCTGGCTTTGCCTTGGGTTAAACCTTCCTCCAAGTGTTTTAATGTCCCGACGCCGCCCGAAGCAATGACCGGGACGTTCACGGATTCAGCGACGGCGCGGGTCAGCTCCAGGTCATAGCCATCCCGGGTCCCGTCGCGGTCCATGGAAGTCAGGAGGATTTCTCCGGCCCCGAGCTCAACGGCCTTGGCGGCCCATTCCAAGACGTCCAGTTCGGTCTCCATTCTACCGCCGTGAGTATAGACCTTCCATCGAACGGGTTCTTTTGAGGAGGCGCCATTCGGCGTTTTTCGCCGGGCGTCGATCGCGATCATTACGCATTGGCTTCCAAAACGTTCTGCGGATTCAGAAATCAATGGCGGCGTATTCACCGCAGCGGTGTTCAAGGAAATCTTATCGGCGCCGGATTTCAAAGTGTTCCGGACATCCTCAATCGACCGAATTCCTCCGCCGATGGTGAAGGGTATGAAAAGTTCTTCGGCTACTCGGGCGGCCAATTCAGCCGCCGTGGCTCGGCTCGACGAGGAGGCGGTGATGTCCAAAAAGACCAGTTCATCGGCGCCCTCTTCATCATAACGGCGGGCGCACTCCACGGGATCGCCGGCGTCGCGGAGCTCGACAAATCGAATTCCTTTGACAACCCGTCCGTCGGTCACGTCCAAGCAGGGAATGATGCGCTTTGCGAGCATGGCGGTCTATTTCAGTTTCACAACCAACAGAAGGCCGTTCATAGTTAATGTTAAGGCAATCACTGATAAAGAGAGTGCAGCCGCGAGCACGGAGGCCCGGCCGGTTTGAAGATTCCAGGCGGTGAGAAGAATGGACATCAAGAAAGCCGCAGTGGCTCCAAGAAGCCATTGGTATCGCCGCAGGGCGTTGAGATGGCGCGTTTCCAGGGCGGCGATTTCCGCTTCTGCCTGCTGGTGTTCAGCCGCCAAACGATCCACGTCGGTGCCATACTGCGCGATTCTCATTTTGTAATTTCCAAGTACGTCTTCATCGCTCTTTTCGTCGATGGCCAATTCATTCAATCGCAGCTCCAACTGGTCTTTTTGAATCTTATAGATGTGTTGGACAGCGGACCCTGTCTCGGCGGCAACAGTTTTCTGCTCGATGAGGGCGGCCAGAGTTTGGACTTTTTGATTGAAGTAAAAACTACCAAGCACTGTGAAAAGAGCCAGCAAGCAGCATAGCACTTCCAGCGCCAACGCCGCGCGGGCTGGTCGAGACAGGGGTTTCTCCTGCACGTATTTAGGTTCTTTCGTCGAAGTCATTCCCATCATCCGCGGCACGCCCGGGTCCCCTCCGCATGCCGGATTCAGTGCCGATACATCATGGCCAGGGCTTCGCGGAGCGTGAAACGGCGTTCATACAAGGCCTTCCCGACAATGACGCCATCGATGCCGCGGCTTTCAAGCGTGCGCGCCTGAACCAGGTCATCCAGGGAGCTGATGCCGCCTGAGAGAATAACGGAGGCCTTGGTGACCGACGCGATTTGTTCTGTCAAAGCGAAATTGGGTCCGGTCAGCATACCATCTTGTGCAATATCGGTGACGACAAAAGTGCGCACGCCCAGCAGGGCAAATCGCTTGGCGGCGGAGGTCGGGGTTAGTTCACTGATGGAGGTCCAGCCGTGAGTGGCCACATGGCCGTCCCGGACATCGATCCCGACGGCGATGGAATCGCTGTTTCTCACCATGGCCTCACGCAGCATCGTTTCGTTTTCAAGAGCCGCGGTTCCAATGACGACGCGGCTGGCGCCCCAGCCGATGGCGCGTTCAATGCGTTCCAAAGTGCGGAGCCCGCCGCCGAATTGAATCGGTATCCGGACGGCCTCAAAGAGCTTTTCCAGAATCGGGCAATTGTCGTCGCGGCCGGAAATGGCGGCGTCGAGATCGACCACATGCAGCCACTCGGCGCCTTCGCTCTCCCAGCGCAAGGCGATGTCAACCGGATGGGCGCCGTATTCGCGTACCGCTTCTTCCCGCCCCTGGGTCAGCCGCACACAGCGTCCGCCTTTGATATCAATGGCCGGATAAACAATCAATGAAGTGGGCTCCTATAAATTCACATCTTCGCAAAATTTTCCAGGATCCGGAGGCCGGGTCGCTGACTCTTCTCAGGATGAAATTGCACCGAAAAGATGTTTTCGCTTTCAGTCGCTACGGGAAATTCGATCCCATAATCCGTTGTCGCCGTGACGATGTCGGGCTCGCAGTCCGAAACATAATACGAGTGAATGAAATATACGAAACTTTCGGCGTCCACGCCCTTGAGCAGCCGCGAGGGGCGCTGGATATGCAATTGATTCCAGCCCATGTGGGGGACTGGAAGCGCCTTCGGCAAGCGTCGAAGCTTTCCCCGAAAAAGGCCCAAGCCGGCGTGCAGGCCAAACTCTTCGCTTTCATCGAAAAGCACTTGTTGCCCCACGCAAATTCCCAATAGCGGCACTTGACGCGCCAGGGCATCCCGAAGAGGCTCGAGCAGCCCCAGTTGCTCCAGGTTCTTCATTTCATCTCCAAAGGCTCCGTCGCCCGGCAAAACCAATCGCGACGCATTTCGAACCGCCTTGGGATCGGCGGAAATCTGTACGGGGAAACGCAGATGCTCGAAGGCCTTTTGAACGCTCCGCAAGTTGCCCATTCCACAATCCACAATGGTGATCATGGAGGCCCTACAACTTTCCCTTGGTGGACGGGATTCCGGCGACTCGCGGGTCCCGCCGCGTTGCCGCGGCTAAGGCTCGGGCACAGGCTTTGAACGAGGCTTCGCAGATGTGATGCGAATTTCTCCCATACAACAGTTCAATATGCAGATTGATACGCGCATGCGTGCCCAGCGATTCGAAGAAATGCTCCACCAACTCGGTGTCCAGATCGCCGAGATTTTTTCGTGGAATCTTGACCTTGAACAGAACGTAAGGCCGGCCGGAAAAATCCACGCAACTTCGCACCAAAGTCTCATCCATTGGAACATAGGCGTGACCATAACGCACCAGGTGTTCCTTGCCGGCGACGGCTTCGGCGAACGCCTGGCCCAGGGCGATGCCTATGTCTTCCACGGAGTGGTGGGCGTCGATGTGGAGATCCCCTTTGGAACGGAGGTCCAAATCGAACAGCCCATGTTTGGCAAAACCGCTCAACATGTGGTCGAGGAAGTTGATGCCGGTTGAAATTGTTGATCGCCCGGAACCGTCCAAGTTCAAGCGAATGCGGATATCGGTTTCGCGGGTCTTCCGGTGAATGGTGCTGATGCGAGCCGTGGATTTCATAAGCCACCTTTGGAGGTTCCGGCCGTTTCAAGAACTTCGCGAAGCGCTTGTGAGAAGGTTTGATTTTCCTCTGCTGTTCCGACGCTGACTCGTAGGCAGCGGTCCAGGAGCGGTTGAGCGCTGACATCGCGAATCAAAATGGAGCGGCGGTAGAGCGCTTCGAATATTTCCGACCCTGGCTGAGGAGTTCGAAACAAAATGAAGTTGGAGCCGGTGGGAAAGACTTCCACACCGGGAATCGCCTGTAATTCCGAAATAAGACGGTCGCGGAGCTCAATGACACACTCCACGTTGGCCTGAAGCAGATCCGCATGATCCAACCCGGCCTCGGCGGCCGCAATCGACATGAAGTTCAAATTGTAAGGCAATTTGGCCTTCTCGATTTCGCCGGTCAGCTTGGCTTCCGACATCAGGTAACCGATTCGAAGGCCGGCCATGGCCATGGCCTTCGAAAACGTTCGCAGGATAATCAGATTTGGAAACTCCGGCAGCAGCCCCTTGACGGTATGATGGCTGAATTCGTGGTAGGCCTCATCGATAATCACCAACCCACGTGCGACGGCGAGGATTTTCCGGATCCCTTCATCCTGGAGCGTCGTTCCGGTGGGATTATTAGGTGTGCAGACAATCGTCAGATCCGAATCTTTGGCGGCGCGGCAAACGGCGTCAACATCGAACTTCAGGTCCGGTGTCAGCATCACGGGAATAAATTGAGCCCCGGTGACTTGAACCATCTGCCGATAGACTGAAAATGAAGGTTGTACCACAACGACTCGATCATCTGGTCCGATCGCGGCTGTAAGAACCATCTTCAAGATCTCGTTCGAACCGTTCCCGATGAGAAGGCCCTCTTCCGGCCAGCCCACAAACCGCGAAAGTTTTTGATACAAGGCGTGGGGATGGAGCTCGGGATACCGCGTCCACGGCCGTGACTGAAGCTGTTTGACAACTGCTTCCTTGATGGCGGCCGGCGTATCAATGGGATTCTCGTTCATGTCCAGCTGAATGGCGGCGTCCACATAGTCTAATTCATAGGGCCGGATCGCCTGAACATGCGGTTTGATTTTGTGGACGAATGATTTCATGGCTTCGATCTCTTTAGCCTGGCGACAAGCAATCGTGCCCTTCGAGCATTTCCGGAACGCCGAGAGCGATTCTTCGCATTTCCAGCCCCTTTCCTGATCCGAAGCTCAACGCTTCGAGCGTGAGCTGTCAGGCCTTCGGCCCGAGCCAGCGCGAGAATGGAGGGGGCATCTTTTTTCAGCCGCTCCTGGGAATAGCGAATGATCGACGTGCGCTTCAAGAAATCGTAAACCCCCAGCGCCGATGAAAAGCGAGCCGATCCGTTGGTCGGCAGCACATGATTCGGACCGGCGAAGTAGTCGCCGGTGGCTTCCGGAGAATAGGAGCCCAGAAAAATGGCCCCGGCGTTTTTGATCCGCTTGCTGAAAATTTCGGCGTCCCGAAGATGCAATTCCAAATGTTCGGGAGCAAGAAAATTAACTATCTCTTCCGCCGCGGCAAGGTTGGGAGTCACCACAATGGCGCCAAAGCGATCGATGGAAGCGCGACAGACCTGCTTTCTCTCCAGGGTTCGCATCTGGGCTTCCACCTCGGCTTGCACTTGCAGCGCCAGGGCGCGTGAGTTGCTGATGCAAATGGCGGAGGCGTGTCCATCGTGTTCCGCTTGAGCGAGAAGGTCGGCCGCCACAAAATCAGCGCGCGCGCTGCCATCGGCCACGACCACGACTTCGCTCGGACCGGCCACCATGTCAATATCGACCTGACCAAAAACCAGGCGTTTCGCGGCCGAAACGAAACGGTTTCCCGGCCCCACGATTTTATCCACCGGCTCGATGGTGGCCGTCCCATAGGCCAGAGCGGCCACGGCCTGGGCCCCACCGACTCCGTACACCTCTTCCAACTGCATTTCCCGCAAGGCCGCAGCGACTGCCGGATTTGAAGTCAGATTTCGCGGAGGGGTTGCAACGACAATGCGTTTGACTCCGGCGACGCGCGCCGGCACGGCATTCATCAGCACCGTCGAGGGATAAGCCGCCGTGCCGCCCGGAACATAAATTCCGGCCGCAGTGATGGGGCGAATACGCTGTCCGATATCAGCACCGGATCTGTTCGAAAGCTTCCAAGAGGTCTCAAGTTGTTGTCGATGGAACTGCTCGATGTTTCGACGCGCTGCAGAAATGGCGCGCCGCACCTCCTGAGAGGCACGAGCGGCCTGTCGCTCAATCTCTTTTGCAGGAATCCGGATCGAGCGCAATACTACGCCATCGAGTTTGCGGGTCCACTGGCGCAACGAGGCGTCACCTCGCCGCCGCACTTGGGCAATGATGTTGGAGACCACCCGATTGACTTGAGGATCCTCCACCTCGCGGCGCGATAAAATCCGTCGAATGCGCGGATGGCGATGAAAGGAGGCGGCGTCGACGATTTCCATCATGGTGTTTTTTTCTTTCCCATCCGACGCTCAATTTGATCCAGCAGATCCGAAATTTCCCGGCGGCGCAGCTGGTAAGACGCCCGGTTGACAATGAGACGTGCCGTGGATTCGCCAATGACTTCGAGAACAGTCAATCCGTTCTCCTGGAGCGTTCGCCCGGTTTGAACCAAATCGATAATGCAATCGGAAAGCCCGAGTGTAGGTGCCAGCTCAATGGATCCGGATAAAGTAATGATTTCCACCGGGATGCCGCGACCGGTGAAGTACTCCGCGGCAAGCCGGGGATATTTGGTCGCCACCCGGAGCGTAGAAACAGGTTCACGTCCGTTTTGAATCACAGTTCCTTTCAAACCCGCCACCACAATCCGGCAGTAACCGAACTTCAAATCGAGCGGTTGGTGCACGTCGGGGTCGGCTTCCCAAAGCACATCCCGCCCCACAATTCCAAGATCGGCCACGCCATACTCCACATACACGGGAACATCGGCGGGCTTCACAAAAAGAAATCGCAGGTTGCCTCGACGGTCGCTGATCACTAATTTACGGGATTCCGTCTCACGCACACGAGTGCGATATCCCAGCTTCGAAAAGAGTTCCAGCGAAGGATCAAATAACCGGCCTTTGGCAATGGCAACCGTCAACACAACCGAAACTTTCTCCTTTTTATACGCCCGGGTTCGTCTGCGACAAGGCGTGTCGCGTCTACCTGCTCCTAATGGAGCCGGACTTTGCGGTCCGACTGTCGGGCCTTTAAAATTTGTGCGAATTGAGAGCGCAAGCTTTTCTGATTCAAATGAAAACTTCGAGTGGTCGCGGGAGGCATGGGGCGAAGATTGGCGCATTGCATTAAACGCTCCAAGCTGAACGAGAACCCGACGGCCCGCCGCGGCGAACCGAAATTATCGAACAGGGAATCGTAGCGGCCACCGCCGCCGATCTCAAATCCCAGGCCGGGAACAAAAATGCGAAAGACGATACCCGTGTAGTAATCCAGGCCTCGGACTTCGCTGAGATCGATGGTCAGATGTTTTCCCAGGCCCAGAGCAGAAAACAGGCGGCTCATGTGGTCCAAGTGAGCGATGGCGGACCGCGATCGAGAATGCGTGCCGAGGCTCCGGGCTTTGCGGAGAATCTCCGGGCCGCCGGTCAAATGGGGCAGAGCCAGCAGAAGGTCACGGCGGCGGGCGTCGAGTTTCAATCGTTTCAGCTCGGCGGTGAGCGCCGTGATATCTTTGATGTCGATTAATTCGCGAAGGTAATGCAGAGTAGCATCATTCAGACCGATGCGCTCGACCACGCCGGCAAAATATTCCATGTGCCCGAGATTGATCTGAAAATCCCGCACCCCGAGACGCGACAACACTTCCATGGCAAT
>JAQUPQ010000037.1 GCA_028716525.1 Terriglobia bacterium | reverse complement strand
TTTCGTTTTGGCGTCGTTTGGCCTGGCATTGATCAGCGATTCGGAACGGCGAGCAGTGGCTCGGGCAACGCGCTCCAAGTATGCCGAACGTGAACAAAAGCAGCGGTTCGAGACGACCCTGGCGAGTATTGGAGATGCGGTCATAGCGACTGATGAAGTCGGTCGGGTTACGTTTGCCAACAAGGTCGCCCTGTCACTGACAGGCTGGTCGGAGGAGGAGATGGTGGGCCAGGACCTGGCGGAGGTCTTCCGGATCGTTAATGAATTCACTCGTGCGACCGTCCAAAACCCCGTCGAAAAGGTGTTGCGAGAGGGTGCCGTTGTTGGACTGGCGAATCACACAGTTCTAATTACGCGGAGCGGCGAAGAAATCCCCATCGACGACAGCGCTGCTCCGATTCGCGATGGAGCCGGAGCGGTCCAGGGCACCGTACTGGTGTTTCGGGATATCACGGCACGAAGGCAAGCCGAGCGAACGAGGCAGGTACTCTCGTGGATTGTCGAGTCCTCTGACGACGCCATCATCGGCAAGAATTTAGACGGCGTGGTCACGAGTTGGAACCGGGGCGCGGAGCGGATGTTTGACTATTCAGCCGAGGAAATGATCGGCAAGCCGATTTCACTCTTGGAGGTTCCCGGTCACCCGGATGAGATGACGGCCATTTTGAAACGGATCGCGGAAGGCGAACGGGTGAATCATTTCGAAACGCTTCGCCGCACCAAGGCAGGAAAATTGATCCATGCGTCTGTTTCGGTGTCGCCGGTCCTTGATTCCGACGGTCGGGTTATCGGCGCCTCCAAAATCGTTCGCGACATGACGCCCGAGGTACGCGCCAAGGAAGAGATCGCGGAGCAGCGGGAGCGCCTGCGGGTTACACTGAACAGCATCGGGGATGCCGTCATGACGACCGATATTTCCGGCCGTGTTTCCTATTTGAATCCGGTGGCGGAGCAGTTGACGGGATGGGGCCTTGAGGAAGCGGTTAGCCGGCCACTCGAGGAAGTATTCCGTATCGTCAATGAGAAGTCTGGGCTGAAGGTGGAAAACCCGGTGACGAGAGTGATCAGGGAGGGACAGATCGCCGGATTAGCCAATCACACGGTCCTCATCTCTCGGGATGGGAAGGAGACCGCGATCGACGACAGTGCGGCTCCGATCCGCAATGCCCGCGGAGAAATCATCGGCGTCGTGCTCATCTTTCGCGACATCACCGAGCGGAGGCAAGCCGAGGAACGATTCCGACTGGCGGTGGAGGCGGCCCCCAATGGCATGATTGTAACGGACGAAGAGGGAAAGATGATTCTGGTCAACTCCGAGATGGAGAGGTTATTCGGCTATAGCCATGAGGAAATGATCGGCCAGCCGGTCGAATTTCTCGCCCCCCTGAGACTTGGCGATTCGCACGTGCAGTATCGCAAGAGCTTTTACGCCAATCCGGAAGCCCGGCTGATGGGAGAAGGCCGGGACCTCCGTGGGCGCCGCAAGGACGGGAGTGAGTTTCCAGTCGAGATCGCCCTGAACCCGATCGAGACCAGCCGAGGCCGATGGGTGTTGAGCGCGGTTGTGGATATCACGGAACGCAAACGGATGGAACAGGAGCGCCTCGAAATGGTGGCCAAGGAAAGCACGTTGGCATCTGAGAGAGCCCTGCGAGAAACGGAAGCTGAACTGGCTCGCGTCGCCAGGGGGTTGACGCTGGGCGAATTGGCCTCATCTATTGCGCATGAGGTCAATCAACCTCTTACCGGGGTAGTGACCAACGCCGAAGCCGGACTTCGCTGGCTTGGCAGCGAACCACCGAATCTTCCGGAGGTCAGGGAATCGCTGGCATTAATTGCGCGCGATGCGAATCGTGCGAGTGCCGTGATTCAACGGATTCGTGGATTCTTGAAGAAAGGGAACCAGGAAATAACATCATTCGATATCAACGAAGCGTTTCAGGAGGTGTTGGCTCTGGCGGAGTCTCACTTGATAAGGAGTGGAGTTGAGGTGCGGACTCAATTCGCCACCGGACTTCCACGAGTCCTGGGAGACAGGATTGGTGTGCAGCAAGTGTTTCTGAATTTGATCATGAACAGCCGCGACGCCATGATTACTGTAAACGATCGACCACGCGATCTGGTGGTCACGTCGCAAGAGTCCAATGGGGGCGGGATTCTTGTTAAGATTCAAGATTCTGGCGTTGGAATCAGACCTGAGGATACAACCAGGATTTTTGAGGCCTTTTTCACAACCAAGACCAACGGTATGGGGTTGGGCTTATCGATCAGCCGATCAATCATCGAAGCCCACGGGGGCCGTATTTGGGCTGAAGCAGGGGACGGCCCGGGGCTGACGGTCCAGTTCAGTTTGCCGACCGACACCGAAAATGAAGCAAGGACTGTCTCGAGGAGCCTCTCATGAGGCGATCGAAACGTTTTGCGGCAGAAGGTGAAACGGAGAAGGCCCAACCGCCTGAAAAAGAGCATGCACCGGATGCGGCCGAGCCATCTGTCGCGAAGAAGCACGTGTTCCCGATTGTTGGTGTGGGAGCATCGGCGGGTGGGTTGGAGGCTTTCACCGCGTTCCTCAAGCCGATGCCCGCGGAATCCGGCATGGCCTTCGTGCTGATTCAGCACTTGGACCCGAAACAACACAGCCAACTGACCGATCTTCTCTCAAAGGCTTCCCGAATGCCGGTCCAGGAAGTCAGGACCGACACGACGGTGAAAGCGAATCACGTTTACGTCATCTCGCCCGGGGTGTGCTTGAGTCTGTCCGGTGGCCGCTTAAGGGTTGAACCCCGCGAACCCGGCCGAAACCTGCCCATCGATCATTTCTTTCGATCCTTGGCCTCCGATGCGGGCAGCACCGCTATCGGCATCGTGCTTTCGGGCACCGCCTCAGACGGCACGCTCGGTCTCAAATCGATTAAAGTCGAAGGCGGCATCACGTTCGCTCAGGAACCCTCTTCGGCGAAATTCGACGGCATGCCTCGCAGTGCGATTGCGGCCGGGGTCGCGGATTTCGTCATGCCACCGACCGAAATTGCAAAGCGATTGGTGCGACTGGCGCAACATCCCTACGTTGCCCGCAAGCCGGAACAGGCTGATGACGCTGCACAAGAGACGGAGTTTGAACTGAACCGCGTGTTTCGTCTTTTGAGGTCGGCGACAGGCAACGATTTTGCGCATTACAAGGCACCGACCATCCGTCGACGCATACATCGGCGCATGGTTCTCCACGGCTCTGAGAAAGTGAGCGAATATTCCACGTATCTCCACGAGAATCCTGCCGAGGTGCGGGCACTGGCAGACGACCTCCTGATCTGCGTCACTTCATTTTTCCGGGAACATAAAGCATATGAAACCCTGGAACACAGGGTGTTTCCTGAAATTCTCAAGAACCGATCTTCGGATAACCCCATCCGGGTCTGGGTTCCCGGCTGTGCGACCGGCGAAGAGGCCTACTCTATCGCGATTTGTTTGGCCGAGTATTTGGAGCGCAGAAAGGCCAACGTACCCATTCAGATATTTGCAACGGATGTCAGTGAGACGGGATTGGAGAAGGCGCGCACAGGAATATATGACACAGCGGGACTGGGCGACGTCTCGGCGGCCCGGTTAAAACGGTTTTTCACAAAAGCGAATGGCGGTTATCAAATCCGTAAAATGATTCGCGAGATGTGCGTCTTTGCCAAACAAAACCTCATCAAAGATCCGCCCTTCCATAATCTCGACTTGATCAGTTGTTGTAATGTCTTGATTTATTTCGGGCCGGTCTTGCAGACCAAAGCGTTGTCGATATTCCATTATGCCCTGAAACCGGAGGGCCTCCTCCTGCTCGGGCCGTCGGAAGGTGTGGGTGCGCTTCCGCATGCATTTGTTCCGGTGGAGAAGAAGATCAGGCTTTATTCGAAGCAACCGGGTTCCTATCCGCTGAATGTTCCATTCCTTGCGAGCGGACCGTCGTGGACCAGTACAAATGGCAGTGAATCGACGGGCGAGAACGCCCGTGCGGCTCCCAATGTGCAAAGAACCGCGGAGCGGATGCTGCTGAGCCAGTATGCTCCGGCCGGCGTAATCGTTGATGATGCCATGACCGTTGTTCACGTTCGCGGCGATACCGGTCCTTACCTCCAGCTTGCGCCCGGCGAGCCAACTTACAACCTTCTCAGGATGGCGCGTGAGGGGCTGGTGGTCAGCTTGCGTAAGATGATCGAGAGGGCAAAACGGAGTAAGGGGACCATTGCTTTGCCCATTCGTGTCAAGCAGAACGGGCAATTCAAAGAGGTTCATCTCAAGGTCATTCCCATCAAGGGGCCGGTTCGTGCCAAGGCGCGGCATTTCATGGTTCTGTTTGAGGAGATCAACGCAACAACAGCGCCGGCCGGTCTCCGTGCCGATGAGCAGGTGAACCGCCTCGCCAAACCGTCCAAGGCCGCCGGAGTGCGCGTGCGGCGGGAGAACGTCCATCTTAAAGAGGAGCTGGCGGCGACCAGGGAATATCTTCAATCCATCATCGAAGAGCAGGAGGCCGCTTCCGAGGAACTCAAATCCGCCAACGAGGAAGCGCAGGCAAGCAACGAAGAGTTGGAAACAGCCAAAGAAGAGCTGCAATCCGCTAATGAGGAATTGAATACGGTCAATGAGGAGTTGAGAATTCGTAACGCCGCATTGACTGAAGTAAACAGCGACCTATCGAACGTGCTGACCAGTATTACAGTGCCTTTGGTCATGGTCGGAAAAGACCTGAAGATCCGGCGTTTCACCCGCACCATCGAACCCATGCTGAATCTCATCGAGTCCGACGTGGGGCGATTAATCTCTGATTTGAAGCCCAATATTGATGTGCCGGACCTGCTGGAATTGCTCCGCAGCGTGGTCAAAGGGGCTACTCCCGGGGAGCGAGAGATTCAGGGAGTGGATGGTCGCGGGTATTTACTTCAGGTGTTGCCATACAAAGTGGACCATAAAATAGACGGGGCTCTCTTGGTGCTGCACGATATCGATGCCATCAAGCATTCCCGGGACTATGCTGAGGCGGTCGTCGAAACCGTTGGACAACCTCTCGTGATTTTGAGTAAAGACCTCAAGATCCGGAGGGTAAATCGGGCATTTTACAAAACCTTCAGGGTCACCGAGGCCGAGACAAAGGATCGTTTCATCTACGATCTCGGCAATCGACAATGGAACATCCCTAAGCTGCGGGAGGCGCTGGAGGAAATTCTTCCGGACGCCGGGGGATTCAATGATTTTATGGTGGAACATGAATTTGAAAGCATCGGGCGGAAGACGATGCTGCTCAGCGGTCGGGTGATCCGGCAGCCTGCACCCTATGACGAAACTATCCTTCTGGCGATCGAGGATATTACCCAACGGTTGGAACAGCAGCGCCTCGAGGGGCTTCGAAACGAGCAGACGTTGGCTTCTGAGAGGAGAGCTCGGGAATTGGAGGCGGAGCTGGCGCAAGTGTTGCGGGCCTTGACGGTGGGCGAGCTGGCCACCTCCATCGCCCACGAGGTCAATCAACCGCTCGCCGGCATCGTCACCAATGCCGAGGCGGGTCTCCGCTGGCTTGGCAGCAGGACGCCCAACCTTCCCGAGGTGAAGGAATCCCTGGCACTGATCGTCCGGGATGGGAATCGAGCCGGTGAGGTCATTCGCCGCATTCGGAGCTTCTTGAAGAAAGACGAACACGAGATGGCGATCTTCGATATCAATGAAGTAGTTCAAGAGGCCATCGCTTTAGCGAAGACTGAGTTGCAAAGGTGCGAAGTTTCGATGCGAGTCAAACTTGGCACCGGACTCCCTGCAGTGCGGGGTGATCGGGTCCAATTGCAGCAAGTGGTTTTGCATTTGATGATAAACAGCCGGGACGCCATGGCCTTGGCCTTAGGTCGATCACACGAATTGCTCGTGAGTTCAGAAAAGTGCGCCGGTCCGGATGGACGCCCCGGCGTTCTTGTGACGGTGCGAGATTCCGGTATGGGGGTCAAGCAGCAGGACATTAACAGGATTTTCGACGCTTTCTTCACGACTAAATCCAATGGTATGGGGTTGGGTCTGACCATCAATCGATCCATCATTGAAGCCCATGGGGGCCGAATTTGGGCCGAGGCAAACGACGGACCGGGATTGTCGGTCCGATTCAGTCTACCGTCAGAAAGTGAGGGTCAGGCATGAGCCCGGACCATACGGCTGTTTATGTCGTGGACGACGATCATTCAGTCCGGAGAGCATTGAAGAATCTGTTGAGGTCTGTGGGGCTGGAAGTCGAGACCTTTGGCAGCGCGCAAGAGTTTTTGTCAAGACAGCGCTCCGACGTCCCGAGTTGCCTTATCCTGGATGTGAGACTGCCGGGCTTGAGCGGGCTGGATGTGCAGCGGAAAATTGCTGAAGCCAACGTGAATATCCCGATCGTCTTCCTCACGGGCCATGGCGATATTCAGATGTCGGTACGCGCCATGAAGGCCGGAGCGGTGGAGTTTTTGACCAAACCATTTCGCGATCAGGATCTTCTGGACGCCGTCCGGTTAGCCTTGGAGCGGGATCGCGAGGTGCGGGCGCAACAGGCGGAGAAGGCAGAATATCGAGATCGTTATGAAACCCTCACACCCCGCGAACAGGAAGTAATGGCCCTGGTAGTTCGAGGCCTTTTGAACAAGCAGATCGCCGGGGAGTTGGGAACCAGCGAGGCCACCGTTAAATTGCATCGCGGTCGCGTGATGCATAAGATGCAAGCGGTCTCTCTTCCTGATTTGTTGCGTATGGCTGACAAACTTAGAATGCCGGGCCCTCATTGAGAATTGGCAGTCCGGCACTGATAAATTCCAAAATCCAAAATCCAAGCAAAAACCACAATTCACTATCCAATCTGAATGAGTTGATGCTAAGGGATCGGGATCCGATTCGTTTATGTCGCTCCCTTCGGGAGCTTGCTCGGTTTCGAGTCGGTGTCCTGGGCCTCACGGCCCAGGCTACGATTCTTTCATCCCCCAAGGGGGATTTTGTCTTCTCACAATGACATTGCGCAGGTCGGAACTGCATCAACAGCCGCCGTCAGAGGAAGTTCTCATTCATGCAGCTGGATCCTCTGGTGTTATCAGGAACGAGTAATCACGCTATAGTTTGAGATTTGGAATTTGGTTTTTGCTTGGAATTTGGTTTTGGAATTTGGAATTTACAAGTATGTCCTGCCCAATCGACTGTTAAGCCAACCTATACTAACGTCTAGCTAAAATCGCCCAATGTCGAATTGATATTCCCCGACGCTCGGACTATCGTTGCTCCTGTAGGGAGGAAGAAGAGAGGCCGTAGTGAGCGGTGGCGGCAGACGTCGGTTGCTGGTGGGCGGCAGACGCTGCATGGTCTGAGAAAAACACAAACGGCCTCTCTCCGGTTCTTCCGCTCCAACCCCAATTTAGTTGCTTGCGAGAATATTATGCCAAGCCCAGCGCGGCGCTATGTGATGAAGAACGCAACTTCGGCAATCATTATCGAAAGAGTTCCCCTTATGGGGAGGATTGCACGGAAGATCATTACGGTTCCGAGCGAGTCCGTTATCGATGTGAGGTCGCCTCTGAACGATGCGGAGGGCCTGATCGAGGTTAATTTCGAAGGCGAAACCGTTTTGATGTTCGCCGAAGACCTCCAGGGCCGCGGAGAACCGATGCCCAAGCCAGCAGTGTGAAAGGGGCAGATCAATTATTGCCCGCTGTAATGATGCTCCCAAGAATTACATCAATGGGACTGGGAGGTGCTACCAATGAGAAAACAAGGAATGACTCTAGTGGAGAGGCCACGACGAGATACGGCCGCGAGCATTTCTTTGGAGAGAATCTCAGAACTTGCATATCGGCTCTGGAACGAACGCGGGTGTCCGATCGGGTCCCCGGATGAGGATTGGTTTCGAGCGGAAGAGGAACTGAGAAATCATCGGGAGATGTTTGGACCCGGTGAGGACGAACGCCAGGCGAATTGATGAATATTGGGGGTCACAGTGCGTCGAGAGATGCGGTGGATCTCAATTGTGGGTGATGACGAATCTGTCCGCGAATCCGCAAAGGCGCTGTTCCGATCGGTGGGCTATCAAATCGAGCCTTGCACTACGACCCGAAGATCTTTGAGAACAAGCGAGAGTCAGTTTGTTGTGGAAGACGGAGAAATTAGAATCACCGGCATTGTAAGAGGTGACACCATGAGGGTGGTTTCCGTCGAGCCGAGTTAGGGACGCGCCAGACCCTCGCCGCCATGTTGACGTTGGGAACTTGCTCCTGTTCAGCGGCGAGGGTACGGTGCGGCCCATTTTCAGGCCTCCTGCTTATCCCTCCTTAAGCCCTGCCGATCGCGTAAGTAGGCGATTGAATGAAACAGTGGGAGGCCTGAAAACTATGAATGGCATGACCGTGAGAACCGACCTGCGGTTGACCGCCGAGAAACGGAATTATGATTGAGAGAAATAACTGCTGCGGAGCGAGAGAGGAGAGAGACTATGTCAAGTCAAGTTAAGCCGGTTCGATCCGGCGAACACACGATCACCCCTCACTTGGTGGTGAACGGTGCCCAAAAAGCCATTGATTTTTATCGCGAAGCATTTGGGGCGGAAGTGAAAGGAGTTCACAAGACTCCTGATGGCAAGATTATGCATGCCGAGTTGCGTGTCGGAGACTCCATCATCATGTTGGCCGATGAGTTTCCGGGAATGGGAAGCTGCAGCTCTCCACAAACGCTCGGAGGCACCAGCGTAACGCTAAATCTTTACCAGGAGAACGTGGACGAATTGTTCAAACGGGCGGTAGGAGCAGGTGCGACTGTGACGATGCCGCTTGCCGATATGTTCTGGGGCGATCGCTACGGTCAGGTCACCGATCCCTTCGGACATAGCTGGGCCTTGGGCCAGCACATCGAAGAAGTGTCGCCGGAAGAACTCGAACGGCGCTCCCGCGAAGCCTTCTCCCAAATGACCAAGAAGGCCAAGGCCGCCAAGGGCTGAGAAGGGGTTTCCGCTGGCGGAATTCGGAATTTGTGCCGAACTCCGCTTTTTTTGAAGAGGCTTGGGGGTTTCCATGGGCATGAGTCTGGCAGATTGGGTCATTCAGATTGCAGGAATTTTGGCAGCCCTGGGGGGAGCTATTGGCATTGGAATGGTGTGCCTCCATTACGCGTTGCTGGTTTGGTACAACGGTGAGGCGATCCGGCATGAACATCGGGCCCGGGCATATGAAGCCCGAATCAAGATGCTTCAAACACGTAAGCAATATAGCTTGGTCGCCGACGTGTGTGGAGTGGCCGAAGCAAGCGCAGTCGCTCATGGCGGTGAAGCGGTGCTGACCCCGTAGATCCCGGGGCGGGGTTGTGCACCTAGCCGAAGCGAAGTGATCCAAAACAAGGATGTGAGGATGTACAGAAGGTGAGCTTCAGATCCGGAATCAAACACTAAATCGCTTATGTCCGAAAAAGAGTGCATACAGATTAAGGAAAGCGGATCTGTGTTGGCTATGGCGGAGATGACTGAGAGCGCAAGCCGTCTAAAGCTTGAAGTCATGAAGAACCGCTATGAAGCCGCGCGTTTATTGCATCAAAGGATACTCGAAGGAAGGCACAGGGAAAGCGGCCGACCTTCTCAGGGCTGGGAAGTACTGAGACGGGCTCGTTTGGCAGAGTCTCAGGCGCTTCAAGACTACGTGCTGGGGTTGCACCAGTTCAATCAGGTTCGCACACGGATGTCTCATAACAAAAGGTTGTCCCGAAATCAAAGACCATATGATTGATCTGGAGGGCTTGATTGATTTCAGTAATTGACGACGATGAATCGGTGCGGGACGCAACCGCGACCTTGCTCCGGTCCGCCGGCTACCGGGCGGAATTGTTTCCTTCGGCGGAGCTGTTTCTGACTTCAGGGGCTCTCAATGAAACAGAGTGCCTGATCTTGGATGTGCGTATGCCCGGGATGAGCGGCTTGGAGTTGCAACATCACTTGAATTCAGAGAACGCTCGCGTGCCGATTATTTTTGTAGCGGCATACGATGACGAACCGATCCGCAGCCAAGTGATTGAGGCGGGCGCTGTGGCTTTTCTCAATAAGCCGTTTGCTTCGGACGTGTTATTGGCGTCAATCCACGAAGCCATGAGTCGCCGTGATCGACCCGGATAAGGGAATGGTTTTGGTCAAGGCGATTGGAGTGACGGTTGAGGCCGGCGGAGTACTTTTGTGAGGCTGCTGATCGCCATGACGAAGATGGGTTGCTCCGGAAAAGTCGATAAAAGCCGAAGGGTAGACCATCGTTGGGGCGTGGTTCTTGCCGGCGGTGATGGAAAACGCCTGCTGCCGCTGACGCGCCGCATTTCCGGGGATGAGCGGCCCAAACAATTCTGCCGTGTCATGGGGAGCGAAACGCTCCTGCAGCAGACGCGTAGCCGGGTCTCCGGAATGATCGCAGCTCGACAAACGCTGGTCGTGCTGACCAAGGCGCATGAGCTCTTTTACTTTGATGAAGTCCAGGATCTTGAACCCGCACGCGTGCTGGTTCAACCGTTTAACCGGGGAACCCTGCCGGCTGTTTTGTATGCTTTGGCCCGAGTGCAACATCTCGATCCCGATGCCATGGTGGCGTTTTTTCCATCGGATCATTATTTTTCCTCAGAATCTGTTCTGCAGAGGCACGTGGGCGCCGCATTTCGTGCGGCGGAATCACATCCGAATGCAGTGATTGTCTTGGGGATTCGACCTGCATCCCCAGAGGCCGAGTATGGGTGGATTCAACCCGGCATGCCGTTTTCTGAGAGTTCGGATAAAGCGATGTTTCGGGTCAGACGCTTTTGGGAAAAACCATCCGTCCCCTTGGCGTCCGCCTTGATTCGACGGGGCTGTCTGTGGAATACCTTTATCATGGTCGGCCGGATCCAAGCGTTCCTGGATTTGACGTCGCAGGCTCTTCCTGCCATATTCCAAACATTCTACTTGACGAGCTCCTGTCTTCAAGAGGCCGACCCCATGGCTTTGGAAGAGCTCTATGCGCGGATCAAGATCGTAAATTTTTCTCAAGACGTTTTGGCGGCGCGCCCGGAACGGCTGGCTGTTCTGCGCGCCGATGGCTTGGGATGGAGTGATCTCGGCGATCCTGGTCGCGTCATCTCTGCGGTTGTTCATAATGGGATTCAGACCGAATGGAACGTGGAGGCGGCGCTAGAGCAACAAATCCCTCCCACCAGACCGATGGTGCACGCCTCACAATTACCGCAGAGTCAAGTAAGTGGAAATCGTCGGCAGCGGCAAGTGTTGTAGGCTTGATTGAGAGCATGTGGATATTCGGGATTTCCTCTTCAACTTGCAAGCCCCCGAGAGCGGTTGTCTTTTCCCAATCTGAAGACAGTTTCCCTGGAAGAGCCCCGCTTTGCGGGGCGATATAACCGTAGCCTGAGGCGTGAGCCTCAGGTTTGGAGACGCCCCCAAGAATGTCTTCAGTCCGCCTTGGCGGACGACATAGAATAGCCCCGCTTGGCGGGGCGAGATAGTCGTAGCCTGAGGCGTGAGCCTCAGGTTTGAGAGGCGCCCCCAAGAATGTCTTCAGTCCGCTTGGCGGACGACATAGAATAGCCCCGCTTTGGCGGGGCGACATAGTCGTAGCCTGAGGCGTAAGCCTCAGGTTTGGAGACGCCCCCAAGAATGTCTTCAGTCCGCCTTGGCGGACGACATAGAATAGCCCCGCTTTGGCGGGGCGAGATAGTCGTACCCTGAGGCGTGAATGAATAGTTGACTCCAGGGGCGGAGTCGAAAAGTGCGGACTGCGGCCGCCAGGGGAGCCCCGCTTTGGCGGGGCGATATAGTCGTAGCCTGAGGCGTGAGCCTCAAGTGTGAGATGCGCCGAGAAAGTTTTCAATCCGCCTGGGCGGACGACATAGAATAGCCCCGCTTTGCGGGGCGAGATAGTCGTAGCCTGAGGCGTAAGCCTCAGGTAACGGATGTTCGGAGTTGTTCCGAGTCCGCCCTGGCGGACGGCATAGGCATCCAAGCGAAATAACAAATCCCCCGTTTAAAGAGTGCTATTATTCGCGTGATACTCCCCCCAACATGTTTCCAACCTACCCCCGCGACGGGTTTATCTATGGCCAGCAGTTTTACTGCCTTCCGTTATCACGCTGTCTTCAGCACCAAGAATCGAAGCCGATTGATCACCCCGGACTGGGAACCAGAGCTTTATGCCTACCTGGCGGGAATTCTCCAAGAGACAGGGGGACGACTGTTGGAAGGCAATGGAACCGAAGATCACGTACACCTGCTCTTCGCGCTCCGAGCCGATCAATCGCCGGCCGCGGCTCTTAGGATTTTGAAGTGCAATTCATCGAAGTGGATTCATGAGAAATGGAGGAAGCGGCGAGATTTTGAATGGCAACGCGGATATTTCGGAACGACCGTGAGTCATTCACAAATTGACCGAGTGCGAACGTATATTCAAAATCAGAAGGAGCATCACCGGCGAGTCAGTTTTCAGGAGGAGTTTGTGAGGCTATTGAAGGCCCACGGGATTGAATACGACGAGCGGTATATCTGGAATTGAGGAGTGGTCCTATGCCGTCCGCCAAGGCGGACTGAGAAGAATGCGGCGCGTCTCACACCCGAGGCTTACGCCTCAGGCTACGATTATATCGCCCCGCCAAAGCGGGGCTGCCTTATCGGCAAACACTCCGCCTTGTTCGACTTTGCGGCTGGAGGCGGTGTCGGTTGGCGCATCAGGCTACCGCAAAGCTCTCGCAAACCCTTGGGGCTGTTCTATGCCGTCCGCCCAGGCGGACTGAAAACTTTCTCGGCGCATCTCACACCTGAGGCTTACGCCTCAGGCTACGGTTATATCGCCCCGCAAAGCGGGGCTTCTGCGCCGAGGACGAGCAACGTTCTTCGAATGCAGGCACATATGCATCTCATCAATTCCGGATTCAGTGACGCTATCTCCCGTTAATTATTCGGGGTTGTGCTGCAGCCAACAATCGAGCTGTTCGCACCAGTTGATTTGCTTGCGCCTCAGGCTACGATTATATCGCCCCAAATACTTGGGGCTCTTCATGCTCGGCGATTCATCACTTCAAACACCATTCATTTCTTCATGCTCGAGGCAACGATGATGCCGCCCCGGCAACCCGCGGCTGCAGAGCGGCTGATATGCAATGGGAAGAATGCGGCGGTCGGCAGATTCAATTGGCGCGATTATAGCGAATCAGGCTCGTTCGTAGGCTACGGGTTCGCTCTTGGATATGGCGTCGGAATGGCTGTAGGAGGCATAGGATGTAAAGCCCTCCCACAGGCGTACCTCGCTCACCGGAAAACCTTTTGCCGCAGCAAATTCAAAGATCAGGCGGGCCAAACTCTCGGCGGTAGGATTGGTGTTGAGTAAGAACATGGGCTCCCGAAGCTGTTTGAGAACACCGACTAAGGGATCATCCTTGTGAAGGACCATTTTGTGGTCCAGGTTATCGTCGATCCAGGTCTGAATGCTTCGTTTGATATCTCCAAAATCAACCACCATGTGCCGGTCGTCGAGGTCGGAGAGCGTCAACTCCACCTCCACTTTTGAATTGTGCCCGTGTGGATGCATGCAAATGCCCTGGTAATTCAACAGGCGGTGTCCATAGCAGAAGTGAAGTTCCTTTGTGACTTTATACATTCAGTGCGTCCTCCATGCGATCAAGGAAATAAAGCCGGCGTAATGCTTCAAGGGCTTCCGGTATCGGGTGAATAGATGGAATATTCAAGACTCCTCTTTTCGCTGGCCACTCGTCACTTGCCGCTGATTTCTAAGCTATCAATCGACCCCCGTCGACCGTGATCATTGTTCCAGTGATGAAATCGGATCCTTCGACAAGAAAGATCACAGTTGCGGCAATATCCTGGGGTGAGCCGATACGTTTCAAGGGCGTCGCCTTGATAATTGCTTCCCGCTCTTCCTCCGTAAAATCCGCAGGAAGGAGAATAGGCCCGGGAGCAATGCAGTTGACTTGGACATGGGGTGCCAGAGATTTGGCCAAACCGCGAGTCATAGCAATTACGCCCGCCTTGGAAATGCAGTAGGGAAGGTAATCGGCATAGGGGCGCACGCCTGACCAGTCGGCAAAATTTATGATCTTGCCCCGCTGCTGTCGCAACATAATCTCGCCGGCGAATTTGGCACAGAAAAAAGAGCCCTTTAAGTTGATGTCGATGTGACGATCCCATTCATCCTCGGTCAAGGCAGGAAGCGGAGTTTTCTCGTAAATAGCGGCATTGTTTACAAGCACGTCGAGAGAGCCAAATTCAGCCGCGAGTGAATTAATCACGTCTTTAGTCTGATCGACACGGCTGACGTCACACTGGACCGCTCTTGCTTGAACTCCGTGCGCCTCGATTTCGTTAACAGTTTTCAGGGCCGCCTCTGCTGATCGATTATAAATGATGGCAACATTGGCGCCTCGCTCCGCGAGCCGAAGGGCAATCTCCCGACCCACTCGCAAAGCGCCTCCGGTGACGACTGCTGTCGATCCCTTTAGTTTCATCAACAACTCCTAAGTATTCGGCGTGATTAGCAGCGTGGTCATGGTAGACCATATCAGGACCAAGCGGCAAGCCTGTGCGGCCGGTTAAGAAAGAGGGGACAGACACCAAAACCATCAATAGCCCTATGCGAATGTGCGAGAGGTGTCTGTCCCCACTCTTATAAAACAAACTTGGTGTCGGTAAGCTTTCCGACTGCGCGGTAAATGGATTCGACCTCTTGCATGTCGGTGCAAAAAATATCGAATTGGTAGGAAATATATCGCCCGGTTCGAGAAGCACGTTCCACCTGGCGTTTGATCTGAGCGCGCTGGACCGCGCTTTCAATCGCTCCCAAAAGTTTGGAGTAATACTTGTGATCCGAGGGGCCCACAAATCGAAAAGAGATCACATTGGGCAGCTCCAGACCCCGTTCCACGGCTTCGGGGTTTTGAAAGATCGACCTTTTGAGCATAGGAAACTTTATAAAGGATTTAATGGAAATTCGCAAGCACGCCAGGATCGACTTCCAGCGGCCGGCTTTTCTGTCGAAGGAGTGTTGACAGATACCTGCAAGAGATGATTCCTCGAGAATTAGCCGCTCGATATGTCTATCCACAAGGGATTGAGCATTGCCCGATCACCTTATCTCCTGGATCGAGGCTGCAACAATGTTTGCGATCCTCGCTCGCAGAGCTGTGACATTGCCTTTCCCGTTGGGGTGAACGCGATTGGTGAGAATGATGACGAAGGTTTGGGTGGAAGGGTCAATCCATAAGGACGTGCCCGTAAATCCGGTGTGGCCGAACGAATTAGGCGGCAACAAATCGCCTCTGTTGCTGGAATACGACGACACGATATCCCATCCGATCCCACGAGCCACATGGGAATCTGATGGAGCATCGTGGGATAGGGCAGCCGGCACTTGATTGGTGGTCATGGTCTTGACGCCCAGGGGACTCAAGATACGGACTCCGCTGAATTCTCCATGGTTCAGAATCATCTGACAAAAAACCGCCAAATCGTCGGCCGTAGAAAACAAACCGGCATGGCCTGCCACACCTCCCATGCGCCAAGCCGTGGGATCATGCACTTCGCCCTGCCGAAATTCGTTCGGGCCCGAAGTGGCAGGGCTGCCTCCCAAGTAAGATTCAGTGCCGGATCGCCTTTCCGTGGGTGCTGCACGTTCACGATGCGGCTCGCCGGGTGTGAAAGAGGTGTCACGCATGCCCAGGGGTTTGAAGATGTTTTGTTCGGAAAACTGATCCAGGGGTTCTCCGGATAGGCGATGAACAATTTCGCCCAGCGCGATGTAGTTCAGATCGCTGTAAGTGAATTTGGTTCCCGGTCGTGCCTGAAGTGTTTCGTCACCCAGGTGTCGGATGGCTTCTGCGTAGCCGGTCCATTTCTGCGACAGATCAAAGTCGGGTTTCAATCCGGAAAGATGGGTCATCAACTGACGGAGGGTGATGTGGCTCTTGTCTTGAGGATCCCAAGCGACATTTGCCGGCCGTCCAGATGTTGCTGAGTCCTTCCGGGGCGGAGCAAATTCCGGAAGATACTTTGAAGCAGGATCATCCAGCCGATATTTGCCGCGTTCCAAAAGAATCATCATGGAAGTAGCGGTAGCCACAACCTTCGTCAAGGAAGCCATATCAAAGACGGTGGAAACCAGCATGGGACGAACTTCAGGCTCTAACGAACGGTTGCCATAGGCCTTTCGAAACACAATCCTTCCGCGGTGACCCACCAAAACGACGGCACCGGGAGTCTCATGGTGCTCAATCGCGTCTTTGACAGCGTCGTCAATACGAGCCAGTTGGGAACCGGATAGCCCGACAGTTTCTGGCTTCACAATCGGCAAACGCGAGCGAGAGGCCGCAGTTCGTGCGCTTGTTCTTGAATTGGACGGGGCAGAGATTTTCCGTGTGGCTTCTGCACCCAACGTGAAGGAGAACGGAATCACAGATGAAAGAACGAAGATGATGCTTAAGCGAGTAACCCTGCAAGGAAGACCAAACATGAGCCTATTGAACCTCCAGCTAATGTGTTTCTTGCAAACGCAACATCCGCAAGATCAAGAGCCAATCGTGGTGCGATATCCGACTTGAAGTCTACAACGGTTTTGAGTTGAGGCGTATCGGATTCTTCGCCAACGAAGCCGCACTGATTGTGGCTGGAAATTTAATTTGACACCCTGGATGGGCCTCCATATGCTGTGCGCCATATGTGGGAGAGGCTTTTCAAGCTTCGCGAAAATCAAACCAATATCCGAACAGAAATTCTTGGCGGCATCACCACTTTTGTGACGATGGCTTATATCATCGTGGTGAATCCGGCCATATTGAGTTTTGCGGGGATCCCCAAAGGCCCGAGCACAGTGGCTACAATCCTGTCGGCGATCTTCGGATGCCTGTTGATGGGTGTATACGCCAACCGTCCGATAGCGGTGGCGCCTTACATGGGGGAAAACGCCTTCATCGCCTTTGGCCTGGCGACCATGGGCGTGGGTTGGCAAACACGCCTGGGGACCGTCTTTGTGAGCGGGGCTGTGTTTGCATTGATTACGGCGTTCAAGATCCGCTCCTGGCTGGCCAATTCCATCTCCAGTAGTTTGAAACAGAGTTTCGCCGTAGGCATCGGGCTCTTTCTGGCTTTCATCGGATTGTATGAAACGGGCATTGTGACCAGTTTCGTCGCCGGAATGCCTGTCGAAGCTTTATTGGTGCCGAATTCTTCGATCCTCCATTCACCGGATGTGCCCGTCAAAATTGGAAATCTCAGAGAAGTTCCTGTCTTGTTGGCCATCCTGGGTTTTCTGATTATTTCGGTTCTTCTTTACCGTCGTGTTCGTGGCGCCATTCTCATCGGAATTGCGGCCACGGCCATTGTCGGATCAATGTTGGGTTACGGACACGCCCCTCAAGCTATCACGGCGTTGCCTTTTGCGGGTCAATACAGTCTTTCCGCCCTGGCTTTTCACCTCGATCTCGCGGGTGTATTCAAGATTGCATTCCTTCCCATTTTATTGACATTGTTCCTGATGAGTTTTCTGGATACCTTGGGCACCTTGGTGGGCGTTGGAGCGGCAGGAAATATGATTGATGAGAAGGGAAATTTTCCGGAGATCGAGAAGCCCATGATGGTGGATGCAACGACCTGTATGTTCAGTGCTTTGGTCGGAACGTCCACGAGCGGCGCCTACATTGAATCGGCTACGGGAATTCGTGAAGGAGCCCGCACAGGGCTGGCTGCCGTGACCTGTGCCTTCCTGTTCGGCGGGTCGCTTTTTTTCATTCCGCTGCTCGAGCCTTTGCAAGAGCTGCGTTATGCTTACGGGCCCGCTTTGATTGCCGTGGGTGTCTTGATGTTGGGTGCCGTGCGTCGAATTGATTTCGAGGATATGACGGAACTGGTCCCGGCGTTTGCCACTATCGTGATGATGCTGTTCACTTACAATATCGGAAATGGTTTGACGGCCGGGCTGTTGATCTACCCGTTGATGAAGATTTTCACCGGACGGATCAAGGAACTCAATTGGGGATCAATAACCCTGGGGGTGGTCTGCGCAATCTACTTCATTTTTGGTTTGCCGCACTAGGCGCGTGGTTTTGTTTCGGCTTATCCTGGACCTGAAACATGGACACTCCATCTGCAGATGGAGCCACAGGATTCTCAATGCGCTTGCTCACGCGCCTTTGTGGCGCCCAGGAGCATGAAAACAAATGATTCGGTCCTTGGACGACCGTTCACCGCGGAGACGCTGAGGTCGCCGAGACTGCGCAAAGAACCCTCCGGATGTTTTGTGAGCAAAAGACTCTCCCCGGCACCTGCCCGCCCCGGCGCTTCGCTCCGGGAACGGGCCGGGGACACCCGACACCTATTTTCGCGGCTGAAGAGCACACCCTAGTTTGAAATGATCTTGACGGATTTGATGACAATCGCAGTCATCGGCACGTTCTTGTATTCCTGATTGACGCTCTTAGTGGGTTGAACTCCTATCTTATCGACCACCTCCATGCCTTCAATTACTTTTCCGAAAACGGCGTAGCCAAAAGATCGTCCGGTGTTTCCGGTATGGTCGAGGCGAGTGTTATCCACCAGGTTGATAAAGAACTGGGCCGTAGCGGTGTTGGGCTCCTCTTCGCGCGCCATGGAAACGGTGCCTCGAAGGTTGGAGAGGCCGTTGGTGGCTTCGTTCTTTATGGCCGAACGCGTGGCCTTTTCGTGCAGATCGGACGTAACGCCGCCGCCCTGGATCATAAAACCACGAATAACGCGATGAAACGTTGTTCCATTAAAAAATCCCATCCGGGCGTAATCCAGAAAATTCTTTACAGTAATCGGAGCCCTGTCCTGGAAAAGCTCGATTTTGATGTCGCCCATGGAAGTTTGCATGAGGACCACAGGATTTTTGACCGGCGGTGATGTGGGTGGAGCACCCAGGGTGAGCAGAGGACACGAAAGCAGGGAGATAGAAAGCATACGAAAGAGGGATCGAATGTTCATGTGAATATGCCTCGTTTTGGCCACAGGCTGGGATAAGCGGCTGGGCGGTATGAAATTCGGTAAGTGAGCAGCTGCAAATGCATCTCAAACAAGAATCACATCCGGACGTTTCTTGAGCAGGTGATCGAACCAGAGATTTCCGAGTTTTTCTTGGACAGTATTCTGTCGCAGACGATCATTGAGGTTCTTGAAATCCACCTCATCCATGGGTTGATCCTGATTGAAACAGGAGAAGACCGGGCCCGTCGGTTCGCCGGAGTCCGGATCCACGTGCATTTGCAAACACTGAGCGCACACTTCTTTCATCATGCATTGCATAGGCGAGTTGATGGAAGCGATGGCGGTATGCCGAGGATCGAGATAATCGCACAGCACCGTTCGGCGGGCCACCTTGACGGCACCCATCATACGATCACTCCCAATCGCAATAATGCGGTGGACTTCGTGAAAATCGAAACGCGGCTGACCTCCCTGGGGTTCCAGTACACCGTCGGCGTAGCTTTTCATGGCTTGCACAATGTTGCCGCGAAATGTCCGATCACCCGGACGCTGCGCCTCAATCATGTCTCCGTCATCCACGCTGTAGATGACCTGGTCGGTTGACGACTCGATTTCTTCGCGCTTGTAAAAATCCTGCTTCTTCTTGTAACCCGCAAAATAAATCACCCGGCATTTGTTTTCCTTGAGCGCCTTGGCGATGGAGAACAGCACAGCATTCCCAAGGCCGCCGCCGGCCAGAAGTACGGTTTCATCGCGGGGGATTTCTGTGGGCGTTCCTGTGGGACCCATGACCACAACGGGTTGGCCGGGTTTGAGGGTCGCGACCAGCCGGGAACTGACACCCATCTCCAGAACAATCATGGACAAAAGCCCCTTACTTCGATCGACCCAGGCGCCGGTGAGCGCGATTCCCTCCATCATCAACGTGGAATCGTCGATGTGCGGAGAGTCGACCTCGTAGTTCTGGAGCCGGAAGAACTGGCCCGGCCTGAACTTCCGGGCTTGCATACGCGCCCGGACGATGACCTCCACGATGGTGGGCGTAAGGCGGACGACCTCAACCACACGCGGGCACAACTCCTCGTCGAGGCGTTGGATGAGATTCCGAAACTGTTCTTCGCGCTTCGGTTGATCCTCGGGACTCAGGCCCTTCAAATGCTTTTCAAAAACCTGAACGATATTGGGATATCCGAATTTTGCCGAGGCCATGGCCTTAACTACATTTCCCTCAAAGACGGGATGGTTGTCGCCATAGTAGGTGATATATCGACCTTCGCCCTTGGAATCCGGCGAGGGGCTGTGATAGGACGTGAAAAAGGCCGGAATGCCGGCATCCTCGCCGGCGACCAACTCAAATTCTCCTCCTGTGTCGCCGTCGGAGTCGGACTTAGCGCGTTTTTCCAAACGGAACCCTTTAAAGAATTCCTTGCGTTCGTCCAACTCAAAAGTCCCGGGACGCTCCCGTTCATAGATGACGTTAGGATTGGTTCCGGCGGCGACCATCAGCGATCGCGCCGGCAGATTGATAAACTCACCCGTCCCGCTCCAGCGCCCCTTTTCGTTGAGTGCCTGACGTTCAAACATAACGCCATCCAGGGCGCCGAATTTGTTCGTCAATGCTTCTGTAGGAGAAACGGCTTCAACGTAGAAAATTCCTTCTTCAAGCGATTTGATGACCTCTTCGTGATTCAGCCGGTAGGCGGGAGAGTCGTTGAGGGATTTGCGGTAACAGATATAGACTCCGCCCCAGTGCTGTACCAGGGGGACAAAATTCGGCGCCTCGTGGGCTTGGAGGGCACGTTGACGCTCGGCCTTTACAGCCCGGCCATGCTCCAGAAAGCGTTCGGCAATCTCCCGTTCTTCCGGGTTATACACGGACCAGACTTTTTCCTCGCCGATCTCCGTCGTCAATTCATTGAAATGATCGAGAAACTTTTCGACTTCGATGGGGTAGTAGGCCATCAATTCGGTGGCCGTGTCGATGGCGGTCAGCCCTCCGCCGATGACCAGGGCCGGCAATTGAATTTGCAAATTGGCCAGGGCATTTCGTTTAAATGCGCCCGTCAGCTGCAACGCCATAAGAAAGTCGCTGGCCATCCGGACCCCTCGAATCAGGCTGTTTTTCATGCCCACCTGAGTCGGTTTTCCGGCGCCCGTGGCGATGGCAATGTGATGGAAACCCAAATCCCAGGCGTCTTCCACCGACAATGTTCCTCCAAATCGAATGCCGCCAAAGATTCTGAATTTCAGCCGCCGTGCCAGCGATAGATGGAGGAGTGTAAGAAAGTTCTTATCCCAGCGAACGGTGATCCCGTATTCGCTGACCCCGCCAAATCCTTCGAGAATGCGTTGGTCCAGCTGATGGTAGAGGGCATTCCAATCGGCGATGGGCGTCGGCAAAAGGTTCTCATCGCCTGTCAAACTTCGCGGCAAGGGCTCAATTTTTAATCCGTCAATCCCGACCACGCCGAAGCCTTCGTTTAACAAGTAATGCGCCAGCGTATAGCCGGCCGGTCCGAGGCCGACCACGAGAACGTTTTTTCCGTTGTAAGGAAGCGCGTAGGGGCGCTTCACATTGAGCGGGTTCCAGCGCGTCAGGAGTGTGTAGATTTCGAAGCCGTAGGGTAACTTCAGAACATCCGTCAAGATTCCTGTCTCAGCCTGAGGAATATTGACCGGCTCCTGTTTCTGGAAAATGCAACTCTTCATGCAATCGTTGCAGATACGGTGGCCCGTGCCCGGAAGCATGGGATTGTCGATGATGATCGCGCTCAGAGCCGCAATCGAATCGCCCGACTTTTTCAATAAATGGGCCTCGGAAATCTTTTCATCCAGAGGGCAGCCGGCCAGTGGAATTCCCAATGGATTGGCTTTGAGGGCCCCGTCCTTCTCGTGAAGGCCCTTGGAGCAGGAATCTTTGCCCCGATCGTGGCAATAGAGGCAATAATCGATTTCATTAAAGACGTGTTTGTAATCGTAGCGAGAATCCGTCAGTTTGAAACCATCGCGCCGCCGCAGGCGCTCCAGGGGTCCTGCCAGGAGTTGAGCCAGATTGGGGCGCGGGCGCGTGATTTGAACCAAGTGTTGATAATCGAGGGATTCCGGTTTTTTGAAGGAGATCCAATCGGCGACTTTGGATTTTCCGCGTTCGTCGTGTGTTGCGGCGACGATCCAATCCTCAATGACCCCAAGCAAGCGGGATATGAAATCGAGTTCCTGATCCGGGCTCAAATCCAAGGAATCGGCAGGGAAGAGCGCGGTAAGAGCCGCGGGTGTGTGATTGGCGGATCTTAGGCGGCGGTACAATTGCTTGACGGCGGCTTCTTCTTCTGCCGCCACAGCGTCCTTATGTTCTTGGGCCTGGTGATAAGCCTTCTCCAAGCGCAGGAGCTCCTGGACCATCAGCGCCAATCCCAGCTCGGGATCTTTCACATTCAGCGTGGAGGGAAATAAGAGCCGCTGGAGCGCGGAAACCTCGAGATCCAGTTTTGAAAAATCCAGTTGCTTGGCAGCGTCCTCCTTGTATTTCCTGAGGGCCCGCCGCTGCACAAAAAACTTCATTTCGAAAATTGCCTGCTCGCGTTTTCCACGCGCAAGAAGCTGTTCACGGGCAGGTTCAATGTGAAACAAGCGCGCAAGGAACTCACTGACGTGCGGCGCCAGACGAATCAGCAAGGTCGATTCAGCCAGTGCCGGCATTCCCTGGCCTTTGGATTCTCGATAGACTTGCAATTCCTTCGCCAGGGCAGAATCCTTGACTTGAAGCTCGGCGCAGAATCGCTGATCGAGAGCTGCCAGGCGCTCGGGCTTATACAAGTCGGAATAGCGAAACCCGCTGACCCCCAGGTTGAAATCTTTATCGCTGGGTTCGGAGGGCTGAATGGACACAAAAAAATCGCCCGCTTTTAGCCGGGCGATTTCGGGGTCGGAGTGCCGGTCGAGAGGAATTTCCATCTCGAAGACACGGTCGAGTGGTTTGATGCGGCGAACCGTTCCTTCCAGGGCCTGACTCTTCTCAGAAACCCGGGCCTGAAGGCGCGTTCCCGGCATGTAAACTACGTCGTCGCTGGGAAGCCGGATTTCAAAGAGGATGGAGTGGTCCTCGAGTTGGTGGCAAAAAACAATCTCGTACGGTTTCAACGAAACATCAATAGCATTTGGCATTATGGGGGCCGCTTCACTCCATGATTCAGAATGCCCTCTCACAGGGGGCGTACACTCACCTGACAAGAATATACATTATCGCATGCGGGATTCGGTCTCTTCAAGAGTCTAAAATCATGACCGGATAGATGAAAAAAGTGATCACTTGCGACCGGATAGCAGAGTACAAACGGAGCCGATGAAAAGGCTTATCAACGGTGGTACAGTTCTGCGGGCTGGTGTTCTGAGAAGCCAAACCTACTGTCCCACATGCACTTCGAATTCAAGGTGTGCCTTGGCGCTATTTTTTTCAATATTCGCCTGGACAATCCATATGCCGTTCATGGAAAAAGCCCCCGTACCATTGTAAATACCGCCGCCGGAATTCCTTGCCTCAAAACGTTGCGCTTTCATGTCCATAAGGGGCATCAGAAGGGCAAAGTTCACCTGCGCTCCGTCAACCGGCGCACCAGAGGGATTCGTGAGGCGAAGTGTGAACGCGGTCTCTTTGCCGATCACCGCGGGAGACGGGTCATATGAAAGCGCTGCTTTCCAACCGGTTTCCTTCGACGTCTGCTCCAGGATGGCAAAGTCTTTAGGAGCAGCCGGAGAGTGAGTTTGATTCTGGGACTTTTGTTTGGAACAGCCCAGGGTGCAAATTGCGAGGAAGAGCAGAATGAGAGATCGCTTCATGGGAATGACTTCCTTGTGATTAGTATGTTTGCAATCAGGCTTCATGAGCGGTGCGGGATCAATGTGGATACCGCTCCAAGACACGAGATTATCTAATTTTCAGTCAAATTCCAAGGGGCTGTAATTGCTTGACAATGTGGAGTAGTTCGCATAGTCTGAGCGCTCTTTGCTGTTGAATCTTTGGGCTTTATTTCCTTCCTCATGCGTGCCGTCGATATTATCCGAAAGAAGCGGGACCGCGAAGCTCTCTCCGCTGCCGAAATTCATCACTTTGTTTCAAACTACACAAAAGAACTGATTCCGGATTATCAAGCTTCAGCGTTATTGATGGCTTTCTTCCTCAACGGAGCCACTGTCGATGAAACCGTGGCGCTGACGAACGCCATGATGCAATCCGGAGCCACGATGGATTGGTCGGATTTGCCGGGACCCAAGGTGGATAAACATTCCACAGGTGGGGTTGGCGACAAGACCTCGTTTATTCTGGCGCCGCTGGCCGCCGCCGCCGGCATCTACGTTCCGATGATTTCGGGGCGGGGCTTGGGGCACACCGGGGGCACGCTCGATAAACTGGAATCCATTCCGGGATTCAATGTCAATTTGTCATTGCCGCAGTTTCGCACCATGCTGAAGGAAGCGCGCTGCGGTTTGATCGGACAGACCAAAGACATCGCACCCGCCGATAAGAAGCTCTATGCTTTGCGCGACGTTACCGCGACGGTTGAAAGCTATCCGCTCATCTCCGCATCCATCATGAGCAAAAAGCTGGCCGAAGGAATTGATGCCTTGGTGCTGGATGTGAAGACCGGGGTGGGCGCGTTCATGAAGACTTTGGAAGATTCGAAACGCCTGGCCCGAACCATGATCGACATCGGAAAGGGCATGGGAAAGAGTGTGGTCGGCCTGATCACCGACATGAATCAGCCTCTGGGAAATTGGGTGGGCAATTCGTTGGAAATCTTCGAATCCCTGGAAACCTTGAAGGGACGGGGGCCCAAAGACTTAACCGAAGTTTCGGTGGAGCTGGCCGCGCATATGTTGGTATTGGGAAAAATCAGCCGCACCCTGGACGAAGCGCGCCAAAAGGTCCATGAGCTTATCAAGAGCGGTGCCGGTCTGGAGGCATTCCGGAAGGTTATTCAAATGCAGGGAGGAAACCCCAAGGTGGTTGAGGATTACAAGCTTCTTCCCGCCGCCTCGAAACAGTTCCGATTCCATTCCATATCGTCGGGATTTGTGGCCGGAATTCATGCCGAAAAGATCGGGATCGCCGCTATGTTGATGGGCGCCGGACGGGAACGGGTTGACTCTGTGATTGACCATTCCGTCGGTCTTCAATTGCACAAAAAGATCGGCGACGCCGTCAATGCCGGGGAAGCATTGTGTACGATGTATTACAACGATGAAGGGCGTCTTGCTTCTGCTTTGGAACTTCTCAATTCCGCTTACCTTATTTCTGCCGCCCCAGTAAAAGCTCCACCTTTGATTTACGAAGTGCTCGATTGACCTTTTTTGGAGGGTATCGATGCCTCACCTTGCCGGGCTGGTTGGTTTGGTGGTTTTTCCGTTCGTTGTTTATTTGCTTTCGACCAATCGCAAAGCCATTCGATGGAAGACGGTTGCCTGGGGATTCACGCTGCAAATCTCCTTTGCTCTGTTGGTATTGAAGTGGGCTCCGGGAGTCATGCTCTTCAAGAGAGTGGGGGATGCGATCAACAAGCTTCTATCGTATTCACAATACGGATCCAATTTTGTTTTTGGACCACTGGGATCTCGCGCCGCCATGATCAAATTTATGGAAAGCGTGGTGGGGCACCCGTTGGCGCCGACGGATCCTCTCATGAATTTCGTCAGCATTTTTGCGCTTCAGGTGCTTCCCACCATTATTTTCGTGGCGGCGCTGTTTGCGATTCTGTACTACCTCGGGGTCATGCAATTCATCGTGCGAATTTTTGCCAAGGTGATGACTTGGTTGATGGCGGCGAGCGGCGCCGAGTCGTTGAACGTGGCGGCATCCATTTTCATGGGACAGACCGAAGCGCCTCTGACGATTCGCCCCTACCTCGAGGATATGACGGAATCGGAACTTATGTGCGTGATGACCTCGGGAATGGCCCATATTTCGGGGGGCATCATGGCGGCTTATATTGCTTTTGGGGCGCGAGCCGAAAATCTTTTGACGGCCGTCATCATGACCGCGCCCGGCACTATCATGATGTCCAAAATGTTGGTTCCGGAGACGGGAGAACCAAAGACCGCCGGCAAGGTAAAGCTGGAAGTTGCAAAGACCGATGTAAACATTATCGATGCGGCCTCTCGCGGGACCGGCGAGGGTTTGAGCTTGGCGCTGAATGTCGGGGCCATGTTGATTTCATTCATCGCCATCATCTACTTGCTGAATGGGATCTTGGGGTTCATCCCCTTCCACGGACAGCCGGTGAGCTTGCAGCGGATATTCGGAGTGTTATTCGCCCCCGTGGCCTGGGTCATGGGTGTTCCCTGGAAAGATTGTGCCAACATCGGTAATTTGCTGGGCACGCGCCTGGTTTTAAATGAATTCATCGCGTACAGCGGACTGGGCGATCTGAAGAATGTCTTGGATCCGCGTTCATTCACCATTGCGACGTTTGCCTTGTGCGGGTTTGCTAATTTCTCATCCATCGGTATTCAGATTGGCGGCATTGGGGCCTTGGCTCCCAGTCGACGTCATGATCTGGCTCGCTTGGGATTGCGGGCGGTTCTTGCCGGAACCCTCGCCAATTTCCTGACTGCCTCCATCGCAGGAATTCTCACCTAAATGAACACCCTTGGAGGGAAGAAAAGCATGATGGATTTCGATAAAGTTCGGGATGCTGTTGAGTTTTTAAATGCTCGGACATCAGCGCGTCCGAAAATCGCGTTGGTGCTGGGTTCCGGCTTAGGGGCGTTTGCCGACCAGGTTGGAAAGCGGGAAGTCATTCCGTACTCCGAGATTCCGAATTTTCCGAAATCGACGGTCGAGGGACATTCCGGGAATCTGGTGATCGGGAATGAGGGCGGCACATCCATCGCAGTCATGCAAGGCCGGGTTCACTTCTATGAAGGCTATTCAATGAAGGAAGTGACTTTCCCGACCAAAGTACTGGCACGTTTTGGCATTAAGCATCTCATCCTCACGAACGCGGCGGGTGGAATCAACAGCCGGTTCAAAGCGGGTCGCTTGATGATCATTGAAGACCACCTGAATTTGCAGTCCACAAATCCGCTGATCGGCCCGAATGAGAGCCGCTTTGGACCCCGTTTCTTTGATATGAGTGAAGCCTACAACAAGAAGATGCGCGAAATCGCTTTGTCTTCAGCCCGCCGTTTGAGACTCACGGTGCATCGCGGAGTTTATGCCGCTTTGACCGGTCCCAGTTATGAAACTCCGGCAGAAATTCGGATGTTGAAGCGCTTGGGGGCCGACGCGGTCGGGATGTCTACGGTTCCGGAAGTCATTGTGGCCAATCACATGGGCGTGAAGTGTCTGGGTATTTCGTGCATAACGAACATGGCGGCGGGTGTTTCAAAAGAGAAGATCAACCATGAAGAAGTGATGCTCACGGGGGAGCGCGTCAAGGGGGATTTTATCCGTCTTTTGCGCGCGATCATCCCCGCGGTGGCATCGTTGCAAGGGCGACAATGAAAATAGATTCGATTACCAAGAAGTTGATCCGCGAGGCTCTTAAGGTCCGTCAACGGGCCCATGCACCTTTTTCTGATTTTAAGGTCGGCGCGGCGCTTCTGGCCTGGGATGGACGTATTTTCACGGGATGCAATGTTGAAAATGCCACCTACGGGTTGACGATATGTGCCGAGCGGAACGCCATCTTCAAAGCGATTTCGGAGGGTGCTCGCCAGTTTGTCAAGATCGCTGTGGTGGCTGATACGAAACGGTTGACGCCGCCTTGCGGGCCGTGTCGACAAATTATCTGGGAGTTTTGTGGCGATATTGAGGTGATCCTTTCAAATCTCGAAGGGGACACTGAGATCGTCTCCATGACAACGCTTCTTCCACGCCCCTTTGACTCAGGATTTCTGAAGAAACAACCTTGAGGGTTTCATCATGAAGAGAACACTTTTCATTGTCGTTAGTATTTGTGTCTTCATTTTAAGCATCGCCCTTCCGGCAGTGGCACAAGAACCCATTGATCTGGCTATTGTGGGCGGCACTGTTCTTACCATGGATTCTGAGGCGCATCAGATCCAGGAAGGATATGTAGCCATTCGCAAGGATCGAATTGTTGATGTCGGACCGAAGTCACGATTGGAGAGGCTCTATCACCCGCGGCAGATCATTAATGCCAAAGGGCAACTGGCGATGCCGGGCTTGATTAATACGCATACCCATATCCCCATGTCCCTCTTTCGAGGCATCGCCAACGACCTCACGCTTCAGGACTGGTTGGAGCATTACATTTTCCCGGCCGAAGCGCGCAATGTGACCAGAGACTTTGTTCACTGGGGAACGCTGCTGGGCGCGCTGGAAATGATCAAGTCCGGAACGACCACATTTGCCGATATGTATTACTTTGAAGACGAAGTGGCGCGCTCAACCAAACAGGCCGGCTTGCGAGGGGTGTTGGGTGAAACATGGCTCGACTTTCCCGCCCCCGACAACAAGACGTTTGAAGCCATGGAGGCATTTACCGAAAAGTTCATACAAGAATTCAAGGGCGATCCATTGATCACGCCGGCCGTGGCGCCGCATGCACCTTTCACCGTGTCGCCGGAACACTTGAAGGCCGCAAGGGCATTGGCGGACAAATACGGCGTTCCGCTACTCATCCATGTGGCTGAAACAAAGGCCGAGGAACAACAAATTGAGGCGAAATACCATGCCCGTCCCGTTCAGCACCTCAAGAACGTCGGCTTCCTTGAGAAATCCGTAGTGGCGGCTCACTGCGTGTGGGTGAACGACACCGATATTGCTATTCTGAAGACCTTTGATGTGGGATGTGCACACAATCCGTCCAGTAACATGATGCTGGCCAGCGGCGTAGCCCCGGTAGTGAAAATGCTGCAGGCGGGTATGGACGTCGGTTTGGGCACCGATGGGCCGGCGGGCAGCAATAACGATTTCGACATGCTGGAGGAAATGGATCTTGCGTCAAAGCTGCAGAAAATCACTCTGATGGATCCAAAGGCTCTTCCTGCCCGTAGCGCTGTGGCGATGGCGACAATCGAAGGGGCCAAAGTATTGAAGCTGGATAAAGAAATCGGCTCCCTGGAAAAGGGCAAGAGAGCAGATCTTATAATCTTGAATCTGAGCCACCCCAACGAGGTGCCCTCTTACGATCTCTACGGGAGCTTGGTCTATTCGATTAAAGGCTGTGATGTGGATACCACCATTGTGAACGGGCACATTTTAATGCGACACCGTAATGTTCTGACGTTGAACGAGCCTGAAATCATTCAAAAGGCCCGCGAGTTTCATGATAGGATTCTCGAAAGCTTAAAAACCCACTGATCTTGCTGGTCTGATTGGAGTATTCATTTTCGGGCGAAACGCTATGTCCAAATTCAAGCGAGTGATTGCGATAGTCCTGGACAGCGCGGGTATTGGTGCCATGCCGGACGCCGAAGCCTGGGGGGACGGCGGCACCGATACTTTGGGTCATGTGTGCGAGTATCGCGCCTTACGATTGCCTCACATGGCAAGCCTGGGTCTGGGAAATATCCGTCCGCTTTCACATATCGATCCCAGCAAAAACCCCTTGGGAGCTTACGGCAAGATGACCCTGGCCTCGAACGGAAAGGATACGGCAGCAGGGCATTGGGAGATGGCCGGAATTCTAACCGAGGTTCCGTTTCCGACATACCCCCAGGGATTTCCGCCCAGAATCGTGGAGCCCTTTGAGAAAGCTATTGGTCGAAACATTCTGGGAAATTACCCTGCTTCGGGCACAGAGATCATCAAAGAGCTGGGTGAAGAGCACATGAAGACCGGGTGTCCCATCGTTTACACCTCGGGAGATAGCGTCTTTCAGATTGCTGCCCATGAAGACGTCATTCCGGTTCCGGAGCTTTATCGAATGTGTGAGACTGCGCGTGCGATTTTAGATGGACCTGACCGCGTGGGTCGAGTTATTGCCCGTCCTTTTGTCGGTACTCCGGGAAACTTCCGACGTACCGAACGACGGCACGATTATGCCATCGATCCGCCCAAACCCATGTTGCTGGATATCATGCAGGAGCACGGTCTGAAGGTGCTGGCTGTCGGAAAGATTAAGGATATTTATTGCGGGCGAGGAATTACCGAACACCTCAAAATGAAGAACAATGCCGAGGGCATGGAACACACCATTGCGGCAGCTCAAACCGATGACTTCGACATGATATTCACCAACTTGGTGGACTTTGATATGAACTACGGACACCGCCGTGACGTTGAAGGATATGCCAATGCCTTGGAGGAGTTTGACCGTCAACTCGGTCAACTCCTGGAGGTGTTCCCTCAGGATGACCTGCTTTTGATTACGGCCGATCATGGATGCGATCCCACCTATCTAAAAACCGCGGACCACACGCGCGAATATGTTCCTCTTCTGGCGTATTCAAAGTCGGCGCGGGGGAACGTGAATTTGGGTACGCGCGAAACACTTTCCGATATGGGCCAGACGATTGCTGAAAATTTCGGATTAACTCTTCCTCGAGGCAAAAGCTTCCTCAGCGCCCTAAAATCCTAATTTTCTTGAACCACCTCTTAGCGGAAGGACTCATGCGCGCGGATGGTGTTTTTGATAGATCTCACGCAGCCGTGCGTTGATGACATGCGTGTAGATCTGCGTCGTCGAGATATCCGCATGTCCCAACATGGTTTGAACTGAGCGGAGATCGGCGCCCCGTTCGAGTAAATGGGTGGCAAAAGAGTGGCGTAAGAGGTGCGGCGTCAACCTGGTTTGAATACCGGCTTTGAGCCCGCAGTGTGAAATGATGACCCAGAATGCTTGGCGGGTCATCCGGTCGCCGCGTTGGGTGACGAAGAGGTAATCACTGCGAGCCTTCTTGAGGAGTAGAGCTCGGGCTTCTGAAATGTATTTTTCAACCGCCGCCGCTGCCGAGCGACCCAATGGGACGATCCGCTCCTTATTCCCTTTTCCCATACATTGGACATAACCCGGTTCCAAGTGAAGTTCGCTGAACTTTAAATTAACAAGTTCTGAAACCCGCAATCCGGTGGCGTACAGAAGCTCCAGCATCGCTTTGTCGCGCAGTCCCAATGGCGCGGAGGTGTCAGGCGCCTCCAAGAGGCGATCCACGTCCTCGGGTGAAAGATACTTCGGTAGTTTCTTCCACAGCCGTGGCGCTTCCACCGTGGAGGCCGGATTATTCTCGATGATCCCGTCCAGTTGAAGGAATTTGAAGTAGTTCCGGAGGGCCGTCAAAATTCGTGCCACGGAGCGGCTGTTCAACTTTCGCTTGTAAAGCCACTGCAGGAAATCAAGGATGTCGGCGCGTCCTATTTTCTCCAAGCGGAGATTGTGCCGTGTGGATACAAAAGCCTGCCAAAGCCGCAGATCGCGCTGATAAGCCTCGATGGTATTGTCCGCCAGACCCTTCTCGACCCGTATGTAATTCAGGTAGGCTGCAATGTGCTCTTCCATAGGCAGAGAGTAAATCCATTCGGTGTTTGAATACACCGAAAAATTTCGGACGGGGCTGGTAATCGCCGAGAATGTGAATTAAGAAGTGGTGGTGGTGGGTTTCGATCGACGTGTGGCAATTCCCCAGACTTCCTGCATTTCCGTGCACTTCATCAAAAGGGCTAATGCAAAATAGGTCGCCGTGCCCAGACCCAAGGTCAAGATAAAGGTCACAAGCCGTTTCAGGAAATGTTGGTGGTAGTACCATCCGGGAATACGAATGACAAACCAACACACCACTCCCATGGCGACGGAGGCGATAGCCGCTTTCACAAACGACAGTGTGACCTCATGCGTGAAAATCGATCCGTGGCGTTTCTGGAAGACGTAGATCAACACAATCAGGTTTAAGTAAGCAGCCAGGGATGTGGAGAGAGCCAACCCGCCGTTTTGCAGGGTGGGAATATGCAGGGCGCTTGCGACCCCGGCAAAAAAACCAAAGACGTGGCCCATGAGCCCGGCCACGTTGGAAGGTCTCGATACAAGAAAATTAGAGATGAGATTGAACCCCAGCGCGCAGGCCGCAATCTTGACCGGCGTTTTGGTGTCGTGGAGGGAATAGAATGCGGGGACAACCACTTTAATCAGAGCGAATGCCGACAAGCCCACAGCGAAAAACATGAGAGGGGACACGGTTATCGCGGTGGATTGGGCATTGAATTTGCCGTGTTGAAACAACACCTCGATGATGGGTCGGCGCAGAACGGCCAGACCCACGGTCGAAGGAAGCGCGATGAAGGCTACAATGCGGAGCGAGAAGCCCAGCGTTTGCCGCATGCCGTCGATCTGCCGGCTGGCAGCTTGCTGTGAGAGCAGCGGCAAGATGACGGTCGCCACCGAGATAGCGTATCCGCCGAGGATCAATTCCATGACGCGATCGGCGACATAGAGAGACGTTTGTGCCCCGGGAAACAGATACGAAGCAAACTGAGTGTCGATGATCAAACCCAATTGGGCGACCCCCACTCCAAAGAATACCGGCACCATAAGACGGGCCACTTTGCGAATGGCGGGATGACGAAATGAAATTCCCAAGTGGAACGTCATTCCATGCTTTCGGAGTTGGGGAATCTGAATGGCCAGCTGCAATATGCCTCCGCCGACTACCCCGAGAGCCAGCGCCGTGGCGGGTTCCTTGAAACGAAATGCAAAAAACGAAAATGTGATGATGGAAAGATTCAAAGCGATGGGCGTTGAGGCCGGAACCGCAAAACTGTGAAAGGTATTCAAAACAGCCGAAGCCAAGGCCGCCAAGCCGATAAAGAATACATAGGGGAAAATGATGCGATTCAAATGAACCGTGAGATCGTAACTCGGGGTATTTCGAAATCCTGAGGCGACCAGATCGACAAAAAATGGCGAGAAAATGATGCCGAAAACGGCTAAACCGGTTAACACCAGGGCCATGGTCCAAAAGAACTTGTTGGCGAATTCCCACACCTTCTCGCGGCTCTCTTGCTTGAGAATCTGTGTGAAAACCGGAATAAAGGAGGCGGTCATGGCCCCCTCGGCGACCAGCCGACGGAGCAGGTTGGGAATGCGATAGGCCACGGTGTAAGCGTCGTTGGATGGCAGGGTCCCCAGCAGATAGGTAATACGCTGGTCGCGAAGATAACCGAAGATGCGGCTCAACAGGGTTATGGAAGTAATGATCCCGGCGTGTTTTAGAATGTGAAGTTTATGATGTTGAGTCTGCTCTTGAGTATCTTCCATCGGCGGTTTGTCGGGCTGGAAAAACCCGCGTATACTAGCACACGCTGCTCGACACTGGCAATTGCGCACTGCATTGCGCACTACGTCCGGTTGAACCAGGGTCGTGCAGGTAAATTGTTTGTTGGGTCGACTCGAAGGACATCCATCTGAATTTCACTCCGAATCTGCACTTCTAAGGAGATTATGGGATGAAGCTGCGGGAAGTGGCCACACGCTTGGATTGCCGGCTTGAAGGCGATGGCGAAATCGAGATCAGGCGCGTTTTTGGCATCGAAGAAGCCGAAGAAGGGGACCTGACTTTTGTCGCCAACAAAAAATATGTTCCCTTTGCCAAAACCACGGCAGCTTCTGCAATCATCGTCGAGGAGGATTTCGAGAAGCTTTCAAAACCGACATTGCGGACCGCTCAACCGTACCTGGCTTTTGCGAAGGCTGTTGGTCTTTTTTATGAGGCGCCCCGCTTCAGCCCGGGTGTCCATCATACATCCGCGATTGATCCGAGCGCACGAATCGGTCCTGATGCGCACATTGGACCCTATGTTGTCGTTCACAAAGATGTCGTTATTGGAAAAAATGCCACCCTTGTTGGGCCTGCTGTAATTTATCCCGGGGTACACATCGGGGACAATTTTTTCGGCCACGCTTACGTTGTCATTCGGGAGTCATCCCAGATAGGGAACAACGTTATTTTGCAAAGCGGAGTCACTATTGGTAGCGACGGTTTTGGATACGTTAAACAAGCCGATGGGACCTACTTCAAGATTCCCCAATCGGGAAAAGTGGTCGTCGAGGATGATGTAGAGATTGGAGCCAATACGACGGTTGATCGGGCGGCTGTTGGAGAGACGCGCATCAAACGGGGTGCGAAAATCGACAACCTGGTGCAAATCGGCCACGCCAGCGTGGTGGGTGAAAACACACTCTTGTGCGCTCAAGTGGGACTTGCCGGAAGCACGGTGGTTGGGAAGAACGTCGTATTAGCCGGGCAGGTTGGAGTGGCGGGTCACCTGGTCATTGGCGACGGCGTGATTGCTGTAGCGCAGAGCGGTATTCCCAATGACGTGAAAGCCGGATCGACCATTTCGGGATCGCCGGCCATTGAGATCATGCAGTGGATGAAGTCCTCGGCGATATACGCCAAGCTCCCGGAACTCCACCACACTTTAAGGGATCTGGTTCGGCGCGTGGAAGAGATGTCCTCCAAGAAGGATTCCAAATAAATATTTTAGAATGGCCCCGAAACGCGGGGATGACGGTCGTCAGTCGCAGGTCGAGCGGGTGCGAAGCTATATCTGGAAATGACGGCGCAGAGTCTGTCGTCCGCAAAGGCGGACTTGACCATTCAATCGGGACACAAGTCCTGAGGCTTGCGCCCCGCAGGGCGGGGCCACGACTATTCCATCCCCCAAGGGGGATTGTATTTTCCGAGGCAGTTCTTCATGCCCCGATGGGTCGGGGCACCCAGGAGCATGAAAATGAACTCAGGCGCTTGGAGCGACCCTTTTCTGGTCCCTGCAAGGGACATCTTTAATAGCCCAGTCCCCTGCGGGGGACTGGACTGACAATCTTGCGGACCGATAAGATCGCCTAGCCCCGGCAGGGGCGACAGATAATCGCCGGCATAAAGAACTGCCGGCGCTACCGAAGCTATTTGGTGAACATCACTTCTTGGTTTCAAGGGAGACAATCTCGAAATCGCTCCGTAGATACCGCGTGGCATTTGTGATGGCGTCGCGCAAGGTCAATTGGAAGGTATATTTTCCAGGTTGCAAGCCTTTGAGCGGGACAGCAATGCCCAATGGCATTACTCCGTTATTTATCTGCGGATTTTTCAAAAAGGACAGGGGCAACTCATAGTAAATCTTTTCTGCGGTCAATATCGAATAACTGGCATACAGCGAGGGTTTCTTCTCTTTGGCATCCAACGCCGGGTTGTAGATCGCGAAATAAGCAGCCATGTTGCTGTCTTTTTCGAAGCGCCTGTCCGCCGATTGAAACACTTTCATCCCGTTAAAAATTAAAGGATTCTTGTCATCGAGCAGTTGCGATTCAAGGCTGCTGATCAGTGCCGAGACCGGTTGAACTTGATTACTGAGAACCAGGCTGCTGACGGTGAACTGTCCGCCGTTGTAGGGCGGAATGACCAGGGTTTGCTCCGTCGTTCCGATGGTGTTTCCTTGATCCTTGGCCGCAATCTTCAACTGATATTTTCCCGGGGGCAAATTGAAATAATTCGAAAGGGTGACGGTCGCATCAGGAGCCAAATGTTTGAACTGATCGCGATCAAATGTTAAATTGAAAGTATCGCTGAAGCGTGCTGCTTTGGATCCATCCTCTCGGAAGGCCACTCCCATAACATCCACATCATCGGCGTCTACGCCCTTGTCCTTTTTGAATTTGAGATTCGATACGGGGAGCTGAATGGTAACGGGGGCGCGCGCCTGGCTAGGACCCTCATAGAAATAGTCGGAAACCATTCGAAGCGACAGCGCAGTTATAGGCGTTTTCTGCTCAATGGCGTTATTAAGGGGTTGTTCCGCGGGCGTCCCTGCCAGGGCATCCAAAGACTTCTGATCGAAGTATCCTTTCCTGGCCTTGGCCTCAACGCCTTTTTTTGTGACTTGAACTTTAATGCTGCGGAATTTGCCGTTGTGAATATTGTTCTTGGACTCATAGCCCAGGGAGTAATAATTGCGCATTTCGGATCTGATATCGTCGAGTCCGCGCGAAAAATCGTTGGAGTTTCGAATATAAAATCCCCCGGTCTCCGTAGCCAAGGTGAGCAATACATCCTTCATGTCCGTCATGGAGAGTTGATCCAGCGGGCGGTCCATAGGATTGCGTCCATAGGGACCATACGGATTGTTGGGTCCGTACGGATTGGGCCCATTGGGATTGAAGCCACCGGCATTTCCACCAATCCCGCCGTTACCGCCACGGGTTCCCCCTCCGCCAAATCCACCTCCCGTACCACCGCCACCGAAACCGCCGCCTCCGGTGCCACCACCGCTGCCACCTCGCGTTCCGCCCCCACCGGTGCCGCCGCCCGTACCGCCACCTGTACCCCCGCCTTGCCCGCCACCTCCGCCACGCGGTCCGCCCTGAAATGCATTAACAAATGAACCAAAACCCCCGGGCAGGCTGAGCGGCGACGATACGAACCCGAACGGACGTCCCGTGGGAGAGGGAGGGCGTGGCATTTGCACGTCCAAACCTTTGGAGTCGATGGTGAACACCGTGACGTTGGCTCTGTTGGCTGTATCGATGGCAGAGATCAGATCGATGCTGTTCTCGTTGGAAAGGGTTATGCCTGCTGAGAAAACGATGACCGATTTTCGTCCCTTGATGCCATTCAGGGAAGCGAACAGTCCACGAAGGCCGATGAGGAGATTGCGCGCGCTAAATCCGGCCCCCAGGGAATTCAAACGCTGTTGTTGGGTTGAGGTCATATAAGGCGCCACGGCGCCGGTGTTTGCCGTAGCCGACTGGCCGGTAACAATGACCCCGAGCGCCTGGGCCAAACGCCTGCGATTGGAAGTGAAATTCTGAAGAATCTCGATGGAGCTTCGATAGCTTGCAATGGCGACGAAGTCGCCATCCTTAAGCTTCTCGTTGATAAATTTCAGCGCCGCCTCCCGGGCACGTTCTTGACTGGAAGCGTCCATGGTGCTGTTGTCAAAGAGAAACAAAACATAATTCTGGCGTTCGGGAGCCAGGGGCCGATCCGAGGTAATGGAGGCCAGCTGGCCATTGGATTCATTCTCACTGACATACTCAAAATTGCTGATGTCTTGAGGAACGCCGTCCTCGAGGAGTCGGAAATCGGATTTTGTCAATCCCGTAACCGGTTTGCCTTTCTTGTCGGTGACCACGACGTCGACCGTCACGATGGGGACTTCGACTTTGATAACACCTTGATTGCTCAAGGGCGCCGATTTGTCGGGGGCATTTGAGTCCGCTTTCGATTGGGACCAGGATCTGCCCTGCAATCCACCCCACGCTAGCGTCAGGAGAACGACGGGAATGCTAAATCCGTTGATGTAGCGTCTGATTCTCATTCGAACCTCCAGCCCTCTAGAGGAGTTACTGTCTGTTACCATATTCGCTGATCGTGAATAAGACCAAAGTGATCCATGTTGGAACAGTTCTAATCCTGAATCTCGATAGCTTTCGTGGTGCTCCCCAGCTTGGTTTCAGCGGCATCCCGCACCACAGCTCTGATCTTGTAAGAACCAGGGCCCAGGCGGAAGCTGGCCTGGGTCACCAGGCCTTCTTGCATAACGTTCTTGAAATTCGGATCGGTCAAATTAAAATCAATGCGGGTTTCCTTGCCGTCGAGCATATGATCCGAGGCATCGTAAATGATCGTCACAATGGTGAAAGTGTTGCGATTTCGATCTTCGCGCTTTTGAAAATGAATCTTATGGACATCGATTCGAGTCTGGACAGACACGGCGGCCTGCGGGAGGTTGTCGTGAGTCACATTCAGGGATAGGGCAATGGGAATGTCGTTAAAATTTTGGGCGCTTTCCAAAGCTTCCCGGATGTCGGCGTTCTTTTCAGCTTCGAACGCGGCCTCGCCTTTTGGGGCGTAATAACCCTTGCGGGCGGTAACACGGACGCCGGGACGGTTGACCTTGACAGCCAGCTTTCGAAATTTTCCGTCGCGCTGTGTGTTGGTGGGATAGTAACCCAAGATGTATGTGAAGGTGGCCTCATCAACAGCCGACCTCATTTGGACGGCGAGATCGTTATTGTTGTGATAGAACTTTCCGCCGGTGTCTACAGCAAGGGCGTTCAAAGGGTCTTCACGGCTGCTGCGGTCGTCCGAAGCCATTCGCATGCGCGTTCCAAAATCCCCTCCGCTGACTGGCAGCCCCGGTGTGCTGGCATCTCCCATGGGGGGCGTGGCATCCAGGCCCAGAGAGTCAATGGAATCAATAATGGTATTGGACCGGGTGGCACTGTCGATGGCCATTTCAAGCTGTTCTGTGAGTTCCAACAGCAAGAATCCGTCCGACAGGAACACCACTTTTTTGGGGCCGTCAATTGCCCGCAGCCGCCGGAGCAATGTTTGTAGCGATGCCAGGGCCCGTTTGGAATCGTCGCTCATTTCGGCGACGCGCTGGCGCGCATGAGCGCGGACAATATTGGCGGCGATGGCCGCCGCATCCTGCAGGTTCTGCAAATTGGCGCATTGGATCGTATCGTTAATGGCCAGCGTCCACGGGTCACCCGCCAAGTCGCCGCGTTCCGAGATTTGAAATGCCTGCGTGTCAAAGAGGGGAGGGCATTCGGCGAGGTTGTTTCCCTTTCCGGTTGTCCGGATGTTCGGGTTCAGGCTGTTTAAGCTGGCCAGAACATATTCGTGATACTTTGTCAGTTCCGTGGAATGCTGCCCGGAGGCGGTGATCAGAGCGACCAAGTCCTCCGGGCCCAAATTGTCTCTTAGAAATTTCTCTCCCGCTTTCTTGATGCGATATAGATTTGCAAATTGGATGTGATAGTCATCGACGAACAAAATGACTTTCCTGGCGAGAGGGGCGACGGGATTTGCAGCAGCGGCTTCTCCCGGCTTCGTAACAATCGGGACCGCAATTCCAGGCAATACTTGGATTTTGAATACAGATATCTTTTGCGGAACACCCTCTTCAAGAACTTGAAAATCATCTTGTGTCAGATTCTTGATGGGAGCGCCCTGCTTGTCGCTGACCGTGGCGTTCACAGTGACCAAATCAACAATCACTTTAAAGGTCTGGGAGTCGGGTGACTCTTTCTTGCGGGAATCGGCGGCCAATGATCTCCGGATGCTCGAATGCGAAAACGTGAGCAGGGCAATCACAATCAGGGTCACCAAGACCCGGCGCGGAAGTTCATTACGACTGTAAATCATGGGGAACTTTCGTTCAAACGCAACAGCCTGACAAGGAAGAGATTATACCGTGTAGTTCGAATCTTTCAAAGGATATCCGAATCACGGATCACGGCCTGGATATTCAAAGAACCCAAAGCCATTCATCCCAATCAAGAAAAAAAAGGCAGGAAGGAGGATACCCTTCCTGCCCGATAGTTCATTGAAAAGTTACCAGATGAATTTCAAGCCCAGCTGAAACTCACGCGGACCATTGAAGAAGCTGCTGTCCGCCGTGGGCGTCAAGAAGGCTGAAGTCGCGCTGGGGTTGGATAGGGTCACAATGGAATTGTTCCCTGTAACTTTCGAACTCGCGCTATACAAGTTGCTGATGAAACCCGTGTAATTGACGCGGTTGAAAATGTTGAAGCCTTCCCAGATGAACTGGAAGTGGGCTTTTTCTCCAACTTTAAAGTTACGAGCAAAGCGCATATCCAACGCGGCGAAGCCGGGCGTGACAAATGTACCCGGTGCAAGGAATGGAACTCTAAAGCTTCCGTTGCTGCCGTTGGTTCCACCCAAACCCACCGATCCGCCGCTCAGATTGGGCGTTAAGGCATGGCCATCAGACAGCGTCAGCACGCCGCTGAATTGCCAGTCGTTGAATACGGCCTTGGCCGCCGCATTATCAGTAAATCGGTTGATGGAAGGAGCCACCACAAAGTTCGTCACCCAACGTTTACGGGTGTCGAACTGTGAGAGCCCTTTCTCAAGACCTCGATTGTTCTGATCGAAGGCCTGCGGGAAGGTGGGAATGAAGGTTGAAGAGGTTTGACCGTTGTCAATCGCCTTCGCCAGGGTGAAGTTCGACTGAATCTGAACACCATGACTGAAGCGCTTGTTCAACGAAAAGACGAAGCCATGGTATTCGGAATTGGCCACGCTCTGAGCTTCGATGATCGCGCCCACAGCGGCGTTGGGCCGTGCGCCCTGATACAGCGTGAAGGGACCTTGCGGCGTTCCGTCAGGAAGAATGTATGTGACGGTCCCCACAGCCGGCGGCAGGTTCAGATCGACGGTTGTGAACAGATGCAGCCCACGGCTGAACAAGTAAGATCCGGAAACCGTCAAGCCGTTGGCCAATTCATGCTCGATGGTCAAATCGGCCGAGTGAATCAAAGGCTCGACAAAATCCGGAGAAAACACCGTGATGGCGCCAGGGACGCCACTGGGGTTCGACAAGATATTCGGAAAAACAGGTGCAAGCGGTAGATCCGTAGATCGGGTCGGGCTCAAACTGAGGCTGACCTGAGTAATTCCATTGCCGGTAATGGCGCTGGAAATGTAGCTGCTCGAAGTGATGCCGTAATAAATTCCGTACCCGCCGCGAAGCACGGTCTTGTGGTTGCCGAACATGTCCCAAGAGAATCCCACTCGAGGGGCCCAGTTGTTGGTGTCTTGATTGATCTGGCCGGTGAGCGGAACCAGCGGGTTTGTGGCGCCCGGTGGGGGCATATGCTGGTACTCATAACGCACGCCCATGTAAAGCGTCAGGTTGGGACGCGCGCGCCAGTTATCCTGGATATAGAAGTTGTAGTTGGTGGTGGTGAATTGAGACCTGCCGCTTTGGCCAGTGAGGTCAAACGCTTGGGCGAAAGAGGAGTAGTGTTTTCCCGTCTTCGTACCGTCGCTCACCGGGACGCAACCCGACGCCTGCGGAGGGCAGTCCGCTGCCAGAGCGTTCAATTGGCTACTGACTCCATTGAACGAGAAGCTGTTGGAGTAGCTGTAAACGCCGCCGCCGTTGAACAGGTTGATCAACAACTCGTTGTAGTGAACGATGTCCATTCCGGCCTTGATGGAATGATTTCCGCGACTGAAGGAATAGTTGTCGGTGATTTGAAACTTTTTCTCATTCGGGAATGCCGGTCGAGGCAGGAAGTTGGGTTGGCCAAAACTCACACCGTTCGTCCAAAACACGCTCGGTCCCGGTGCGTTGGGGAACTCAAACTCAAAGTCACGCCCCCACTGGAAGCGAAATTCATTCACTGTGTTGTTCGTCAAAACGGAGGTCAGGCGCGCCAGGATAAGATCCGTTCGAACATCATCGCTGCCGTTGGCCGATGGGGATACCGTCACTGTAGCAGCCGTTTGAATTCCATTGGGTGAATGCCACTTGTGGTA
>JAQUPQ010000036.1 GCA_028716525.1 Terriglobia bacterium | reverse complement strand
ATACGCTTCTTCAAACCCGCGCAGATCCAACCGCTCCACCAGGCGGTGCACAAAAAAGCACAGATGATCTTCGCCCAGCACATCTTTCACGCTCGGCGGCAACAAATACACTTGATCCGGACTGTACAGAAGAAATCTCATGACGGTCTCCTCACCGCCATTATACGCAACTGGCAAGAGAAGTTTTCACACAGACTCCTTCAGGGTTCGGATTTTAACCTACTCCACGACCCAGGGTTGCCAAGAACGCAACCCTGGGCTATTGAATTCGTCCCCTTCAGGGACGAGGGATCCCGGCTACCAAGCTTTCTTATTCCGTTGCCAGCGCTTGATCCCGGACGGGCACGGCCGGAGGACGCGGAAACAACACGCTCTTCCATTTCCGCAGCGAGTCGATAAGCACAATCCCGACGCATACCATCATGATGACCGTGAGGATTGCGTCCAGCCAGCCTTGAAATGCGGTATGGGGGTTTCGTGTCAGAGGGAGGAAATTATCGGTGATGGATTGCCAGCCGGCGGTCAGTGTGGTGGTTGAGACAAAGGCCAGCGGCATCAAAGTGACCCAGGCATAGCGCGCCCGTCCCGAATTGATAATAACCGTGGTGCCGACGCACAACGCAATCGAGGCCAGCAGCTGGTTGGAAATTCCGAACATCGGCCAGATGGTTGAGATGGATCCGGTCAAAATGAAATACGCCCAGGCAAAAACAATCACACCGGTGGCCAGCACGCTTCCCGGGACCCAATCGTGGCGCGCCATGGGTTTCCATGCTTTGCCGAGCAGCTCCTGCAAAATAAAGCGCGCCACCCGCGTTCCGGCATCGATGGTGGTCAAAATGAACAACGCTTCAAACATGATCGCGAAGTGATACCAATAACTCATCAGCTTCGCCATCCCGGGCAAGGCCGTAAATACTTGTGTCATTCCGACGGCCAACGATACGGCGCCCCCGGTCCGTCCTTCCACTTTTTCGCCCACTTCAGCCGACAACATGGAAAGATTCTTGGGATAGAGCTGGTCGGCGAGATCCGGATGAGCTGCCCGCACGGCCGCCATCTGGGCGGTCGGGACGTTGATCGTAAAGTAGTCGCCCGGATACAGGGAGCACGCCGCGATCAGGCAAACAATCCCGACCACGCCTTCCATTAACATGGCGCCGTACCCGATCGACCGGATGTGGGATTCCTTCGAAATCATTTTAGGAGTGGTTCCCGAACCCACCAAGGCGTGAAACCCCGAGATGGCGCCACACGCAATCGTGATAAAGACAAACGGGAAGACTTTTCCCGGAATGATGGGGCCGCCTCCATGAACAAACTGGGTGAGGGCCGGCATTTGCAGCGTCGGATGGGCAATGAACACACCCAGGATGAGCGCCGCCACAGTTCCGATCTTCATGTAGGAACTCAAATAGTCTCGCGGCGAAAGAAGCAGCCACACCGGCAAGACCGAGGCGATAAATCCATAGGCCGCCAGCAACACCGTGATTTGGAGGTGATTGAAAGAGAAAAACCGTTCCCACGCAGTTCCGGGAATCCATCGGCCCACAACCAATGCCAGGAGCGTCAACGTCACGCCGAACACCGTGGCGTGAGGAATCTGATTCTTCTTCCACCGAAACATCCACAAGCCCATGACCAGCGCAATGGGAATGGTCATCCCGATAGTGAAAGTTCCCCAAGCGCTCTCGCGAAGCGCGTTCACGACAGCCAAACCCAAACCGGCCAAGGCAATGACGACGATGAAGAGAATTGCCACCGCCGCCGTGTATCCTGAAACTGAGGAGATTTCGCCATGGGCAATTTCAGCCAGCGATTTTCCATCTCGCCGCACGGAGGCAAACAAAATGATGATGTCATGAACCGCGCCGCCCAGCACCACACCAAACACCAACCACAGGAGTCCGGGAAGATAACCGAACTGTGCCGCCAGCACGGGGCCGATCAAAGGCCCGGCGCCGGCAATGGCGGCGAAGTGGTGCCCGAACAACACCCATTTCGGCGTCGGAAAATAATTCTGGCCGTCCGCAAGGCGATAAGCCGGAGTCACGCGGGAGTCATCCAGCACGGCAACTTTTGTAATCAAGAAGTAGGAGTAATAACGATAGCCAATCGCGATGACTCCCAAGGCTGCAGCTAAAATCGGAAAGGCATTCACGCGTTCACTCCTCCGGGTGGTGTTGTTGACATCAGGGATTGGGCTCAAAATTACCGAACAACAATCTTCCGACCACGGCGGTCGCTCCCAAGAAGAGGCCGCAGTTTACACCGCCCGGTCATCGCCCTTCAAACGCAACTTTCGATTTACCCACGAAGGCTTCGAGGCCTTTGAGGAAATCCTCGGTCTCAAAGCAGCGCATTTGGGCCTTCATCTCCCGGTCCAAGGCCTCTCGCAGCGCCTCTCGGGATTGCTCCCACAAGGTTTTCTTAATCAACTGCAGTGAAATGGGAGCGCGCGACTGAAACGTTTGAAGCAACGATTCGACAGCCGCATCGAGCTTTGAATCCTCGGCCACTTGATTCACGAGTCCCAGCCGCAGGGCCGTCTCGGCGTCAACCGTTTCACCCGTGAAAAACAGTTCGCGCGCTTTGGGTTCGCCGATCAATTGCGGAAGGGTATAGGTCGCGCCGAAATCGGCATGAACCCCGATTTTGGCGAAGGCTTGTGTGAACCGCGCACTTCGCCCGGCCACGCGGATATCGCAGGCCAGAGCCAGGGAGCATCCGCCGCCCGCAGCGTGACCTTGGACGCGGGCGATCACCGGGACGGGAATTTGAAAAAGGCTTGTCACCACACGCCGTCCATCCTCAAGCAATCGTTGGAATTTATCGCGCCGCGTCTCCCGGCGCAGGTCCAACAAAAAGTCCAGGTCGGCGCCGGCACAAAATCCTGATCCGGCCCCGGTGAGAATAACGGCGCGAAGCCTCGAAGTGTCGGCCGAAAGTTCCTCCAGGGCCTCCGCCAGCAAACGAATCATCTCGCCGTCAAAGGCGTTGAGTTTGGCCGGACGATTCAGCGTAATCGTGGCCACCGCATCACGCCGAAGAACCAGGACTGGGGATTCGTGAGATTTCACGTGGGATGCAAAGGCCGGGAAGATGACCCGCGTTCATACGTTCGCTTTCCCGGCCAGGACAAAATTGGAATCAGTTTTAAGAGTGACTGGAAGTTCCGGTGTTCGGATCCGTCGGTTCTTCTTCTGGAATTCCCAGACGCTTTTTAGCTTCTGCCGACATCATCCGGGGATGCCAGGGCGGTTCCCAGACCACCTCCACATTGACGTCCTTCACGCCTTCGACACTCGTCAAGATACGCATGCGCGCATCCTCGCTCATGGTGGCATGCGCCGGACAACCCTGGCCTGTGAGCGTCATCTTGACGTCGACACGGCCTTCGTCATTGTTCACTTGGACGTCATACACCAACCCCATATCGACAATGTTGATGGGGATCTCCGGATCATAACAATTCTTCAGCACTTCCATGACCTGTTCTTTCGTAATCATGGATTTCTCCTTTCCAAACAGACCCAACACGATCGCTCCTCCTCCACAAATTCCCGCGCCGGACTTTATTTCCCGGTGAAGACCGCGGGGCGTTTGCTGTTGAATGCCGCCAAACCCTCCTGGGCATCGTCGCTTTCAAACAGTTGCTGTTGCAGCTCGCGCTCCAACGCCAATCCCTCCTGAAAGGAAGTTTCAAGGCCCGAAACCACACTGCGTTTGATGCGCCCCACCGCCTTAGCCGCTTTTTGAGGCGGACAAAATTGTCGGGCGTATTTCACCACGGCGTCCCAAAAATTTTCTCTGTCGAAGATTTCATTAATGAGACCGAGCGCCTGGGCTTCCTTAAACGTCATCAGTTTCCCGTGGGCCATCAGTTCGATGGCCTTCGACTTCCCCACCGCCCGGGCCAGCCGCTGAGTCCCGCCCGTCCCCGGCAACACGCCCAACGACACTTCCGGAAGGCCGCACTTGCCGGCGCCTTTCGCAGCCACGCGAAGATCAGCCGCCAAGGCAATTTCAAACCCACCCCCCACACAGTGCCCGTTCAATGCGGCAATCACCAACTTGGGAGTTTGTTCCAAGCGGTTCAATGTCTCATTGGCATGCAGGCAAAAGTAATATTTGAAGACCGGGGTCATGCGGGAAAGTTGGTCGATGTTGGCGCCGGCGCAAAAAAACTTTTCGCCGCCCCCGCGCAGAATGATTACGTGAACGGCTTCATCCATGCGCGCCTGCAGGATGGCGGCATCAAGCTGCTGCATCATTTCATAGGAATAGGTGTTGGCAGGAGGGTCGTTCAATTCCAGGACGGCGAGGCCCTCTTGCACGTGATATCCCACTACTGTTTTTTCGTCGACCGTTTTGCTCACTCCAACTTCCCTCGGAGACGACAGCCATCTTTCATGCGACAAGCACGCGCCATGATGCACAGAGGAAGTTGGAATTAGACAACGCCGCCAATGATCTGTCAAGGTGAGGCCGAGTGCTCATTACAATGGACCGGGTTCCCTGACCTTTTTTATTTTGGATGATGACGCGGGGCGTGCCCAACGAGGATGGCCAGCAACAAGCCTCTACAATTGACCAACGTTTGGATCAAGGGAAGCGCTGAAGATGACGAAAGGAGAGGTCGGCAAATCCGATTGCACGTCAATGGACCCGGCCATTCTCCATTACGAACAGCGCTGTTGCTAGGACCGGGGAAAGGTGCCGGTCCCGCCTTCCGCTGAGAAATAAGTGTCGAATAAAGGGGCCTCACGCCCATCAATTTCCGGCAGATTTCGGATTTCAATAATCTTGTCTTCCGTCCGGCCCGCCACTTTGTTCTCAAGTTCAAGAATTTCGCCCTCCACCCGCTCGACCAAGGCCTTGGCATAAGGAATGAAGTGGTGGCCAGAAATCAGCATGGTAAATCCCATCCAGAGCTTGGCACGGTTTGTCACACAGCGAGTTGCGACTCGAAGGAAGTATTTCCAATAGGCTTTTCGGTAGGAAGAGCAAACACCTTGATGCCAAATGGAACGAAGCACGATTGTGACGATGTCTTTCAAGCCCGGCTGCCGCGCCGGCTGTTGGCAACCCTTGGTTTGCCAGGCTTCAAGTGAGCGCCACGCCCGCTCGTAGAATTGGGATGGGTCGTACATTGAAGTGAGGGTCTTTTGAAAACCCCGAAGCAGAACCCGCGGTGGCAGCGCGGTCTCGAAATTCGGTCTCGTGCCGTCCCCGCTACTGACGCAGTCTTCGATCATGCGCCCTTCCCGCTTCATCCTCGCGTACAGCGCTGTGTGGGGCAGGGCATGCAGGAAATTCAGGAGGGCCCAGGGAATAGCAGCACGCTCCACAAAATCAATCTGGCGATCAAAGATATCTTCTGTATCGGAGTCAAAGCCAAGAATGAATCCGCCCGTAACCCACAGGCCTTTACTTTGCACCAGCTTGATAGCCTCCAGCGGATCGATGGAGAGATTCTGAAGTTTCTTGGTTTCAATCAGTGACTCTTTGGAAGGACTCTCAATCCCCATAAAGACATAGAAGAAGTTTGCCTTCACCATGGCCTCGATCAGCGCCGGGTGCCGGGCCAAGTCCATGGAAGCCTCGGTATAGAAAGCGATCGGATACCCGCGCGCCTGCTGCCACTTTTGCAGTTCCTCGGACAACTTGAGAGCCAGCCAGTGGTTGCCGATGAAATTATCGTCGACAATGAACACCTGCTTCTTCCATCCCAGGTCGAGAAGCATGTCCAGCTCCGCCATGACTTGTTGAGGAAGCTTGGTCCGCGGCTTTCTTCCGTACAGAACAATGATGTCGCAAAACTCACATTGAAACGGACAACCTCGGGAAAACTGAATCGGCATGGAGGCATAAGCGTGAGTTTTCAGAAGATCGAATCTCGGCACGGGCGTCGCCGTCAGATCGGGTTTGTCTTCTATGGTGTAGACTCTTTTCGCCGATCCTTCTTCGAGGTCCTGCGCGATTTGGTTGAACACCTCATCGGGCTCGCCCACCACAACGTGATCCGCCAGCTTCAGCATTTCGTCGGGAGAGCCGCTGGCAAATGGCCCGCCCACAATGGTTCGCCGGCCCAAGCGTCGGGCCCGGGCGAGCACTTCCTCCAGCCCCTTCCGCTGGACTCTCATGGCGCTGACCATGACGAGGTCCGCCCACAGAATGTCGGCATCTCGAAGGTCTTCCAGAGCCTGATCAATAAGGCGAATATCCCATTCCTTCGGGCACAACGCGGCCACCGTGATCAACCCCAAGGGCGGCATGACCACTGTTTCCGGCAGCAACTCCATCATGCCTGTGAAGGTCCAGAACGAATCGGGAATTTTGGGCCAGACCATGAGCGCTTTAATGCGCGGGCCGAGAGCGGGAAAAACAGGAGAGACTTCAGGTTGGTTGAGAGAATACTCGGGGTTCATCAATTACCTCACTGAAAAAAGCGGGACGGAGACGTCACTTCGAGGCGCGGCTCGGTCGCGCATTACTCGAATGGTCCGTCAAGGTCGCCTAAACGTTATGGCCGAAATGTACATTCGACCGCTATGCAGCGCGCGCTATACAAACTGGTCTCTATTGGAAAAGGTGATGATTCGCAAGATGAATTGTCGACGTGAGGATTGCACCAATCGAGGCTGGATTATGAAGGAGGTCACCCGCGGAGTTCGAGAAGCTCTTCCCGTGCTCCGCACTCGGCAGGCGAGATGCTTCGCTTACATCTGTGCCAGGATTTTCGTCTGAATACCCCCACAGCCGGTATCATACGCCCATTTGACCTCCTTCGAGCCATTTTCTTTCAAAATAATCAGTTGTCAGCAATCAGTTCTCAGCGAACTGCTATAAGCCTCAAGCCAAAAGCCCAAAGCAATCAACAAAGAGATTTCGGGGGTACGGAAAGAATGATCACCTTTTGTGGATCAACAAAGTCAAGGCCCGAAGGGCCTGGAAAAAATAGCCCCGTCCGAGCCCTTCGCCAGCGGCGAAGGGCGAAGGCGGGGTTCACCGTGGAAATGTGACCACTCTCAGGTATCTTCAAACCAAATTGCGAAACCTTGTTTTACATTTTTTTCAGGAGCGCCTAGGGCTTGAGGCTTACAGCTTTTGGCTGACGGCTGTCAGCTGATCGCTGACCACCACAGGCACTGAAGCACTCAAGTCCGCTACGCCTTCCGCAGTCGTTTCACATCAAAGAGCAACGCAATCACTATCAAACCAAACTGAATGAGCGCTGCAACAACTCCCGACGACGTGCCTAAAGCCGGCACTCGAGCGCTTGTCAAGAGAACTAAAAGCAACGCCGTCACCAGAATGGTCCACCAACTCCACACTTCACCGCGGCGATACGGGAACCACACCACTGCCAAGAATAACAACGAGAATGCGGCGGCATAGGAGGCGGCAGTCAATCGGCGGGCGCTGATGTTTCGCACCACCTGCGCCGGGGCCCCCGGGACGTCCACCAACGTTTGATTCGGTCCCACCAATCCGTCCGGCGCCTGGTTTAATGCCACATACACGGATCCCAAACTCGCAATCAATGTCAACACACCGACCACCACGAGCAGAATCCAGCTCACCTTCTTCATACTTATACCCACCTCCGATGGATTTTTGATTGAATTTGGCCCCGATACCTTAACGCTGAAGACATATTGATGCGCCATGATAACAGAAAATGTCTCTGTCTGAGGATGCCGCAGGTATGAGGCTCTTTGCGAATTCACCTCTGTAGAATTCTGAAATTGGGGTGGTGCGTTGCGCTCAATCGTCGCCAAGACTTCACGTAAGATTGAATCGTTCCCTGTTTTCTGGTGTATCGACATAGACGCGCCACTCGCGGACGAGATCGTCGACAATGGTGGCCGTCCAAATCACCGGATCGTGCGGGTTCTCTTCCGACCAGAAAGCGAAACCACGAATGAAAACCACGTTGTCCTTGGACACAATGTGATTGAAAGTATTCTTGTAATGAGGAAATGCCCGGAAGAAATTTCTCCAGCCGTCGACCATTGTCTGTTTGGACTGACTCACCTTTCCCTCGCGATCGATGAAGGTGTGGTCGTCACTCATCAGCTTGGCCAGCCCATCGAGGTCCCGATTGTTGATGCAATTGTTAAATTGCAACGCGATCGATTTCGGATCCTCAGTCTTAATGTTCACTTTTGACCCAGCCTCTCTCTGTCTTGGAGGGTACCCGCTTCGTCTCGGGAGAGAATTGTTGTACCCAACAAAGATACTTTGTGCGGACTGTCGCCGGAGTTGTCAGTGATGGAAAGTGTTCCTCTTTGCCATCCCGACGTAGTCGGCGCGAAGGTCACATTGATGCTGCAACTTGAACCGGCGCTCAGGCTCGTTCCACAGTTGTTGTTTTCATTGAAACTGCCGCTGACACTAATGCTCGTAATGGCGAGCGCCACCGCGCCGGAATTTGTGAGCACGATGGATTTCGACGCGCTCGTTGTGCCGACAGCCTGATTCCCGAACAGGAGAAATGCCGGTGAAAGATTGACCACCGGCGCTGCCAGGTTGGTGAGTGAGAAGGTGGCTGCACTGCCCAGAGCCAGTGGTGTGGCGAAAACAGAGTAGCTGCCTACGGCCTTGTTGGCGGCACATCTTGCCGATGCGACTCCGTTCAAATCCGTAAGGACTGAATAGTTAGTCTTTCCATTCGGGAACGCGCAGGACGGACCCGTTGTCGGCGCCGTGAAATCCACGCGAATGCCGTTTTCCAAGTTGCCATCCGGAGAATTCACCGTGGCTTGAAGCGCATTGGAAAAAGCTCCCGCCTCGGGCGCATTTTGAAACGAACCCCCTGTCGCGTTCACCGTCGATCCCGATTCCGAAATGACGGCGCCAAAACGGATGGCACGAATGCGGCGCATGATGCCGTCCGTGAAAATGAGATTTCCTTCGGAGTCTGTCGCAATCCCTCCGATTAGATCCCCGGCGCCTTGATTCGCTTGTGATACCGGTCCGCCGTCGCCTATCCCCGGAGGACCAAATCCCCGGAAGGGTGGACAATACCAATGTCCACTGGGCTCGAGCCGGCAGGCAAAGGGTGAAACGAAAATGTTGTGCGCCGGGTTGATTGCGAGGAAGTTTCCGGGTCCGCTTCCATTCCCTTTGTGCAGCGTTGAAATCATGCCGCTCGGATCAACGCGGCGCACGGTCTGATCGCCTTCGCCAATGTAAAAGCTGCCGTCGGTATCGACGGCGACGCCGTAGGGCGTGTTCAGGCAAGCATTCACGGCCGGGCCGCCGTCGCCACAATCGGGAGTCGAGCCGTTGCCCGCGACCGTAGTGATGATGCCGGTGCGCCCGTCGATGCGGCGGATTCGATTATTGCCCGTGTCGGCGATGAAAAGGTTCCCTGCCTCGTCGAAGGCAATCTGTCCGGTGTTTGCGAGTGCTGCGGCGCTTGCCGGGCCGCCATCGCCGGAGAATCCGCCGCTGTTCGAAGTAACAGCACGGAGCGTTCCGCGACGGTCAAGTCGAAGAATATCGGCGCCACTGCCATTCACAATGTAGATATCTCCGTCCGGAGCAACGGCAACGCTTCCAGGGTATATCGCCACCTGCAGGGCGGGCGAAGACGGAGGCGTGGAAGTAAAGTTAATCAAACCGTCGCCGGCGATCGGAGTTGCGATGCCGTTCAGATCCACCCGGCGGACAATATTGCTGCCACCTTCCGCCGTCACAATTTCTCCATCCGCGAGAAACCTGAAGTCTGTTCCCGGATCGTTGAGCACCGTGGCCAGCGGTGATCCGTTTTTCCCAATGATGTTCGGGCCCATTCCGGCAACCGTTTCCAGCAAACCCGTGGTGATATTGATGCGCCGGATGCGGCTGGAATCGTATTCCGCGAAGACGATATTGCCGGAAGCGTCGATTCGAATCCGCTGGACATTGCCGAAGGGGCTTGAAGCAGCGGGGCTGCCGTCCGGAGAGAAACCGAGACCGCTTCCCCATCCTTGCAGCAGAGTCCCCGACGGAGAGAACTTCAGAACGCGGCCGCGCGTGTCGGAATAGTAATTGCTGCCGACGTAGACATTACCGGTGACATCGGTGGCGACCGCGTCAACGTCCCCAACGCCATTGGCGAAAGGGGTGATGATGCCTGTCAGCGCATCTATGCGTCGCACCCGTCCGTTGTGGCTGTCCGCCAAATAAACATTGCCGGATCGGTCCGCCGCCAACCCGCCGCCGTCGTCAACGCCGATGTTGAAAGTGGCGCTGGCCGCCGGGCCGCCATCGCCCGCATCACCCACGACTCCGGTTCCTGCGATGGTTGTAATGATTCCGTGCGTATCGATCCTGCGAATACGCACATTGCCCCAGTCCAGGACGAACAAATTCCCTGCGCCGTCGAAAGCCAACAGCAGCGGATCATTCAGCTGGGCCTGTGATGCCGGGCCTCCATCACCGGAAAAACCGGGCGAAAGCCCGCCCGCAACAGTCGTGATGATCCCGGTGTGTGCGTCAACCCTTCGAATGCTGCTGGTGGCCAGGCTGTCGGCCAAAAAGAGATTCCCATTTGGGTCCAGATCGATTCCCCGCGGGTGACTCAAATAGGCCGCAAGCGCGGGCCCGCCGTCGCCGAGATTGCAACACGTTCCAAGGCCTCGCCCCGCATAGGCTTCAATCACGCCGTCAGGGCGGATGCGTCGGACGGTGTTCTGGCTCGGCTCGCTGATGTAAAGGGCGCCGTCGGATCCAATCGCCAAACTCGCGGACCCGGCGTCAATCATGGCGTTCGTGGCAGGGCGGCCGTTCCCACGAAACTGCCCTACGCCCATCACGGTAGTGATGTAACCCGCAGGCAGGATCTTCAACGGCGGAGGCAGATAGAGGAATTCAGCGTAAGCGTTGGGACCGTTGCCGCTCAACTTGACGCTGGCAATGCCATTGTCGTGCGCCGGGGCAACAAAAACGAGTTGAGTGTCCGTAAGCGACGTGGGAGTGATGAGGATTCCCTCAACAGTAAGCTCGGTGCCTGTGAACCCTGTCCCGGTCAATGTCACGGCGGTTCCACCTGCAATCGAACCTTGGGAGGGATTGATGGAGGTGATCCTTGGTTGTGCAGTAGCCGTCGCGCAGATCGTCAGCAAGCAAAATACAAACAAGGCTGAACAGCAAAGGATGGATCGTTGCGTTTGTGTTGTCACCGAATATCTGACAGAAAAACGTGGCCCGAATGAAACCATGAGCGCAAGCTCGTGCCCTGCACTAAAGATACCACATTCCACTATGGAGGATCGGCTGAACAGCCCAGACGTGCTCTGACGCCGATACTTGAGCGCGACGCAGTGACAATTTATCTGCCGTCCCGCGGGGCGGAACTGAAAAAATAAACACCTGGTTCAACGGATCATTTTCTGTTTTCCCGCCCCTGAAGAGGCGGGCTGAGGTGGACAAGCCGCATGAATGCGGCTGATGGATGGTAATCATGCAGACGTGCTCTGGCGATGCCCATACGCGAGCGCGACGCACCGATGATTTGTCTAACGTCCCGCAAGGGGCATGCGCGTCAACCTAAGGGAGCAACAAGCACATGAATAAATTCCAAGGTCCAATGCCCAAACTCCAAATAATCACCAGGTTCCAAATTCCAAGTTGCCAAACCACGCCGTGAAAGCCATCGTCTTGTTTCAAAGTCACGACAAAATTACTCTGTGGGACAGGGAGTGAACAATGGTCACTTGGTTTGGGATTTGGATTTTGGAGCTTATTTGGCATTTGATTCTTGGAGCTTGGAATTTATGAATATCATCCTTCCGTTGCTTAGGTTGACGCGCATGCGCCGAGCGGGACTTAGGCAAACCGATCTCTCGTTTCCCGGAAGTCTAAGACCCCGGAAAAAGCCCCCACCCCAAAAAGCAGACAGGGCTACCGAAACATCATCCTCTAACGGCCGGATTTACTTAGCGACATCGCCGATCCGTCGTCGCCAAAGAAGCTCAGTGCCAAACTAGAAGCGCTGCCGTTGGTGTTCAAGAAAATAAACTGGGTTTTGAATCCGCCTCCATCAGCAATCTGAGGAAACACCAGCGGCATGACGGGCGTCTGGAAAAAGTCGGCGATCGGAAACGTCGTCAGCAAGGTGTCGCCGCGGGTATTGACCAGCGACCGCAAGGTCAGCGCCACGAACGGCTGAGTTGATGAAATATCCAACACCCCGGTAAATCCTGGGGGGAGATTGGATATAAACTGACCCACAAAGGCCGCGGTATGACCGTTGCCGGCCAGATTGACCGGTCCGTTGCTGCTCCCGGACGGTGTCACACCGTCGGTTTGGAATGCCGCCAACGTCACCGACCTCGCAGTCCCCGAAGGATTGGCAATCGCCAAACCCGTGTCATGGGTATTCGATTCATCCACGTAAATGTGAGCATGCGTGGTCGACGTCGCGGACGGAACGCCCGACTGCGTCACCAAAATTCCGCCCTGAGTCAGGCTGAACACGCCCGCGCCCGCAGGAGTAGTCGAGCCCGGATCCGGAATCACCTGAACCGAGCCGGCATGGATGGCCGCAGGCGATCCATCGGTCTGCAATACAAACACTCCGTTGGCGGGAATGTTGTAGGGGAAAGTGGAATTGGAGGTTCCACCGACCGCCTGCACGGTCAAGGGAGTTCCATTGTCGAGGAAAAAGTGCAACGTCCCCGATTCCACTGCATTCGTCGGATTCAGCAAGATCAGGAGGGTGGTGAATCCCCCGCCGTCGGCAAACTGTGCAAAGAGCATCGGACCGGAACCGGGCGATTGCGTCATGTCCACAACCGGCGTGCTCGTCAACAGCACGTCACTGCGTTGATTGGTGGTGGAACGCAACGCCAGGATCGAAAGCGGCTGGTCACTTGTAATGTCCAAGGAGCCAAATTTTGTTGCCGTTGGAAAGTTGGACGGCAAATTGAATCCTGGGGCCAAGGTGTTGAGTTGATCGATGAACAGCGCGGTATGCGCCCCCACCGCCAGCGTGCCGCCCCCGTTCGCTCCCGGGATTCCAATGCCGGTGCTATCTTGCACGTTGAAGGCAATATGAGCCGTTGCGTTGCCCCGATTGACCAGCGCCATGCCGGTATCAATATTAATGGTGCCCGCGTCGAGCTCATTTCCCTTAGCCGCAACGCCTGAGCGGAAATCAATAAAGATGCGCCCATGTGTGGTGGGTGGAGAAGCCGGAACACCCACTTCGGAAACCACCACGCCGTTTTGTGTCAGAGAGAAGACGGCGGTGCCGTAAGCCGGATTTCCCGGACCGGAGGTCACCACGGCGCTTCCGGCTTTCACGTTCACAGCCGAACCCGACGTCGAGAATATGCCCGCCCCACTTCCCGGAACATTCACCTGAGTCGGATGGGGCGCCGGTTGGGCCTGAATAGGCGCCTCCCAGATTCCGCGGCCAAATGTGGCGATGCGCAGCAGGCGATTGGAATTCTGAATCGCCATGTCGAACACCGGCACGCGCGGCAGTCCGGTGCCATAGGGATTCCATGTCACCCCGCCGTCGGTGGAGTTGTACACACCGATGTCGGTGCCCGCGAACAAATCGTTGGAGTTGGAAGGATCCACGACGAAGCTGTTGATCGGAATGCTCGGAATACCCGTTCCGGCGGCCGTCCACACCGGCGCCGTCGGTGAAGAACCCGCCGCCGCCCCGAAATTCGAAATCTTAAAAACACCTTGCCCCGCCGGGGCATAAAACGAGAAGACAATATAAGCCACGTCCTTGTTTCCAGGGTCAAAGGCGGCGCGGCCCACAAATTTACTTGAACTTCCGCTGGGATTCGCGGGAAACGGTCCATTGCCGATACTCACCAGTGTTGACGATCCCGTGGAGGTTCCCCAGACTTGCCCATTCTTTAGTCCTACCAGGCGATAGTTGTCGTCCTGCGGTGAGACGGCAATCGTACTCAGGGGAACTCCGCCGAGCGAATCGCTGCTGATCGGCCCCTGGCTCACCACCGTCATGGTATCGCCACGATCGCTGGAGCGATACAAGCGGTCGGTCCCGTAATAAAGCGTATTTGGATTTCCCGGACCCAGCGCCATGGGAGCGTAGACCAAGGAGTTGTTGCTCCGGTTCAGGCCATTGTGAGTGTAGAACGCCGTTCCGTCACAGGCCGGCGTGCTGCTAGTTGACCCGCCAAAGTCTCCACGGACCGGCCACGAATCCTGAACAGGAAAGCAGCTGGTGTTGACTATCCGATCAAAGCCGATTCCGTCCCCCGGCCGGAGATGAGAGAAGTTGTGATAGATGATCACGTTATTGGTATCGGTGGAATTCTGATCGATCAGCACATATCCACCATCGCCGGTCTCGGCATTCCGCCAGTTGCCGGGCGAAGTCACTTGGTACTCCGTTCCGTTGTCCTGAGTTCCCGCCACGGTAAAGTTTCGGTCCGTCGGATGAACGGCGAGGCCTTCAAATTGAAGCGTATTGAGCGGCGCGGTATTCAGATTGGTCCAAGGGGAACCGGCCGTGGCGCCCGCCGGACGTTTCCAAATTCCCCCGTCATTTCCAATGAAGACGTTTCCGGCGCTGTCGTATGCGATAGCATGAGTGTCCACGTGCAAACCGCTGTCGTCGCGGACCAAACCTCCACCGCCGCTGGCCTTTTGCAAAATTTCTCCGCCACAGGAGTCATGTTTTCCACCGGCCAGAAAGACTTCCTGCTGATCGTTGGGGTTAACCGCCATCGCCATGCTGTAGTAGCACTGCGCTCCGCAGAATCCTTGGCCGCCGACTTGGTTCGACCAAGTGGCCCCACCATCATCGGACATACGGGCGGCACCGCTGCCTGGCGCCCCACACCCACTCGTGGGATTCTCGCCCGAGGCGACATAAACCGTGACTTTTGATCCCACCTTGTTGATGGCGAATATCATTCGAACACCTAAGTTCCATCCCGGAGCCCCCGGTACTCCCAGCACTTGAGTGAATGTCGGAGTGGCCGCCAAGGCATTCGTACTTCGATAAGCGTTTCCGCCGGGCCCCTGCATGACGCCGACAATGATGTTATTGGGATTGCCCGGCTCCATCACCATGTCGCTGATGGAATCATTGCCTGTCGGTGGGCTGTCAACACTGTCACTGGTGGAGACCACCAGCTTTTGAAATGCCACGGACCCGGCATCGGCCGTGGCATTGATGGAACGATACAAGCCGAGCGTGGCCATGGGCGGAACGCCCGCCAACTGAGTGCCGCTACTGCCCGCAAATCCGCTGGTGGTGGAAACAAAGATGGTTCCGGGGCTGGTCGGATGAACCAGAATCTTGGAGATCGACCGCCCGGCAAACACATTGTAGGTCAGGCCCGACACTGTGATCTGTGGATTGATCGGCCCCACCAAAGTGGCCGTCGTGTCTGCGTTGTCAACTCGATACAAACCCACACCAAAAAACGACTGAGCGCCGCCGGGCTGAGTTCCCTGGTTGATCATATTTCCTTCCCCAGTGCCCACGTACAACGTGCCGGGACTGGAGGGGGCGATCGCCAGAGCGCCAATCGCCAGTGACTGCGCATTGTCGAAAATCGGGGCCCAGGTAGTGCCGCCATCGGTGGACCGCCATACGCCTCCCTGCGCGGTGCCGATGTACACTTTGTTGGAGTCCGTCGGATCAATTGCAATCGAGGTCACGCGTCCGCTCACCGGAGCGGGCGTTTGGCCCGGCGCCAAGCCGCCGTTCGGAATCGTGAAAGGACCCAGGACAGTCCACGTCGGACCGGCAGTGGCAAGGTGTGATTCTTGTTCTTGCATTTGTCGAATTGCCTTACTGCGAGCGTCAGGATCGTAAGGGAAACCCGGTTCCACACCGCGACGCAAAGCCGCATCGGCGTCTCGCAGCTGCTGCGCGGAGACCTCTTCGTTTTCCTCTCTCATCCCCTTGGGCAGGTTGGGCCCGACTGGGTCCTGCTCTTTGATCTTCTGGCGTTCTGAAGGCCCTGCCTTGTGCACGTTGGCCGCAATCTGCAGCGACAGTCTGCCACGGGCCGCGGGGCTGTGAGCTCCCTTTGCCTCAGCGTGCTTGGCTGATTGGGAGGCGGTGATTGTTGTCTGTTGTGGCTCGTCCTGGCTCTTCGAACGCGAGAACAGAACGGCGCCTTTCACCAAACACAACAGCGCCAGCACAAAGACAACAAAGCGCAGGACACGACTTAACTGGATCTTGTGAAACATGAGAGAGCCCCCCTAAATGCAAAGTGATGGATTATTCAATCTAAGACTTTTTTGACCGCCCCACTGATCTACGGCGAGAAAGCCGAAGAAAATTCCATTTTCTATTTAGCGACATCGAGCGGAAGCCCATCATCGCCCAAGAAAAAGAGATCGCAGTATTGAAAAACCGGGCTGGTGTTAAGAAGAACCATCTGTGTTTGATAGCCTCCACCATCCGCAATCTGTGGAATCAGGAGAGAAACAGGCGTGGTCCGATTGAAATCGGCCACGGGGAAAGTCGCGAGCAGCATCTCGCCGCGCACATTGACCAGAGCCCGCAGCGAAAGCATGGCCACCGGTGTGGGCGCAGTTATCTCGAGAACTCCCGTGAAGCCCGCTGGCAAGTTGCTGATGAACTCCTGGGCAAAATGGGCATTGTGTCCATTCCCCGGCAAGTCCAAACTCCCGGTTCCGACCGGCGTCACACCATCCGGCATCAACGCTCTAAAGGTCACATGGACGGGCGTCGAAGTCGGCGCCGCCAGAGCCAAGCCGGTCATGTGATTGTGGGATTGATCCACGTAGATCAAAGCGTGTGTCGTCGGAATGGCGGAAGGCACACCGGATTCCGTCACCACCGTTTGTGAGCCCACCAACGTTCCGAGGGGTGCGAAGTGGAACAGTCCCGCACCCGCCGGGGTCATCATCCCGGCATTCGGCGCCACTTGTGCCGAGCCGGTATAGATTGTTCCTGGACTTCCATCGCTTTGGAAGAAGTACACGCCATCCGCCGGGATCGAGTAGGTGAATTGTGATGCAGTACCCGGCGGATCTCCCACCCGATGCACCAACAAAGGCGATCCATCGTTATTGAACAATCGCAGGGTTCCGGTTTCAACGGAAGAAGTGGTGTTCAACAGAATGATGGTCGTTGTGAACCCGCCTCCATCGGCGACTTGGGGCAAGTAGAGCGATGCGTTCGAAGATGCGGACGTCGTATCGGCGACCGGAGTGGTGGTCAACAGCGTTTCTCCGCGTTGATTCACGGTCATCCGCAAGGCCACCACCGACACGGCTTGATCGCTCGTGATCGTCAATGTCCCAAATTGGATAGCCGTACCAAAATTTGCGGGCAGAATGAAGTCCGGCGCCCACTGATTCAATTGATCGATATACAGCGCCCGGTGATTTCCCGCCGCCAATGCGGCTCTGCCGGAGGACAAAGTCGCTCCGGTTCCATCCCGAAGCGTGAAGCGAAGATTGGCGTTCGCGGTCCCGGGATTAACCACGGCCATTCCCGTGTCGACCGAGATCACACCTGCAGCCGGGTGATTCGTCTTGGCGGCCGCGTTGGGACGATAGTCCACAAAGATCCGCGCCGAGGTTGTGGGCAGAGGAGCGGGTACGCCGGCTTCGCTGACAATGGCGTTGTGTTGAGTGAAGCTGAACACTGCTGTGCCATACACTTGATTGAGGTTCACGTCCAAACCGGGTTTCTTACTGGTGGCGCCTTGCACCGTGGCGTAGCCGGCTTCCAAAACTTGAGCCGCCCCGGGTGTCGGGTAACTGCAATCCCCATTGGCAGGAACGTCACAGCCCGCTTGGGAGTTGTCCGTAGTGACCGTCGTTTGGGTGACGGTAAAAGTCTGCCCCCCAATGGTCAGTGTCCCGCTGCGTGTGGAGCTGCCCGGATTCTGCGCCACGCTATAACTGACGGCTCCATTCCCTGTGCCGGGGTAAGAGACAATGGTCAGGAATGCCGCGTTACTATTCGCCAGCCACGGACAGGCGCTCGAAGGGGACACTTGAATTGTTCCCAATCCGCCGCGAGAACGGAAAACAGCAGCGCGGGGGGAAATGGACGAACTCGGATTGGAAACCGTCACCGCGGTGGAGGATGAGTTGTTGGTTGAGACGGGATCGAATCCGGGAAAAGTCACCGTGTCGGTGTTTCCCACCACCGTGCCATCGGCTTGCCCGCAATTCACGGTCAATGCGATGGTAAATGAATCCGTTTCGCCCATGGCCATGGAGGCAGCCTTGGTGCACGTGAAAAGGCCGCCGCTCAGACCACAGGCCCAGCCCAGGGGATTGGTGAACGATCCCATTGTCGCTCCTGACGGAATCGCATCACTCCAACTCACGCCCGTGGCCGTGTTGGGCCCCAAGTTTGTCACCGCTACGGAGTAAACCTCATTGGTGCCGACCAACTCCGAGGCTGAGGAAGCCGTTTCCGTAATTTGTAAATCGGCTCGTTCCACGACAACTTGTGTGAGGATCGGGGATGTGCTCGGGTCGTTACCCGCGTCTCCGCTGTAGACCGCGGTGATGGCATGGCTGCCCAAAGCCAGTGCCGATGTAGTGTAGCTTGCAGAACCGTCAGTCATTGTCACTGGTGATCCCAGATCGTCGCTTCCGTCCTTGAATTGAATTGTGCCGGTCGGACTGGCAGCAGCCCCCGAAGGGGATGAAGAGCTTTTAGCAGCGCGGTCTCCCACACGCGTCTTGCTTGCGCTTCCCGTAGAGACCGTGGCCGTGAAAGTGACGGATTGGCCAAACCAGGAAGGATTGACTGCAGAGACCACTCCAGTGGTGGTCGCGACTGCGGAAGTCGGCGAGATCTTTGTCACAAAGGCGTTGGAATAGCCGGCCTTGGAGGTTTGGAATGCACCTTCGGAAGTGGGAAAGTCCGAGGACCAAGTGATACCCGTGATGTACGCATTGCCGCTGCTGTCGGCGGCAATTCCATAGGCAAAATCCCAAGCGCCTCCGCCGAAATAGGAGGAATAGACGGGTGTCAAGTTGGTGAAATCGTTCGAATTCAGTGCCGTGACGAAGCCATTGGGGAAGCCTCCATAAATAATAGCGCCCGTGATGGATCCCGTGGTCGGGAAAGTAGACCCGTAAGTGTATCCCGTGACAAAGACAGTGAGGTCCCCATTGATTCGGCCCAGTGCAATGCCTGTGCCGTAATCATTGTTGAAGCCGCCCAAGTAGGACGAGTATGTCAGAGCGCCGTCGGAATCGAATGCGCTCACAAAAGCGTCAGCCCCGCCCCGGAGCGTCGGCTGGAACGCATGGGCCGTCGTGGGAAAGTTCGTGGCACTGGTTTCGCCTGTCACGAAAGCATTAATGAAACATTGACCACCACAGAACGTTTTGGGAGGATTACTCCTTTTATCTTTGGAAATACCGATTAATTCCAGGGAGGATAATGCGATGGCGTCACAGCCACCATAATTGTTGCCGCCTAGATAGGTGGAATATTCCAAGGCGCTGCCGTCGCCGCTCAGTGCGGTCACAAAGCAATTGGAGCCGCCTCCATTGGACGATTGGTAAGCACCCACCGAGGTGGGATAATTGTTAGAGTAGGTGCGGCCCGTCACAAAGGCGTAGCCGAAGGCCTCGGCGATGGCGTCGCTGAAATCATCATCGCTGCCGCCGAGATACGTAGAGTAGAGCAAACCATTGCCACCGGGATTAAGCTTGGCAACAAAAGAATCGTAATACCCGCCGGCTTTGGAAGCCTGATAGGCTCCCACGGTCGTGGAGAAGTTACTCGAAGTCGTGAAGCCGGTCACAAAAGCGTTGTTGTCGCTGTCCACGGCGATGCCGGTACCATAATCGTCACCGCTGCCTCCAAGGTACGTGGAGTACACCAGCGCGCTGCCCGCAGCATTAAGCTTGGTCACGAAAGCATCGTAAGGAATGGAGCCGCCTCCGAAAGTCGGCTGTAGTGCTCCCCCTGTTGTCGGAAAGTTGCTGGATGAAGTCCAGCCGGTCACGTAAGCGTTTCTATTGCTGTCGACCGCAATAGCGCGGCCGTAATCATCCCCGCTGCCTCCAAGGTATGTGGAGTAAACCAACGCGGTGCCTGTGGGGTTGAGCTTCGCGACAAAGACGTCGACGGAACCGCCATTGGCAGCTTGGGGCACGCCGGCAGTTGTAGGAAAATTTGTGGACATAGTTTGGCCCACCACATAGGCGTTGCCATCAGCGTCCACGGCAATGCCATTGCCGCTGTTTCCCGTTCCGATGTCGTAGCCTGCATCGGTACTGCTCCCGCCCAGATATGTGGAGTAAACGAGCACCGGATCAATGATGAGCCGACGCGATGTGTCGTAGCTTGCCACTTGGAATTTCACATGATTCCTGTCATCCAATATGAACCCGCCATCGATGACCTGACGCTCTCCGCTGTGCTCCTGATAGATGAGAGGCTTATGCAACATGATGTTGCCATAAGCGGTTGCCAGCAGCAGGTTGCCCTCTTGGTCGAGAGCCAGTTTTTTTGCGCCTTTGAAGGTCAATTCAATGTGTTTGGGATCGGCCCCGGGCGAGACGACGAAGTCGTATTCCAATTGTTGCTGATTACCGTAATAGATCAGGTCGATACCTGGATAAACCCGGGAGTACATCACTTTTCTGTAGCTGGGTACATCATGCCGCCATTGTGCGGGGTCATTGCCAATGAAGTAGTTCGTCCGGGCGGTCTGAGGATCAAGGCCTGCAAGTTGCGGATTTTGATTCGAATGCATCAAACGCATGCGAACGACTGCCGGAGGCCGGATCGGCTCCGCCGTCAAGCCGGGCATATTGTTTGAAACGTGTCCCACCACGGATTGCCTCTGCTGACTGGGAGCATGCAAACTCAGGACGGCTTCATTGCGTGTCAGAAAGAATCCGTAGCCCTGTCCGCGGGCCAGAAACCTGACTGGTATATCGCTTTGGCCCTGGTTGGATTCGAAGGCCATGGGCAACTTGCCGTATCCACCCGAAACCGGAGTCTGTCCGAAGACGTGAGACGAACATGAGAGCAAAAGCGCAAAAAGCAGGAACCCGACACCCTGTTTTCGAATGGCTGATTGTTTCATAAGAACCTCAATGGCAAGCCTGCCGACGCCAAATGCTTCCTCTTATCGGCAAGTCTTAACGAAGTCTTTAAACGCAAAAACGCTCTCCCGTGAAACTTCTCAACAACGATTCAAAGGTTTCAAAAATGGTCATCAATTGGTCGCGGTGAAAGTAATGTTTCCAGAGGCCGGCGAGGGCCCGCCACTAACGAGAAAGGCTATCCAAGAACCATTGAGACTTTGGGATGAAATCGAAAATTGATTTATCGTGAAGTACTGAACGTAGCTCTGGCCTCCGCTTTGCCCTGTCATGTAAAAGAGGAGCGTGTTTCCTGAGAACTGCCCGTTAAAATAGTTAGGCGTTCCATCCACGGGTTGTCCACCCTGCGTTAGATTTCTCGCATACCCTTGCACATTAGTGCCATCGAACCACATGCAGGCTTCGCCGGTGCCGGCGGGGCCGGGGCCGCCGCTGAGACTAAAGGTATAGGTTTTCGCGGCTGGGATGAACGGCAACGCGGAGAGCTGGCCCCCCACCACAGTCAACGCGGTGCCGATGAAGAGATTATCACTCTGTATGTCCAGCCGTCCGCGAGTCAAATTGATCCCGGGAAAAATCTCGGTCAAGAACTTGGGGATTTGTTGCATATTCTGAAGCGGTTGGTCGAACGACTGCACCAGTTGGTTTGTAGCCGAATAGAGCTTCAGGTGAACGAGGATGCCTACGGGGTTTAGGTTTGCAAGGGCCAAAGCGATGGTATTGAAATTGTCGAAGGGAATCGTGGTCACATACATCTCATTAGAAGGAGCCACACCCACACTGTCCAACACTGTTCCGGTGCCGGACTTGACGTAGTAGGTCAGTGTCCCTTCGAGCAAGCCGCTGACGGAGTTTCCCGTCGGGGTGACCACTCCAAATCCCGCCCCCACGCCCCCCGAGCCGGTAACGTCGAGAGTCATGGTCGCTCCCGGGGCGAGGGTGAGAGGCACGTTGCTCTGGGCGGTACCGTTCACCAGGGGATTCCATGGCTGGTTTGACCCTTGGAAGAAATTGAGGGTTCCATTGAAGGTGTTAGGGCCACGGTTCGTCAGGTTGATGAGTGTTTCATAACCTCCACCCGCTGCGATCTGAGAAAACGCAATCGATCGATGCGGAGAAAGAGTCTGCGCAAATCCCATAACCGGCCAGATTAAAATGAGCAATGTAAGCAAACGTCGATGGAGCATTGTTGTCTCTCCCTTCATTGTTTAGCGATTTGACGAGATGTGCCTCAGCGCAAGAATTCCACATGCCCGACTGAACCGGAGTATTCCGGTCTTCAAGGTGCATCCTCTGGCTTATGCTTATCCGAACGGAAGAAAGGCAGCCTCATTGCCTTTTTGCAAATCATCGCAGATGGGCTCAATTCAGAACAGAACCCTTGTTACGAATGGATCGTTTCCCTGAGATGACTGAGAAGCCCTGACGCAGGAGTGCAGGACATCGCACTACGAGTGAGAATCGATTTGCTAGGGGAAACGGGAAAAATCGTCACTTTCATACCCAAACCCGATTAGCTCTTGATGAGGAGGGCAACATAAGCCTCAAAATCGCGGAAATACGTTCAGAACGCCTCCTTCTGGATGGGAATTATCCTGCTTCTACATTAAATGTCAAGGGGGGGCTCGCATTTTGTTGGCTTGGTAACTGCTCGAGAGAAGGTGTTGGGGTGTCGGGTGCTGGGGAGAGTATTTTGCTCAGAAAACATCCGGAAGGTTCTCTGCGCAGTCTCGGCGACCTCAGCGTCTCCGCGGTGAACGGTCGTCCAAAGACCGAATCATTTGTTTTCATGCTCCTGGGTGCCCTGACAGATCGGGGCATGAGGAACGGCCCCGAATTCTCCCGACAGGAGTCGGGGAATCCTTCAAATCCCACCATCGGAAGATGGTGGTTTTGTTCAAGTCCAACCTACATCATGAGCCTTTCGCGTCGTTGATAATCCCCCCAGCGGAAGCTGGGGGATAATTCAGTTACAACCTATGACCGCCCGCCACGCGATCCAGGCTGAAACTGAACCATCCACCGCCTTCCGGTGGCGGGATTCGATTCTTTATGATGCTGGCGCCAGCGGTAGGTCGCAATTGAACAATCCACCGACTCCCGTTGGTGGAATTGAAATCGTGAAGCAAGAGAAAGCAAGCGGAACAAGGTTATGATGAAAAGAAGGGACAGACACCCACATTCAACGCCCGCAAGGCCGTTGTGATGTCGGTGTCTGTCCCTGAACAATGCCTCGATCTATCTATTTTTGATCGGATAGGGCGGACGCTTGGGCGTTTTGGGCGGATTCTTCTTCAGCTCGTCCATAACCACCTGAATAGCTTTTTCGAGCTGGGGGTCGTGGCCGTTGATGACGTCGGCCGGCGTCTGTTCAACTTCCACATCCGGCGGCACGCCCTCGTTTTCCACCACCCACCCGTCTTCGTTCCAGATGGCCAGATTCGGCGCTGTCACCCCGCCACCATCCATCAGCACGGGAAAGCCGAGGATGCCGACCAGTCCGCCCCAGGTGCGCTTGCCCACGAGCGGACCCATCTTGAATTTGCGCCACATGAACGGCAGCAAATCGCCGCCGGAGCCGGCGGTTTCGTCGATGAGCATCACCTTCGGCCCCTGGATGGACGCCGAGGGCGTTTTCAAATCCGCCCCATAGCGCATGGCCCAGTAAGCGCTCACCGGCCGACGCAACAAATCAATGTAGTAATCGGCCACCTGGCCCCCGCCATTGAATCGCTCGTCGACGATGATGGCCTCCTTGTACGACTGCGGGAAGAAGTAGCGTTTGAAGTACGTGTGCCCGAGCGTTGAGGTGTTGGGCACATAAACGTAGGCGACGCGCCCGCCGGTGGCTTCATCCACTTTTTTGAGATTGCCTTCCACCCAGTCGCGATTGCGCAAGGCCAATTCGCTGGCCACAGGAACCACGGAAACAGTTCTTGAACCGGAGCCGTCGGGATTCGGCCCCACGGTGATTTCAACGATCTTGCCGGCCGTGTTTTCGAAGCGGCTGTACAGATTGGTCGGCGGGCGAAGGTCTTGCCCGTTCACCGCAATCAAATATTCACCGGCTTTCACATCGACGCCGGGTTCAGTCAGCGGAGAGCGCAGCTCCGGATTCCAGTTCAATCCGCCATAGACCTTCTTAAATCGATACCGGCCGTTTTCGACGGAGTAATCGGCGCCCAGCAGACCGCCCGGCACACTTTTCTGTTGGATCAGGAAATCACCGCCGCCGACGCGGTGATGGCCCACCGAAAGCTCGCTGAACATCCACATCATGACGCGGTTCAGATCCGCGCGGCAGGAAAGGTCGGGCAGAAACGCCGCGTACTTGGTCCGCATGGCCTTCCAATCAACGCCGTGCATGTGAGGATCGTAAAAGTAATCGCGATTGATGCGCCAGGCTTCGTTGAATATCTGGTTCCATTCGGCACGCGGATCGACCTGCACCTCGATGGCTTCGATATTCATCTTGCCCTGCCCGGCAGTCGGTTTGGTCCCGGTGGCCACAACGCTGTAAACATCTTTCAATACGTACAGTAATTTTTTCTTGTCAAACGAAAGTTCATAATCGTTGACATCACTCAGAAACGTTTCGTCCTTGCGCTTCTTAAGATCGTATTCATGCAGGCTGGTTTTACCTCCGGCGGGACCCGCTCCATCGCCCCCCGGCGAACCTTCCAGAAAATAGATTTGACCGGCGTTTCCGGCTTGCAGCTTGCGATAATTTCCCGCCGGAATCGGCAGCGCTACAATGCGATGATTCAGCCCCTCAAAATCAATCTGCACCGCTTCGGGGGTTTTGGCGGATTCCTTTTCTTTGGGCTTCTCCTCCTTACTGATTCCCTTCTCCTCATCGCTTTCTTTTGCCAGCGGATTAGGCAAATCCTTGCGCAGCACGGCCAGGTAAAGTGACCGGGTGATTCGCATGTCGGCGTTCGACATGGCAAACCATTCCTTGACCGGTCCGGCGTCCGTCGAGGCGAAAAAGTAAAGATATTTTCCGCTTTCGTCGAACACCGGCTCGCTGGCCTCGCTCAATCCATCGGTCACGGCAAAGGATTTATCCTGATCCACGGCATACACGTAAACCGTTTGAAAGTAGGCTTGGGTGTCCAGGGTGTAGGCGATCCACCGGGAGTCGGGCGACCACACATGCGGAATGGATTTGGCGCGTCCGGGTCCATACAAATATTCCGACCCAATCTTCTTGACGGCGCCGGTTTTCAAATCGATCCAGAACAAGCTCCAGGAATTGTCGGTAAAAGCGATTTTCTGGCTGTCGGGTGACCACACGGGATCCTCGTAAAATCCCGCGCCATTCAGTTTGAATTTGCGGACCTCGGCCTTGCCGTCCTGTGGACGCACATACAGTTCATATTCACCCGATTCGTCGGAGAAGTAGGCGATGGATTTTCCATCCGGCGACCACACCGGCGAGCGCTCATTGATCCCGGGCGTCTGAGTGAGATTTCGCGGATCCCCTTTCTCGGCCGGAGCCGTCACAATCTCTCCGCGGAATTCAAAGGCCACACGCGCCCCGGTCGGCGAGAGCGACGCGTCGCGGATAAATTTCGAGCCTTTGGCGAAACGCACCCGCGTCTCCACCAAATCGGTGGCCACACCCAGCGTCAATTTGGCGCTCTTCCCGGTCGCCGGATCAAATACATGCAGATAGCCGGCTTGCTCATAAATAATTTTGCCGCCGCCAGAGGAGGCATCGACAATCGGAAAATTCTTATGCGAGGTGAGCTGCTTGATGGCGTGAGTCTTCACATCGTACGAAAACAGGTTGAACTCGCCATTGCGATCCGAGCGAAAGAAAACAGTGTCGCCCATCCACATGGCGTCGACATCGTTGCAGCGGGCCGCAGGCTGCGGGATTCTCTCCACGGAGTGATCGCCGAATCGGTAGAGCTCGATCACCGAATGGGTGCCGCCACGGTAGTGCTTCCATTCGTTGAAGGCCTCCGAGAGCGGATTGTAGGCCAACCGCGAACCGTCCGGAGAATAGGTTGCCATGAAGGCGTGAGGAATCTCGAGCGGTGTTTCCAGCCCCCCTTCCACCGGGACCGTGAACAACTGCGTGTACCGGGAGGTAAAGACGGCGCGCGGAGAAGTGAACAGCACGGCTTTTCCGTCGGGCGTGAATCCCTGAGCGATGTCGTTCGCCGGATGCCAGCTCAAACGCCTGGGCACACCGCCGGCGGAAGGAACGACATACACATCCACATTGCCGTCATACTGGGCGCTGAACGCAATCAACGACTCGTCGGGCGAAAACCAGGGTTTGGATTGAACACCGGCTTCGGTGGTCAGGCGGCGCACATTCCTGCCGTCAAGATCGGCCACCCACAGATCGCCGGCATAACTGAAGGCGATGTGAGATGAACTGATCGCGGGCATCGTCAGCAGACGCGTATCGTGGATGTTGACGCCTTGAGCAAAGGCCGTCGAACCAATCAGTGCAGCCACGAGGAAAACAATTGCCAACCCTCCGAATGCCTTCCTCCGATTCCAGAAATTGAAACGCATAAGACCTCCGAATGATCAAAATGATGGATTGCGTCGAACGCCAGGTTTCAGGTGTCAGGGGAGAGTGACGAGTGACCAGTGATTAGTGGCCAGTGAAAAGCGAATGTTCTGAAGCCCGCGGAATGAAACAATAACACGATGAAACAATCCATTCATCGCCTGTGCCATTGTGCTTGTCACTCATCACTTGCCACTCATCACTTCTTTTCTGACCCCTGACACCCGACACCTGAAACCTGGCACCTGTATTTAACTCATCCTCGAAACTTGAACCACGACGCCGACTCATAATACGACTTGGTTTTCTCCTCCAACGCCGCCATCTCCGTGGACTGGAGCGGGGTAAAGGATTGCGCAATGCGAATGTTTTCTTCGAGGTGTTCCAAGGTATCGATGCCGATGATGACGGTCGACACCGGCAGCGTCAGCGTATAGCGCATGGCCTGCTGCATCGTGGTGATGCCACCGTCGCGGAAAATGCGTCCGCGCGCCGGGATTTTCATCCCGATGATCCCCATTTTCTTTTCGACGGCCAGCGGCAGCAATTCTTCGGTGAAGGGCTTGCGATGCCGGTCGGCAGCGTTAAGCGCCATCAGAATCGTATCAAATTCATATTGCCGGATGGCCGTTGCCAAAATGGCCGGATCCTTGTGCCCCGTAATGCCCAGGAATCGAATTACTTTTTGGGAGCGCATTTTCTCCATCGCCTTGAGGGCACCATTCGGCGCAAAGATGCGATCGAGGTCGTCCTGTGAACCCACATGATGCAGTTGCCAGGCATCAAGGTGATCGGTTTGAAGATTCTTTAGGGTCCGTTCGAGCAGACGCAGGGATCCGTCATAACTGCGGTCGTGTGTTTTGGACGCCAGGTAGACTTCCTTGCGGCGGATCTTCATGACTCTGCCGATATACGTTTCGCTGATGCCGTTGCCGTAGGCGGCGGCCGTATCCACATAATTCACACCCAGATCCAAGGCGCGATTGATAATTGCCAAAGATTGTTCTTCTGTCCCCGGCGTTTCCAATGTGGATTGCCCTCCCAGACTGAAGAGGCACACTGGATGTCCGGTTTTCCCCAAGGGACGCCGGGGCATGGCCAGGGTCGCCACGGGGTTCTCCGTCCAGCTAGCCGCCCGACCGGAATGGGGCAACACCGCTACGCCGGCCACAGCACCCAGGGCCGTTTTTATGAACCCTCGCCGATCAATGGGATTTTTCATAGAACCTCCTCTAAAAGGCAATCATCAAAGGTTGGAGATGACGCTCACAAAGTTCAGGAAGACAGGACGGCGCCTCAGCGCCTCGTAGATTTGCTTTGCCTTTCATACCACGAAACGACTTTGCCTCAAAGGGATTTGGCGCCGATCGAAGGGGCGCCGGGCGAGGAAGCTTGGTCTTTACTCAGACCCTTGAAGACGAATGACAGAAGGAGCGGCGAAAGCAACGTCGTGACCACGGTCATCACCAAGACGACGGAGTAGATTGCGTCGGAGATGGTTCCTTGTTGCAGACCCACCAGTGCGACGATGATGCCGACCTCTCCGCGCGGCACCATCCCGAAGCCGACACGCAAGGCATCGCGCGGTCCCATCGGCAGAGCCGCCAGTCCACATCCAATCAGCTTGGTCAGCACGGCGACCACCACGATGAGAAGGGCCATCCCGAGAATTCGACGGTCCCCCAGAGTTTTCAAATTCAATTGAAGACCCATGACCACAAAGAAGAACGGCACCAGGAACTCGCCGAGCGCTTGAACTTTGCCTTCGATGGCCCACGCTTCGCGATGATCCGCAATGGCCAAGCCGGCCAGAAATGCTCCGATAATGGCTGCGATGCCAATAAAACTGGCGGCCACCGAAAGACCCAGGCAAGCAACCATAGCCAGAACAAAGGCGGAATTGTGCGGGGCCATGGTATCAAGACGTGGCTTCATCCGCCCCACCACCCGGCTGCCCCAAAATACGATGAGCCCGATGAAGGCCACGGCTTCCAACACCACCACAGTCAGCGAGAAAATTTGGGTGCGCCCATTCGACAGGGAGCTGACCACGGCCAGCAGGAGCATGCCCAGCACGTCATCAATGACAGCCGCCGCCAAGATCACACGGGCGACGCGGGTTCCAAGAATCTTCATGTCCGCCATCACGCGGGCGGTTATGCCCACGCTCGTCGCCACCAGCGCTGTTCCCGTAAAGACCGATTCCAATGTGGAATTCCCCAGAGCCCTCATCACCAGCCATCCCGTGATGAATGGCACCACCACGCCCAACGTGGCCACCGACGACGCCAAAACTCCCACCTGCAGAAGGTCACGGGGTTTGGTTTCCAGACCAACCGTGAACAGAAGCAGAATGACGCCAATCTCGGCCAGCCCGGAGGTAAATTGTGACGGGGCCACCCACGCCAGGACGTAGGGACCCAGCACCACTCCCGCCAGTATCTCGCCAATGACCGCCGGCTGGCGGAGACGCTCAAACAATTCTCCCATCACCTTCGCGGCCGCAAAGATCAAGAAGAGTTCCAGAAGCAGATGTGTTGTTTCAACCATCGTGACTCCGGGTGTCTAACAATAACCGGTCCTGTATTATTCCTTCGCAGTCCCGGTCCCACAAGAAAAATCAGCGCTGAAACAGTCTTTGTAGAGAGTTTCGCAGACCATCCAGTGCCCGCACTCTACTTAGAGTTCGGATTCTGGAGTCTATCCTACTATCGACAGAGAAAAAATATAGTGACAGAGAGTCACTCCTTGCGACCGGCCAGGGCTGGGGTAGCCGCGGTGCGGTTTCTGCACCCCGGGCCTCGAGGCGTCACCATACTCTGTCACCATCTGTAATTCCTTAGCTTAAAGCCGATGTTCAAAAGGGCGATGGCTTAAGCCTGGCTTCCGATTCCCCTTTTGACCGGAGTTTCTTAGTCGGATATAATGCAGGGCAAGTCGGTGAGGCGGCGCCTTTCCATGTCAATTGCAAAGCAAAAACAAGCTCTTTTGGTGGATGATGAAGACCCCATCCGGCAGCTGCTGACCGAGATCTTTGCCAGCGAGTTTCCTGAGATTCAAACTTCTACGGCGGTCAACGGCCGGGAAGCCATCGAAAAACTCCGTCAAAACGCCTACGACATTCTTGTCACTGACTTGAAAATGCCCGAAGTGGATGGTTTGCAGGTTCTGGAAGAGGCCCTGACACTTTATCCCGACATCATCGCGATTGCCATCACCGGCTATGGAACGATTGAAACGGCGGTGCGCGCCATCAAGCTAGGAGCATTCGATTACCTCCAAAAGCCTTTTGAGGTGACCGCCCTCCAACTCATCTTGAAGCGCGCGATTGAGCAGAAGGAGCTGAGGGAGGAAAACCTGGCCCTCCGGTCTCAATTACGGGAGCGTTACAGCTTTTCCAACATCATCGGCCTCAGCGACCCCATGCGGAAAATCTTTGATGTCATCTCCATGATCGGCCCGACCCCTTCCACCGTACTGATCACCGGTGAAACCGGCACCGGCAAGGAACTGATTGCCCGTGCCATTCATTACAACAGCGCCCGACGCGACCAAAAACTCGTGTCGATCAACTGCGGAGCCATTCCGGAAAATCTGCTGGAGACCGAGCTGTTCGGTCATGTCCGCGGAGCCTTTACGGGCGCGCATCAGAATCGCATCGGCAAATTCGAGCAGGCCCATCGCGGCAGCATTTTCCTCGATGAAATCGGGACGATGAGCCCCATGCTGCAGGTGAAGCTTCTGCGGGTGTTGCAGGAGCGTGAATTTGAGCGCGTGGGCGACAATCACACCCTCAAAGTGGATGTGCGCGTGATTGCCGCGACCAGCGCCGATCTCGCCTCGTTGGTCCATGAGGGCGCTTTTCGGGAAGACTTGTTCTACCGCTTGAACGTCATCCCCATCGCGGTGCCGGCGTTGCGGGAACGGCGTGACGATATCCCTCTGCTGTCGCAGTATTTCCTGAAGAAGTTCTGCGATCCGACCAAGGAACTGAAGGTCATTACCCAGGACGCGATGCGGATGCTGCAAAATTATTCCTGGCCCGGCAATGTGCGGCAACTGGAGAACTCCATTGAACGTGCTGTGGCCATGGCCGGAAGCCGGACACAACTCCACATCGAAGACTTACCCCTGGAGGTCCAGCAAGCCCCATTGCAAGCGGCATCACCCCTGCCGGGTCTTCCGGAAGCCGGACTCTCGTTGGACGATCTCGTGGCCGATACCGAACGGCGCATGATTTCCGAAAGCTTGCATCTTCATCATGGAAACAAACAAAAAGCCGCCGACTTTTTGCGCTTGAACCGCACCACCCTGCTTCAAAAAATGAAACGACTCGGAATTGAGTCCCCGGCAGCGCTCCCGCCCGCCCCCGCAAAAAAACTCTAAAGTTTTTCTCCCGTCTGCCGAAACAGTTATTGAATTGAACAATGAGGCGAGGTTGACGCCATGTATTCTGGTATTCCGAAGCTGGAGGTTTATTTGAAGCGGCGCCGCCGAGTCTGGCCATAAACACATGAAAAAACATCCTAAAAAAGGAAAACTGGTTGTACCCAAGTTCATGCCGACTTCCACAAGCTTCCACCTTTCAGCGCCCATCGAGGAATCGGGCCTTGCACCTGAGCGACGCGAAAAAATTGAGTGCTTGCGGCGGCTCATCGCTGAAGATCGCTACGACATTCCCCCAGAGCTGGTGGCCGACCGCATTCTGGAATTGCACTTCTTGCGCGCTTGAATTCCCGCCTTCAAAGAAAACCGTCAAGCAATAATTGACACTTCATCCCCTGACGTTCTCTCATCCCTCTTTTCGTTCCATTCCCTGCTCCGAAAATAGCTCTGGTAACCCCGGCCTCCGCCGTGACGGATTTAGGCCGGGGGCTCTACGTCGCATGGGTAGCGCCGGCAGTTCTTTTGGCCGGCGATTATCTGTCGCCCCTGCCGAGGCTTGGCGATAAGGTCCTACACCGCACCCCACCCTTGCTCTCCCGCAAAGCGGGACAAGCGGCGGGTGGGGCTACCCTCTGACCGGCCCTTCGGGCCTCAAATGGAGCGACCCGCTGATTTTCATGCTCCTGAATGGGCGCCGCGGCGACCATGAGGAACTGTGCCGAAAATCGACACGGAGCTTTCTCGACAGGGACGGTAAAATCAGGAAATGAAACCCCCTTGGGGTTTTCCGCGTCTATTGTCGGTAGAAGTGAGGAGCGCCGTCTCTTTTACACCGTCACAGCGGCCCGCCGAAATGAGTCCGCGCCGGTGAAAACGAAAAGACCAGTCGTTTCATAGTTCTTCAGGGTTCTTCCAGTGAGGCCTCGACATGAATTCTTCAGCTCGTCCAACATGGGCGCGATTCCATGCGTTCATCGTATTTCTAACCTTTTTTATTTTCGCTTCCCCGTTCCGTTCCGTTTCATGCCCGGCTGCAGGGGATCCGGGCGTTCCGACCCCAGCACATTCCAAACCCGCACTTAAAGAAATCACCGTAACAGGTCAGGTCAAGAATCTTGACGGCGAATTCCTGAAGGGCGTTGTCATCTCCTCGTCTCAGGGAATCAAAGCTTACTCCGACGAGACCGGAAATTTTTCAATGGTATTTCCTGCCGCCATGTCTCAGGTGCGATTTCAATTCGAGCTTCCCGGATACTATCCCGAGACCTTGAATTTTTCGGTCGCCGACTCGCCGGCACATCTGGAAGTCACGCTGACACCCATCAAAGTGGTGCGGCAGGAAGTGGTGGTGATTGCTCCGCGCTTCGATGTCCCGCTGAACGCCACCCCGGCCGCCACTTCAGTGGTGGGCAAGGATGTCTTGGATCAGATGCCGCGAGGCGTGGCCCTCGACGAAGCGCTCGAAGGGGTGCCCGGCGTGAAGATCGACAATCAGGCCAACGGAGAGCGCGTCCATCTTTCCATCCGCGGCCAAGGCATCCTGACCGAGCGCGGCATTCGAGGAATTCAGGTCCTGCTCGACGGCCTTCCGTTGAACGATCCCAGCGGTTTTGTGCCTGATTTATTCGACATCGACTGGAGCGGCGTTCAGGAAATGGAAGTGGTTCGAGGTCCCCTGGGCTTTCTATACGGAGGCGGATCTGCAGGCGGTGTCATCGACATTCGAACCACCGATGCTTCCGAGACGCTGCACGGCAATCTCTGGGCTTCGGGCGGCGCCAATGGATTCTACAAGGGTCATGCCGATGTCTCCGGCCCCTTTTCCGTGGGATCGTTTTATATTCAGGCTTCCCGTGCCGCCGGTGCCGGATATCGACAACATTCCGCCTTCTGGGCCGACAATGTGTATGGAAAGTTCCATTTCAATCCCACCTCCAAGTTGAATTTGAATGTTATCTTGGCGGGAACCGGTTTCTTTAATCAAAATGCCGAGGGTTTGAATCTGGGGCAGGTGCAATTCGATCCGCGTCTCCCCAATCCCGACGCCCTGACTTTCAACGAGTATCAAAAAACCGTCCGCGTGGCCACGGGGCTTACCGGCCAATGGAATGTTTCCGACCTTCAGCGTTTCTCGTTTTCTTTTTATGCCCGGCGCACGCGCTACGACGAGCCGGTGCCGTCATCGGTGGTTCATCGCACTCTGGTTTCCCCGGGCGGCTCGGGTCAATATGATTTGGAAGCCGGAAGCGGCATGATGAAACATCATTTCAGCACCGGCTTCGACCTCGATGGCCAATTCATCGACGAGTTCCGCCACCCCAACCTCGGCAATGCCGTTGAAGGATCCGGGTTTCTATCCAATCAGTCCATCACTCAGAATCGCGTGGCGGCCTATCTGACCGATCGAATCGCCTTGGGCTCGAAATGGTCGCTGCTCTTCAGTCTCCGCGGCGACCGTATCGGGAACCGCTTGGACGATCATTTGCAATTTCGGGGTTTGAATCTGTCCGGAAGTCGGATTTTCACCCGTGTCACGGGACGCGTGGGATTGAATTGGAACCCAAATGAAAAGTTAGGATGGTACGTCTCTTGGGGGCAGGGATTCCTGCCGCCGGCCACCGAAGAGCTGTATGCCAACCCGGCGGCGCTCGGAGGGTTCAATCGGTCTCTCATCCCGGCCACCTCTCAAGGCGGAGAAGCGGGAATGCGCGGCTCCCTCGGGAACAGGTTTTATTACGACGCCACGGTGTTTCGTCTGGATACCGCCAACGACTTCGAGCGCTACCGCATGGCAGGCAGGCCGCTTGAAACTTTTTATCGCAACGCCGGGCAAAGCCGACGATATGGATTGGAAACTTCCTTTCGTTGGCTGCCGCTGCGACGCGCCACCGTGACCGGCTCGTATACGTACTCGCATTTTGTGTACACCCAATACCTCAGCCTGACCTACCCGGGAAACTTGACTGGCCACCGTCTCCCCAATTCACCCTCTCATATGGCATTTACCCGTGCGTCGTTCGAACTCCCCTGGAATGTGGTTGCCGACGTTAGTGCTTCAGTGTTCTCACGCGCTTTCATCGACGCCACCAACTCCATCTGGATCAACGGCTACGGCCTTCTGAATGCCCGATTGAGCAAGAGCTGGCAACGAAAGCACGTCTTGGGAACATTATTTGTTTACGGAAAAAACCTCACCAACACTTCGTATATCGCCTTCACCGAACCCGATCCCGACGGCAACTCTTATCAGCCCGGGCCCCGGCGCGAAATTTTTGCGGGCCTGCAATTGCGATTCTGATCAGTCGCTCCAAATCCCGCGGATCCGCCCCGGCGGACGGATCTATTCAATTGCAGCCTACACGCTCGAGCTCTTCCAACTACTATCAAATCCCGCCGACTGCCGTCGGCGGGATTTGAAATCCGGTCAACAATTCAAGAAAACGCAAAGCAGGTTGAATCAGAACACATCCATCGTCTTCCAAGCGGTGGGATTTCATCGCTGACGAAAGGACTTACCGGTTCAAATAGTAGTGGACTGCCGGGGTGACGATGAGGGAAAGGACCATGGAAATCAGAATTCCGCCGATGACGGCGATGGCCAGGGGTTGCAGCATTTGTGAACCCGCGCCCCACGCCAACGCCAGTGGCAACATGCCCGCGACGGTGGCCAACGCCGTCATGACGATGGGTCGCAACCGCCGCCGGCCGGCTTGAATCATGGCTTCTTCCGGCGCCATGCCGAGCTGCCGAAACTTGCGGTCGGCATCGATGAGCAGGATTCCATTCTTGGCCACGATCCCGACCACCATGATCAGTCCCATAAAGGAAGCCACGTTGAACGTTGTGGCGGTGATGAGCAACCCAAAAATGACTCCCGATGTGGAAAGCAAGGCCGAAGAAAGAATGGCCACAGGCGCCGAAAAACTGCGGAATTCAAACAACAACACCACAAAGACCAACACCATCGCCAAGATCAGCACCATCACCAAGTCCCGGAACGATTGTTGTTGTTCCTGGTAAGTGCCGCCGTAATCGACCCGGACCGAGGGAGGCAGATGCAGGTCGGCGACCGCCTTCTGAACGCGCGCAATTCCAGTACCTAAATCCACGCCCTCCAATCGTGCCGTGACGGCCACCAACCGCTGCAAATTGTCACGGCGGATTTCGGTTTGTCCCGGATCTTCGGCCAAATCGGCAAGCGCTCCGAGCGTAGCCGTTTTGCCGGTGGAGCTGACGAGCAATGTGTCGCTCATGGCTTCCAACGAAGACCGGTTTGCCTTCGGAAATCGCACTCGAATGGGATACACCCGATCGCCAACCACCACCGGCAAGTCGGCCGTGACTCCCTGCAGGATGGCGCCGGCGTCCTGAGAAACTTCCAAGGGCGTAAACCCGGCGCGGGCCGCCACCATCGGATTCACCTGGAAAGTTTCCGCCGGACCGCTGATGGTGTTCTCAATTCCATCCAACACATCCACGACGCCGGGAATCTTCTTGATCTTCTCCGCGACTTGCGGCCCGATTTCCTTCAGCTGCGCCTCATCTCGCGAAAAGAGTTTGATCACCACCGGCTCCGGGGCATTACTCAAATCCCCGATCATGTCTTGCAGCGTTTGAATGAACTCCACGTCCACCGCGGGTTCCGCTTGGGCGATTTTCGCGCGGGTGTCGGCAATGACGTCATCGATGCTTCGACTCCGCCGGTCCTTCAGTTTGACCGATATATCGCCGGTGTTGGCTTCGGTGACGGCCGCCAATCCCAACTGCAGTCCGGTGCGGCGCGAAGTGCCCTCCACTTCCGGCATGGACCGCGCAATCTCTTCCAAGTGCGACACCATGCGGTTGGTTTCCGCCAGCGAGGTGCCCGCCGGCGTGATGTAATCGAGCACGTAGCCGCCTTCGTCCATCGAGGGCAGCAGATCCGTTCCCAACAAGCGATAACCCACCAAGGCCACCACGACCAACAAAACCGCCGAGCCCGCCAGCGTCCGCGGGTGCTCCAGCGACCACTTCAGGGCGCGGCCGTAAAAGGCCACCACCCGTCCGAAGAATCCTTTGAAGGAGGCTTCTTCGGCCGCCAGTAAACGATGCGCCACGTCCTCGCCAGCGGACGCCGGAGGCGCAGCGGCGTGGTGGCGGATGAGATACTGGCTGAGGGTCGGCGTCCAGGTGAGCGCCAACAGCAACGAGGTAAACAGCGACACGGCCATGGTGACGGCCAAAGCCCGGAAGAAAATCCCGGTCACGCCGGCGATGGAAATCAACGGCAAAAAAACCACGATCGGCGTCAACGTGGAGCCGATCAGCGGCGGCGTGATTTCCTGAAGGGCGCTGCGAATGGCTTCAAAACGTCCCTGCCCCGCGTCCCGGTGCAGGACAATATTCTCAAGAACGACAATGGCATCATCAATCACCAAGCCCACGGCCGCCGCCAAGCCGCCCAAGGTCATCAAATTAAAACTCTGCCCCATGGCCTTGAGCGCAATGAACGTGATCAACAAAGTTACCGGGATGACCAACCCGGCCACCAGCGAGGTTCCCCAATCGCGTAGAAAAATCACCAGAATAATGGAAGAGAGGACCAGCCCGATCAGCACAGCATCGCGGACGCTTTCGATGGATTGCCGCACGATCGTGGATTGATCATAGAAGGGCTGCAAATGAATACCCTGGGGGAGGGTCTGCTTGATTCTTTCAATCTCTGCATGCACTTCGTCGGCCACCCGCACGGTGTTGCTGTCGGGCTGGCGGTTGACATTAAGAAGTACTGCCGGTTTGCCGTTGGCCGTCACGATGGTATACACGGGCATGACCGACGGCGAGACGGCGCCGATGTCGCCGACGCGAATCGGAACTCCCGCCGGAGTGTTCTTGATGACGATCTGGGCGAGTTGTTGCGGGTCGCGCACCTGGCCGCTCACCAACCCCAGCACCAATTGATGATTGCGCTCCAGCAAGCCGGGTGAATCGACAAGGTTCGTCCGCTCGACGGCCGCGAGAATATCTTCGACGGTCACTTGCGCGGCCAGCAACTTCGCCGGATCGGGAGTGACTTGAAATTCCGGAACCTGTCCTCCCTGCACCACCACGGTCGAAACGCCGTTCAGCCGGTTCAATCTGGGCTTCAGTTCATAATTCGCCATCTCCCACAAACGCGTCTGTGGAACCGTCTCCGACGTCAGGCTGTAACCCATGATGGGAAAGGAGGCAAAAGTAAGGCGGTGGGCATCGACTTTGGCCGTGGCGGGCAAGGAGCTTTGGACACGCGACATCGCAGCCGACACGAGTTGCAACGTCTGCACCATGTCGACCTTCCAGTTGAAAAACAGATCGATTTCGGCGGAACCGCGGCTGGTGATGGAGCGGACGTCTTCCAATCCGGGAACGCTGTTGACAGCCTCTTCGATGGGGCGCGTCACCGTGACCATCATCTGATCGATCGGCATGACGCCATTGTCGACCCCGATCACAACGCGCGGGAAATTGGTTTCCGGAAACACCGCCACCGAGATGGTGAAGGCCAGATATCCGCCCAGCAGTGCCAGCGCCACAATCAAAAAGACGGTCGGCTTCGAAAGGCGGGTGTACCAGTAGGAGGAAGCCTCTGAATTTGTGTTAGTCATTTTGGTTTGAAGCGATCAGCAATCAGCTATCAGCCGTCAGCTTTCAGCCATCAGCTACGAGCTATAAGCCTTAAGCAATAAGCAAACAGAGTGTTTTTCAATCGCTGACACGCAAGTTCAAGTTCTTTTCGTTTGCTTATGGCTTAGAGCTTCCGGCTTATGGCCTTTTGCTGAAGGCTGATAGCTGATTGCTGATCGCTTCTTTTCTACTCCTTCGCCGCAGCCTTCTCCATCTGAATCTTCGTGTTGTCCGGCAGGCCGTAATTCCCCGTGCTGATAATTTGCTCTCCTGCTTTTAACCCGCTCACGATTTGGACCTGATCGCCGTTGCGGATCCCTGATCGGACCGTGCGTTCATGGGCGCGTCCATCGCTCCCCACCACCATCACAAATTCTCCGCCCCCGGCATCGGCGGGTTTCACCAACAGCGCCGAAGCAGGAACGACCAAGGCGTCGGAAAGGGCTTTCACCGTCATCGAAACCTCGGCGGTTGTCCCGGGCTTCAGCTGACCCTTGGGATTGGCGGCTTCGATCCACACCTCGACGGTGGTGCTGTTGGGATCGGTGGCCGGGCTAACGACGGTGACCTTGGCAGGGAGCGCGTCGTCCAACCCCGGTGCCCGGATTTCCGCGTCGGTACCCTTCTTCAAATCCGCGGCGAGCGAGGCTGAAATATGGGCTTTGGCGATCACTCGGGAAATATCCATGACGGTCATGAACGGTGTCCCGGTGGTTGCTGTTTCTCCGGGATAAGCCGGGCGATCGGTTACCACTCCATCGATGGGACTGTGAATTTCGGAATAACTCAGCAACGCCTCCGCGCCCAGGAACTTTCCCCGGGCCGAGGTGACTTGAGCTTGGGCGGTTTTCAATTCCTGATCCCGGACCACTTTCAGCAGTCCGTCCAAATGTTTCTGTGCCACTTCATATTGGGCGCGCAATTGCACCAGTGTGACTAAAGCCGAATCGAGTTCGCGCCGCGGCAGGGCCCCTTGTTCAAACAGGAATTTGCGGCTGTCGTAGACCTTCTGTTGTGCTTCCATAGCTTCTTTGGTGGCCTTGACATCCAGCTCGGCTTTGTGGACTTCCTCGGGGACGGCCGCTTTTTGCACGGTGGTGAGATTGGCCTCGGCTTGATCCAACACTCCCTTATTTTCAACCGACGCCGCACTCAAATCGCGATTCTCCAGGACCGCCAGCAACTGGCCTTTCCTGACGTGATCCCCGCGATTCACGAGAAATTTTTTGACGGGCGCAGTGATTTTGGGTGAGAGTGCGGCCTGCGCCAGCGGAAAGAGCGCCGCCTGCGTGGTGATAACCTCGGAAATCGGTTGCGATTTCACAGCCGCGGTCTGCACAGAAACCACCGGTTCTTTTTCCCCCGCCTCCCTGGAGCACCCCAGGGAGGTCGCCAGGAACAGCGACGACAAAAACAACAGGAGAAGGTTGAACAGTCCGCGCGCGGAGAGACGAAGTATGGATTTTTTCATGGCGATTAAAAGTTTCCGGTCAAAGTTTGCAGGCGTGCCAGGGCCACTTGATAGCGGACCTGTCCGTCGTTGTAGGCGTTCTGCGCCTGCCTGAGCGTGTTTTGAGCATCCACCGCTTCCAGAACGGAGGTCTCTCCGCCCTGGTAACGCAACAAATTCAGCCGCAGACTTTCTTCCGCCAGGACCGCCGATTGGTGCAGCGATTCGAGTTCCGATTCTGCGGCCTGGGCCTCCGAATACAGGGTCTGCAAGTCTCCCAATAATTTGCGTTGCGTAAACGACAATTCCCGCTCGGCCTGCTGCCGTTGCAAATCGGCCTGCTTAACCCGGCTGCGGGTGATCCCCCAATTGAAGATAGGAATATTCAGGGTGGCCACCGCGGAGCTGCCCAGATTCGGGATGCCGTCGGTCTTCGTGGAAAATGTTGGAGCGTCGATCCCGTAAAAATAATCCAGGCTGAAGGCGGGAAAGTACTCGCCCCGAGCCGCCGCAACCTCATCTTTGGCTTGGCGGACCGCCGCCAGCGCCGCGCGCAATTCGGGATTATTTTGTTGGGCCGCCGCTTCCACGTCTACCTGGGGCGGCAGCGGCCTGGCTTGATCGAGATCGTCCTGCACATCGAAATCCCGGTTGAAGGTGGGAAACAACAGCAGGGCCAGTTCCACATGGTCGCGTTCCCGCGCCAATTGCGCTTCGCGCAAGTCCCGCTCGCGATCCTGAAATTGCAGCTGCGCCTTGATGACATCGGAATGCGCCACTTCGCCGCCGTGTTCCAGGTCTTGAGTGATTTTCAAAAAATGCTGCGCTTCGTCCGCGGCCCGCTGTGCCGTTTGCAATTTGCGTTGCGAAGCCGCCAGAGAGTAAAAACTCTCCACCACGGTGACAACCAGCCCTCGGGCCGCGATCTCTGACTTCGCCTTGGCCAACGTCTCCCCGGCGATGAGCTTCCGATAATCGGCGATTTGCGAAAGGCTTAGTGTCTCGTGGAGATTCGCTTGACTGAGGTATTCATGAACGCCGTTGTTGGCGATAAAGCGGCCTGAAGGTGTGCCGTTGCCTTGGGTGTAGAGATACTGATTATTGTAAGTGGCCGCCGGGAAGAATCCGGCGCGTCCCTGCACGCGATTTTCGTGCGCCAACCCGTAAGCCGTGAGGCTGGCTTGAAATTCCGGACTGTTCTTGCGGGCCCGATCGATGGCGTCTTGAAGGGTGACGGTTAACGTCGCCGTTGAGGTTTCAGATGCTTTTTGAATCGCCGTTTGGGGCGGTGGGGTTTGGGACCACATCATTCCCAGGCCGCTTCCGCCGATACAGAAAGCTACAAAGAACTTGAGAAATCGCATACGACCTCGCTCGCGGGGCGGTCGGTACCCCCGGCAAACACTACCCAACTGAAAATGGATGCTCCATTGTACATCAACCCACTCGAGAATCAGCCTCCGCAAAACTCTCAAACCTCGAGGTCGTTGCGCACCCCTAAAGACGGATCAGGATTCCGGAAGTTACACGAGGTCGTTTCGCCCTCCCGCGGAATCCTCTGGGCATAAAAACCGGGGGCCGCCGGCACTTAGCCGAACGGCCCCAGAATCTTTCACGGCCGAATTCACTTATTGGGTGCTGTTTTGGATTTGGTCCTGGCTTCCTTCTTGGCCTCGGCCGCTTCCTTTGCGGCATCCTCTTTTTCAACGCTCAAGACCTTGCCGGTGATGGCATCCACGTTCACTTCTGTTATTTCTTTCTCGCTGGTTTTGATGTCGAAGGAATAAATCAACTTCCCTTTTTCCTTCTCCAGTTCGCCGCTCGCAACCGTGCCCGGTGCTTTTTTTAAGGCGATTTCGCGGGCCTGATCCATCGTGATCTTGGCTTGGGAAGCCAGCGCAGCATCCTTTTTGGTTTTTGCCGATTGAGCACGGGCTATGTTTAAGCCGGCCACGAACACTGCAAGAATAAAGAGTGCGGTCATTACACCCCGAACAAATCGGTGTGTCATCTTTTACCTCCAATGAAATTGAGAAAATTGTGCCAGGTTAAGAATGGTTGATGGAAAAATCCCGAGATAAAGAACTCCTAAAACTGAGAGGACAATCACCACTCGCGTCGCCATTGAAATTCCGCCCGGTGAAACGTTGACCTCAGCGGCAGCCGTGGCTTCTCCAGGTTCGCGCATGTACATCAGGATGGTCGGGCGGAGATAGTAATAAAGTGATGCAGCGCTATTCAGCAGAGCAATGAGGGTCAGCCAATACAACTTGGAATTGATGGCCGCCCGGAACATGAAAAACTTTCCTACAAAACCGGCGGTCAATGGGATTCCCGCTAGACCCAACAGAAACAACGTCAAAGCTGCGGCCCGCCATGGACAGCGATATCCCAAGCCGGCAAATTGATCGATGTTCACCCGGTGTTCACCCGGCATCGACCAAGAGCTGACAACCGTGAAGGCCCCGATGTTCAGTAACGAGTAAGCCAGCAGGTAAAACAGAATCGACGCCACTCCGTACTCCGAACGCGACGCAAAGGCCACCAGGATATAGCCGGCATGTGCGATAGAGCTGTAGGCCAGCATGCGCTTGATGTTCGACTGGAACATGGCCGCGGTGTTGCCGATGGTCATGGTCAATACCGCTGAAACCCACAAAACCCAAAACCACTTCGTATCCAGTGCCGGAAGGGCCACTAGAAATACCCGCAGGAAGGCGGCGAACCCGGCGGCCTTCGGACCCACGGACATCCAGGCGGTCACGGGTATCGGAGCCCCTTCGTAAACATCGGGAGTCCACACATGGAACGGCGCCACCGCCACCTTGAATCCAAATCCCACCAGCATCAACGAAGCTCCCACCAAAACCAATCGCACGTCGACGCGGTCCGTCAGTACGGCACTCGCAATCTGCGGCAGGTGGGTGCTCTGAGTGGCTCCGAAAATCAAA
>JAQUPQ010000035.1 GCA_028716525.1 Terriglobia bacterium | reverse complement strand
CTTCCCTGGGCTTTGTTAAACTCCTGCAGAAGGATTATGTCGGCTCCGAACAGGAATACGAAAAAGCCATTTCATTTTTGAACACTGATCCCACTTTCTATTACCGCTTGGGTGTGGCTTACACCTACGATAAGAAATATGACAACGCCGCGTGGAACCTGGCGCACGCCACGGCCCTCAAGGGCGTGAGCGAAAAGCAGTCCAAAGATGCTTTGGACTCCCTGTTCAAAGCTTACGGTGAAGACCCGGCCAAAGCCGGCGAGGCCGATCTCATCAAGGAGGCCGGGGCACAAGACAAGATGCCGGCCGATTTTTCATTCGTGAAATACATGGAATCAAAGTTGACCCCGGCAGCGCCCCAAAAACCGCCCGGCGAAGAGACGCGCTTGTATTAGAGATTTTTTGGGGGCCCCGGCCACCGTCGCCATCTCCGACGATTGCGATGGAACATTTGCTTCGAGAAGAGGTGTCGGGTATCAGGTATCAGGAAAGGGCTGATCTGAAACTCTTACTGAGAAAACTCTCTGCGCGTCCCCGCGATCTCGGCGTCTCTGCGGTGAACACCCCTCCCAGAAGTGAGCAATTCTCAGACACAACGTGTCATGGCAGGATCGAGGGACGAAGGCTTACGGCTCTTCCAAGGCGGGAAAGATTCAATCGCAATCTCAGTGGGGGAAAACTTACTTCTTAACTCCGGCTTGCAAAGATCGTTTGGCTTCCACGGCGATGGCATCCGCCTGTTTCCGCACGAACTCCTCCGACGGGCCTTCCAACATGATTCGCAGAAGATTCTGTGTGCCCGAATAGCGCACATTGACGCGCCCTGAGCCCTTCAACTGCCGGTCAGCTTCTTCAATTTTCTTCCGCAATTCCGGCAACTCCTCAAATGGAATTTTTTCGTCGACTTCCACGTTCAGGAGCACTTGAGGGAGGCGGGTCATAACGCGAGCCATATCGGAGAGCTTTTTCCCGGTTTGCTTCATCTGTGTGATGACTTGCAGCGCCACCACGGTGCCGTCACCGGTCGTGCAGTAATCCCGCACAATGATGTGACCTGACTGCTCGCCGCCCAGATTGAAATCGCCGCGCACCATTTCGTCGTAGACATAGCGGTCGCCCACTCGCGTACGCAGCAGGCGGATGCCCTCTCGCTCCAAAGCCTTGGCCAGCCCTCCGTTGGACATTTCCGTAGCCACCACGGTGTCGTGCTTCAAACGGCCCTGGCGCTTCCAATGAGGCGCCATCAGAGCCATCAGCATATCGCCATCCACAAACTCGCCATGTTCGTCCACCATGACAACACGGTCCGCATCGCCATCGACGGCCACGCCGACATCGGCATGATGGTGAAGCACCGTTTGGCGCATCATCTCAGGATGTTCAGATCCACAATTGAGATTGACGTTCAGGCCGTTGGGCGAGTCGTTGATGATGTCCACCTCCGCACCCAGTTCGCGAAAAATAAAGGGAGAAACGCAGTAGGCGGCGCCATTGGCGCAATCCAGCACCATATGGATGCCTTTGAGCGATTGATTGCTGTTCGAGGCTTTGGCAAACTCGATGTAGCGTCCCCGGGCATCGTCGATGCGCTTGGCCCGTCCCACAGCTCCCTCCACGATGTGCGCGTTGGGAATCTCCTCAGAGAAAAACAATTTCTCGATGCGCTCTTCCGTTTCATCCGGCAATTTGGCGCCATCCCTCGAAAAGAACTTGATGCCGTTGTCTCCGGCGGGATTGTGAGACGCCGAAATCATGACGCCCGCGTCGGCGGCAAAACTGCGCGTCAGGTGGGCGATGGCCGGGGTCGGCATGGGGCCGACCAACAACACGTTGACGCCCATGGAACAGATGCCGGCCGTCAAGGCATTTTCGAGCATGTAGCCGCTGCGGCGGGTGTCTTTGCCGATAAGAATCAGGTGTTCCTCTTTGTCGGTCTTGAAAACTTCGGCGGCCGCTTTCCCCAACTTCATGGCGACTTCAGGAGTGATGGGATATCGATTGGCCATTCCACGAACGCCGTCTGTTCCAAACAATTTGCGCATAAGCACCCTGACTTTTTTCGAAATACCAAAGGCCTGATTTGAATCACGACCGACCGGATTGATGACGCCCGCCTGCAAGCCGATTCCGCGAGCTCACCATCCGGCATCCGGACAGACGACTTGTGCACCCGTCGAATCAGGCGCCGACGGCTTCAGGAGCTTCGGGGGCTTCTTCCACCTTTTCCTTCCAATGGCACGACTCGACAGAACACCGGTGGACGACATGCTTCTTGGTGCGATGTTCGAGAATGTATTTTGCTCCACATTGCGGGCAGGGTTCAAGGAGAGGTTTGTCCCAAAGCGTAAATTTGCAATCCGGATATCGGGAACAGCCGTAAAACACCTTGCCAAATCGTGATTTCCTTTCCGCCAACTCGCCGACGCCACACTCCGGACAAGACATTCCGATGGTTTTCAACTTCACATATTTGCACTTGGGATAATTGCTGCAGGCGGTGAATTCGCCGTAGCGGCCATGGCGAATAACCAGGGCGTTTCCGCACTGCGGGCATTTCTCGTCCAACACCACATCCGCCACAATCTTCTTGGCGCCTTGATGAGTCACAATCTTCTTGGTGGTCCTGCATTCCGGATAACCGCTGCAGGCCAGAAAGGTTCCGAAGCGTCCGCGCTTGAGCACCATCGGACGCCCGCAGTTTTCGCACACCTCTTCGGACACGTCCGGCATGCCTTCATGAACCGAGAGATCGGAGCTTCCGTTGTTCGCGGCCATCTCCTTGGACAGCTCCCGGGTGTTCTTGCACTCGGGATATCCACTGCACGCCAGAAAACTGCCGTGCCGTCCCCATTTGATGACCATCATCTTGCCGCATTTCTCACACACCTCTTCGGTGGGAGTCTCCTGACGCTTGACGTTGCGCATGTGCTTCTTGGCCAAGGTCAGATCCTTCTTGAACTTGGTGTAAAACTCCCGCAGGGCATCGGTCCAAGCCAGCTTGCCGTCCTCGATCTCATCCAGCTCCTCTTCCATGTGAGCGGTGTACTGGATGTCGAAGATGTCGTCAAAATTTTCCACCAGCAAATCGTTGGTAATGTTGCCGAGCTCGGTCGGATAGAACCGACCCGTGTTCTTCACCACGTACTCGCGTTCCTGAATGGTATTGATGATGGTGGCGTATGTCGAAGGACGGCCAATCCCTTTTTCTTCGAGGGCCTTCACCAGGGTGGCTTCGTTAAAACGTGGCGGCGGCTCGGTGAAATGCTGCTCCGGCTTGAGCTCCTTCAACGCCAACTTCTCCCCCCGCGTGACCGGAGGCAGGGTGTGTTCTAATTCCTCTTTTTCTTCATCCTTCTCGTCGTCGTCCTTGGATTCGTCATAGACCGCCAGGAATCCATTGAACTTCACCACGGAACCCGTGGCGCGCAGCAAATATTTTCCCGCTGCGATATCGATGGTGGTTTGATCGAACAAAGCGGGATTCATTTGCGAGGCTACAAAGCGCTGCCAAATGAGTTTGTACAGTTTGAAGGCATCGGGATCCAGAAACGGCTGTACGGATTCCGGCGTCCGCACGACGGCCGTGGGTCGAATCGCTTCGTGAGCATCCTGCGCGCCCTTCTTCGATCGGTAATGAATGGCGTTTTCGGGAAGATAAGACGGGCCGAAGGTGGAAGCGATCAACTCGCGGCACTCCGCCAAAGCTTCGGCAGACACCCGCGTCGAATCCGTTCGCATGTACGTAATCAATCCCACGGTGCCTTCCTCGCCGAGATCGACTCCCTCGTACAAGCGCTGCGCCAGCATCATGGTTTTCTTGACGGTAAAACGAAGTTTGCGCGAGGCCTCCTGCTGCAGCTTCGAGGTAATGAACGAAGGGACGGGATAACGCTTCTTCTCTTTGGTGGTGACTTCTTCGACCAGGAAGTCGGATTGTTGCAACGCCGCCAAGGCGATATCGGCCTGCTCCTGATTCGAAATTTCCAGCTTTTGGCCGCCAAACTTTGTCAGGCGGGCGTCGAACAGCGGGGGGACATGGGCCGAAAGATTCGCGTCGATGGTCCAGTATTCCTGCGGGGCAAAGGCTTTGATTTCGCGTTCGCGTTCGACAATCAAGCGCACGGCGACCGTCTGCACGCGGCCCGCCGAAATTCCGCGGCGCACCTTGTCCCACAACAGCGGAGATACCTGATACCCCACCAGACGATCCAGGACCCGTCGTGCCTGTTGGGCGTCCACCAGATGCTGGTCTATTTCACCCGCATGCTGGAAGGCTTCAAGGATAGCCTTCTTGGTAATCTCATTGAACAGGACGCGTTGAATTCGAGGGGCACCGTTCTTTTTGGTGCTCTTTTTCTTTCCACTCAGAGTTTCAGCAATGTGAAATCCAATGGCTTCGCCCTCGCGGTCCGGGTCGGTGGCCACATAGATGGTTTCCACTTTTTCGGCGGCGGCTTTCAGCTCCCGGATGACTTTTTCTTTCCCGGGAATCACTTCGTAGGTGGGGGCAAACTCTTCGTCCACATCCACGCCGAGTTTCTTGCGCGGCAGATCGCGGATGTGGCCCATGGAGGCCTTCACCACGTAATCGCGGCCCAGATACTTGTTAATGGTCTTCGCCTTGGCGGGCGATTCCACAATGACTAACGACTTCGCCATAATAAAAACGTTTCAGTTTCCTCTCAAAAATTTCTCCCGGCCTCTTAGAGCCGTCGCACAAAACACATTCCCGGCAACTGTTGGATGCAATCTTTTAATTCCAGTTCCAGCAGCGCGCTCAAAAGATCCTGCTGCGGCAGCTTCGACCGCGCCATCAGCACATCGATGTGCAAGGATTCGTCCGCCTTTAAAATACCATAAACGCGTTCTTCATTCCCGGACAGTTGCAATCCGGGCAGCGACGCTTCGACCCCGGTCGCGGGCGCCTGGAGCAGCCGGTCTTTGAGGCGCGGCGGACACTCTTCTACCACATCTTCCCAGCTTTGCACCAGCTTGGCTCCCTGTTTGATCCACAAATTCGGCCCGAAGGATGTCTTCTGCGTAATATTTCCCGGCACCGCAAAGACCTCACGGTTTTGTTCGTTGGCCAGCCGCGCCGTGATCAGAGAGCCGCTGTATTCCGCCGCCTCCACAATAACCGTTCCCAGCGACAGACCGCTGATGATGCGGTTGCGAATGGGGAAATTCTGTGGCGCCGGAAACGTTCCGATCGGGAATTCACTGACCACGGCGCCGTCCCGCAGAATCTCGCCGGCGAGTTTCTTGTTTTCCTTGGGATAAATTTCATCGATGCCGGAGCCGAGCACGGCGATGGTCTTACCCTTGGCCTCCAGCGCCCCGCGGTGGGCGGAAGAATCGATACCCCGGGCCAGACCGCTCACGATGGTCAGTCCGCGGCCCGCCAAATCACGCGCCAGTTGCACCGCCACCTGAGAACCATAGGTGGTGGCGTGCCGGGCTCCCACAATCGAAATGGAATCGGAATTCAACAACTTCGCATTTCCAAGAACGTACAACACGATCGGCGGATCGTAAATCTCTTTGAGCTGGCGCGGATAGTCTTGATGGTCGATCGAGAGCAGCGTTATTTCCAACTGTTGGGCCTTGGAAATTTCCGTTTCGGCATCCTCTTTGACTTGAGGATCGATGAGCCGCCCAGCCACTTCCTTCGGGACGCCCGCATCAGCCAGCTCCTGAAGAGACATCGAAAAAATCTTTGCCGGATCACGAAACCGTGCCAACAGTTTGTGCACCGATCGCAATCCCAACCCACCGACCAACGATAAAGCCACCCAAGGGTGCAAATCGCTCATGATGGAATCCGTCGGGGGGAAGATTTCAGGCAATCTAATTCCGCGCCGCAGGAGTTGTCAAGAGAATATTCAGAAAGACATCACTGCGGCATGCACCCGACCTGGCCGCATGGCTCCAAGAAGAATGCCTTGCGGCGCTTCTTCTGATATCCTTTGAAACGACCTATTTCGGACAGGGCTCCTGGAGTTCAATCTCCAATTCACATCAAGATCTGAAATTTTCTACCCGGCTCGAACGTAACCCATTATGAATGGCGAGGAAGCACTGCCCGTGGGTTGATCGATCCTGGTCTTGAGTTGAGCGAATGAATACACAGGAACAATCGGCCGTTCTCGAGCAAGCCCGCCGCGGCGATTCCTCGGCCTTCGAGGCGCTTTACCGCGAGTTTGCCGCTCCGGTCTTGGGTCTCTGTCGGCACATGTTGGGGACAAAAGAAGCGGCGGAAGACGCCCTACATGAGGTTTTCATCAAGGTGCAGCGATCCATGAACACATTCAACGACTCCATGCCTTTTCGCAACTGGTTGTTCAGCGTCGCCAGCCATTATTGCATTGACGTGCTGCGCGGCCGCCAGCACGACCGTCTTTGGATGACCGACGAGGACTTTGAACCGGAGCAAGCGCCGGCTCCCCCCGCGTCGCCGCTGACGGAACTGATCGCCCAGGAGAAGGGAGCCCGGATACGAGCCGCAGTCGACCGGCTTCGTGATGAGTACCGCCTACCCCTGGTTCTGCAATATTACAGCGATCTGAGCTACGACGAAATCGCAGCGCAACTGCACATGAAACGAAATACCGTTGCCACAATGATCTTTCGCGGCAAACAGGAATTGCGACATGCTTTGGCGATGGAGTTCCGGGAGGTCGCACGATGACATGTTTCTCAGAAATGACCTACGCCATTTATTGCGATGGCGAATTGCCGTCGGATGAAACCCGCCAGGTGGAACTTCACCTGGCCGCCTGCTCCGGTTGCCGCCAACGCGTCGCGGCCCTTCGTGAAGAGAACCGGGCACTCATCTACGCTCTTCAAGCCACCGAAGAAGCCCCCGCTCGAATGTCGCAGACGGCGTCCCTGTTCTCTCTGGGCTGGAAAATTGCTGCGGTTTTCCTCATCGCCACCCTGCCTTACCTCTCGATCAACTGGATTACCCAGCAATTTGTCCCGGAAACAAGTTGGCTGAATCCCATGAAACCCTCGGTCCAATTCAGCCTGTTCACCAACCTGGTTTTCTACTTAACCAACTTAGGAGTGTCTATGATTTCCCAAATCGAAAAACTTGCAAATCTTCCCGCCTTCCTGCTTCTAGCCGTGTTTGCGGTTCTGGTCTTCACACGCCTCCGCATTCGACTGCTTCGGCCCGGCGTGGGCTTGTTGATGCTCCTGGTTCTGGTGGTTCCGGGTTTCTCGCTCGACATGCGCACCAGCAAGACCGTGGTTACGGTGGGCCCGACCGAGACTTTGAACGAATCGCTGATCGCGGCCGCCGATTCCATCGAAATCGAGGGCAACATCAACGGCGATCTTCTCGCCTTCGGACGGCGAGTTGAAATCCGCGGCCGGGTGACCGGCGATGTGATCGCTTTCGCTCAAAGGATCGAAATCAGCGGTGAAGTCGGTGGAAATGTTTTCACTTGCGGGCGGGATGTGGACTTTCTCGGTCATGTCAGCCACAGCGTTTACGCTTGCGGCCAAGCGCTTCTCACCTCCGCTCACAGTCAAATTGACGGCGATGCGATCGTGGCGGGAGACTTGACGCTCGAAGGGGCCATCAAACGCTCGGTCCTGGCGGCGGGCAACACCGCAGATTTCAGAGGATCTATCGGTGAAAACCTCACTTTCCATGGCGGACAATTCACCATCACACCGCCGGCACACATCCAGGGAGATGTTCACGCCTCCGTCATTCACATGAAGAGTACAACCATCGACCCCGGGGCTTTCATTGGAGGAAAAAAGGAAATTAGCGTCCGTCAGACCACCAACCCTTATCTCCGCCCGAAATTCTACTTTTGGAAAGCCATCGGTCTTTTAGGCGCCTTGCTGGTGGGCTTGATCTTGCGGCTGCTGGTTCCACAGTTTCTGGATCACACAACTCAGGGACTGCGCGCCTGGGGACGCAGCCTGGGTTTAGGATTTGCGATACTTGTGGGCACTCCGGTCGCCATCATCATTCTGGGGATCACGCTGATTGGCTTGCCGGTGGCGTTGATAAGTTTGGTTTTTTATATTATCGGATTTTATTTGGCCGGAATCGTGTGCGGACTTTTCGTGGGAAGATTCGTGCTCCGATCTTCCTTGACCAATGTAGGCGGATTTCTGTTGGCGTTGCTGGTGGGTTGCTTGATTCTGATGGTGGTCTACCACATTCCTTACGGCATTGGCGCCATTGTTCATCTGCTGGTGTTTTGCTTCGGCTTTGGAACGATCTGTTATCAACTTTACCGCGCCGTGCGCCCTCAACAAGCCTAGCCACACGCTTCATCTCAGCCCCTGGTTCTCGCCAGGGGCTGATTTCTTTCTACCACTCTTTCAGTTCAACCGTGGGTAAACCCCCGATAGAGGTGGAACAATGAAGACTGCGGATCCGATTTGGGCAAGGTCAGAATAGAAATGACGCGATCATCTTCTCCCGGGGAGTCAGAAGTTTTGCCATCAAAACAATGGGGCCCACGTCGGCTGAATCGGAAGACGCGGGCCTTTTGAGTTACGACAGCTTACTTGCGGTTTTGGTTGGCCGCAGCCGCCGCTTGTTTCAGTTCACGATTCGCTTGTTCGAGCAAATCCTTCGCCTTGGCAGCATGTCCTTCCATGTCCCATTCGTTCGCCTCCTGGGCGGCGATGATTTTTTCGTAGGCATTATGGGACAAGCGTTGCTCCCAAAGGATCATTTCTTCTTCGGCACACCCAAGTTTCTCGACACCATTGGCCGACCGGCCGCCCAGTTGATACAATGAACGCCGCCGGTTCATCCCTCCTCAACCGGCTGAAGATGTTCCAAATGCTTTACGCCACTCCATGCGAAAGGAAAACCTGTGAGTGATCACTTCCCCATTCTGATCATAACCGGCCGACCGGCCGCCGGAAAATCTGAAGTCATCGATTTTTTGAAAAAGTGCGATCCCGCGGTGCGCTTGAAAAAATACCACATCGCCAGCTTCGAGGAGCTGGATGATTTCATTTATGTCTGGGAAACCTTTGAACTCGACGATTTGATGGCGCAAATGGGTCAGCCGCGCGTGTGGAGCGATGAGAAGTACTGGTTCAAAGATTCTTACATCTGGGATCTTTACATTAAACGCCTGGCCTTGGACTACCGCAAGAAAATCGCCAGAGACCCGGCTTATCACAACCAAATGACTACGCTGGTAGAATTTGCCCGTGGCGGTGACAATGCCATTTACCATGCCTTGACGTTTCTATCCGACGAGATGCTCAGCCGGGCTTCTTTAATGTATATCCGGGTGAGCTACGAAGAATCCGTTCGTAAGAATCATCGGCGGGCACGCCAGGGCCAGGAGGATTCAATCCTTTATCACTCCTTGCCCGACGAGAAGATGGAGGCGTATTACAAGACCAACGATTGGGAAAAACTCGAGGCGAAGGATTCGAACCACATCGAAGTGCGAGGACACAAAATACCCTACGCCGTTTTCGAAAATATGCCTGAGAAGACCTTGGACCCCAACTTGATTGGAGAAGAGCTGGAACGTGTCACCGCAAGATTGTGGAGAATGAGGGAAGGAAGGTAGGTGCGAGGTGCCGGGTGTCAGGTGCCGGGTGTCGGGTATCAGGTTTCAGGGGCCAGGGATCAGGATTGAGGTGTCAGGCGGTATGGCGTCAGGAAGATTTCTTATTCTTAATTCGTAATTATTAATTGAATTCAGGCCTCTGAAAACCGAGTTCCTCTCGCTCCTCACACCATGGAACTGGTACCCAGTACCTGACACCCGACACCCGGCACCTGACACCCGGCACCAGACACCCGGCACCTGGTCCCTAGCCCCTGCTCCTCGGCACCACGTTCCACAGACGCAGCATCAGAACGGCGCCGATCACCGAAAAGCCGATCATACTAGGTCCCCAAACGCCCCACCCGAATCTCTCCAGCATCCAGCCCATGCCGATGCCCACCGCCGAGCCGCCGATATACTGCATTCCATCGAACATTCCCGTGGCGCTGGCCGCTGCTCTCTTTCCGCCAAAATCCATCGAAGCCGTTCCGGACAGCATGGAATGAACCATGCTGATCGCAAACGAATTCAGAATGAACGCTGCCATGATCACCGTGAGATTGGGCGCCCACCAGATCATGCCCAGGCTGACAACTTGCATAGCGTAACCCAGAAAAGCCACGGGCGGACGGCGAGAATGAAACACCCAGTCGGAAACTGTTCCGGCTGCAAAAGCCCCCAGAATTCCCGTGGCCACGACGGCCAAGGCGCCGGATTCAAAGATCCGGGAATTGAGTGCCAGGTGCTGGGCTTCCTGCATGTAGCGAGGGAACCACTGCTCAAATCCATGCCGTACAAAGCCGGTGCAAAACTCCGCAGCCGCAATGGTCAGCGTGATGGGATTGGTAAAGACCTTCTTGAACAGATATGCCAAATCCACCTTCCCCGTATCGCCGCTGGTGGCATCGGCCGTATCAAAATCTTCGTGACCGGTGTCGACGGGAGCGTCCCGAACAAATAAATAGGTGAGCACCGCCATCACCACCATGATTCCCGAGGGAATGAAAAACACCCATTGCCAAGGCAAAAAGGTCACCGCCAGCGGACCAATCACGTAGATCAGAACGCGTCCGCCCTGAATCATGGATCCGAAGATGGCGGAGAATACTCCTCGTTCACGGACATGAAACCAAGCGGAGTTCACCTTGATGAGTGAGAGGGCGCTATACGATTGGAAGTAACCGTTCAAGGCCCACACGGTGGAAAGATAGGCCAGCAAGACCGGGCCGGTCCCGAGGAAGTGCAGGTAAGCACCCAAGCCGAATGCCAGATTCGAAACGATGGCGCCACAGACTCCGATCAGCATGGCGCGACGCCCGCCGATGCGGTCGGCGATGGGCCCGTTGAACAAGGCCGAGACCCCATAAATCGTCAACATCATCGAAATGATGGCGCCCACTTCCGCTTTGTCCCATCCGAAGGTGTCGGAAAGCGATTTGTTGGCAAAGGAAAGGTTGTAGCGGGCCATGTACATCGAGGCATAGGTTGTCCCCAGCATCAGCCAGTTCAGCGCCCGCCGGCGGCGGAACGCAGGGCTGTGCACCGGGCGATCCTGGATCATGGACATGGATTATTCCCCAACTGGATGGGTAATGAGTCGGCCAGATTGCAGTTTGTGAATTACGGATACGAAAGAAAACGTTCCCGCAATTACGATAAGGAACCGAGATGACACTGTTTCCTAATTCTTAATTCCTAATTCGTAATGATCAATTTACGATTTTCAGAAATTTCGGAACTCGGTTATTGACCGGCATTGCCATTCGGCCGAAACCCGATGACCACGCGACGGCCATCGTAAACCGGTTTGACCGTTCCCTTTTTGCGGATCTGCTCAATGAATACATCCCGGCGCAATTTTCCGGTGTCGGTCAATTCAATTCCCTTCAAAGCGTATCCGGCAAAATAAGAATTGGTGGCGCCGGTATACACCCGCTCGTCTTCGATCGCTTTCCCGTTCACCGTGGCTTCTCGAAGCTCGCCGTTCTCCATGCGGAAGCGAACACCGGAAACGGCCGGACGCGATTTCACAAGGATCTCTTTCAATTGCCGCCCTGTTACTTTGAAGGTCAGTATCTTATTGTCAAAGGGATCGACCTCGATGATGTCCGCCAGCGTGATATTGCCTTTGACAAACGGCGCCCGGACGCCGCCCAGGTTTTCGAATTCGACGTCGGTTCCCATGGCTTCACGAATCAAATCGGCCATCAGATTGTAGGGCGCCAAATCGTCGCCGCGTTCCGTGATGTCGTCGGCCGCATGCCCCACAACTTCGCCATAGCGTGCGGCAATGGGTTTCCAGTAGTGATCCACGACCGCGGCCACTTTCGAATCCTCCGGGACTTCAACCGTAATGGGAATCAGACGGGCACGATAGCGATCGACGTGCCAAACACCGTGGCCGTCCTTCTCAAACAACAAATCCAGCCGACCCAACTCGCCGCCCCACTGGTGGGCTTGAACGATGATGGTTCCATTCACTTCCTTAGCCATCAATTCGTCGGACCACCACACAAATTGGCCTACGGGCAGGCGCGAGTGCGAATGCCCGCCCACGATCACGTCGATTCCCGGAACCACGGCCGCCATTTTCTCGTCGACCGGCTCGCCGGCATGCGAGATGGCGATGATGATGTCCACCTTCGGCCGTAAAATCTTCACCATTTTTTGCGCGGTTTCAATGTCATCCGCCACGGTAAGCTGGTCTTTGGCCGCCGGATAGGTGGCCGCATCTTTCGTGACCAAACCGAACAAACCGATTTTGATCCCACCCACTTCGCGAATCGTGTAGGGTTCCGCCAGCGATTTCCCGGTGGAATTCTCAACCGCGTTGGCACAGAGCAATGTGAACTGGTATTCACCGACCAATTTTTTCAGCGTGGCCAGAGGATTGTTGAATTCGTGATTGCCGAGAGTTCCGAAGTCATATCCGGCAGCGTTCATTGCGGCCAGATCGGCGTCCCCGTGATACTCCGTCGAAAAGGGTGTGCCGTCCGAAAAGTCGCCTGCATCCATCACCCACACCGTGGTGCCGTGCGGCTCCAGTTCCTGACGCAGACGTTTTATCAATGTGGCGCGCCGCGCAATTCCGCCAATATTGCTCCGCACCTTGAGACCTGCAAGTTCCGATCCCGGAGGAACAATGGAGGGATAGCTGAAAGGCAACAGATGGCCGTGGGTGTCGTTGGTATGAAGAATGGTGAGCGAGACTTGCTGCGCCCAAACGAGCGTTGAGAAAAATAAGACAACAATCAGAGATAGAACCACCCATTTTGAAGTCTTCATTACGGGATCTCCTTCAGGACGGATTTCTGCGGGAAGTGCCTCCGAAAATCAGGCCACTGGACGAAGTTTAAGCGTCGTATCCTAACACGACCGCGGAACCAAGTCGACACTCTTGGAATGCGGAACTTCCTCATTCCGGTTATTCCGCTCTCAAAGCCCCGGCGGGATCGATGCGCATGGCGCGACGGGCGGGCCAGTAGCTCGCCAACAGCGCCACAGCAGCGAAAATTGCAGCACTCCCCACAAACGTGAGGGGGTCATTGGCGGTGATTTGAAACAGAAGCGTATTCATCATGCGGGTAACCGCCAAACCGATCACCACACCCCCGGAGATTCCAATCATTGCAAGAATCAGGCCCTGAAAAATGATGAGCTTCAAAATATCGTTGGGTGTGGCGCCCAGAGCCAGCCGAACTCCCATTTCTTGGGTGCGTTGCGTGACGGAATAGGCGATGACGCCGTAAATCCCCACGACGGCCAGAATCAAAGCCATGGCGGCAAACAGGCCCAGCAAGAACATGGTGAATCTGGATGAGGCCCGGGCGGTGTTCAAGAGTTCATCCATGGTTTGAACATCGGTAACGGGCTGATTGATGTCGATGGCCGCGACTTGGCGCCGAACCTCCGGAATGAGGGAGTGGGGATCGCCGTCAGTCCGCAAACTCAGCTTCAACAGCGCCCACGGCAGCTCCGGAAAGGGCATGAACACTTCCGGATTGGGATCGGCCGTCAGGCTCAGGTTGCGCTCGTCGCCAAAGACGCCGACCACCTCCGTGGGGGTCGTCATACGACCCAACCACAAACGCTTGCCGATGGGATTTTCGTTCGGCCAAAAGCGATGAACCAAGGCCTGGTTCACAATGGCCGCTTGCGGCCTGGAAGCATCGTCGTGGACGTCAAACAATCGCCCCCGGAGAAGCGGAACACGCATGACACGAGAATAATCGGGGCTGATTGTCCGGATGCTCAAAATAGGGCGCTGACCCAGTGGAACCTCCGGCTGTCCTTCGACCAGCACGGGCGAAAATCGAATGGGATTCACGGGCAATGCCGAGGAGATGGCGACCGCGCGGACTCCCGGCAAGGTTTGCATCCTCCGAAGGGTTTCGTTGTAAAAAGAGATCAATTGAGCTCGCGCCGGATAGCGGGCCGGCGGCAAAGAAACGCTCAAGGTCAGTACATTGGAAGGATCAAAACCGGGATTGGCGGTGAGAAGCCGGACAAAACTTCGAATCAGCAACCCTGAACCCACCAGCAGGACCATGGACAAGGTCACCTGGGCCACCACCAACGCGCTGCGGGCATAGCTGCGGGTGCGGCTTCCGGCGCTGCCGCGGGCCTCGTCGTGCAGAACCGTATTGACATCGGTTCGGGCAACATGCAGTGAGGGCATCAATCCAAATAGCAGCCCGCTCAGCAAAGAAATGAATGCCGTAAAGAACAAGACGCGCCAATCCAAATGCAAATTCAATGTAGGGGGGAGATTGTTGCGACCGAGGATGGACAGAAGCCGTGTTCCCGCGATGCCCAGGAAAATCCCGAGAATTCCGCCCATACACGCCAGCAACACACTCTCGGTCAAGAGTTGGCGCACGATCGTGCCTCGTCCCGCCCCAATGGCAGCACGCACGGCCATTTCTTTTCTCCGGGCCAAGGCCCGTGCCAGAAGCAGGCTGGCCACGTTGGCGCAGGCGATCAGCAGCACGAGCCCCACAGCGCCCAACAAAATCAGCACGGCCGGACGAAAATTGGCCACTGTGGCTTCTTGAAGATTGGTTACCTCGGTTCCCAAACGCGGGTCGGCGTCCGGCCTGCCGGGGTTCTCTTGGCGATATCTCGAGGAGAGCACCTCCATGTCCTCATGCGCCTGTCGCGTTGTCACCGAGGGGCGCAGCCGCGCTACGGCGTCAAGATATCCGGCCCCTCCTTGAATCTGAGCAGACGTCAACAAGTTCAGCTCGTCGATTCGAGGCACCCAGACATCGGTCTTGGAACTCAAGAATCCAAAAGTGAAATTGGAGGGAAGCACGCCCACCACGGTATAAGGACGTGAGTCCAGTTGAACGCTCTGCCCCACAATCCCGCGATCGCCGCCGAATTGACGGAGCCACAAGGAGTAAGTGATGAGGGCAACGTCGCGACCGCCCGGCTGTCCTTCCTCCCGGACAAACGACCGGCCCAGGAAGGGATGCACTCCCAAGACGTCGAAAAAATTCCATGAGACGCGTGCCGACGAAACTTGTTCCGGGTCGCCGCGGCCCGTCAAATTGAAGTACTCCCCGGCAAACGCGGCCATTCCCGAAAAAGAACGGTTCTGCTCGTTGAGAAGATTGAATCGCGGCAATGAGAAAGGGCCTATTTGACCGGGAGCGTCGTTTCGGGAGATGTACACCACGGCCAACTGGCCGGGATTTTCATACGGCAAGGGGCGGAGCAACAAGGCATTGGTAACCGTAAAGATGGCGCTATTGGCGCCAATTCCCAATGCCAGCGTAAGCACGGCGATCACCGAGAAGGCCGGGTTCTTGGCGATCATCCTCAGGCCGTAACGAAGATCGCGTAAAAGATGATCCATGAGGGGGACACTCCAAGCAGTGGTCGCGGTTGTAACGCCGGGTCGGCGATCGCCGCAACTCTTTTGAAAAACACCGCGGCATCTTACCACGGGGGCGCCGTGACCCCGGTCTCAAAATCACAAGAGATATTTGGAAAAGAGGAGAACTTACTCTTCGCGCAACGCCACGACGGGATTGACGCGCGTAGCGCGCCGGGCCGGCAAGGCGCAGGCGAAGAAGCCGACCGCCAAAAGAATCACAAGAACGGATGCCAACACTTCAGGGTTCATGGGTTGCACGCCGTAAAGCTGGCTCTGAAGGAATCGCCGCAGCCCCACGGCTCCGCCAATGCCCACGGCCATTCCGATGCCGATGATCAACAGCCCCTCGCGCAAAACCATTTGAAAAATTCTCTGCGCCGTCCCGCCCAAGGCCATGCGGATGCCAATTTCGCGGCTGCGTTGCGACACCACATACGCCAGGACGCCGTAAATCCCCAGGCCCGCCAGCATCAACGCCACGATGGCAAAGCCCAGCGCCATCAACATGGGCGATTTGCGGGTGATCAGAGATTCGTCCAGGCGCTCTTGGAGCGTCCGCACGTCGTAAACCGGCAGCTCGGGATCCAGCCTTGAGATCGCCGTTTGAATGGCGGGCGTCAATGTCTGTGCCGGAATGCCGGTCCGTACTGCAAAGGTCATCACCGAATCGGCATTCTGGGCGTATGGATAGTAGTAGGTTCCCAGGCGCGCGTCGGTGTTCACCAGGCCACGAGTCTTGACATTTCCGACAACCCCGACAACGGTATACCATTGGGTCCGGGGTCCCGGATGGGTTACTTCATTGGCGTCCCCGGGTTGCCACATGCGTTTTCCGATGGGACTGGTGTTGGGCCAGAACTTTTTGGCCAACTGCTCATCAATCACCAACACCTTGAGCGATTTTTCGGTGTCACGGGAATCAAACAACCGACCTTCCCTTAAGGGAATTCCCAGGGTTTCGAAATAACCCGGTGTGACCACAATTTGCTGAGGGGAAATCACGGATTCGCCCGGCTGCATGACGTATCCTTCCGCAAAAATAACGCTGTCGCTTTCATTGTTGCCCATCGGAATCGTGTTTGTGGCGCCTGCCCCGACCACTCCGGGAATGGATCGAATATGGTCCAGCGCACGCTGCATGAATTCTCTCTGCTTATCTTCTTCTTTGTACCTGACGCTGGGAAGTGCGATGGTCCCCGTCCAGACGCCCTCAGTCACAAAACCCGGTTTGATCCCCAAGACTGCGCGAAAGCTGGCCGCCAACAATCCCGCCCCTACCAGCAGGATCAACGCAAAGGCCACTTGAACAGTCACCAGCACGCTGCGAAAGATGCGAGCCCGGCGCGTACTGGTTCCGGCACGACCCTCGGCCCGCAACAAGGTGGTGAGATGAATGCGGAAGGCGTGCACTATCGGGATCAAACCGATCGCCAGACCCAGCACCGTGGCCAAAGCAATAATGAAGAGAACCACTTTCCAATCCAACGCGATTTCGCTGCCGCGGGGAATGAATTCCAAGGCGAACGATCTCAACAGGCGCAGGCTCCAAAATCCAAGCAACAAGCCCACCAAGGCACTCAGCAATGTCACCAAAGTATTTTCTGTTATCAACTGTGCGGCCACGCGCCAACGCCCCGCTCCCATCGCCAACCGCGTCGCCAGTTCTTTGGCGCGAATGGTAGATCTCGCCAAGATCAGGTTCGCGATGTTGACGGCCCCAATCAACAGCACCAGCAAAGCGGCTCCCCAAAGGAAATATAATGCCCCCCGAACTTCGCGAACCAGATCGGATTCGAGGTCGTAAGCTTCCGTATGAAATCCGGCGTTGAGGAGCAGTGGTTTGAGATCGGGCGTGAGGTCGAGATTGGCCGCGTTCAGGGTTTGAAGTTGACTGCGCACTTGTTCCAACGTAGCACCGGGTTTCAGCCGTCCGAACATATCCCAGCTGTTACTGTGACGGGCTATCCTTTGCCGTGGCGTGAAAGCAATCGGTCTCCACAGCCTCACTTTGGGATCAACAAATTGAAAATTTTTGGGGAGGACGCCGACGATCTGAAAGGGATTGCCATATATGCGCAGGTTCTTTCCGATGACGGAGCGGTCCCCACCGTACAGCTCCTGCCATAGCTCATAACTCAGGATGGCGCGCTTCTCATTCCCCTCCTCGCCCTCATCCTCGGTGAAAATGCGCCCGAGGATCGGCTGAGTCCGCAGCAACCGGAAAAAGGAAGGGCTCACGTTCATGCCTTGGACCTGTTGAACAGACCCGCTTTCTCCAATCGTCATTCCTTGCGTTTGATACACGGCCACATCCTCACAGGCCGTCAAAGCGCGCCGGCGGTCATAGAAATCCGGACCGCTGTTGCTGGCTCGTTTCACGCCCACATTGGGATAGCTGTTGAAGATAGTAATCAAGCGATCGGCCTGGGGAAACGGCAAGGGTTTGAAAAGAACCGAATGAATAAAACTGAAGATGACAGCGTTGGCCCCGATGCAGAGCGATAAGGTGGCCACAGCTGTCAGCGAGAACGACTTGTCCTTCCACATCAACCGCAGGCCATACTTGAGGTCTTGCCGGAGCGTATCAAACATCAGGAGGACCCTCTCACAAGATAAACTTCCGCAGGTGATTGCTCGCCAATCGGGTAGTGGCTCATTTTGAATTCTTTTTCACCTCTGGGTGGCGCATACATCGGCCGCCGTGGCGGACGATGTGTGCGTACATCAACAGGGGGACTCAGCACACATGCCTGGAGCGCATGTGTGCGCCACCCTATTCAAAATGAGTCACTACCCCCAATCGGCGTTTATCCGCTACCATGAATTCTTCATCATTAAGATACGGAGAAATAGCCTCATGGGTTCCGCCGATACCTGATTTTCTGGAGGATTGATTGGAGCGTTGCGCGGTGCAACAGTTAATCAGCAAACCGCTGAAGCTTCATGTCGAACACAGATGTTATTTCTTAAGGCGAGCGGAGACCAATCGGTCAAGACGTGGGAACTCTCGATCTAGATACGCATTGCCTTCTTCAAAAAGGGGACCCTGTTTGCCCCCGCGCATTCCCCCGCCCGAAGCCTCACCGTACTCAGAGTACAACTGATCGACCACGTTCATCCCTTGAACCACCTCCCCGATGGGTGCAAAACCTTCGACAGTGAGACGGCGGTTGTCGCTCAAATTGAGATACAACTGCGTGGTTCGGGTGTCGGGACCGGTCATGGCAAATGCCAGAGTGCCGCGTCGATTGGATTCACGGGGCGGATCGTCGGAAATCACCTGAGTGCGCCACAAGGCAGCAATTTCAGGATTACCGGGGATTCCAAACTGGGCAATGAATCCCGCACGCACCCGAAAAAACCGTGAGTCGTCGAAAAAGCCGCTTCGAACCAGATTGAAAAAGCGGCCGGCCCCGTGGGGCGCCCAGTCGCGGTGAACTTGAATCACAAAACTCCCTTTGCTGGTCTCCATGCGGGCGAAAAATTTTTCGGGAGATCCTTGATGCCAGAGGGGATCGGAAGGGTTCTTCAGGGGAGGAATATCTGCTGACCGAAAATTTGAGAGGGGCAAGAATAAGCAGACAAGAACAGGCACTGCCCGAATGACTATTCGCAAGCCGCCGCCTGGCATTCTCATAGGGGTCCTATTCATCCCAGTGCGGATCGGTGGGGTGTCCATCGGACGGCATCGTCATGCACTCCATTGTCCTTTTGTCCTTTGAATTTGCCTCGTATGACGCGCTTCATGTTGTCCTAGAACCAGAATCCATTGATAGCCATTCAATTTTCCGAGAAACACATGATCGAAAGACACCTGACTCAAGGCCAAGCCTTCCGCCTCGTCCAAGACCCTCAACAGTTCATGGCGTGATTGTTCGAGCCTCTCGACGGATTCGGCAACCGGCACATGGGGCGCGGGCCGGACTCGATCCGGCGCTTTGGCGCGCACCGGTGCCTCAACGACCTGGAAAGAGTCCAAGCTCGAGAGAACCGATGCCGTCGCGTCTTCCTGGTTCAAGCCGGCGGTTCGGGCTTGTTCAACAAAACGTTTCAGAAGAATATTCGTGCCTCGCTCCACACGGCACAAATGATCCATGATTTCAGCCACGGACCAGGCCTCCGGTTCCGGACGGAAACTCGCCATTTCGGGAGAGACGTCGGCAACGGAACGAAACAAGGCGGACCGGGTTTCGGACAGATATTCCGACAGTTCGCTCAGTGTCCTATTCACTCAGACCGCCTTGTTCATCCCGTGTATATCGCAGGTGATGAGGCTCGATTTCGATTTCATTTCATGGTGATTTCCGGCAATCCCGCTTTCCGGAGTTCTGCATTCAAGGCCGGAACATCCTTTTGCTTCAACTCTCCCCATCGGGCAAGCTGGGCCGAGACGATTTTCTGAATTTCAGTCACAGCCGCCGTGGCCTGCGTGGTGGGCGTGGCGTCGGCCCCTTCGACCACGTCAAGCAGTTGAGCCAGCTCCCCATTCAATCGTGCAAGACTTTCGCCTCCCCCGCTACCGGGTTCTTCTTCAAAGCGAGGTCCCGCGCCCAAAAGCGCCGCGGCCTTTTTGTCGAGGGCGGCAATGGCATCTGCCATTGCGCCTTTGCCGGCTCGGCCCTCCAAGTCCTTCAATTGGGAGCGCAACTTCCGGGCTTCTCCAACCGCCACAAAATCTTCATGCATGGCGTTTGCGATTTTTTGAGCCAGATTGAATTGTCGGGCCAGGCCCGCCGGTGGAGTCTTGATGCGGGGATCCATCCTGATGGTAAGCGGTTGCGAGTACGTTTTTCCCGAGACCGTTAACCTGACGGTATATTGACCCGGCAGAACCACCGGGCCGCGCGGTTCACGGGGCGTGTCGCCGACGATCGCCGAAATGGGATACTCATGATTCAGCGCGTCCACGGGCGGATAATGCAAATCCCACACAAAACGGTGCGGACCCGCCTCGGCCGACAGAATTTTCGGCAGGCGCGCCCAATCGGTCGTCACCCGCAACTCTCTGTCAAGCTGTTCGACGGTCACCTCCGGCTTGTCATCACTCGAAAATTTACGGACCGGTTTTCCGGACGAATTCAAAATCTCCAGTGTTACCGGTCCGGCGGGCTGGGATTTCAAATAATAATCAAACACGGCGCCGTCCGGCGGATTCTTTCCGATCGGTTCTTCCGGGGGAAGCGGCGTGTCGGTATTGTTGTTCCAGCGGAGGCGATACGCGGCGGCGGGTTTGAAAAGAAAAGCGTCGCCTTCCATCGCCTTCGCGCCGATCTGGCGCAACGGCGAAACGTCGTCCAAAATCCAAAAAGAGCGGCCATGCGTAGCAATGGCCAAATCGTTTCCATGAACAATCAGGTCGCGCACCGAGGTGTGCGGCAGATTCAGCTGCAGCGATTGCCAATGTTCGCCGTCGTCCAGCGAAGTAAACACACCCAGCTCCGTGGCCGCGTAAAGCAGCCCTTTCCGAACGGGATCTTCGCGCACGGCGTTCACGGGGGCATTATCGGGCAAACCGTTCACAATTTTCTTCCAGGTCTTGCCGCCGTCGTGAGTGCGGTAGACAAAAGGATGCAGTTCGTCCAGCCGGAAGCGCGACACCGAGGCGTAGGCCGTCAGGACGTCGAAGTGTCCGGCATCGAGCTGCGATACCTTGCTCCAGGGCGTCATCTCAGGAGGCGTCACGTCATGCCAGGTTTTGCCGCCGTCGCGTGTGACTTGGATCAAGCCGTCGTCCGTCCCCGCCCAAATTAAATTGATATCCTTGGATGAAGGACCGAGGGAATAGATCACGCCGCGATGCGGCATCTTTTCGGCGTCTTTCTGATAAATGCCGATGGTCGGCGGAATGCCGGGATTTTTACGCGTTAAATCGGGGCTGATAACTTCCCAGGAATTCCCGCCATCCGTCGTTTTGAAGAGAACATTCAAGGCATAGAACAAAACGCGGGGATCGACTGGAGAAAAAATGACGGGGGCGGTGCGATCAAATCGATACTTGCTGTCTCGACCGATCACCGGCGAAATGTTTTGCACCTCGCCCGTGCGTTCGTCGAAGCGCGTCAGTTTGCCTCCATAAATAATGCCGGGATGCAGCGGGTCCGGTGCGGCATAACCGTATTCTTCCAACCCCACGGGATGCCAATCTCGAAAACTGATTTCACCATAATCGCTTCGGCTGGCCACTCCTGCGGAACCGCTTTCCTGCTGGCCGCCATACACCCAATAGGGAAATCGATTGTCGGCGGTCACGTGAAACATCTGTGCCGTCGGTTGGTTGTACCAGGAGCTCCAGGTACGTCCGCCGTTCACGCTCAGCGTCGCGCCCTGATCCACGCCCAGCAAAATGATGTCGGGATTCTCGGGATTGATCCAAATGCGGTGATAGTCATCGCCGCCGGGTGCGCCCTTGAAGGCCAAAAATGTTCTTCCACCATCGGTGGAGCGATAGACTGAGGTGTTGGCGCTGTACACCATATCGGGGTTTCGAGGATCGACTTTCACTTCCGCAAAATCGTCGCCGCGTCCCCACACCCGTGATTCGTGGTTCACTCTCTCCCAGCTTTCGCCGGCATCGTCGGAGCGATACAGCCCGCCGACGCGGGGGTTTGCCTCAACCAAGGCATAGAGCCGATGGGTCTGACCGGGAGCGATGGCAATCCCAATGCGGCCCAAGCCCTCGGCATAGGTGGGCAAACCCTTTGTCAAAGGATGCCAGCTCTTGCCTCCGTCCGTGGACTTGAACAACCCGCTGGTGGGTCCCAAATAAGCGTTGTTGTATTCCCAGGGACCTTGTCGCGCCGCCCACATGACGGCATAAAGAATCCTGGTGCTGTGGGGATCAAAAACCACCTGGGAGGCGCCGGTGTTTTCATCGGTATAAAAAACCCTTTCAAACGTCGCCCCGCCATCTGTCGACCGGTAGATGCCGCGTTCTTCATTCGGCCCGTAAGGATGTCCTAACACGGCCACAAACAAGTGATTGGGATTGCGGGGATCCACGATGATATCGGCAATTTGGCGGCCTTCGCGCAGGCCGAGATGCTGCCAGGTTTTCCCGGCATCGGTGGATTTGTACATGCCGTCACCCACCGAAAGATCCGGCCTCTGCAGGCCTTCGCCGCTGCCCACATAAATAATGTTGGGATCAGACGGCGCCACAGCCAGCGCGCCGATGGATTGCGTGGGCTGGTTGTCAAAAATAGGAGTCCAGGTATGCCCGTAGTCGTCGCTTTTCCAAACGCCCCCATTGTTGGGCGCCATGTAATAAATGTTGGGCTGCGACGGCACGCCGGACACGGCCACCGTCCGCCCTCCGCGAAAAGGTCCGATCATCCGCCAATGCATCTCTGAAACCAGCAAAGACAAACAGTTCTCAGTCGGAAATCCCTGCGACTTGTCTGTGCAGCCGGTTTCTGAGGCCACCTGCGCCCATGAACCCGCAACGAAGACCAAGAACAAAACGAATCCGCATCCCAGCTGAAGAAGCCGACGCCCCAGTGTCATGATTCACCTCGAAATGAAGATTAGAAATTCAATGAAGCCTTAAAACGGAGGGAAAGAGTATAACGCGTTTGAATGAGGAGAGACAGAAGGAAGCATCCAACAGCCTCCGGGTTGGCACAGTAAACCTTATCAACTCTCGCCACCTCAAAGCCTTTCCCCAACACCCGACACCTGACACCCGACACCTGCCTTCCAACACCCCTTCCCGAATCAGGCTTGACCGATCAATTTGGATAACTCCTCCAGGAATGCGCTTTGTCCGGGAAGAATTTTCCGTCCGGCTTCTTCCAATCCGAACCAACCCGCGCGATCGACTTCAGAAAATTCCTGGCGGCGGCTGGAGTGGAGCGGCCATTCCATAGCGAACATGTTGCTCTTCAGGTCTGCCGGGTCGCAATCGCCTTCGCATGCCCAAGCGTCAACAATCTTTCCATTCTTCTGCCGCACAGGGGTTAAGGATATGAAAGGTCCGCGGGCCTTGAACCCCGTTTCTTCTTCAAACTCTCGTTGCGCGGCGCTTAAGGCCTCCTCGGGCGGTTCAAATTCACCTTTGGGAATGGACCACGCACCCAAGTCTTTGTTGACCCAAAAAGGTCCACCGGGATGGACCAGAAACACTTCCACCCGGTCACCGCGGCATCGGTACATCAATAATCCTGCACTATGTTTGGTCAAAGGCCTCCGTTCTACAGATAAGCTTCTGCCGCCCCTGAAGGGGCTGGGTGATAGAATCCCACATCATACCCCACCCTTGCTCCACGAAAGGCGTGGAGCTTCGTGCGGGGCTAGATTCTGACTGGCCCTCCGGGCCTGATCGAATCGGGCCTCATCATTATTCATGCTCCTGCGTGCAACCACGCCGCACGAAGAACCGCCTCGAAAATGAGCGCCGGTTGTCAGGTGTCGGGAAAAAGTTTTTGTTAGGAAAATAGCTGGAGGATTCTCTGCGTAACCTCAGCGCCCTTGGCGCCTTCGCGGTGAACGGCTCTCCCGACAAGCGAAACACTTTCATATCTAAGGATCCAGCCGAACGGGATGAGTAACGCCTCCGAACAAGGCAGTAACATTCTGGAAAGAAAGTTTTGCAGAAACAAAAGGGACGCAGGACTCAGCTTCAAAAAACAGGCAACTTCGGGCGGTTAAAGTCTATAGAACAATTGGCGCGGCCGACCAACTCACCTTCATTCCGACCATCAAGGCCGACGAAAGATCGCCAGCCGCAGCCACGGCGGTCTTCTGGGGCACCGGTCTGTGAATGACTCCCGCATCCACCGTATCACCGGCGCGCGAGACAGTCTCAAAATACATTTGATCGCCGACGATCTCGACCAGGATGAATGATCGGTCGGAATCAAACCCTTTCTCAGTGATGTCGTCCTTTTTCAAATTACCCAATCGCAATTGGCCGGAAGCCCCTTCAATGAAGTAGTAAACATTCTTCTGCGGACGGATACGTTCATACACGTGCTCGTGCCCGGAGAAGACCACATCCACTCCATAGCGTGTAAACAGCGGCTCCAAAAGCAACCGCAAGTCCGTGGAGGGCCCATGGGCCCGGGCCGAGGAATATAAAGGATGATGAAAGTAGCATATCTTCCATTCGCCGCTCCCTTCATTTTGTAACTGCGACTGCAACCAGGACAATTGTTTGGGATCCAAGTAGTTGCTGTCCAGGGCGATAAAGCGGGTATTGCCCTTCTTGAAGGAATAGTAATTCGCGCCGTTCATGTTGAACAATTTATAAAAGCGCTCATTGGGGCTGTCGTGGTTCCCGAGGGAGGCATAAAACTTCACGCCGCCATCCAAGAGGGATTTGTAGGGAGTTTCGAACTTTTTTTCAAAATCGCTGGGGCGCTTGCCCCCGTATATGTTGTCGCCCAGCATGATTACAAAATCAAAAGGGAAGCGCTGATGCACTTCGGCCATGCGCTGCGCCACTTGATATTGCTCCGAAGCACCGGTTCCCATATCGCCAATCACCGCGAAACGCACAGAACCCGATTTGAGGGGAAACTTGAATTCATCGCCCCACAGATTGGATCCCAAGAAAAAAAGCAAACTTAGAAAAAGCAAACATCGTCGTGACATCATATCTTCTCACCACCCCTCTTCTAGGGAATGACCCCCCTCAGGGCATCGACCGCCAAATTGGCCTTGACGTCGTACAGCACCAAGTCATGCCCCACGATGCGGTAAGTCAATTCGTCCGGAAGCTTCGGAAATTTGAGCAGCAACGTGGGCGGCACCGTAGTGAAGGGGGCCGTCTTGGGATACTCCTGGTTCACTCGAAGATGCACTTCCGGGAGAGGATCGCCTTGCTTCAGCGTGGCTTTGGCGTGGGGAGCCGGTGGACCGTGAAACTCAGTGTAGATCGCGTGCCGGAACGCTTCTCGAGCGTGATGCGTGAAGAGGTCCCCTCGGCGGGCATGGGGCCGGGCTTTTCGAATATTTTGGGCCAGTTTTTGTTGGTGTTCCAGGATCAGCTCCGGCCGATCGGTGGGTCGTAATGCCGGCAACGAGGATTCCGCAGATTTGTGAACATGCATGTAGTCCTTCACATGCGTCATAAACTCTTTAAACCCGGCGGTGTCTTCTGCCGCCTCATCTTTCGGGTCCGTGGCGGCAAGAGCTCGGAGGTTCCATCCCCAGGCCAGCAGCAGTGCCAACAGCAGCACAAACTGTGGCAACCTTTTTGTCGTCCTTGAATCCATTCCGTTTGTTCCTCACGCTCCATCACCCCACAAGAGGTGAGATGCGCGCCTACGACTTTTTAGTTTCCTGAGCCGTTTCGCTGATTACCTCTTCAACGGCTTGCTTGACGGCTTTTTTCACCACTCTCTTAACCGTGTTCTTGACGGTTCTATCTTCCAGCACCTCTTCACCGGCCTGAGCCACCACCTTTTTCACCACATCTTTAACCTGGACGGCAATGGGATGCAGTTCCTTTTCCAGCACCTGAACCGCCAGTTGAGAATCCCTGCTGAGAGGGGCCAGAAGATCGGCTTTCGTCCTCACGGAGCCGGCGCCGTCGGATCCGGGATCCCAATCCTTCTCGAAAAGATCGATCAAGCGCTTCACGATTTTCGGTTCTCGAACGATGAGCCCCACTTCCCGGCGCATATCCAACTCCATCGGCCGCAAGCTCTGGCTTCCGACGAAGGCCTGGCGGCGATCCCGGATGATGGTGCGGGTATGCAATCGCGCCCGCGAAAGCTTCTGGCTGGGGAAGTGAGCCCGCGGGCTGACCTTGCCGATGATTCGAATCTCGACCCCCGCCTTTTGACGTTCTTCGAGCACGCGAATCATCTCCTTGTCCGAAACTTTGGGATCGTAAATCAGCAACTGTTTCTTGGCCTGCACCAAAAACTCACTCAGCACCCTGCGGGAGTTCACGGGGCTGACGACAAAGGTATCCACGCCCGCCGTGTACGGACTGCGCGTGCAGTCGGCTTCAAACAGTTTTACGGCCTCCTGCACCCACTTGGCGTTCTTGGTGACGATTCCGAATCCCCGGCTGTGTTCGATGTCGAGGTGCGTGAAGTTGAAGGAAAGCAGGTAAAGCGTGGAGCGGTCGATGATGGTCAGTTTGTCGTGGTAGCGCACGAGATCATCGCCACTGCGGGCCACGATGATTCCGGCTTCCAAAAAGCGGGTCTCCAGGCGCCGCAGGTGCTCCTCTCCATCGCGATTGGCCCAGGCGATGAGCGCCGTCACTTTGACGCCTTTGCTCGCCGCCGCTTTCAACGCCGCTTCAATATCGCCGCGATCAAATCGGAAGATCGCAATCTCCACGCTCTTCTTGGCTTTCTTGATGGCTGCAAGAAGAGGCGCAGCTCCATCGTCAGGCTCGATGATCAGATTCACAGGGGATCTCCCCAATCGAATTTTCCGGGAAGGAACACTCTTCCCGCGTCCTCGTCCGAATCCCTCGAATCGGGGAGTCCAATGACCGATGCCCGATCCATAAAAGTCAGATTCAAGCTCACAGCTCGTTCAGCTGGGCAATTCTCTGTTTCACAACCATCGTATATCCTTCCACCTCATCCGGGGAATATCCGGCTGCCCGGAAGCAATCGCGGATCTGGTCGTCGGAGAGCTGTGCCAATCGGGCTCCCAACCAGCGGGCATCGGCCCGAGGGATATTCTTGGCAATGTCCTCCCAGCGGGTTCGCCGCACGTAGTTGGGCGTGTTCACGACGGAAAGCACGAACGGCCGACTATGCATCACAAAATTCACCGTGTTGCCGTTCACACTATCGATGAATTTTGAGTTGGCATAATCCTTCAGCACTCCCTTGGAGCGCGTAAGACTGTTTCCGGTATTGCCGAAGCTGGCACCCACGTCTTTGACGAGATAATGCTGCTCACCGTCGACGGAATAAATGGCCGTGTTATTGTTGGCGAGATCCCAGTTGTTGATGAGGGCCATCATGATGCGAAGACCGTTAAACTCCCGGGTGCCGACAAACGGATTGTGGAACCAGCTCCACTCGCCGACGGTTTTGACTTCCTTGGGCTTCCGCTTCAAGCGCACGTGATGTGCGATGCCGTCGTCGCTGATGAATTCCTGACCGCGTTTCAACTTCGAAATGCCCCGCACTTCGAGGTAGTCCAAGTAATAGTCTTCATCCACAAAATAGCCGGCCGCCCACAGCAAGCGCGTGGCGGCGGTTTCCGCTTCGGGCTCCTGGCCCATTTTCGCGATCCAGCGCACGCCCTGTTCGTCCTCCACATAAAATTTCGGGCTGGTGCCGTTCATGTCTTCCTTAATGAAAGTGAAATGACCATGCGGATTAGGCGCATGCGCCTCTCCGCCGGCTCCATAAAACGTATTCAATGCAGCCACGTCTCCAGGATCGCGCCACATCAAGGCCTGCTGCGTCGTTCGGCGGGCGCGTTTTCGCTCCGTTTTGCGGGGGTGTTGCGCTGGCACAGAAACCGACACCAGCAGCAAAAGGAGGAAAAGACCTGTACACAACACCATTCGATTCCGTTTCATAAGTCTCTCCTTGCTTCACGGGGAAACGCTTACTGACCGCCGGGGGAATGGATCGCGCCTCCGGCCGCAGGGGCCGTTTGAAGCGCGTACATCTCAGCGTACAGTCCGCCGGTGGCCAGCAGGCTCTCGTGAGTTCCTTGCTCCACCAATTCCGTATCCTTTACTACAAAGATGACATCCGCGTGGCTAATCGTTGCCCGGTGATGCGCCACCAAGATGCAGGTCTTCCCTTCCATCAAGCGATTCAGCGCCTCAATGACACTGAGTTCCGAGGCCGCGTCGAGGCCGGTGGTCGGCTCGTCGAGAATCAAGAGGGGTGAATTCCGGACAATCGCGCGGGCCACGGCAATGCGCTGGCGTTGCCCGCCGGACAACGTGATGCCTCGCTCTCCCACCATCGTTCCGTAGCCGTTCGGCATTTTCTCGATGAACTCGTGGGCGTTGGCCAATTCCGCCGCGCGGATGATTTGACTCATGGTGGCGTCGGGTTTTCCGTAGGCAATATTTTCCCAGACGGAGGCGCGGAATAACAATGTTTCTTGAAGCACAAAACTGATTTGTTCGCGCAGAGACTTCAAGGTGTACTGGCGCACGTCCCGCCCGTCGATGGAAACGCGCCCGGACTGCGGATCATAAAACCGCGCCATCAAACTGATGATGGTGGTCTTTCCTGTCCCCGAAGGGCCGACAAAGGCGGCCACCTGCCCCGGTTCGATCTTGAAGCTGATGTTCTTGAGAATGAGAGGTCCGCTGTCGTAACTGAAATTCACCCGCTCGAACTCAATGAGCCCGCGAAATCGGCTCGCCGGCCGGGCCCGGGGCAAATCATGCACCCGGCTCTCGATCTCCAACACCTCCTGGATGCGTTCATACCCGACCATGGCTTTGGATACGGTGTCCATGGTTCTTGAGAGGTCGCGCATGGGTTTGTACATCTTCCCGAGATACAGCAAGAACACTACCAACACCCCGGCGCTGAGTTGGCCCGCCAACGCCAACCTGGCCCCCACACCCAGGACCAGGCATGTTCCCACGGCCACGATCACTTCGACGGTCGGCACCAACTTGGCTTTCAGACTGCGGGCGCGCAGCGCCATTTCAACACTCTCCAAACTCTGCGATTCAAAACGTTGCTGTTCGTAATCTTCCCGCGCAAAGGCCTGCACCACGCGAATCGAGGTCAACACCTCCTGCACCACGGACACCAGCTCGCTTTGTTTTTTCCGGACGGCCCGCGAGACTTTTTTGATGCGCAGTGTGAAGGAATACACCACCAGGAAGAGCAACGGCACAATGGAGAGCGCGATCAAGGTGAATCGCCAATTGACGTAGGCCATCACGCCGATCATCCCCACAATGGTCAACACATTCACCAACAGCCCCAGCAACGCCGAGGTGATGAAATCCTGGACGGCGTCAATGTCGCTGGTGACGCGGGTAATCAAATCGCCGGTGCGCGCTTCATCGTGTTCCGAGAGGGAGAGCCGTTGGATGTGATGATAGAGCGTGCGTCGCAAATCGTGGGCCACATACTGGCCCACGCTGGTGGTGAGATATTTTTCGAGATAGGAGGAGATGGCCCCCACGACCGCAATGACGGCCACTGCGGCCACGGCAAAATTCAGGACCGCGATTTTGCCCTGGCCAAACCAGTCGGCGACGGTGCGGTCAAGCCAAGGCGTCATCCTCTTGGTCTGTAGAAGGTGATCGATGACCACCTTGATGGGCCAGGGTTCCAGAACATCTGTCAGCGTCTCTCCCAGCACGGCCATTAACGCAATGGTCAACGCGGTCCAATAGGGACGCAGCAGATGCGTCATCCGCAATCTTCCAGAGCGCCCGTCGCGGGCGGCTCCGGCCATAATTTGGGGCATGGGCTATTATAGTTCGATTGAGCGCCAATCCCAACCCGAAATCCTCTCCCGACAATCCTTCCTCCGGGTCTTTGCCGGGGCGGTTGGAAGCAAAACTTCGAACCATTCCTTTCATTCAAGAAACGTCCGGAAGGCCATCAACTCCTGCCACAGGCATCGGCTTCTCGCGTTTCTCAAAAATGAATCCTCACCGGCATCAAGAAGCCAGGTCGGTTTTTAAAACAACGGTCGGGGCGCCCGAGCCCACCAGATTCAGCCGCGGCTTTTGGCCGAGGGCATTCAACAGCTCCCGTGTCACCCGATCATCGATTTCACCGGCGTTGGCAAGGTCGACTGGATATTGAATGGCTACCTCCACTCCGCCGGGCGTGAATCGCAGCCGGCTTTTGGGCTGCAGGGCATCCACAGGCGAGAATCGCAATACGCGCTCCAGCTGCCGCCGTTGTTGCTCCATATTGTCGTGGTAATCGGCATAGACGGCTTGCACGGCATTGAGCATGCGTTTCTCGACGGCGCGAAAATCGCTGTCCGGCGACACCGTCAGCATCACCTCATGCCACACAAAGCTGGTTCCGGGGATTTGTTTGAACAATCCCGCGGTGGGTTGGAACACGATGGAATTCGAAAAAGCAACGACCCGCCCGCTGGGACTCTCTGCCCCACCGGAACCAAATTCCATGAGGTGCAGCCGCACCAAACCGATGTCGAGCACCTCGCCCGTGACGCCCGAGATTTGAACCCGGTCGCCCACTCGGATGCCGTATTTTCCGATCAGGAAAAAATAGCCGGCCACCGAGAGAATGACACTTTGGAGCGCCACTGCAATTCCGGCGGTCAACAGACCGGCAAAGGTGGCCACCGAGCCTAACTGGTTGGCAAACGAGAACGCAATGATGATGGCGATGGCGCACCACAGTACGATTTTTCTCAGCAACAGAAACTGATAACGGCGGCGGGCTTCGTGAACATACCGCATAATGGTTCTGCGCCACAGTTCTGCGGCGCCCAAAACAGCCGCCAGAATGACAGCCAGAAACACCAAACGAGCCAGGAGATTTTTCAGATCTGAACTGTAGCGGCTTTTGAAACTCTGGCGCCAATCCGAAAGACTCTTGCTGTAAAGATCCAGCAGAATGCCCTCCTTGCTCAATGGCAACGCCATCGCCGACACCTGCTTGAATTGCAGGGTCAAGGCATCCAAATCCTTCTTCTGCTGGGCCAGCACGGTGGGATCGGTGGAATCCGGACGACTCGCCATTTCATCCGCGCGCTTGGACAAATCCCGCAAGCTCTCGACCAGCGGACCGCGGAATTCCTTGGACCTCTGCGCCAAAGCCTGGGTTTGCTCGGTGGCCTGATCCAGCCTGCGCATATTGCGAAAGTTCGCAAACAAATCCGCCGTCAATCCCCACAGACCGGTGGGCGGAATTCTATTGCCGACGGAGATGGGCACGGGGCTGAATGTCTCCGGCGCCGAGGAAGTGTTCTTGCCCGCCGGCGGCGGTTCCGTCAATGAAGCCGGCAAGGAATGGGCTAACGCTTCCACTTGGGCGCGCAATCCGGTGACACCCAGACTGTTGCCGCTGGACCCGCTGACGAACTCCACCATGTTGTGAAGCATGTCGCGCCGCGCATTGGCCAAGTCCAGCTCGCTTTGCTCTTCCGCCAAGGCCGATTCCACATCCTTTCGCGACGAACCGGAGGCAGTCGCAAGTTTCTGTTTGAGAGCCGCCAGCTCGGTTTGAACCTGTTGAGCTTCCTTATCCAGCTTCGACGAGTACTGCATCAAGGATTGATAGCGCGAATTTTCAACACCGGAACCCGGAGTTCCGTTGGCACCCTCGGGAGCTGCCCCTTCCACCTCCGCCCGGGCATAGTTGAACGCCAGCCGCACCACTTCATCGGCAATGCGCCGATTGTCGGTCACCGTTATTACATCGTTTGGCTCCGCGGCCATCTGATGCTGAGCATCGGCCTGGTGATACCATTCGATCACTTGATTGAGATAGGGAATGAGATCCCGGGGATTTGAAGTTCCGGAACCTGCGCCGAGCGGCGCCACGACGCCCAGAAGCAACACGCACAAAGCAAGACCGGAGAAAATCGGATGGTGTCTCAGAGCGTGCGGAGAGAATGCGCTTCTCTGTTCATGAGCAGGTCGATTGGATACGCTTCTGCAACAAGGTAGCAGCTTCATGTGTGAAAACCAGCCTTTGGGCTACCCGGTTGAGAATTACCCTTGTTTTGAGAGCTTTCAGGGCGATAGGGGTTGTCTGCTTCAAGGATTTCAATTGAAAATTATTGCTCAGAAAATCAACCTCATGACTTTCGACGCGAGGCGGTGCCCCTTTCTGGAATCGGCTCAGCCCCTCGAGTGAGAAATCTGCACCAACGAGATATGAAAAGGTTGACGGAAAAATGTTCACCTTTTCGTGACTACAGATGACAGAGCATAGTGACACCTCGAGGTCCGCGGTGCAGAAACCGCACCGCGGCTACCCAAGCGAGCGCCATTCGAGGGGAGTTACTGTATGTCGCCATTCTTAAATCTTCGTCAATAAATCCGAAGCAACATCAGAGCCGCTCAGAACTTTTCGCATGCGATGACAAGACTCTGCAAGTGAGACCTTCAGATATTGCGACTCCTCTTCCTCGTGGCGGCGGATGGGGCCTTCCGTCCCAGGCTTGATGTGGACAAGAACAAACACCGGCCCCTTCCCGGAAAGAATTTCAGGCAACTGACCGGTGAATTCGGTCGGTTCGTTGAATCGGTACAGTCGCTGGAAGCCTGCGGCTCGAGCCATCATCAAAAAATCGATATGCTCACCGGCGGGGATGGATTGATTGCCCGTGATTTCATAAGTTCCATTTTGGATCACGAACAAGATCAGATTGGAAACGCCGCTCCCGACGATGGTCACCAAAGTTCCCAAGGACATCAGCATGCTGCCGTCGCCATTCAGGCAGATGACTTTTCGTTGCGGCTGAGCCAAGGCAATTCCCAAGGCCAAATCCGCAGCGTGTCCCATGGCACTGTCGGCGGAAGCAAAATCCAAGTCGGAGTGTGAAATCTTCCCCCACGGGCGGACCACTCCCATGGTGGTCACGACGATCGCGTCACCACGATTTCGACTGAGCGGTAACAGAAGCTGTTCTTTCGTCAGCATGATTTGATCAAAATATCTCCATACGAAATTTTAAATGAGGGACTCATTTCATTCCCTCGGTAATCAGCACCGCCACGGGATGAGACAAACGTTCGGCTTCTTCAACCGCTTCGTCCAACCCGGCCAGACCTTGGTCATCCTTCAGAAAGAAATATGGAATTCCCCAAGCTCGCAACGTCGGTTCGGTGACCAGGGCGGTTGAATCCACGTCCGGCCGACTCAAGAGATTCGGGGAAAAAGGCGGCTGCATCTCCGCAGATTCGCTGGAGGTCGATTTCAGGCTCTTGAAACCGCGGTACGTAATCAGGCACAGCAAGGGAATTCTCATGCGGGAAACAGTTCCGCGAAGGGCATCGCCGCTTTCCAAAAGACCGGTGTTCTGAATCAGCAAGGCCGGTGTTTTCCCTCCCATCCACAATCCGGCCGCCAAGGCGAAGGCCTCCCCTTCACGCGTCACCGCGATCAATCGAACGTCACCGTTTCCCTGTAACAAAGAGAAAAGCGGAGCCGAAGAATTGTCGGGAAGTCCGACCAGGTGGGTCACACCGCGACGCTTTAGTTCCTCCAGCAATCGTTGCGCAGAAATCATGAAAATCGCCCTCAAAAGACAAGCCGCTATCCTATCACACCCCTCGAAATCTCGAATTTGATCGAAATTCTGGTAGTGACTCATTCTGAATTCTTTTTCACCTCTGGGTGGCGCATACATCGGCCGCCGTGGCGGACGATGTGTGCGTACATCAACAAGGGGGACTCCGCACACATGCCTGGAGCGCATGTGTGCGCCACCCCATTCAAAATGAGTCACTACCGAAATTCTTTTGTGGTTGATGTCTTCAGGAAGCGTATTTTCTTGCAGAAAAGACAAACTATTTCAATGCTGTTATCCACACGATAACTCTTTGAATATGCATTCCTCTTGGCAAGTGAAGACGAGATTTCGGCAGGCTGAATCACACCTTGCTGGCAACCACCCTTTTTGGAGAGGCATCCCCGCTAACTGGTAGTTTTGAAAATAAATCCAGTTGGATGGGCGGCGGAAAACCTGAACCGCTCGCGGAAAGATTTAGCCGGACCGCCAGCCTCTTATGTTGCGACAAGTCACGAGGCAAAGAGCAACCTTCATCGTGGTCCGGCCTGGGTGGCGCAGAACTTGGGAGATGGAATTTGCCCGCTGGATGCAGACGTCCTCTCCAAATCTGGAGTTCAGGAGACAAGAGTATGCGCAAAATTCGAACAATGATCTGGGCAACCATATTTTTTCTGGCTTTCAGCACCGGTGTTGCCAAGGGGCAATCGGAGCCTGAGAGGGCTTCATCCCCCAACGACACGACCGTGCACGACACGAAGAATGCATCACCGAATTCAATCACCAAGAAAGAACGCGCCAAGATTTTCGTTCGAGGCGCTTTTGGGCCTTCGGCCATTGCCGGAGCGGCAGTGACGGGCGGCCTCAATCAAGAGCGTGATAAACCCGCCACCTGGCCGCAAGGCGCCGGCGGATTCGCGCGCCGATTTGGCTCGGCCTTCGGACAACATGTCGTGAAGGAATCGATTATGGCGGGAGTGGGTGCGGCGCACCACGAAGACCCGCGGCACTATCGCTCGCATGAAAGCGGATTCTGGACGCGCACCAAGTACGCCGTGAAAAGCACCTTTGTGGTTCCGAGAACTGATCGCGAAGGCAAGACGGTTTCCCTCGGCCGCTTGTCCGGTGATTTCGGCTCCGGCATGGTTTCACGTGCCTGGTGGCCGACCACGGGCAGCGTCGTGGCGACGGGCTTGGAGAGTGGAGGAATTTCTCTGGGCGTCGACGTGGGAGCTAATGTGTTTCGAGAGTTTTGGCCGGATATCCATAGAAAATTCCGTCGACATGCGGATTAGCTTATGGGCTACTCGGCCGTTTATCAACGGGACGATTCATAACGCCTGATCGTTCCGAAATAGGCCACGGTTGGATTCCCCGGACTCAACCAACCGTGGCTTTTTTTGTAGGGACTCCAGTCCTATACACAACGAGGCATCTCCAAAAAATTGCAACGGATTGTTGGGAAGGCCCATGGCATTCTTGTGTTGGATGTCCGGGAATGGTGTGAGTACAAACTGTGTAATCGGATCAGCTTTCGGTTTTCCGCATAAGGGAAAACCAAACGAAATAAAAGACAACGAACCTCACGATAGTGACTCAATTTTAAGATGCTTCCAGCTTTCCTATGCTTAACTGGCAGGGAGTAGGTGCCGTAGTGGGCGCTCTGGGGCTAGCCTTGTCTGGGTGCAAGCCCGATTTATCGGGCTGAAATAATCGTAGCCTGAGGCGTCAGCCTCAGGAGTCCGCGGAATCAGAGAATGGTTGAGCCCCCTGGAGGGGGCGACAGAGAGTTGTGCGCAATTCATTTTTGAATTCACGGCCTGTTCTTCGGAATTGCTCCGCGGTTGAGGGTCTCTGAATTTCGTTGGGTGCTCCAATCTTCACCAGGACCGGCTGGCGAAGATCCCAAAATATCGCCTGGCCCATCCATTGTCTATCGCCCCCCAAGGGGGGCTTATATCTGCTTCGGTGATGGGTCCTACCTGAGACTTACGCCTCAGGCTACGGTCATTCCGTCCGCACAAGCGGACTGGCTTTAAGTGAACGGCTGACGCGGACTCTGGTACCTCTTGAACGGCGCACACAATTCCTCGAAGTGCTCGATCTTTACACACACTAAACCCGGAATCACCCTTGTGTTGAAGAACCCTGCTGCCAATGCGGAGTGTCGCATGACGGCTCACGGGGTTGGCTTCTTTCCGGAACCCTGTTTAGGAACTTGGCGAATTCCCAGGTTATAAGCCATGAAAGCCCAAATGTCAGTCGTTTGGGCGATTCTCTTGTCGGTGGGCATGTAGCCATGACTGGTCTGCGTTTCCACTCGAATCAGAACCGGATTGCCGCACCCTTGATCATGTTGAATTTCCGCCGCGAACTTGTAGGAGTGGCTGGGAACCACGCGATCATCATGGTCGGCCGTGGTGATGAGCGTGGGGGGGTAGCAGGTGCCCTTCTTCAAATTTTGCAGCGGTGAATAGGTCCGAAGCCATTGGAAAGCTTTGGAATCATCCGACGCGCCATACTCCGGTTCCCACAAATTTCCTCCGGAAAATTTCTGGTAGCGCAACATGTCCAAGACTCCGGCTCCCGGATAAGCGGCCCCGAACAATTCGGGGTGCTGTGTGATGGTTGCTCCCACCAGCAAACCCCCATTGGAATAACCTTGGATTCCCAGCTTGTGCGGTGAGGTGTACTTCTCCTGGATCAAATACTGCGCCGCCGCAATGAAATCGTCGAAGACGTTCTGTTTATGACTCAACATGCCGGCTTCATGCCAGGCTTCCCCGTACTCACCACCGCCTCTTAGATTGGCGACCGCATAGACACCTCCCATTTCCAGCCACACGGGGAGCATCGGCGAAAAGCTCGGAGTGATGCTGATATCGAAACCACCATAGCTGTACAAGATCGTCGGATACTGGCCGTCGAGCTTCAGGCCTTTGCGGGCCGTGACGAACATCGGAATGCGAGTTCCGTCTTGGGAGTGATAAAACACCTGCCGCGTCTCGTAACGCGAGGGATCAAAGGCCACATGGGGTTTGGCAAATTCGCCGGTCTTATTGGTGTTGAAGTCATAACGGTAGACTGTCGAAGGATAGAGAAAGGAAGTGAATCCATAGAAGAGTTCCGGCGTATCGTTGCGGCCGCTCAACCCCGCCACGGATCCGATCCCGGGCAGCGCCACGGATCCTTTCGAAGCCCCATCCTCCCCGAAGATCTTCAGTTCGCTCTTGGCATCGACCAAATATTGAACCACCACGTTCCGACCCGCCAGCAAAGAACTCTCAATCACATTGGGTCCTTCGGGAACGACGGTGTGCCAATGCGCCGGGTCGGGGTCATTGAGCTTGGCAGCAACAATCTTCCGCTTCGGCGCATGCAAAGTGGTGCGAAGGAAGAGCGTATCGCCCTCGTTTCCCAGGGGCGCGTATTCGGCATCATTCTTGGTGTAAAGCGCCTTCACCGGAGCCTTGACATCGGGATGTTGCGGATCGCCCAAATCCACGTAAAACAGTTCATTGGTAGGCGCGGTCCCATTGATCAGCGCGATCAACAAATAATGTCCGTCTTCGGACACATCGCCTTCAATAATCCAGCTGGGCAGGTCCGGCCGTGCATAGATGACCGGATCGGCACTTTGATCGGTCCCCAGGCGGTGGTAATAAAGCGTGTGATCTTTCAGCGATTCACTGATGGCCTTGCCGGCGGGCGGCTCGGGATAACGCGAGTAAAAAAATCCTTTTCCGTCTTTAGTCCACGAGATGGAGGAAAATTTGATCCAGCGCACCTGATCTGATAGATCGTGGTCTGTCGCGATTTCCTTGACATGAAGAACAATCCAGTCGGAGCCTCCCTGCGAAAGCCCGTAGGCCAGGTGCTGGCCGTCCGGAGAAGGCACATAATCGGCCAAGGCGAGGGAACCGTCCGGGGAGAGCACGTTGGGATCGAGCAATAAGCGGGGCTTGGCAGTCAGTGAATCTTGCTCATACACCACCGATTGGTTTTGCAAACCGGAGTTCTTGCTGAAGAAAAGCTTTCCCCCTTCGCGCCGCGGAACACCCACCTTCTCATAATTCCACAACTTGGTGAGACGATCCCGCATCCATTGACGCTCGGGAATTTTGTCGAGGTAGGAAAAAGTCAGTTTGTTTTCAGACTCCACCCAATCCTTCACAGCGGGGTTGTCGAGATTTTCCATCCATTGATAAGGCGCGGGGATTTTTGTTCCGAAGTAATCATCCACTGTGCCTTCTCGATTGGCGGGCGGATAAATCAATTTGGAATGGCCGGCCTTTGCCGCTGCGCGGTGGGTTGAACGAGCGTGCGATTTGGGAGCCGCCTGGCCCCACAAAACAAGACTCGTGAAAAGAGCGATCGCTAAAAAGGTTAAACTCGTCTTCTTCATCAATTTCTCCTTTGTACTAAAAATCTGGGCAGAAGAGATCTTCCAAAAAACCCATCGGACTTTCTTCACAAATTCGCCCTAGACCGGCGATACACCCCACAGGAAATGGCCAATCTTTAATGAACTTGGCGCTTCCATCGTTCGATCCCGCTCTCATTTCGCCGATTCAATGAACGCGGCGATGTTCTTTTTAAGCTGCGCCAGCGAGGGTTCATGCAGGTACATCATGTGGCCGGATTCGTAATAATCCTCCTTGATGTGACTCTGCAGGCTCGCGGGCAGTCCCAGATGCTCCATGGTGTGTTCGGTGGCGAAAAAGGGCGTCGCCAGGTCGAAGTATCCATTTTCAACCTGAAACCGCAGATGGGTATTGGCAATCATGGCTTGAACCATGTCGGCCATGACATTGGGGGCGCCCGGAAAACCAAATCCAGCGCCGCGTCCGGTGTTGTGTTTCCAGTCCCAATTTTGGCCGGCGCCGCGCGCCGACAAGTGATACTCGCGATCGCCGCCGAATTTCAATTCTTCGCGGACATAACGATTGAAAATGGCCGTAAACGCTCCCGTCACAGCCGCGCTCTGGGCATCCCCTCCGGCGCTCTCGGCCAGCAAATCCTCGATGGGACCTGAAAAACGCGCGTCCAGCCGGCCGGTGCTCAGTCCGCGGCTGCGTTGCAATTCTTCACGGAATTGTCCAAGGTTCACACGGAGATTCGCCTTCATCACATAATCGGCACTCAACCCTGTGAAACTGGAAATCTTTTTGGCGATGGCTTCTTTTTCGGCGGCGTCGATCGCGGAACCCTTCATGAGGGCGTCGGCGTATTCGGTGGCAGCAAAGTGCCGGGCGTCATCGAGGAACTTCGACAGATTGGCCGGCCGGTCTTTCAAAACCTTGTGATACCACGCCGTTGCCGCGTAGCTGGGCAGATAGAAAATGTAGGGCATATCCTCGCCGGGATGAAACGTGATGGTGTTCAAATTCAGCACCGACGATACCAGGTCGACGCCGTTGAAGTACATGCCGTCGTGTGACTGCAGGTAATTGGAAAGAGCCACCGAACGGAAAGTGCCGTAGCTTTCCCCGATCAAAAACTTGGGCGAATTCCAACGGTCATTCCGGGTCACATACAAACGCACGAACTCCGCCAGCGAAGCGATATCCTGATCGACGCCCCAGAAATCCTTGTCCTTGGATTTCCCCACCGCTTTGCTGAAACCGGTCCCCACGGGATCGATGAACACCAAATCCGACACGTCGAGCGGTGAATCGGCATTGTCGACGATTTCATAGGGAGGCGCACCGGTGTCGGCGGCGTCCACCGTCACGACGCGGCGCGGACCAAAAGCGCCCATGTGGCACCAGGCCGAGGAGGAACCCGGACCTCCGTTATAGAGAAAGGACAAGGGACGCCGGCTGAGATCCTTCACATCCGACCGCGTATAGGCGATGTAAAAAATGCTGGCGGTCGTTTCGTCCTGCTCGTTCTTGATGTTGATGGTCCCGGCGGTGGCTTTGTAGGGAATTGTTTGGCCCCCGATGCGAATGCTGTGTTCGGTGACGGAGGACTCTTCTTTTGGAATCGGCGTCAGTGCCTCGGTGCCGGTTTGCGGTCCGCCGGACCGGCCTTCAGCCGACCGGGTCTCCTGTGTCCTCTGTTCGGCCGGGCGCTGCGGCCGTTCAGGAGCCTGAGCCCAGGAAAACACCTGCTGTCCAAAGAATAAAAACACACCCAGTACGCACAGACGGAAGAACTTCTGCATAGCTACCCTCCTCGAGGAAAAAAATCTGAATTCGGCATGCTCGAAAGAATTGGAGCGCGGAGAATTCTATCGAGAGGCATCGCCGCGAGTCAACCCGCGGTAATTCATCGTGGCTGGTGTTACATTCCTTTCAACTTCCCGCGCGTTGGTTCAGGCAGGGCCGCGAGAAGCTCCAGAAAAACGCCGTTGGTCCATCCAAAACCGATCACATTCTGTTTGTATCCCTCGGCGACATGCGTCACCGAAGATCGGGAGACCACATCGTATTTTTCATGAATGGTTTTATCGCGGCGAAAATTTTCCAGAACCGTGGTAAGAAACTTGGTTGAAATTCGGTCGGCATCGGCGTTGAAACCGTATCGGCGCAAACCTTCGACAGCCAATAATTGAACGGGCGCCCAGCCATGGGGATAATCCCACTGTGTCCCCGAGCGGGTTTCGCTCATCGCCAGTCCGCCGGGCTGCTCCAGCCGTTTCAAGTTCCGCTCGACAGCGGCGGCTTGCCCGGCAGATGCCAGCCCCACCCAGAGGGGATAAAACATCGAGGCATACACATAGGTCGAACGCCGGCCCGTCTCGAAATTGTAGTCCAAATAGAGCCCGCGGTCCTCATCCCAAAGACACCGGTTTATGGCCTCGCGGCGTTTCTCGGCCCGTTCACGCCATTGTTCGGACTCTTGAGGACGGTTCAAGAGCTTACTGATACGCTCCAAGTCGCGTTCCTCTTTGTACAGCAGGCTGTTTAAATCCACGCCGGCAAAATGATGAGTCGCGGCGCCGAAAGGTCCAAATCGAAAGGAAACATCAAACCCCGATTCCCGCATGCTGCGATCGCCCTTGTAAAAATCTCGTGAAAGCCGGACGTGCACCGCGCCGTTCTTGCCGTGAGCGCGTCGATCTTCAGGCTTGTGGTGATGAAACGAAAAGGTTGGTCCCATCTGATCCGTAGAATGATCGGCGTTCTTCACGTGTATGAGGAAGGAATCAGCTTCCTTGGGGTGAGCCAGGAAATATCGCGCCACTTCGCGATAATAACCCGGGGAGTCAGCCATTTCCGGAACCGGACCCTCGCCAAAATCGAAGTATCGCGACAGGCCTGTGGTTCCGGCCAGATGTTGTGGCCGCATCCAGGATTCGTAGCTCTTGAAGGCGAATGGATACGCATATTCCAACCAGGCGCGATCGTCCTGTCCCCGACTCTTCACGGCTTCGTAAAGATCGAGGATCATCGAGGTCAAAAACGGCGGCTGCGAGCGCGAGAGATAGTAGGTCCGGTTGGCGTTCAAGACGCCTCCGTAATGCTCGATTTCGAAAAAGAAGTTTTCTACAATTCCGCGGGCGCGATCAAACTTTCCTTCCCTGAGTAGACCCCGGATGATGAAGTAGCTGTCCCATCCGTACATCTCATTGAACCGCCCTCCCGGAACCACATAGGGATGTTCGAGGTAAAGTAATCCGGGCGGGTCAATCTCAGCGGCGTCGATTTCTCCAAGCTGGGTGATCTTCTGAGGCAGATGCTCCACTCGGATTTCGCAGTTCTTCTCAAGAGTTTGAACTTCCGGGGGTACGGAAAACTGTGCCGGAAGGTACAGTACGGATCGTTCGCGTTCTTTGGGATCGAGGACTTCGTTGCAGGTGGTCATGGACCGTGTCAGCGAATCCCAGCCCTCTGAAATGTAATGAAGAATATCCTTCAAGGCTTCGCTCCCCTTCTTTGCATCCGACCCACGGAGATTTACCGCCGCGTTTGTCGGAACGAACAAACCGAGAAGGGTCAAAAGAACGGCCCAGAGAATTTTGTGTTTCATGGCCGCGACCCGGTTGAAACCATTTCATGTATTCCCAAAAGCTCGCCCGCTCATGGAGCGGCCCGTCAAGAGTTTCACCTTTGATAAAGATTCCCTCCTCATTTTAAGAGAGCCTTCGGATCGACTCAAGTATTGTATTTGCATTAGTCTTCCCTCGCCCTTGAATAGGGAAAATTCTCCTGCCCGACACGTCGCGCCGCCTTTCAAGGGTATGATTTTGGGGCTTGCAAGTGCTGAATCTCAAGAGGATGCAAATTACTCGAACCGACTGGCATAGGGATTGCTTTCCAATTATAGAATGTTTACAATAGCTTTACCCACCAAAGAAATTAGCGGTGCCATTGCATTTGAAGAACGCAGAGCGTGCAACGTGCAGAAGGCCGCCCGTCGACATGGCGGGTGTCGCCCTCATGTTCAAAACCTGTTGAAACTGGGAATTGGAGGGAAAGGTCATGAACACAAAAGCGAATTGGAAACTCACTGTTTTAAGTTTGGGCGTCGGCATGATTTGGGGAATGCTGCCGCTGGGATTGGCACAAACAACCGAACCGGTGCAAGCCGTCAAGCCGGTCACGGGGACCCGCCAAAGTCTGGCGATCCAATATCCGGAAGGTGCTAATCTGGGTGTAAGATTTCAAGGGACTTTTCGCGACCCGGAAGCCAGTGGGATGGCCAAAGTCGAACGATTGAAAGGCACCACCAAGATTCACATTGATCTGGCCGGACTGAAACCCGCGGCCTTCTTCGGGGGCGACTACAATACCTTTGTCTTGTGGACCGTTTCGCCCGAAGGCCACGTCGACAATGTCGGCGAATTTATTTTGGAAGGCAACAAGAGCAAGCTCAACGTCACAACACACCTTGAAACCTTTGGCATGTTTGTGACGGCGGAACCGCATTTTCTAGTCAGCTCACCCAGCCGTTTTGTGGTACTCGAAAATTCGGCGCCCAAACAGGACATCACCGCGGGCATCATTCGAACGGCCGAAATTACCTATCGGGGATTTGATGGGAGCTACAATTTTGACCGCGAAAGCCTGGAGAACTTCAACCGCACCAAGGGAGAAACGCGATCCGATCTGGCTCAAGCCGAAACCTCCATTGATTTGGCGATGCGCTCCGGAGCCGACAAATACGCCCCTAAAGAACTGGCCGCCGCCCAGGAAGATCTTCAGAAAGCC
>JAQUPQ010000034.1 GCA_028716525.1 Terriglobia bacterium | reverse complement strand
TTGGTGAGCCGCGAAGGAATCGAACCTTCAACCTACTGATTAAGAGTCAGTTGCTCTGCCAATTGAGCTAGCGGCCCACGAGCGGGCTAAAAATTTAGACTGGAACGCAAAATTTGTAAACAAAAAAGAACCCGGCATGCGGCTGAGTGGAGCAGTAAGTAATTGTTTCATGAAATCAGAATGTGTGAGGCGCGTTCTCTTAAGGCCCGGGGCTATTTGAACGGCTGCCGAAGAAGCGATAGAGATTAATAAGAGAAAAAGTGAACCCGGCAAACACACGCTTGTTCGGTGCGTCACGCGAGAGGCCCACATCAATTCCCCCGTCCAGAACCAACCGCGGCGATACATTATACGTTAGAGCCCACAAGGATGATACGAATCCCGGCGTGTTGGAATCGAGTCGCGTGTTTCCGTAAATTTCTGTCGTGAGTCCCCAAGGCCCTCGAAGCGGGTGCGCCACCGAAAGATTCATTTGCCAATCATGGAGGAATCCGACGGGTGTGCGCCCGATGAGAAAGTAGGTGGCATTCACATCGACATGAGTTTTTCCAAAATCCTTGCTTGCGAGCAGCGTGACGGCATGATCGAATCGTCCCGTTCCAAGACCCTTGTCCCGGTTCGCCGTCGGAATCTTAACCGCATAGCTGAGGGCCAACGAGGGAATATGAGCTGTTTGCTTATAGAAAAGGAATTGAGGTCCCAGCCAAGTGTCGCCCCATCCTCGCTCAGTGCCGGCTGAGTTGCTTTGCGAAAGATATGCCGTGGGGGCCCAGCGAATTTCCAGACCGCACAGCAAGCCAAACTTCAAGAGAGTCGGAAAATCGGTTTGATGAACTCCGGCTGCCGGCCAAGCGTGCTCCCATCCTTGCTCCAATTCCAAGACACCATACTGCGTGATATCTGCCGGGTTTGCGACGGTGGGTCGATTGGGGTTGGCAATCATTTCTTGGCTGTAACAATCGCGCTGTTCCCGAATAAACTGGCAAGGTGTTCGCGGGTTCATGGCCAGCGCTACGAACATCCCGAGAACATAATGGAAAAGCCTGATTGAAAGTCTGGTCTTCAGAAAGTAATTCATCGGCCCGGCGTTGGCTTCATCCTTTCCCGGCCTGCATCTGATTCCTGGGTGGACAGCAGTATATCAACACCGACCTTGAATAAGGATGTGCGATGAGGGGGCGTGAAGAAAAGTGTTTAGAACAATGGTGCGCCTGACTGGGCTCGAACCAGCGGCCTTTTCCTTCGGAGGGAAACGCTCTATCCAACTGAGCTACAGGCGCACACGGTGTGGCTCGACCGTGGCATTTTATCGCAGAGGACCGCGGGCGACAAGGTCGGAAAGACAGTTTTCAGTGACGGGCGGTTAGTGGAGAGTTGGAGATCTGTGGAGCGGTTCAGGATCCAGAACACCGTGAATTCTTTAGTTCACTCGAGATGCCAGATACTCGTTGATCCATTTCGTCCAGCGGGCCATTTTTTCCTGATAGGCGGTTGGAGTCATGGCTTTGATTTCCGCGTTGCCCTCTTCGGTAAGGCCGATGAAATGATACGTCACTCTCGCTTGTGTTGTTCGGGCAGAAAGAGCCGTGCATGTAACCTCGACCACAGCGGCGTAGCGATTCACTTCCGAGCGAAAATAATTTACGGAGTGGAATGCACAATCCAATTGCAGCACGGTCCAGATAGCTGGGCCTTTCTCCTCCTGCGTTCGAAAAATCATTCCCTCCTGCCAATCGACACCCGCGGGGTGGATCAGCTCCGGCGACCATCCCGGTACCCACATTTTTTCTCCCATCGGCGAAAAAAGCTTGAAAACTTCATCGATCGGGCCGTTAAGGTTGATGGTGCCTGTGAGGATGATCGAGGCTGCAATGAACTGGCTCATGAGGTTCATCCTTCCCTAGTAGATCCGATTCATATTTTCCAAGAAGTCCAACTATACAGACGGTGGAGGTCTGCGGCGCTTCCAGAGCGCATGGGTGAGCGAGGATTCTAAACTGCGTGCAGGCGGGCGTCAATCTGCTCGGAAAGCGATGATATCGCGATGGCCGGGGGAGCGTCCCGGTGGTTCCTTTCATGGTGGGGCAAAAACCGTCGGGGTGTTCATTCTTGAGACAGATCCTTCCGCCGGCGGTCAGTTCGAAAACGGTTCAACCGCATACCCTACGGATTAACATCCATGAGAACAATGAGATTCCGTTGATTTTTGATTGGCATTTGGCTTGCTATGGGTTCACAATAGGAGAGTGGAGAGTTTTAATATGGGGAACCCAGAGGACTGATATGAGCGTTGAAGAGAAGACCGATGTATGGCAAGGAACCCTGGCTTTGATGATTTTGAAGACGCTTCAAGCCTTGGGGCCGTTGCACGGATATGGCATCGCCCGGCGTATTGAGCAAACCAGCGAACAGCGGTTGGTCGTGAATTACGGAACCCTTTATCCGGCGCTTCTGAAGTTGGAGCAGGAGGGATACGTTTCCTCAGAGTGGGGTGTTTCCGACAACCATCGCAAGGCCAAGTACTACAAACTGACGCGCGCCGGTCGCAAGCAGGTGGAGAAGGAAGAGCGCGAGTGGGAGAAGACGACCTCCATCCTGGCGCGGTTTTTGTCGCCGGAAGAACAGTGAATGAAGCAGTGATTAGTGGCGAGTGACGAGTGGCGAGTTTGGTAACCTTCACCCCGATGCATCGGGGCAAGCCCATGCAGTACCAAGGCGGGGCTTTTGTGCGAGGGCTGGGGTCGCAGAGGCCTTCTCATGGAAGAGGCCTTCTCATGGAAGCCCCGTTCACGGGGCTTGCTGCTCTCAGCCCGCCGGTTCACCGGCGGGGAAAAGGATCTTGAGTGAGATCGTTTTTCTGGTTGTTGTTTTGAGCCCCATTGATGGGGCGACAGGAAATTCAGACAGCCATTCTCTTTCGCCGTCCCTCAAGGGACGCCGGGGAGAATCAAGCCCCGTGAACGGGGCTGCAAAAGAATTACAGATTTATGGTTATTGATCCGTTCCCGCCGGTGAACCGGCGGGCTGAGGAAGAGCAAGTCCGCTGAAGCGGACTCCGGTGAGCCGTAAAGTTGATGGGCATTGAGAACGGCGTCACCGGCGAGGGAAAATCTTATGAGACAACTTCGAGCATGGTTCATTCGAGTCATTAATTTGTTCCGAGGAGAACGACCCGACCACGACATCGGCCAAGAGCTCAACAGTCATCTTCAGATGCACATCAATGACAACCTACGGGCCGGGATGACACCGGAAGAGGCGCGGCGGCAAGCCCTCATCAAACTTGGTGGTGTGGAGCAAGCCAAAGAAAGATATCGGGAGCGCCGTGGCTTGCCGTTTCTCGAAGCCCTCTGGCAAGACCTTCGTTTCGGTGCGCGCATGTTGCGAAAATCGCCGGGTTTTGCCGCGGTTGCGGTTCTCACACTAGCGCTCGGAATCGGCGCCAACACCGCGATCTTCAGTGCCATATATTCGGTGCTGCTGCGACCGTTGCCGTTTGTGCATTCCGATCGACTGGTCGCATTGTTTGGTGCTAACCCTGCCCTAAATGTCTACCACAACCCGTTGTCTTACCCGGATTTCGTGAGCATTCGCGACCAGGCCAATAGTTTCGACCAGCTTGCCGCTTATTCCAACTGGGCCATGAACATCGGCGGTCGTCGTCCCGAACGACTTCGGGCGGTTGTCGTCACGCCCGCTTTCTTTGATGTATTGGAGGCGCGGGCGCTCGTCGGCTCCTCCACGCTTTCAGATGATCGTTCCATCGAGCCCGGCGTTGTGATCAGCTATGCGCTTTGGCAACGATACTTCGGAGGTGATGCACACATCGCGGGCCGCCAGATCCGGCTGGACCGCATTCCGGCAACGGTGATCGGTGTGATGCCGCCTGGCTTCGACTTCCCTGCCGGAGTGGAACTCTGGGCATCCCTCAACCAGACCGTGACAGACCGCGATCTACTCACCGAGCGCGGCTCGAACTGGTTAAGCTGCGTCGGCCGTCTGCAGCCACAGATCTCCCTCAGCCAGGCGCAGGTCGAGATGGACACGATTGCCTCGCGTCTCGCTTCGACGCATACTGCCGATACCGGTCTTTGGGGATTCCGACTGTACGGATTGCATGACAGTCTTGTAGGCGATATTCGTGCGGCGTTGCTCGTGCTTCTTGGAGCAGTCGGCTTTGTCCTACTGATCGCGTGCGCCAATCTCTCGAGTCTTCTCCTGGCGCGGGCCAGCATTCGCCAGGGAGAGTTCGCCATACGCGCCGCACTCGGCGCTTCTCGTGCCCGTCTGCTTTCACAGTGGCTTATGGAGGCGCTGTTGTTAGCGGTTTTGGGCGGCACCGTCGGAATAGCCCTTGCGGGCTGGACCATCGATCTGCTCAGCGTGGTCGCTGCTCAATTCCTACCCCGGGGCTTCGCGATTCGACTGGATCCTCAAGTGCTCTCCTTTGCGGTCCTTTTGTCCTTGGCGACCGCGCTACTCTCAGGGCTCTTGCCGGCTCTTCACGCCGCGGGGACGTCTCCGGATGAATCGCTTCGTCAGCAGGTCGCCGGGAGCAGGGTCTCTGCGCGGCGTGCCCGCACGTTGTTGGTCGCCGGTGAGATTGCTATTTCCTTGGTGCTTCTCGCCGGTGGTGGATTGCTGATGCGGAGCTTTCTGCGTTTGAGGGCCGTCGACCCCGGTTTTGTTCCCGAGGGCCGGGTGGTTTTCAGCGTTTCGAGGGCAGATAGTCGAGGAGCGGCCGGCGCATTGCCGGGAGATTTTTTTCTCCGTTTGCTGGATCGGCTGGCTTCAATGCCCGGCATGACATCCGCCGCCGCCACCAGCACGCTGCCGGAAAGCGGTGACAGCATGCGCTCCACCTTCTTGATTCAAGGTAAGACTCTCGACGATTCCAGCAATCGACCGCAAGCGAGAAAGGACTTCGTCACACCGGGCTTTTTCCAGACGATGGGTATTCCATTGATTCAGGGACGTGAATTCAATCTTCGTGATGGCCGCGATTCTCCACCGGTGATCGTCATCAGTCAGGAATTTGCGCGCCGGTTTTTCCCCGGTGAAGATCCCATCGGAAAAGTTCTGACGCACACGGGGCCCCACGCGCCCCCTCGAATCATTGTCGGCGTCGTAGGCAATGTCCGCCACGACACGCTCGACCGACCGGCCGAGCCGGCGTTATACATCCCCATGGCTCAGGAGTCGGATTACTTTGCTTGGTTTGTGCTGCGAACGACCATGCCGGTCGGCGCGGTCCTCTCGGAGGTTCGCCGAGGAGTCGCGATGCTGGACAGTGAGCAGCCCATTTCGGGCGTCCACACCATGAAGTGGATGTTGGACAACTCCACCGTCGACCAACGTCTCAGCGCGTTGTTGATGTCGTCATTCGCCGCGTTGGCACTGCTGCTCGTATCCGTGGGCGTCTATGGCGTGGTCGCCTACGCGGTCACCCAACGCACGCATGAGATCGGTCTGCGGATGGCGCTAGGTGCGTCTCGGAGCGCGGTGTTCTCTATGGTGCTCGGCCAAGGATTGAGAATAGCCGGAATCGGCATTCTGATTGGAGTGCCCGTGGCCTTGGCCTTGACGCGCTTACTTCGGGGTTTTCTTTTTGGAGTCAGCACCGCCGATCCTGCTGTGTTCGTCCTCGTGACGGCGCTATTGGCTGCCATCGTTCTTTTGGCCAGCTATGTGCCCGCACGTCGCGCGACGAAAGTCGATCCCATGGTGGCGTTGCGGTATGAGTGAATCAGGAGTCAGGGGTCAGGCCGAAGGTCCGCCGGCTTTTTGGCGGATGTCAGGTTTCAGGTCGAGAGTGGGCCGATTCTTTTGAGAAATCTTAATAGTGAGGGGTGAAATCGAGGAAATGCAATTTCTCAAACACACGCCGTCTACAACGCTTTTTGCAGCCCCGTTCACGGGGCTTGCTGCTCTCAGCCCGCCGGTTCACCGGCGGGGAATAGGATCGTGAGTGAGATCGTTTTTCTCGTTATTGTTTTGAGCCCCATTGATGGGGCGACAGAGAATTCCAGGCAGCCATTCTCTTTCGCCGTCCCTTAAGGGACGCCGGGGAGAATCAAGCCCCGTGAACGGGGCTTCAAGAGAATTAAAGAATTATTGCTTTTGATTGCTTCCCGCCGGTGAACCGGCGGGCTGAGGAAGAGCAAGCCCGCTGAAGCGGACTCAGGGCAGCCGTAAAATGAAGCGGCCGTGAGAATGGTGTCACCGGCGAGGGAAAATCTTATGAGACAACTTCGAGCATGGTTCATTCGAGTCTTTAATTTGTTCCGAGGAGAACGACCTGATCACGACATCAGCCAAGAGCTCAACAGTCATCTCCAGATGCACATCGATGACAACCTACGCGCCGGGATGACACCTGAAGAAGCGCGGCGACAAGCCCTCATCAAACTTGGTGGTGTGGAGCAAGCCAAAGAAAGATATCAGGAGCGCCGTGGCTTGCCGTTTCTTGAAACCTTCTGGCAAGACCTTCGTTTCGGTGCGCGCATGTTGCGAAAATCTCCAGGCTTTACGGTCGTGGCTGTGCTCACACTGACGCTCGGCATCGGATTCAACACGGGTGTCTTCCAAATCTTCAATGCCTTAGCCTTACGCCCCTTGGAAATGCCCGGCTCAAAGCGTCTCGTTGCTTTTTACCAGAATTTTCGGATCATTCGGGGCCCCCTGATTCGGGACGTTCATGGAAACGAGAACGCTTTTTCATATGCGGAATATAAACAATATCGTGATCAAAACCATGTATTCTCCGGGCTCCTGGCTTATGATCCGTTTGTTCAAGCCACCTTGAGCACTGATCCGCCGCGGCAATTCCTAGGCGCCCTTACCTCCTGCAATTATTTTTCGGTGTTGGGAACCAACGCCGTCTTGGGTCGAGGTTTTGTCGATTCGGATTGTGCGGCAACCGGCAGCGGTGCCGTCGTCGTGCTAAGCGACGACATGTGGCGAAGCGCTTTTGCCGCCGATCCTTCGATTGTTGGAAAGGCAATATCCCTCAATCAGGTCGCTCTCACGGTTGTGGGCGTGGCTCCGCGCGGTTTTATGGGAACGGAAGTGACGCCCTCGGCATTCTGGGTGCCGCTCACGATGCAACCCCAACTACACGCAAAACCCGAGTTGCCCAATATGCTCGCCGACGACAATTTGAGTTGGCTGGAGTTGATGGGACGCGTGAGGGACGATTTCTCGGACGCGCAAGTCCAGGCAGATTTAGGATTGATCGCAGGCCGGCTGGACCGAACTCATCCCGGCGTGGAGTCGAAGCTCACCGTTGTTCGTCCCACCCTATTCTCCCGCCCGCAGGAACGACGTATCGTCCTGAGTGTCGGAGCGGGGATTCTTTTTGCCGTGGGGCTCGTTCTGTTGATCGCGTGCGCCAATCTGGCCAGCCTTCTGCTCGCCCGGGCTACAACACGTCGTCGAGAGATCGCAATCCGCCTCTCGACCGGCGCCTCACGCGGACGCCTGGTGCGCCAGCTTTTGACCGAAAGTCTGCTGCTCGCACTTCTCGGGGGGTTGCTGGGTTCTATTTTGGCTTTTTGGTCCTTTGAGGCAGTGCTGAAATTTGTTCTTTCGCGTTTGCCGGCAGGATTTCCAGGATTGAATTTGAATCTGACTCCGGATCTCCGAGTCCTGGCTTACGTGCTGTTGCTTACGATGGTGACGGCGATCGGATTTGGCCTCCTGCCCGCACTGCAGGCGTCCCGTATGGACTTGAACGCTCAGCTCAAAGATGAAACCTCCGATCTTCACGGAAGCCTTCTGCGTGGGGGGATTTTGAGGCGCTCCCTGGTGGAGATTCAGGTGACGGTCTCGATGGTGCTGCTGGTCGTCGCCGGTCTTCTGCTGCATGGGCTCTATCGGGCACAGACCCTGGATCCCGGATTTCGATTTGAAGATATTTCTGCCGTCTCGTTTGATCTTCCCGGCCAGGGTTACACTCCAGAGCATGCCTCCGCTATTGAGAAGGAGTTGGTAAGGCGTCTTGCAACCACACCCGGCGTCGAGGAGGTTGCCCAGGCGGAGTGCCTTCCCCTCGGAAATTCTCATGAAGTTAGTGCCGCTTCGATTCCGGGTCAGGAAGCGACTCAAAGAGTGGAATTGAATTACGTCTCGGCTAATTTCTTTGAGACGATATCGATTCCGATCATTCGGGGGCGGTCGTTCACACCTTCAGAGGTTCAAACCGATGCCAAGGCCGTGATTGTCACGGAATTTGCAGCGCGACGATTCTGGCCGAACAAAGATCCGATTGGGCAGCGACTGCTGCTGTGGAGACCACCAAAGACCATCTACGAAGTGGTGGGAGTGGCCAAGGACGCTCAGATGTCGCGCCTTGGAGAGACCCACTCCAACTATCTCTACTTCCCAGCCGGTCCATCTCACCAGGCGCGGCTCCAACTCCTGGTTCGAGCTTCCCAACATGGTGCTCCCTGGCGAGCCATACAATCCGTCGTGCGGACCGTCGATCCCACACTCGTGGCTGATGTGCGTCCGCTTGGTGACAACTTTGAATCTTGGCGCGCTCCGGCTCGATTGGCCGCCGGGCTTTCTGCGGTCCTAGGACTGCTGGCTCTCTTGCTGGCGGCCGGTGGAATTTATGGAACGGTTTCGTTCGCCGTCAGTGGCCGCATCCGAGAAATTGGAATTCGCATGGCTCTGGGGGCCGACGGGCACAGCGTCATGAGATTGATTCTTCATCAAGCGATGCGCCCGGTCTTAATTGGCGCCGCCGTGGGATTGGCGGCTTGCGCGGCCGTGTCACGCATTTTATCCGTTGCTTTATTCGGCCTCAGCAGCCTCGATCCGGTTGCCTTCTTGACGGTACCGCTGTTTTTGATTGCTGTGGCACTGCTGGCTAGCTTCATCCCCGCCCGCCGCGCCATGCACGTCGATCCCATCACGGCGTTGCGGTATGAGTGAATCAGGTGGCAGGGGTCAGGCCGAAGGTCCGCCGGCTTTTTGGCGGATGTCAGATTTCAGGTCGAGAGTGGGCGGATTCTCTTGAGAGATTTTAATTGAGAGCTGCGAAATCGAGGAAATACAATTTCACAAACACACGCCGTCCACACCGCTTTTTGCAGCCCCGTTCACGGGGCTTGCTGCTCTCAGCCCGCCGGTTCACCGGCGGGGAAAAGGGTCTAGTGTGAGATCGTTTTTCTGGTTGTTGTTTTGAGCCCCATTGATGGGGCGACAGGAAATTCAGACAGCCATTCTCTTTCGCCGTCCCTCAAGGGATGCCGGGGAGAATCAAGCCCCGTGAACGGGACTACATCGGCCACAGAAATTTTAAGCATTGAAGCCCTCCGACCTCCACGTCCAAGTGTTGGTCAGAATTGATCACTCCGACAAGATCCGTTAACAGCCTCCCACGCAAACATTTCCATTGTTCGTTTTTGGTACAAACGGTGCCAGCAGCGGGCATTAAAGTTCACCGGTCTCGAAATGCAAATGCGTCTAACTTGTTATTGTACAAGCCCTTGAAAATACACGAGGGCTGGCATTAGCCTTGCATTAAGGTGAAATGTGGGAAGCCTACAGGCGCCTTTCCCCGGCACAAAGACATGCGAATTGGGTTCTAAAAAAATGCATCTTTAAATTCAAAATTGGATTGGAACTTGATCTTCCTGAGTGTGCGAATGATTTTGTGGAGTAACGCTGGTCGATCTAATGGAGCTTTGGCGCAGAATTTAATAAGGATGAAACGATGAACACACCGTCGGCTCAGATTACAGCCGAGCGGCCAGGCCTGAGATGGCTGGACGCTCTGCTTCAGGATATGCGCTATGGCGTGCGGATTTTGGTGAAGGCGCCGGCGTTCACTTTGATTTCCGTGTTGACGTTGGCACTGGGAATCGGGGTCAACACCGCAATATTCAGTTATGTCGATGCCTGGCTGATCAAGCCGTTGCCGTATCCGCAAGCAGATCGCCTAATGATGTTCCTTTCTCATGACAACAAGAGAGGATGGACCAGCAACGGGGTCAGCTCGACTGCCGATTTCATCGATTTTCAAAGAGAGAACAAATCCTTTCAAGACGTCGCCGCGTATGCCATTTGGAACTTCAGTCTCACCGGTGACGGACCGCCGGCGCTCGTGGAGGGCGGGCGTGTCAGTTGGAATTATTTTGAGACGTTGGGCGCGAAACCCATTCTCGGCCGCACGTTCACTCCGGAAGAAGATCGGCAGGGCGGAGGGCACGTCGCCATTCTGGGTGAGGGGCTATGGCAAGGCCGGTTTGCGGGTGATCCCAAGATCATCGGACGAACCATTACCATCGGTGACGAACCCTACACGGTCGTGGGCGTGATGCCTTCAACATTCCAATTCCCACTTATGGGTTGGGCCAATGTGTGGACGCCCTTGGCATTGACCAACAAGGAACGTGCGGATCGCAATAACAATTGGTTTTCGGCGTTTGGGCGGCTGAAGCCGGGCATCAGCAGGGCGCAAGCCGGGTCGGAGGCTGCAGCGATCTTGGCGCGTCTCGAGAAGCAGTATCCGCAGACGAACGCAAACATCACTTGGTTAACCAGCCCCATGACCGTCGAGATTGGACGGAACGAAGGCACGCCGGAGCTGATGATTATGGTGTGGATTGTGGGCCTGGTGCTGTTGATTGCGTGCGCCAATGTGGCGAATCTCATGTTGGCGCGAGCCACACAGAGGACCAAAGAATTCGCCTTGCGCGGCGCACTCGGCGCTTCGAAAGGTCGAATTGCGCGTCAACTGATCACCGAATCGCTGTTGTTGTTCTTCCTCGGCGCCGTTGCTGGATCCCTTTTCGGCGCCTGGGGGATGAGTTGGATTGAATCCGCCATTCCGAACCACATTCGCGGCTTCTTGGTGAATTATGGGAAGGTGTCCCTGGATTTCACTACCCTGGGCTTCACGCTGGCGATCGCACTGATCTGCGGATTGGTATTTGGCCTCGCACCGGCCCTCGAGAGTTCGAAATTCAATCTGAATGACTCGCTCAAAGAAGCCGCAGGCCAAGTTGCGGGGGGTCGTCGCGGCATCCGCCTACGACGCCTATTTGTGGGAGCAGAAATTGCTTTAGCCGTGGTGGTGCTCATTTCAACGGGATTGTTGGTCAAGAGCTTTATTAACTCGGTGCGCTCCAGCCCCGGATACAATCCCGCCGGCGTGATGGTAGCTCAATTGGATTTGCCCAAGACACGGTACGCGCAGGAGGCGAGCCGGCGGAATTTCAGCGAAGAAGTTTTGAATCGCTTGAAAGCCAGACCCCATGTGGTTTCAGCGGGGGCTGCCAGTTCCGTGCCTTTCGGAGGATTCGGCCAAGGTGTCGAAATTGAAGCTGCGGGAAGACCCGCTCCACGCCCGGGAGAAGTTTTAGGCGCTCGTTTTTCAGCCGTCTCAAGGGATTATTTCTCGACGATGCAGATCGGTCTGGTGAAGGGGCGATACTTTAATTCGGAAGATGCTCCGGAGGGCTCACCGGCGGCGATTATCAATCAGACTCTGGCGCGACAATTTTGGCCCAATGAAGATCCGATCGGGAAGCGTCTCCAATTCGGCGAGCAACACACCATGTGCACCATCGTGGGCGTCGTGGACGACATCAAGATGTATCAACTGCGCGCCCGCCCGGAACGGCAGATGTACGTTTCCTTGTCGCAATTTCCATCGAGCACGCTGGGATTTGTCGTGCGGACCTCGGATATTTCTGCGGGCATGGCTTCCGATATCCGCGACACCATTTGGACGGTTGACCGGAAACAACCTATCTCGTCGGTCGATCCCCTCGAGACACTGATGGCGATACAAGACACTCCCAATCGCATGTTGGCAGAGTTGACTGGTTTTTTTGGTGTGTTGGCATTGGTTCTCGCGGCCATTGGAATTTACGGCGTCATGTCGCATCTGGTGTCGCAGCGGACCCACGAGATTGGCATCCGCATGGCTTTGGGCGCTCGACCCGGTGAAGTGTTGAAATTGATTTTGGGGAACGGGATGGGAATTGCTTTGGTGGGAATGGCCTTCGGCGTGGCGGCATCGTTTTTCCTGACGCGTTTTTTGGCCGCCGAGCTGTATGGAGTGGGTGTCACCGACCTGTGGACGTTTCTGACCATTACGTTCCTGATGGGCGCCGTGGTTGTCGTGGCCAGCCTCGTGCCGGCTCGCCGCGCCATGCGTGTGGATCCGATGGTGGCGTTGCGGTATGAATAGGTGTCAGGCCGAAGGTCCGCCGGGTTTTTGGCGGATGTCAGGTATCAGGGGTCGGGTGTCAGGGGTCAGGTTTTAGGGATGTGTCCTATCAGGGCATCTATGTCCTAGGGTCTCTTGATGGAAGGAAGCTCAGAGAACTTGTCATCGCAGCAAGCGGGATTTCCTCGAATTGGGTGAGGTGGAAGTGATGAATACACTCCTTCAAGATTTACGTTACGGAATTCGGATGCTGATGAAGTCGCCGGGTTTCACGATCATTGCAGTGTTGACCCTGGCGTTGGGCATCGGGGCCAATATTGCCATTTTTACTGTTGTGAATTCGGTATTGCTCCGGCATCTTCCCGTCAAAAACTCTGACCGCATGGTTGTGATATGGAATAACAATCCCCAAAATGGATGGGCTCGCATCGGTCCGGCGGGTTTGGATTATTTGACGTGGAAGGAACGAAGCCGTTCCTTTGAAGACTTGTTTCTGTTTGAGCACGGCACCGGGACAATCACCGGTCACGGCGAACCGGAACAAGTGACGGGTTTGCGAGTAACCACGAATTTCGGCAACTTCTTCGACATACAGCCAGTCCTCGGGCGGACCTTTCGATTGGATGAATCTCACGCCCGCCACAACCTGGCCATGCTCTCTTACGGCTATTGGAAGCGACGATACGGAGCGGATCCCGGCGCGATCGGCGGAGAGATGACCCTGAATGGCGAGCCGTACACCATCATCGGCGTGGTTCCTGCCTCCTTTGCCAGTCTGTTTCCGATGGACGTGATAGTTCCTTTTGATGACGATTGGGTCAGGCGCGCCGACGGAGATTTAGGGGTTCTGGGCCGACTTAAGAAGGACTCCACTTTGAATCAAGCCACGGCAGATTTGAATGTCATCGCCAAAGAAATAGAACAGGAGCGCCCCAATCGCAAAGGATGGGGCGCCGTAATCGTCCCGGTTGAGAAGGTTCGAGTGGAGTACATTCGTCCTGCATTGCTGGCTTTGCTGGGCGCTGTGACTTTCGTGTTGCTGATTGCCTGTGTCAATGTAGCCAATTTGATGTTGGCGAGATCGGTCGCCCGGCAGAAGGAAGTGGCCATCCGCTTGGCGCTGGGTGCAAGGCGTCTTCAAGTGGCGCGTCCATTCTTGACCGAAAGCGCCTTGCTGGCCACGGCCGGAGGTTCGCTCGGCTTGATTTTAGCGCTGTGGACCACCGAGTTGCTCACGCGGGTCCTGCCTTCGCGTATTCCCGTCGTTCAGGCCTCCGATTCGATTTTACTTCCCACTATCCGAATGGATGGGACCGTGATCCTCTTCACCGTGTTTTTGACCGTGTTGACAGTGCTCCTGTTTGGATTGATTCCGGCGCTTCAAAGTTCAAAAGCGAATCTCACGGAGACGATCAATGAGGGTGGACGTGGTGCGTTGGCTGGCGCCCGAGGCCATCAACTGCAAGGGATCCTTGTTATTGTGGAGGCCGGTTTGGCCTTTGCCTTGGTTATAGGAGCAGGTTTGATGATCCAGAGCTTTTGGCGATTGATGAAAGCAAATCCAGGATTTGCTTCGGAGCATAGGTTGGCGCTGCGTATGAAGCTACCCATGGACACGAAGGATTCGAAATACCTGGAGCCGCATCAACGAGCCGTCGCCTTGCAGCAATTCTTGAGGAGTGTTCAATCGATTTCGGGCGTACGTTCGGCGGCCCTGACCGAGATTGTTCCCATGAGTCAGGAAGATCAGGATCGCGGACTTTTTAAGATTGAAGGAGCTGCAACGTCCCCGGAGGTGACTCGATACGCGGCGGATTTTCGTGATGTGAGCTCCGGTTTCTTTCAGACGATGGGCATCCCGGTGCTTCACGGGCGAACGTTCACCGATCACGATAATCTGGATGGTTCTCGCGTTGTGATGATTGACGAAACCTTGGCCCATCACTATTTCCCCGATCAAGATCCCCTCGGCCGGCATTTGGAATTTCCCGGCGCAAACCATCCTGTTCGAGAGATCGTGGGAGTGGTGGGTGGCGTTTACGACAACGGCTTCGACCAACAACCCCGACCAACCGTTTACTTTCCTTATCTTCAAAGTCCGGACCAAACGATCAGCATGGTGATCCGGACCGACATGCCGACTCGTTCGATCTTGCCGGCCATCAAGAACGCGATCTGGTCAGTGGACAAGGACCAACCGATTTTCAATGTCCGGACGATGGAGGATATTGTTGCCGGCAACATCTCGGCCGAACGGCTGGCATTCCTGCTTCTCGGAGTTTTTGCATTCGTCGCTTTGACCTTGGCCGCTATCGGACTGTATGGAGTTACGTCCTATTCCGTCAGCCAAAGGACGCATGAGATCGGCATTCGCATGGCCCTGGGAGCCGAACGGAGGGATGTCCTGAAGTTGATCTTGAGTCGCGTTTTTGGACTGACGGCACTGGGAGTGGTTGCCGGAGCTGTGGCCGCGTTAGTCTTAACGCGCTTGCTATCGAGTCTGCTCTATGACGTTCGTGCGACGGACCCAATGACTTACATTTTTGTGACGGTCGTTCTATTAATGGTGGCTTTGCTGGCGTGTTACATTCCGGCGCGGCGGGCCACGCAGGTCGATCCCTTGGTGGCCCTGCGGTACGAGTAGGTCGGGTACAGGTTGTCAGGGATTGGGTGTCGGGCGGAATGTTCTCGTGTTTTTCTTGATTTGAATTGTTGGGCGTTAGGTATTGGCGTTGAAGTCCAGCCCGGAGCGGGGCGCCGACATTCCTGAATCACCAATGGGCTCCTTCCACTGTCCGATTCCGAGACAGGCCTTGTCGCCAGCGACCAATCCTCAAGCCCTATCATCCCCCCGAACTGAGCTAACATCATTTAATCCAAATAGTTTGCACCAACTCATTCCCTGGCAACTGTCTTGCATTGAATTACTGTGGGCGAGCGCCTTACATCCGTAGCGTTTCTTTGGAATAGCCAACAGTATTACTAGGCCAAGTCATATCAGTATTCGAAAGTCGGAGGACCAGCGATGGCCAATTCCTTCCAAGACATCCGTTATGGCATACGAATGATTATGAAAGCGCCAGGATACGCGGCGCTGGCCATCTTGACACTGGCGTTGGGTATCGGCGCAAACGCCGCCATCTTTAGCGTCGCCGATCCACTGTTGTTGCGGCCTGTACCTTTTCCGAATCTCAATCGCCTGGCGTTGGTGTTCAATCAAATTGCAGGCGTCACAAACGAAAATTCGATGTATCCCGCCGACTACGAGGCCATTCGTACTCAGAGCCGTTCGTTCGAGGAGTTTGCTGCGTATGCCAACCGCGGAGAGAATTTGATTGTGCCGGGAGGCGCCACGCGTCTGCAGGCGGCAAGGGTCACTCCGAATTTCTTCAAAGCCGTCGCCGTCCAGCCGGTTTTTGGACGGGGATTTCTGCCGGAGGAGAGAATACCGGGGCACGACGCGGAAACGATCCTCAGTTACAGCATCTGGCAGAGCCAATTTGGGGGCAATCCCAAGATTATTGGGACGGAAACCCGCATCGATGGGCAGACCTATACGATCGTGGGCGTTATGGGAAAGGATTTCCAATACCCGCCGGGAACGGAGCTTTGGCATCCCTTGGCCCTTGACGATTCGGACAAAGTCGACCGCAGCAACAATTATTTGTTTCCCATCGGTTTGTTGAAATCCGGAGTCTCCGTTTCACAAGCGGCCGCAGATTTGGAGATCATCGGAGGGCACCTGCAACAAGAATTTCCTCGCTCCAACTCCCGCCTGAAAATCCGAGTTGTGCGCTTTCAGACTTATGCGACGGATGAGTTGACCCACAACTTCATGCTTCTGTTGCTGGGTGCTGTGGGATTTGTATTGCTCATTGCCTGCGCCAATGTCGCCAATTTGCAGCTGGCGCGTGGGGCCGGTCGATGGAGCGAAATTGCGGTTCGCGCCGCGCTGGGCGCGAGCCGGTGGCGCGTGGTGCGACAACTGCTTGTCGAGAGCATCACCTTAGCCTTGATTGGCGCGGTTGCCGGCTTATTCATGGCCGAATGGGCGGTTTCATTGATTGTTTCGAATATGCCTGCGGCCTTGTCGCAGTATGTGGCGGGTTGGAATCGCATTGCTTTGGATTGGAGGGCGGTCGCGTTTACGGCGACCATTGCCGTCTTTGCCGGAATTCTTGCCGGCATTGCTCCGGCGTTGAGCCAGTCCCGCCCGGATGTCACGCGCGCTTTGAAAGAAGGCGGTCGCGGCGGTTCCCCCGCCGCCTCACATCGGCTGCGAAGCCTCCTGGTGGTGGCAGAAGTGGCGGCCTCTTTGGTGCTGTTAATTGGAGCGGGATTGCTCGTGAAGGGTTTTCGCAGCATGATGGATGCCAATGAGAGGTTTTCTCCGCAGAATCTGCTCACCGCGGCCATGGTGCTACCTAAGGATCAGTATTCCAGCCAAACGCAGTTGATCAATTTTTATGATCAAGCCCTGTCACAAATTGCGCCAATTCCCGGTGTGGAGTCTGGCGCCATCTCTACCGCCGTCCCCAACCAGGATAATCTGAGTTTTCATCCCTTCACGGGTGACGGAAAAGCTTGGAAATCCGATTTGGGACACATCGCGATGGCCAATTCGATCAGCCCGAATTATTTTCGAACGCTCCATTTGCCCTTGCTGCAAGGGCGCGAATTTACCCGGGCCGACGGACCCAACTCCCAGCGAGTGGCCATCGTCAATCGCGGTCTCGCGGAGCGTTATTGGCCCGGAGAAAATGCCATTGGGAAACGCATCAAACAAGGACAGCCTGATTCGAAACTGCCCTGGCTCACGATTGTGGGTGTCGTTTCGGATGTCAAATACAACCCTTACTTCCGAAGCGCGGACGGCGCTGTGTACGTTCCTTACTCACAGCAGGCAGATATGAACGTGAGGTTTCTGCTGCGAACGACGGGCGATCCTCTCGGCTTCGTTTCCGCCCTGCGCATGAGGATTCACCAGATCGACCCGGAACAGCCGGTTTATGAACCCAAGACCCTGGCCCGACTGGCCCAAGAAGAAATGATCGGCATTTCTTACATCGCCAGCATGATGGCTGTCTTGGGATTCATCGCGTTGGTGCTCGCTTCGTCCGGAGTATACGGCGTGATGGCGCACGGCGTCACGGAACGGACTCATGAAATCGGGATTCGTTTGGCCCTCGGCGCAGAACCCAACCAAGTGCTGCAATGGATCACCCGGCGGGGAATCCTCCTGGTGGGGACGGGACTCACCATCGGATTTGCCATAGCTTTCATGCTGGCGCGTTTGTTGGCAAGTTTGATTTTTGGAGTCTCGGCGACGGATCCTCTGGTTTTCGTAGGTTTTTCGCTGGTGCTCGGGGCCGTTGGCCTCTTGGCCTGCTTCATTCCTGCCCGGCGCGCCACGCGTGTCGATCCCATGGTGGCGTTGAGGTATGAGTAGGGGCCAGGCCGAAGGTCCGCCGGGTTTTTGGCGGATATTAGGGGTCAGTCATGTGTCCTATCAAGTCATCTTTGTCCTCTGGCCTTTTGATGGAAGGAAACTCGGAGGACTCGCCATCGCAGCCGGCAAGATTTTCTCAAATTGAGTGAGGTGGAATAGATGAACACGCTTCTTCAGGATCTGCGGTATGGAATCCGATTGCTGTTGAAGTCGCCGGGTTTCACAGCGATTGCCGTGCTGACGCTGGCGCTTGGGATCGGCGCGAATACGGCGATTTTCAGCATCATCAACGCCGTGATGCTGAAGCCGCTTCCCGTGAAAGACCCGCAGCATCTCGTCCTCTTCCAATGGGACGAGAACAAGTGGCCGCCGCAATTCTCGATGACTGGCTGGCGGGCAGGGTTCACCTACTCTTACCCGGCGTTTCAACTTTTCCGCGAACAAAACAAGAGTCTTGCGAGTATTTTTGCCTTCGCTCCGCTGGGCATCAATGAAGAGAACGCCAGTGTCCAGATCAACAACGAGCCAACGCTGGCCAACGCCATGATGGTTTCAGGCCAATTTTTTTCCGGCTTGGGCGTCACTCCGTTACTCGGGCGCGAGATCACGGGCGCTGACGAGGATCCCGGCGCGCCGCGTGTTGTGGTGATCAGTTACGCCTATTGGACCCGACAATTCGCTCGGGATCCTGCGATTCTTGGAAAAAACATCACGTTGAATGGTGTTCCTTTCACTATCGTCGGCGTCGCGCCCCGCGCTTTTTTCGGCGTCGAGGCCGGGACGGAGCCGGACATCTGGCTGCCATTCGACGACAAACCGAATTTGCGGCCATGGAGTCGAGTGCCAGACGACAGCGCGACTTCATTCTTCACGGCGCGGAATTGGCTATGCCTCAATGTGTTCGGCAGGCTGAGAAAGGGCGTCACAAAGGAGCAGGCGCAGGGCGAGTTCGATAAGCTTTTTCAGCAGTTCGTCACCGAGGACTGGCACCAGGAGAGAGCAGACCAAATCCCGCATCTGACGCTTGTGAACGGAGGCCAGGGCCTGCCGCACTTGCAGGAGAACGCGCAACAGCCGCTGTATATTTTGATGGCTGCGGTCGGATTGATTCTGCTGATTGCGTGCGCCAATGTGGCGACGCTGCTCCTGGCGCGCGCCACTTCGCGCAAGAAAGAAGTCGGCGTTCGGCTTGCCCTCGGCGCATCCCGTTTGCGCCTGATTCGCCAACTGCTTACGGAGAGCGTCCTGTTGTCCATCCTCGGCGGCGCACTGGGACTGGCGTTTGCGGGCTGGGGTACGCGTGCGCTCGTCGCGTTGATGCCTGACGGAGGGACGCGGATCATTTTGGACGCGGGAGCGGACTCGAGAGTCCTTCTCTTCACGTTCGCGGGGGCCGTATTGACGGGTATTCTTTTCGGGCTTGCGCCCGCATTTCGCGCGACGCGATTTGAGCTTGCCTCCGCCATGAGGGCTGCGGCCAGCAACCTCACTGGCGGGCGCGACCAGCATCGCCTCGGCCAATCGCTCATCGTCGCACAGGTCGCGGCGTCGCTGGTGCTGATGGTTGGCGCCGGCCTTTTCATACGCACGCTCGTCAATTTCGAAAACAAGAACTTCGGCTTCGACCAACAAAATCTGCTGAGTTTTGGACTGGATCCCACCCGCGCCGGCTACCACGACGCCCGCCTGGTGAATCTCTATTCGCAATTGCTCGACCGCGTTCGCGCGGTTCCCGGCGTTCGGGCAGCGACGCTGACGCAAGACGCGCCGCTTTCTGGCTGGCAGAGCAGCAGCAACATCACAGTTGAGGGCATGGCGAGACCGTCGGACTCCAGAGTTCGCTGGCTGCGCGTGGCATCGGATTTTTTCGGCACTTTGGAAATTCCTCTGGTTTACGGGCGAGGCATCGAGCCGAGTGACTCGGCCGCTTCTCCGGCTGTGGCTGTCGTGGATGAGCCGTTCGTCAACAAATTCCTCCCGGGCCAGAACCCCATCGGCCATCGCTTCAGCCTGGGTTTGACGTTCGATCCGGTCAAGGCTGTTGAGATTGTCGGGGTTGTGAAGCGCGCTGAACTCACTTACGCGCACTCTGAGGATAGGCCGAGGGCGTACTTCTCATACGCGCAAGTGAAAGGCGGCCTAAACGAAATGAACTTTGAGGTTCGCACGCAAGGGCCTCCAGTTGCGGTGATTTCCCAGTTGCGCGATGCCGTGCATCAAGTGGATCCTCGGCTGCCCCTGATGGATCTGAAGACGCAAGCGCAGCAGACCCGTGAAGCGCTCTCTCAGGAAAACCTCTTCGCCCGCCTCACGACGGTTTTCGGTCTGCTCGGACTTCTGCTCGCGATGATTGGCCTCTACGGCACGATGGCCTATTCCGTGACGCGCAAGACCCACGAAATCGGTATTCGTTTGGCGCTCGGCTCACAACAGCGAGACGTGCTGCGCATGGTGATCCGGGAGGGAATTGGGCTCACGCTCGCGGGGGTCGCAATTGGCATTGCCGCTGCGCTTGGCGCGACGCGGCTTATCAGCGCCATGATTTTTGGGGTCACTCCGTACGATCCTGTAACTTTCATCAGCGTCACAGCGGTTCTCATCGCCGTTGCGTTTTTTGCTTCCTACATCCCGGCGCGACGGGCGATGCGCGTCGATCCCACGGTGGCGCTGAGGGATGAGTAGGTTTGAGGTGTCAGGCCGAAGGTCCGCCGGGTTTTTGGCGGATGTCAGGGGTCAGGGATGTGTCCTATCAAGTCATCTATGTCCTATGATCTCTTGATGGAAAGAAACTCGGTGGGCTCGCCATCGCAGCAAGCGGGACCTACTCCAATTGGGTGAGGTGGAAGTGACGAACATACTTCTTCAAGATTTACGTTACGGAATTCGGATGCTGCTGAAGTCGCCAGGCTTCACAGCGATTGCGGTGCTGACGCTGGGGCTCGGCATCGGGGCCAACTCGGCGGTCTTCAATGTGCTCGACAATGTGTTATTCCGATCTCTCCCAGTGACCGCGCCCCAGGAGCTGGTCTTGCTGACAGACCCCGACGCACACGGAAGAGATTACGGTGAAGAGTCGGGGGATCGGTCACTTCTGACCTATGCGGAGTTTGAGTTTTTGCGCGATCACAACGATGTGTTCTCCGGAATTTTCGCGGCAGACAGCGAGCCCACACCACTTCAAGTGAGCTTTGGCAGCTCCCAGAGCGGGTACGCGCCGGTGGAGTCCGCGCACGTCCTGCTGGTCAGTGGCGGCTACTTTTCAACACTCGGAGTAAAGGCGGCGGCCGGCCGGCTGTTCACGTCGGAAGTGGATCGGGTGCCAGGCGCCTCTGCGATGGCGGTCATTGGCTATCCCTTTTGGAGGGAGCGGTTCGGACTCGATCCCACCATCCTCGGGAAGAGCATTCGAATTCATCAAACGTCGTTTGAAATTATCGGGATCGCAGCGCCGGGATTTTTTGGGGAAACGGTTGGACGGGTTCCGGATATGTGGGTTCCGTTGACGATGCAGCAAGCCATCTACCCCGGGCGCGATCTTCTGGCTTCTGTTCCAGGGCTACAGAACCAGTACATTTGGCTGCAGGCCATGGCGCGACTAAAACCCGGGGTGACACTCCAGAACGCCAAGGCCGCCATCAATCTCGCCTTTCATCAATTTCTGCAATCTTCGTTGGGTCCGGGAGGCACGCCGAGGGACCGGCAGGATTATCTCGAGCAGCGGATCAACTTGCAGGGCGGCTCGCGGGGCACTTCCACGCTCCAGGCCGTTTATGGAAATCCACTCAAACTTCTTATGGCGCTCGTCGCGCTCGTATTGTTGATCGCCTGCGCCAACGTTGGCAATCTTCTCCTGGCTCGAGGGACAACGCGTCGCCGGGAATTCGCGGTGCGAACGGCGATCGGGGCGGGACGCTTCCGCCTGCTGCAACAACTACTAACGGAAAGCCTCCTGTTGGCGCTGATGGGCGCCTGTGTGGGGCTGCTCATAGCGCAATGGGCGGACAGCCTGTTGTTGCGCCTGGTATCGGCTGCTGTGACAGGCCCCGAATCTATCCAACTCCACCTGCGGCCGGATGTCCGAGTGTTGGGCTTCACTTTGGTTGTCGCTGTGCTGACCACGTTGCTGGTCGGATTGGTTCCGGCCCTGCGATCAAGCCAATTCGATGTGTTGGAGGCTTTGAAATCCAGCTCTATGGGCCCAACAGGTGAATCCGCACATCATCGCTTATCGACAGGGAAGATTCTCGTAGTGGCCCAGGTGGCTATATCACTCATCCTTCTTGTGGCGGCCGGGTTATTCGTCCACAGTTTGATGAAGTTGATGGAAGTAAATCTGGGTTACAACCGCGAGAAGGTGCTGGAATTCATGGTGGATGATGCTCCGGCAGGTTACACGGGGCAGGCAAACCTGCGGCTCCACCAAGAGCTTCTGGACAAATTCTCAGGCATCCCCGGAGTGCAGGCAGCCACGTTGTCCAGTGACGGCTTGTTTCAAGGTTCGGACTCCGGCGACCCCATTGAGGTGGAAGGGTATACGGCCCAGCCAGGCCTGCACCCCCATTCCCGGATGGATCACGTCGGCCCGGGTTACTTCTCCACACTGGGGATTCGGCTGCTGATTGGCCGTGAAATCGGAGTTCATGACAGCGCTCCAGGGCCGCGGGCCGCAGTCATCAACCAAGCCTTTGCGCACACCTATTTTGCCAACCGGAATCCGATCGGAAAGCATGTCCGCGATATCTTTCCGGGCAATCCGGGAGAGGCGGAAATTGTTGGTGTCGTGGCCGACTCAAGAATCAACAGCCTGCGAGAGCAAATTCAGCCGCGCATCTATTTTCCATTTTTCAATCCCGTCTGGGAACATTCTATGGCGGCTTATGAAATTCGCACCTTTGCGGATCCCGCCGCCGTGGCCGGTTCCCTCCGCAGGGCGGTGGGAGAAACCAATTCCGCTCTTCTCCCAATCGATATCCAAACGCTGTCGGGAAGGGTAGATCGATCTCTTGGGACCGATCGGCTCATCATGTGGCTGGCAAGTGTGTTTGGTTTGCTGGCCATGCTGCTCGCCAGTATCGGGCTTTACGGGATCATGGGATACACCGTGGCGCGGCGCACTCGAGACATCGGGCTTCGCCTGGCGCTGGGTGCTCAGCCGGGCAACATCATTTTCGATGTGGTGCGAGAAACCCTGCAACTCGTTCTGCTGGGAATTGCGCTGGGGCTTCCGGTGGCGTTGGGAGGGACTCGCCTCATCAGGAGTCTGTTGTTCGGATTTGGTGGTGTGGATGGCATTGTGCTCTCATTGGCGACGATCCTGCTGGCCATCGTTGCCGCATTGGCAGCTTTCCTGCCCGCTCGGCGCGCTTCTCGAGTGGACCCAATGGTGGCGCTGAGGGATGAGTAGGTTTGAGGTGCCAGGTGCTAGGCCGAAGGTCCGCCGGGTCTTTGGCGGATGTCAGGGGTCAGCCATGTGTCCTATCTAGTCATCTATGTCCTATGATCTCTTGATGGAAAGAAACTCGGTGGGCTCGCCATCGCAGCAAGCGGGACCTACTCCAATTGGGTGAGGTGGAAGTGACGAACATACTTCTTCAAGATTTACGTTACGGAATTCGGATGCTGCTGAAGTCACCGGGCTTCACGGCGATTGCGGTGCTGACGCTGGCGCTCGGAATCGGGGCCAACACAGCCATTTTTAGCGTGGTTGATGCTGTATTGCTTCGGCCCCTGCCGTTTGCATCAGCGGATCGTCTGGTTTATCTCAACGGAAAGTTTGCGCTTGGAAACGACGCCGGGATCTCTCCTCCCGATTACCGAGACTATCGCGCCCAGAATCACACCTTCGAGCAGCTCGCGGTTCTTTCTTATCATTCAGGAATTTCAAATCTGACCGATGGGTCACACCCTGTGCAAGTCAAGAGCGTCATCGCCTCTTGGAATTTCTTTAGAGCGTTGAGCCTGAACCCCATTCTGGGCCGGGATTTTGTATTTGCCGATGAGCAGGTGGCGCTTCCGCAAATTGTCATTTTAGGAAATTCCATTTGGAAACAACAGTTTGGTGGCGATCCCAGCATTGTGGGGCGAAGCGTGGTACTCGACGGGCGCAGCAGCACGGTAGTGGGTGTGCTTCCATCCGATCCCTCGACGATTTCCGATGCCCAGGTTTGGCAACCCACTCCGATGTTGAATCGCGGCATGAATATGCGTATTGCCCATTTCCTGGTGGGTGTTGGAAAAATAAAACCGGGAGTGACGGCAACCCAAGCGCAGGCGGATCTGGACGCTATCGCCCCCGCCATTAACGCACCTTATCCGGAGACGAATCAGGGCTGGGGAATCCGCGTCCGCCCGCTGGCTGAAGTGTTTGCCGGGCCGGTGCGTACCGAATTATTACTGGTTATGGGAGCAGTCGGCCTGCTCCTGCTGATTGCATGCGCCAATGTGGCCAGCCTGCTCTTGGCGCGAAGCTCGGGAAGACGCCGTGAACTGGCTATTCGGAAAGCGATCGGCGCACCAACTCGTCGAATTGTCCGTCAGTTGCTTACAGAAAGTATCTTGCTGGCCGGTTCGGGCGGCGCCATCGGCCTGTTGACGGCCGCCTGGGGTGTGACTCTGCTGCGAAGCCTGGCTCCCCCCAGTTTGCCAAGGCTCGATGAAATTCACGTCAACGCCGCGGTGCTGGGGTTCACGGCCGCCCTCTCCTTGTTGACGGGAGTGCTATTTGGATTGGCGCCAACGATTCACCTTTCGCGGGTTCGATTTGTCGAAGCCCTGCACGAATCGGGACGGAGAGGCTTTCCACCGGTTCGGTCACGGGTCGGCAACGTGCTGGTTGTCGGGCAAATTGCCCTTTCGTTGGTTTTGCTCGTGGGAGCGGGATTGATGGTGAAGAGTTTTTGGCGACTGCTTCACGTGAACCCGGGATTTCAGCCGCAACATGTCGTCACTGCTGAATTGAATCTTCCACAGAAGATTTATGACACTCCCGCAAAAATCGGCGCCTTCATGCAGCAGTTTGAGGAGCGTGTTGCTGCTTTACCCGGCATCCAAGCGGCGGGGGCCATTTCGGAACTGCCGCTTTCAGGGAAGTATGGCGACAATGTCTTCCACATCGAAGGACACGTCTATCAACCCAGCGAATTTGAAGATGCCAATTTTCGACAAGTCACGCCGGGTTATCTCGCGACGATGGGAATTCCTTTGTTCGAGGGACACGGGCTGACTTGGAATGATACTGCAGGAGCCCCCCAGGTCGTGGTTGTGGATCAGACTTTTGCCAAGAGATACTTTCCAAACGATAGTCCCATCGGCAAACGAATCCGCTATGTCGGGATGGGTGCTAATACGCCCTGGACGACCATCGTCGGCGTTGTGGGCAGCGTGAATCAGGAGCGCCTGGATGGATCTCGTCGGCCTCAAATGTATGTGCCCGTCGCACAAAATTCCTATGGCGGGTTAAGCATCGTGGTCCGCACAACCAATGGTTTGCCCGCGGTCGCTTCGGAATTGCGAACGGTGGTCACTTCATTGGATAAAGATGAAGCGCTATCGACGGTTCGCACCATGGACGAGGTCATTGGCGCGTCGGTGGCTGAGCCGCGTTTTTCAGCGCTGCTCCTCGCCCTCTTTGCCGGCCTGGCTTTGATGTTGGCGGGAGTGGGATTGTTCGGCTTGATCGCTTATTCGGTGAGCCAGCGGACCAATGAGTTTGGCATTCGCATGGCTCTGGGCGCACAACGCCGGGACATGTTTCGACTCGTCTTGTTTCATGGCATGAAGCTGGTGGGAGCGGGATTAGCCATCGGGGTGATGGCTTCCCTGGGATTGACGCGGCTCATCACCAGCGAGTTGTTCGAGGTCAGCGCCACCGACTCGACCACTTTTGTCGGGGTGGCGTTCCTTTTGGCGAGCATCGCGCTGACGGCGTGCTATATCCCGGCCCGGCGGGCCATGCGCGTCGATCCCATCGAGGCATTGCGGTATGAGTAGACTTGAGGTGTCGGGGGTCAGCCATGTGTCCTATCTTGTCATCTATGTCCTATGATCTCTTGATGGAAAGAAACTCGGTGGGCTCGCCGTCGCCGCAAGCGGGATTATCTCAGATTAGGTGAGGCAGAATAGATGAACACGCTTCTGCAAGACTTGCGTTACGGAATTCGGATGCTGGTGAAGTCGCCGGGCTTCACCGCGATTGCGGTGCTGACGTTGGCGCTCGGCATCGGGGCCAATTCCATCATATTCAGCAGCGTGAACGCCATGTTGCTGCGACCCTTTCCCTTCCAAGATTTGGATCGGACCGTAGCGATTTGGGAAACGGCACCCAAGCAAGATCGTTTTCATGTGGCAGTTGCGCCGGCGAACTTTCGAGACTGGCGGGAGCAGAGCAAGACCCTCGAATTGATGTCGGCGGGGCATGGTTGGTCGGCCAATCTCAATCGGACCGGATTCACGGAGCGGGTGGAAGGCTACCAGGTCACTTCCGATTTTTTCCAACTGCTGGGAATAACACCGCAGATTGGCCGGACGATTGGTGCAAGTGATTATGCCGGAGACCACAGCCGCGTGGTGGTATTGAGCCACGGCTTGTGGCAGCGATCCACAGGCGGAGACGCTCAGGTGGTCGGCAAGACTTTGTTGCTCAACGGCGAGAGTTTCACGGTAATCGGCGTGATGCCGGCGGACTTTGATTTTCCAGTGGGGACAGAAGTTTGGGCTCCGCTGGCTCTCAACGCAAGCGAGCAGGCGGACCGCGCAGATCATTATCTGCAGGTCATGGGACGCCTGAAATCCGGCGTTTCGAAAGCGCAAGCCGAAGCCGAAATGGCTCAACTGGCCGGCAGTCTGGCTCAACAGTTTCCCCAGACCAACGCCGGACATAGCGTGCGGCTGGTTGGGTTGGTGGAAGATCTGACGTCGGGGTCTCGACAATTTTTAATGATGCTGCTGGGTGCCGCGGCTTTTGTTCTTATTCTGGCCTGTGCCAATGTGGCCAACTTGCAGATGGCACGCGCCACGGTTCGCCAGAAAGAGATGGCCGTCCGCCGCGCCCTGGGGGCCGGTCGCGGGCGTATCCTCCGGCAGTTGCTTGTGGAGAACCTGATATTGGCGACTCTCGGTGGAGTGGCCGGGTTGCTTTTGTCGAGCTGGGGTCTGGAAATTTTGAGACGTGATATCCCGGCGTTTATTCTGCAGCGCATTCCCGGCTTGAAGCATTTGCAAGTTGAATCCAGGGTGCTGCTGTTCACGTTGATGGTCTCGTTTGTGGCGGGAGTCGTTGTCGGCCTAGCGCCGGCCTTCCAGGGCTCGCAACTCGATTTGAACGGAGCACTGAAGGATGGCGGGAGAGACGCCGCCTCGGCCCCGGTGAGCCATCGCCTGCGCTCGGTTTTGGTGGTTGCCGAAGTGGCTTTGGCGTTGGTGTTGCTGGTGGGCGCCGGTCTCATGGTGAAAGGATTTCGGCATCTCCTGAACACAAATTCCGGATTCGATCGCAGCAATATCCTCACCTTCCGCGTTGTCTTGCCCCATTCGGAATACCCGGATAATGCCCGCATCGTTCATTTCTATGCGCAACTGATGGAGCGGCTGCGAGCTTTGCCTCACGTCAATTCCGCGGCGGCGGTTACCGTCTTGCCGTCCGGCTGGGGGTGGAATCAAACCCTCTATCGGGCCGAAGATCAACCCCCCGCTGCCCCGGGAGAGTTCCGAGTGGCGGGCGTCCAATCAGTGACTCCCGAATTTCTTCAGGCGCTGCGGGTACCGCTCGTGGAAGGCCGCTTTTTCTCCCGCACCGACGGAGCGGAATCACCTCCGGTCATCGTGCTGAGCCAGAGTTTGGTGCGCCGCATTTGGCCGGACCAGGATGCCATCGGCCGACGCCTGAAGTTTGGAATGGCGAACGCCGAAGGTCCTTGGCATACGGTCGTGGGCGTGGTGGGCGATATCCGCCAATCCCAATTCGACACGGAGCCTAACCCCACTGCTTATTTTCCGCTGGACCAGCTTCCTCCGCCTTCTGCGGGAATCATGCTTCGAGTTCCGGGCGACCCCATCGATTTAGCCTCGGAAGCGCGCGCTCAAGTTCGCAGCGTGGATCCCAATGTTTCTGCTTACGACATTCGGACGCTGGAGCAAGTTATCTCCGACGATCTGAGCGGCGTGGAAATTTCTTCGCGCCTGATGATGGCCTTCGGGGCCGTTGCCCTGCTGCTCGCCGCGGCTGGAATCTTTGCGCTGATGGCTTTTTCTGTTACTCAGCGGACGCACGAAATCGGCGTTCGCATCGCCTTGGGGGCGCAGCCGGGTGATGTGATCGGAATGTTGGTGGGCCGGGCCATGAAACTGGCCGTCATCGGATTGGCCATCGGCGTTCCCTTAGTGTTTGCGCTGACCAAGGCCGTCTCGAGCGCCTTGTTTGGCACACTCGCGATGGATACTCGCGTTCTCTTCGCAATTACCGTTCTTCTGGCTGGAGTGGCCGCCCTGGCCGGTTATATTCCTGCCCGTCGTGCAACCAAAGTCGATCCCATGGAGGCGCTGAGGTATGAGTAGGTTTGAGGTGTCAGGCCGAAGGTCCGCCGGCTTTTTGGCGGATGTCGGAGGTCAGGGATTGGGTTTCGGGTGTCAGTGATGTGTCCTATCAATTCATCTTTGTCCTATGATCATTTGATGGAAGGATACTCGGTGGGCTCGCCATCGCAGCATGCGGGACCTACTCCAATTGGGTGAGGTGGAATTGATGAACACGCTCCTTCAAGACTTGCGTTACGGATTGCGATTGTTGGGGAAATCGCCGGGCTTCACTGCGATTGCGGTGCTGACGCTGGCGCTCGGAATTGGAGCAAATACCGCCATCTTTACGGTAGTCAACAGTGTTCTTTTGCGGCCGTTGGCTTTCCGCCATCCCGAACAGCTCTACTTGATTCGTAATATCGTTCCTCAATTTTCCAGAATATATCCGTCCTTCGGCGCCAATGTTCCCGATTTTCGAATCTGGCAAAAGGAATGTCGTTCGTTTGATGAAATCGCCATTGTAAACTCAACCTCCATGACCTTGACGGGTCAAGGGCCGGCGGAAGAAATTGAAATCGGGAAAGCTTCCAGCAATCTGTTCGCCTTGCTCGGTGTGCATCCGGTATTAGGGCGATCCTTTGTGTCGGAGGAAGATAATCCGGGCCGCGATCGAGTCGTCCTGATGACCGACCATTTCTGGCGCACGCGCTTTCATGAGAATCCTTCAGTGATCGGCCAATCCGTGACGCTGGATGGTAAATCCTATGAGGTGGTGGGAATTCTTCCTGCCTCGTTCCACCTGCCTCGAGAAATGGGAACGTTGGTTTCCCTAGGAAGTCGTATCGATCTGTTCAAACCCTTGGGGGTGGATGTAGCCAATGCCGGTTTGATCGGCGATTTTGATTTTGCCGCTGTGGCCCGGCTTAAGGCGGGCGTCTCGAGGGAGCAGGCTCTGGCTGAATTGAATCTGGTGCAGGCCCGGATTGCCGCCGATGCCAAGCAAGGATTCGACCTTCGAGGAGACCTGTGGCCTCTCCAAGCTACGGTCGTGGGACCGGCCCGACGCGGGCTGCTTTTTCTATTGGCGGCGGTGGGCGCGGTCCTTCTGATTGTTTGCGTGAATCTCGCCAATCTGATGCTGGCGCGTCTTCCCGGACGCATGCGCGAGCTGGCCATCCGAACGTCTTTGGGCGCCACAAGAAAGCGCCTGCTCTCCCAAATGTTCACCGAAAGTGCGCTTCTCAGTGTGCTCGGCGCGGCCTTGGGGCTTTGGTTGGCGGACTTTGGAGTGGGGTGGCTGGCGCGAGCCGCGGCTCAAAGCGTTCCTCGAATCGAAGAGATTACGATGGATGCCCGGGTTTTTGGATTTGCGGCATTCCTTGCAATTTTTACGGCCGCGCTTTTTGGAATTCTTCCGGCATTGAAAGCCACCGGCGTGTCGCCTCATGACACGCTCAAAACCTGTGCTTCCTCGACAACTGAAAGCCGTAAGACGCGTCGACTGAGAGAAAGTCTGATTGGTGTTGAGGTCGGCCTGAGTGCCGCACTCTTGATTCTCGCAGGGTTATTGACAACGAGTTTGATTCACCTGCTTCGTGTCAATGCCGGATTTGCCGTTGAGCATGTGCTCGCGGCCGACATCAAACTCCCGCCTCAAAGTTATAGCGAGGCTTCCGCCCGTCAGAAGTTCTATGATGAGGTTCTCAGGCGGGTTCAAATGCTTCCAGGTGTCGCGTCCACGGCTTGGGTCAACTTGTTGCCGCTGGAAGGGCAGGGAAGTGTGTGCGATATCCGGCGGCCCGGCGATGAGCGAACTGGAGGAAAAGTTCCGCTCGCCAACTTCCGGGCCATCAGCCCGGGATATTTCCACACCATGAACATTCCATTGTTGGCTGGCCGGGACGTTTCGGAGGGCGATCGCCGCCGCAGCGTGGTTGTCATTTCAAAGAGTGTGGCACAGCGTTTATGGCCGGGCGCCAATCCCATTGGACAAACGTGTATTACCTCCTGGGGCGGAGAACAAAACGCCGAGGTGGTGGGCGTGGTCGACGACATTCGAACGGAGCGGCTGGATGAGCCTCCCCTGTTGATGGTCTACACCCCAAACTCGCACGCCGAACCAACCGCAGCGGCTCCGGCCTCGGCTTCGATTGTCTTGAGAACCACATCCGACCCTGCAGGCATGGCGGGCGCGCTCCGAGCCGTCCTGCAGAATTTGGATCCCAACGTCCCCATTGTGCAACTCCGGCCCATGAAAGAGTTGGTCTCCAAATCGGTCGAAGGACGACGATTTCAAATGTCTCTGGCTTTGTTGTTTGCTTTCAGTGCGCTGCTTCTGGCTTCGCTCGGGATTTTTGGAGTGGTGGCCTACTCCGTCGAACAGCGACGCCATGAGCTGGGCATACGACTCGCGATGGGAGCACAAGAATCGGATTTGAGACGTATGGTTCTCAGGCAAGGCATGATACCGACGTTTGCCGGTTTGGCCGGGGGGATTGCAGCCGCTGTTCTGTCAGGTCGAGGGATTGAGAATCTTCTTTATGGTGTCCGGCCGATGGATCCACCGACCGTGATGGTTGTCGCGTCGGTCATTGTCGCGGTGTCCTTGGTGGCCTGTTGGATACCCGCTCGCCGCGCCACGAAAGTCGACCCCATGGTGGCGCTGAGGTATGAATAGCAGTGACAAGTGGCGAGTGATGAGTGACCGACGAACATGGTAGGCCCGCCGAGCGTTCTTCTCGGCGGGGAACGACGACGGGTAAACAGTGACGAGTGAAAAGTGATAAGTGACGAGAAGACGCAAGCGCGCTTGCAGCCATCTCTCGCCACTTGTCACTAGCCACTGCTTTTTCCACTCGTCACTGCTTTTCTCGTCACCACACTCGGCAGGCGTTCTCGCTGACCATCTTGTCACCGGTCTTGCAACTGAATGCTTTTGCAAAATCCGGATCGTTCTGAACGACGCCGATGACCCGAAATCGTCCGGGGGAATGCGGGTCTGTTTTCACCAACACCCGGGCGCTTTCCGGCGTGCGGTTCTCGCACCACACCTGCGCAAATCCCAGGAAGAACCGCTGCTCCGGCGTAAATCCCTCAATGACTTGATTGGCCTTGTTCTTGGGATCCTGCGACATGAGGTTATGAAGCGCCATGTAGGCGATGCGGACTCCTCCGTTGTCGGCGGTGTTTTCACCCAGTGTCAGGCGCCCATTGAGGTGCAGGTCGTCCACCGAAACAAAAGAGCTGTATTCGTCGGCGATGCAGCTGGTGCGCTTTTCGAATTCCTTCTTGTCGGCATCGCTCCACCAGTTCTTTAAATTTCCCGCCAGGTCGAACTTGGCGCCCTGATCATCGAAGCCGTGAGTGATCTCGTGCCCGATGACCACGCCGATGCCGCCGAAATTGACGGCCTCATCGACGCGCTTGTCAAAGAACGGCGGCTGCAAAATCCCCGCCGGGAAGTTGATGTTATTCTCGGCGGGATTGTAATAGGCATTGACGGTGGGAGGCGTCATACCCCATTCCGTCTTGTCGAGCGGCTTGCCGATTTTGTTCCAATTGCGATGCACCTCAAAGCTGCGAGCCCGCTGCACGTCGCCCAGCAAATCTCCGCGGACAATGCGTAGAGACTTGTAGTCGCGCCACTTCTCCGGATATCCGATCTTGTTGGTGACCGCTTGAAGTTTGGCTTCCGCTTGCTCTTTGGTGGTCGGGGTCATCCAGGGAAGATCCTTAATGTCGGTGGACAAGGCCTTCTCCAAGGCATTCACCATCACCAGCATGCGTTGTTTCCCCTGGGGGCCGAAGGTTTCGGCGACATAGGGTTGTCCGAGAGCTTCACCCATCATCTGGTCGGTGGATTGAACGCACCGTTTCCAGCGGGGTTGGATTTCCTTTTGGCCGTTCAGGTACTTCCCGTAGAAATCAAAATTCTCATGCACAAACTTGTCCGAAAGCATGGGCGACGCGGCCCGCGCGGCCTGCCAGCGCAGATAATTCTTCCAGTCGGACAACGAAACAGATTCGAGAGCGCCGTTTACTTTTTGGAAGAAATCGGGCGGCACCACGTTCACTTCGGTGAATTGGGGCGCGCCAGTGGCAGCAAAGAAACGCTCGAACTTGAATCCCGGAGCCAGGGCGGCAAGTTCCGAGACATTCATCTTGTGATCGCGGTTCTTGGGATCTCGCATCTTGACACGTTCAAAAGCGGCTTCAGCCAGTTTGGTTTCAATCGCGAGGACCGCTTGGGCTTCGGTCTTGGACGTTGCGGCGTTGTCGCCCAGCAACTCGAAGGTCTTGGCTATGTGCTCGACATACTTCTGCCGGGTTTCCTGGGATTTGGGATCCTGATTGATGTAGTAGTCCCGATCCGGAAGTCCCAGCCCGCCTTGGCTGATTCCGGCAATCATCACGCTGGCGTTGTGCAGATCCGGCTGGGCTCCAAATCCGAACACGGCGGCTCCGCCCAGGGCATGCAAATACGCCAGGGTGTCCACCAGTTGATCGCGATTGGAAACGGCGGCAATGCGATTCAGGATGGGCTTCAACGGAGCGCTGCCTTTTGCATCGACCGCTTTTTCATCCATGCAGGAAGCGTAGAAATCACCGATCTTCTGCATGATGGGCGAACGTTTGGGATCTTTGACGGAGGCTTTTTCGAGGATCTGGTGGAGGATTTGACGATTGTATTCCGCCAATTCGTTGAAGCGACCCCAACGGGATTGATCCGAAGGGATGGGATTGTTCTTGCGCCAGTTGCCACAGGCGTACTCGTAGAAATCCTCACAGGGATTCGCGGTTTTGTCCATGGCGCTCAAATCGAATGATTTCGGTTGAGCCACGGGTTCAGCCTTCGGCTTGGCCGCTGTGGGTGTGGATTTTTTGGCCGCAGTGGCAGTCTTTGCAGGCGCGGATTTCTTTTTTGCGGTGTCTGACTTCTGCGCCCAAAGCGTCACACACGCGAGCAGAAGGAAAACAGAAAGAAATATTCGAAAGGTACGTCCAAACATGATGGTTGCTCCTTAGGCGGGACGAATAGAAGTGAATCGTCCCTGGAATGAAAAACAAGAAAGAATCATGCCCCAAGAGGTTCTGTCAGATTGATACGGTTGCAAACGCCTCGTACAGAGGAAACTTCAGCGGAGCACAGCACGAAGGTCTTAAATCTGCGTCAGAGGAGCATTGCGAATGGCGCTGATGGTCTTGATCCTGAACATTCGGGTTTGCCAAAAACATGAACTGTAGATTTGGCGCGCCTGGTCCAACTCGAACCGGCGACCCCTGCTTAGAAGGCAGTGACCAAAATACCAGAAAATGGCCGAAAAACAAGGCTTTCTGATGCAACGAATTGACTCACATTAAAGCTTACCGAAAAAGGTAGCGAGAAGGGATCGTTGCCTCATATTACAGGTTACCGAAAGGAGACCGTGATATGGCGGGTTCGCACACACATCGTGGTTTTTTCGATGTGTGCAGTAAACAGCACAAACTCTTTCGCTTGGAATTCAATTTGCTCTCATCAAACCGTCCGCGCACATGCCGCGGAGCGGCAAGAGGTAGTAGCCTTGGGTTAAGGGGCCGAGTTCTATCAGGTCCTGCAACCCAAGGACAAAATGCGTCCCCCAATGACAATAATAATCTCTGGCCGCCCTGTCAGGGCGGCCAGAGACAAGAATTGTTTGTGGCTGATTATGCCCTGGCGTGTGGGCTCCTCATATTCGGGGCCCACACGCTAGGCTACCCTTTTGTGCCGCACTGCGGCAGCTAAGAAAAATCAACGACACCACCCCGCCAATATTTCATTTTCCTTTCGTGGTCCGGGATCCCGCTCTGCGGGATCCCGGCTACCAGAAAATGTAATGCTCACTCCGGCATCCGCACACATGCTAAGAACTCATGTGTGCGCCACCCAGCCAGAACTCAATCTTGATCCAGAAAGGATATCAACAACGACCAAATTGACGATATTGGGTTGGCGAATCCAGCAATTGCCCCGCAGGGGCAAGCTTCAATAGCCCAGGGCAGCGCCCTGGGTATGAAGATCCTGTTTGATTTCTTGCCCTGAAAGGGCCATCCAAGAATCGTATCTTGAAGAATTCGATGTCAGCGCCACCATCGCCCACGCCCAAATGGCAAATGCGACATCCTAACCCGCATAAGGAAGCTGGCCTTTTGCAGGGAGGCTAAAAGCCGCTGCCTGCGTCCCCCGCAGGGGACTTGGCATCGCTACCAAAAGCCAATCTTGATCCAGAAGGGAAATCAACAACGGCCAAATTGACGATATTGCGTTAGCGGATCCAGCAATTGTCCCGCAGGGGCAAGCTTCAATAGCCCAGGGCATCGCCCTGGGTCTGAAAAGCCCGTTTGATTACTTGCCCTGAAAGGGCAATCTAATCTCGCGGGAGTTCTAAGAATCTTATCTTGAAGAATCCGATGTTGGCGTCACCAGCGCTCAACCCCAATTGGCAAATACGACATCTTGACCCCCATAACGAAGCTGGCTTTTTGCAGACAGGCTAAAAGCCGCTGCCTGCGTCCCCCGCGGGGGACTTGGCATCGCTACCCGAACCCAATCTTGATCCAGAAGGGATATCAAGAACGACGGAATTGATGAAATGGAAATTTCGGGGAATTCGTAAAAAGCTTCCGAGGGCTTCAAAAATTTGGTGCGCCAGGCGCGACTCGAACGCGCGACCTCCTGCTTAGAAGGTCCCCCGTGGGGGACTCTATCCACCTGAGCTACAGGCGATATTGATTCTCTTCGGGACGCTACGAACTTCCATCTTCAATTTCTCTGCAACTGGTCGACCCCGCCAGAAATGCGGGCGATCAAGATAACTATGGGGGAAAAGGCACAAATTTGGCGCGCCTGGCGCGACTCGAACGCGCGACCTCCTGCTTAGAAGGCGGTGACAAAAATACCAGAAAATGGCCGAAAAACAAGGCTTTCTGATGCAAGCCGTTGTGGCATGCTTATGGAAATTTGTTGAATTTTATTGCACCGTGTGGCGTTCGACAGCTACAAAATCGACTACAGCCAAATGAACCGTATCGAAGATCACAGGGAGAATCTGATTGTAGGCCATGCTCATTTTCTCACGCGGCCAGAGGTAAGTAGTAGATATCCTCTTTGCAGTTGAGGTCTTGGTGAAAGACACGGGCTCGAGCACTAATTTTCAGTGCGCTTCGGACTCAAAATGAAGGTCTCCGCGGTGAATGGATGGAATTCAGGGATGTTATGCACAACCTGATTGTTTATCAACCGATGATTCATGCACTGAGGGAAAAAGGAGTTATCCAGGGGATACCGGGCATTGGGGTTGTGAAATATATTTAGACCCTCGCTCCACGTCTCTCGATATCCTTCGCTGTTCACATCTTGCAAGTACTCCCTCGGAAGAGCCGCATTGGGATCGGGGTCGTAGGCCGTGCCTGCCTTCAGCATGCGCACTGCCTTGCTCCCAAAGCCGGCTAGATGCCCCATCCGATTGAATTTTGAAATCGTCGCGGTTGGGTTCTGAATGACCCCACTGATCATCTCAGAATTCGGCAGGCGGAAAAATCCGGACTCAATGCACTTATCTCCCCATCTATGTTCTTGAATTGGCGTCCCGCTCACCTGAAGATTTCCATCCGCATCGTAGTAAGCAGCAAACTCCAGGCCATACAAATATGGGCTCAATGTTGAATTCGTGAACGTCATGGATCTGTCAGCGTGGAAATCTTGAATGGCAAAGACGATGGGCTTTCCCTGAACGTGAGGCAATGCCCAATACTCCTTACGCAACTTGCCGGTCAGTGCGCTGCCCCATTTGATAGGCATGTACTGCTTGAAATAGGCGACAAGCTCCTGCTTGTCTTCGGGTACCGGTGGTTCCGTGATGATGTTGCCGTTTCGCGTAGGATTAACTGTTACTGCTTCCACGAAAATTTGCTGTGAAATACCGTTGCAAAAGAAGTCCGGAGCTTGAAATTGACGGTCAAAGACATACCCGCCTTCGGTCAGAAGGGCAAAAAGATACAGCTCCCAGATCCGTGAATCGAACCCGGTGCTTTGGAATTGCTCGACAAAATTGCTGTCGACATCTTCAAAATAGGGCATCATTGCTTCGATTATGCCTCGACCGCACGAGAAGCCTTCAGCATTGAGCAGTCTCGCGAAGGCCGTGCTCATTTTCGCGGGTTGAACTATCGGTGTAAACATATCGACAAATGGATATTGCCTGCCGCCTTGCTCCATATCTGCAAGCGGGCGCTTTGCCCAATTTTCGAGCCTCGCGATCAACCCTATCTCCGCTTGTTCAGGAGAATCGTACCATCCGACCACGTCGACACATCTCATCCGACGACCTTCATCGCGACCCATGATGATTCCACCGAAATCTTCGTCCGTGAAAACGATAATCAGTGCCCCAAGGACGGGTGCCCGCTTATGCTCATACCAGGATATCTCACCGGCAAATAACTCGGTACTCGGCTTGCGGCTGTAACCAGCCAGCGCGTTAAAGCGCAGCCTTGAGATGCGAGCGACGTCGGGAGGAAGTACCAAGCTCATTCAAACAACTCTCGATTCAGATCCCTCAACTTGGAAAAACGGGAAGCCCACCCATTTCTATCTTCATACGCCGAGCATTATACGCGCCTATCGGCGCGCGGACATCTTCCTGCAGGAATAGAGAAGGTGAGGTCTTCGCTATTGGCAATTGGGTCTAGGCTCGTCGCCAAGGCGCGGTGACCGGCATTTCAGGGAAAGATTAATACGGTCATATATACAAGAGTCAGTGCTGATAGGGATCAGGTGTGTGTTTGTTAAAGAGGAAACAGGACCGTGCTTTGGATGCCTGTTTCCCGATGCAGCGTACAGCGGCACTTATCCATGCCAAGGGACGCCTGCAATTGTGGATATCCTTGCGATGTCTTTGAGCATAGTGATATATATTAAAAATTTGATGCCAATGTCCTAAAACCTCATATATAAGCCATTCTTGGACACTTGTTTTTTTACTCGGTTGTAATATGATTTTCTACCTTGACAGAATATCCGCTATTTGCTTATAATTAAGCGTAGTTAGACACTAGAAATTCTAATTGGTAATAAAATAGAGATTAAATCATATGGATAAACGCTTTGAAATAATCCAAGAGATCGAGACCCTTTTGCAGGAACTGAAAGAGTGTTTGAGTATCGATCGGGGTGAAGTGAAGAGAAAATCAAAGGCCAAAACTTCACATGACGGAATCACTGGAAAATTTTCTGGCCTGACTGCGGAGATTGTTTCCTTGGTCCAGGAAGATTATTTTAAAGGAGGAAGAGAAATTTCAGAAATTGTAAACAAACTCCACCAGAGGGCGATAAATAAACCATCCACAACGCTGATGAAACCTTTGCGGTTTCTCGTTCGCAAGAGGATACTTTATCGCGAGAAGCCTGGAGGAAAAGGGCATTACAAATATTTTAAGATGACCAAATAGCGAATATGAAAAAAGATCCGAAAAAAATTGCAGAACAAATCATGGCTTTAGTTTCTGAACTTGCGCATATTGCGGGTGCGCGTGTCGAGGCTGGCCACGCCTCAAAGAAACCATTTTCTGCTGTTGTGAAAAAAGAACCTTCTGGCGCTACCGGGGGCATCAGGCTATTAGCCGACGAAGGGAAACTCAACTCTCCGAAGCAGTTGCCAGAAATTATTGAACTCTTGCGGCAAGATGGAAGGCACTACTCCAGACCAACTGTGTCCATGGGATTATTGAATTTGGTGCGGGAAAGAGTGCTTACGAGGTTTCGTGATAAAGGCGACAAGAAATGGAAGTATGCCCTCCGTAAATGAGGCTCACATTTCAATCCTTTTACATCAATTAAGAAAGCCATAAACTTATGGACAAGAAAACGCTTATTGTAAAACTCCAGCAAATCCAGGCGCTCGTTCAAGAATCTTTGAAGGAGATAGGCGGGCGGGGTAATGGGCGCCAGAAAACTAGCCGCAAGCCCGCGGCCAAGGGAGCTTCAGCAAAGACCTTGCCGGGCCATATTCTTCGATTAAGAGAGGAAGGCTTTTTTAAGCAAGCCAAGACCTCCAATGAGGTCCATGCAAAGTTACAATCTGTCTACCCATGCGATGCTAATCGGGTTGCGATGGCCCTTTTACGCCTTCAGAGGCGTAAACAGCTGCGAAAAAGCTCGAAGGTAATTGGAAAGAAGAAGCAGGCTGCATATGTCTGGTAAATCCATCAAAGAAAGGGCGCGGAATTTAGCCATCGACCCGAATAGTCGATACGCTCTGCTGCAAAAGTTGATTCTTGATGGTTCCTTTGACTCTCCCATTTCAAGTGAAGAAGTCGTATCGAGGTTGAGGGATAGATTTGGAAAGCGATGGAAGACGAATCATGTGCAGACTTATATGCAGAAGTTCTTGCGGGCTGATATTGTACAAGGTATCAAGCTGTCAGGCCATAGAGGCAACTATTGGGTCATTTCAAGCGTGAAGAGAGAGGAAGCCCTGAGGTCGATCGGGAAGAAAAAAAAAGTCCGAGAGATTGAGGAGGAGCTCTTCTCCGAGAAGCTAATGGGTCGTTTGAAGAAAAACTTCGGTCGAGAACTCGAAGAGTTGCAAGGCAACTTTGGGAAGAACGGAAACTGTACAGCATTTCTTCTGAGAAAAATCCTCGAAAAACTCATTATTATTGTGATTACTAAAAATGGCAAAGGGCATCTACTAGAGGCAAAAAATCGACCTGGCGGATGGATTGGCCTGAAGGACATGATCGAAACCGCGGCTCGGGAGAAACTGCACGGTGTTCCATTCTTGGTGCCAAAAACCGCGAATGAGATTAAGGGCATAAAGTTTCTCGGCGACACCGCTGCCCACAACCCGCTTGTGGATGTAGAAATGAGCACAATTCTTCCTCAGATGCCTTATGTCATTACAGCATATGAAGAACTGGCAAAACGACTCTGAATGGTTGCTCTTTACAAAATTTCAAGCGACCTATCCCTAGCACTCCCATTCATATTCTCCCCCCAGGGAAAATATCCTTACTAATCTTTCAAACAGCGGATCCCAAGCAAGAGCCACGCCCTGAGATGGACTAACTACAGTTTTGTACAGGATAAAGAGCAGACAGATATCTGACACTCGCCAGTATCCTGCCGCTAGAAATCCCTATATTTAAAGGCTTTCGAGGCATTCCCCCTCGGGCAGTGCTGCTGGGGGCAATGCCCTATGCGATCACGGATTCTGTTTAATCCTGCCTTAAGGTGCTAAACTTGAATCAGAGTGAGCATTTTTGAGTCCCATTCTAGCTTCGGAGAAAATCCTAACCAGCCGTTCAAACAACGGATCCCAAACAAGAGCCAGGCCATGAGATGGGTCACCATCTAGAATTTTTTGCCGCTTGGCAATCTCCGCGAGCGGCAATTTCAGCACCAGTTCCACGTTTTTGCCGGCCACCTGCCGGTTCGATGTCAGTGTTTGCAGAAGTTCCCGCTTTTGGTCTGGGTTTGCCAGTTTGTATTGTAATGGTGCGGATTTCAGGAGTTCGAGGAATTCCGTGAGCTCGTCTGGGATTGACCGGTTTACATCCTCCACCTTGGCCAATGATTCTTCCACGTCCTTGCGCTCCATCAGAAGCGCGGTTTTTCTTTCCTCAAACAAATCCTTCTCCAGAGCTTGATCCAAATACGCATCAGTGAGGCGGGCTAAGCGCTCCTGTAGTTTTCCCAGGCGCAACTGTAAGGCCTGGGTTTGGACATGCTTCTCGCTGGTCCAATGCGTCCGCAGGGTCGTGATTTTGCTTTCCAGATAAGCCAGCTCTGCGGCATTCAGCTGCAGCGGAGAGATGTGCGCCAGGACCGCGTTCTCAATGGCGCTTTCGGTAAAATATTTGGTTTGGCAATTTCTGGTATGGCAGCGGTAATAGACATGGCCCTTGTGGGTTTCCCCCACCACCGCATAATCGCAGAACTTGCAGCGAAACAGTTTACGAAACACAAAGGCATACTTTTGGGTTTTGGCACGGGTGCGGCCTTGGAGCATATCTTGCACCCGGTCAAACAGGGATTTGCTGATGAGCGGCGAATGAATCCCGGGAAAGGTTTCTCCGGTGCGCTGAATGCGGATGAGCCCCATGTAGAAGGGGTTATGCAAAAGGGAGGACAAACCAGTAAAACTGACGCGCCTACCGTTGCGGTTCCGCAGGCCAATGGCATAGGCCTTGTCCTGCAAAGCCAACAAGGTATATTGGCCAGAAGCGTAAAGCTCAAACACCTGCCGCACCACCGGCCCTAAGGTGGCATCCAGGGCTTTGGGTCGGCCCTGGCCTTGGTCTACATAGCCCAAAGGCGCTGGGCGCGGATACAGGCCTTGTTTCAAGCGCCCGTAAATCCCTTTCTTGGTTTCTTCCCGGAGGTTTCTGATGAAGTCCGCAGCCACTACAGCCTGAATGTCAGCAGACAACCGGCCACCGCGGGAATGCAAGTCCAGACTCTCGTTGGCAAAACGGACTTCAATACCTTGGTCAATGAGTTCCCCGAGATCCGCCCAGTCTTTGAGGTTCCTGGCACTGCGGTCAATCTTGTGGATGATGACGCCTTGAGCTTTGCCTGAGCGCAGGAGTTTGAGCATGCGGGTAAACCCGGAGCGGCCGCGCTTGGCCGCAGTCTGCCGTTCCTCAAACCATTGGGAAATAGGAAACTGATTGTGCTGGGCGTAACGCTCGATCGCGGCGCGCTGTTCCTGCAGGGACACCCCGTGCTCTCCCTGCTTGGCAGTGGAGACGCGGATATATCCGAAATATACTGGAGATTTCATGGTTTTGCGGAAGTTAAGGAAGGTAAGCTTTTGGCACCCTGCACCTTAAAAGATGGGTTCTGATTTGTCAAACGCAGAAATTCCGCGTACTTTGCCGGATCAGCCTGGATTCCCTCGTAAATGCGCATGACCACGGCCAAATATGCCAGCAGATTTTCTTCGGCTGCCTGCAACTGCTGAGGCGTGTAATGCGGATACAAGTCCTGGAGGGTGGGTGGAAAGGGCATAGGGGTCACCATACAAGGGATCGAATGATTCGGAAAGACGGGAAAAGATGAACCAGAATACAGATTGGAAAAGGACGAAAGGGAAGAAAAAACAGAAAAGCAAGGCACCCACTGACAACATGCCGGTTGAGGCAGACGCGCAACCACGCAATTCTATTGGCGTTTGCTGCCTATCCCCTAGGGCACCAATGCCCGAGGGAGTGCCCGGAGTGCCAAAGAGTCACTCCTTACAAACTCTGTGGATTTGTTATGCTGATCTGAAATCGGTAAATTATCAAAAATAGCACTTGTTGAAGTTGTGGTGTTCTTTCTCCCATCATTTGAAATTTCTCACCAATTCTTCAGCTGTCAATTCATCTGTTATAAGCACACTGCAAAGTCTGCCCTTCAAGACGGCTCTGAGCGGATCCATCTTGTGTTTTCCTGCGATGACGACTACCTTTTTGTGAGGATATTTTGATGCCATTTCTACAAGCGTCTCCCTTCCAAGGGTCAGAAAGAAGTCGAGATCTGGCGAAGTGCTTCCATCCTCTTTGAGATAGCAATAGCAAATGTCGCCTACTGCGCCCATCGCCAGCAGCTTCTCTTTTGTTATGCCCATCTCTTTGAGCAGCCCCAAAGTCGTGGAATGGGTATATTTCATATACTCTGCACTTGCGTTCGCTGGACCCAGGCTTGTCACGACGGCATCCAACGACTTCATCTCTTCCAAGACTGCCTGAACTTTTGCCCTCTTGAGAAATTGTTTATATTCCTTGCGGACGTCTTGGACTAGCTGGCCCTTCTCAAAAGGTAATACGGTCACGTAATGTGCCCTGTCGGCCTTTCTTCCGCTCTTGGCCCAGAGCAGGGTAACGTTTGCTATAGGGTCCACGTGGGCAACCGTCGGGCCCCTACCAATTATTGCGGTCGGGTAAAGGATAATGTCCCTGTCCTTTTCCGGCAGAGCCGCAATCATTTCATACAGGGTGTTTCCGCCACTCAAGCCCACCTTGGTCTTTGGCAGTGCAATTTCCTTATCAAAATATTCGGCGGCAGCCTCTCCCCAGAGCCTTCTTTGAAATTCATAATCCTCAGTTGAGGGTGTAACAATCGCATCTCTTAGGGCGCTAAAAGTCTGTACGAGAGCATACTCAAGACCTGCAAGTCGAGGGGGATGATATTTGTATTCAAACGTGATAATTCCCTGCAACTTCGATTCCTCGATGAGCCTTTTCCCATAGTTGGCGTAGTTTTGATCAAACGCCTTGGCGATCTTTCTATAGCTGATTTCGCCTTTGGCCTTGCAATACAGATGGGACGCTTTCAACAGTTTCCGGAGATGATCACTTTGCTCATTGCGCATCGCAACCTCCAGTAAATTCGGTGTGGTCGTACAAAATAAACCCCTGAGACCAACGGGTTGAAGGAAACGCTTTTGCAAGAAAATCTACGCTGTCCCGGAGGACAACAATGGCTACGTTTCCTTCGTACCACCAATGGTCTGAGGGGTAAACTGAATGATATTAGATTAGACATATTCTGTCAATATGAAGTCTCATTTAGACAATGTTTGTCAATATATTGACATGCAAAGAAAGATTTGATGTCATCCGCATTGCAAGAAAATTTACGCTGAAAGGAGGAGACTCCAATGGCAGATGACCCGTTTGATGCCGCAGGTGAAGTATTGGGTGATTTTGTCGACAATGGCCCATGGCAACCGTCGCAAGACGGCGATGACGACTGAAAAATCACACGCAGCGGTATTCCCAAGGGGATGTTAGTCTCTAGTAGACTAACATCCCCTTTAATTATTTATTTTCTCTAAATTTTAAGAAGTCTTTTACCTGTCGATTCTCTCATCGACCACACTTCTTTCACCACACGTCAAGGAATCCACGAATTTCAGATGGCCCGTTGCTCGTTCCGATGGGCTTTGCCATCTATGCTGGTATCAGTCCCGATTTATGTTGTAATTGAATCTCCGACTGACAACATGCCGGTTCGTTGGCACGCCCAGAGCCGCAGTCCCATTGCCTTTACGACCTCTTTCCCTAGGGCACCTATGCCCGAAGCAGAAACGGGGGTGAGTTTGTGTTTCTTGGTGGATTTACTACGGCTATTTCTTACGAAAAAATCCGCTTTTTGATTCTTGCGGATTTCAGTATCTACAAAATCGACTACAGTGGATTTTTCAGGAATGAAAAAAGCCGCACAACGTATTGAAAGAATTGGCGCGCCTGGCCCGACTCGAACGGGCGACCTCCTGCTTAGAAGGCAGATGCTCTATCCACCTGAGCTACAGGCGCGTCTCACAGCAATCCGTCGAACATGTCTCAAAAACTTCAGTAAGAAACAGAGCGAACGGAATCGTTTTTCAGTTTTCGATCGTTCTATTCAATCCTCTGCTTAGAAGGTCCCCCGTGGGGGACTCTATCCACCTGAGCTACAGGCGCGTCTCACAGCAATCCGTCGAACATGTCTCAAAAACTTCAGTAAGAAACAGAGCGAACGGAATCGTCTTTCAGTTTTTGATTGTCCTGTTCAATCCTCTGCTTAGGAGGTCCCCCGTGGGGGACTCTATCCACCTGAGCTACAGGCGCGTCTCACAGCAATCCGTCGAACATGTCTCAAAAATTTCAGTAAGAAACAGAGCGAACGGAATCGTTTTTCAGTTTTCGATCGTTCTATTCAATACTCTGCTTAGAAGGTCCCCCGCGGGGGACTCTATCCACCTGAGCTACAGGCGCCTCGACAATTTCGACCGCCAG